>CAJUNT010000008.1 GCA_910587735.1 uncultured Clostridia bacterium
GTATTTTTAAAAGTCTTTTTCGTATTTTTATTTTCATGTTAAGTTAACAGAACCATATATTTACATGATTAGTATAACATCTTTTTTTTGTACATACAACCTTTTGAAATAGTATTGAATAAATATAAAGTGAGTGATAGAATAAAATCAAAGGAGGTTATGTTATTGAAAGAATATTTTACACAACAGCAAATAGAAAAGGAATTTAATAAAATATACATTGAAGAAGATGATTTATTATTAGAAGGTGAATTTGTAAAGGGAGAAGGGAAACATTATATTATAACAGGTATTGCAACTATTGAAAATGAGCGTTATCATGATTTTGAAATAGAATTTAATTTAATAGACTTTCCAAAAGAGGAAACACTTGATAATATTATGGATATAGATTGGGAATGGTATGATTATTTATGCTAAGTACATCAAATAATGAAGAGGTGATAAATTATGAATGATGGATTAAAAAAGATGTTAGAATATAATCGCATTTTTGTCGAACATGAAATGTATAAGAAATATGAAACAACAAAATATCCTGATAGAAAAATTGCAATACTTGCTTGTATGGATACTCGAATGACAGAACTTTTACCTGCTGCTCTTGGTTTAAAAAATGGTGATGTGAAACTAATTAAAAATGCTGGCGGACAAGTTATGCATCCTTATGGAAGTGTTATGTTCAGTTTAATTGTTGCGGTGTATGAATTAGATGTGGATACTATTATTGTAATTGGACATGATGATTGCGGAGGACAACTTTTAGATGGAAAAAAAGTAATAGAAAAAATGATGGAAAAGGGTATATCAGTAGAGGATATTAAATATATTGATGAAACACATAAAAATGTAGAGCAGTGGCTAACAGGATTTCATAGTGTAGAAAAGTCTGTACATTCTACATTAGAAATCATTAAAAATCATCCTCTTATTCATAAAGATGTTGAAGTATATGGATTTATTATGAGTCCAAAAACGGGAGCATTACGTTCTATAAAATAAGCATAAAAAAAGAGTCAATAATGTTATGTTGATTCTTTTTTATATTTTTATAAAAAAATAGTTTATGTTTTTATAAAAAAGCACTATAATAATGATAATTGTACAATATAAAAATTATAGCAGAAATGGGTGTATTTATGCAAAAAAAATCAATACAAGATATTTATCATAATTTAACAGACAGACTAACAGATCGTCGTTTTTTACGTAAAATGCGTACCACAAAAAAATCTATGCTTATTTTATTAAAACAAGATGATTGGAAAACAAACATTAAATTTGTCATACAGCATAATGAAATCACTTGTGAAAATGTACTGACTGTTTGTTTAAAAACGATAGATTTTATGTGTCCAGAAAAGTTACAACAAAATTGGCTGGAATATATTTATCAATATATTAGAAAAGGACTTTTTCAAGAAAGTGTAAAAATGATAATAAACCCTTATTATGAAAAAGCGATATTCTTTTATTTAGAGGTACTGAGAGTATTTTTTGATTATGAAAAAGAAACAAAACCTTTTGAAAGAACAAGGGACTTTCAATTTGCAACAGAAGAAGAAATTGCTGGAAGTCATTACGCAGAAGAATATAGAAGATTTCGCAAATGTATAAAAAATCAATATTTTTATGAATTAATGCGTATAGGTAAAGAAATTATGCCTTTTGATTCACTTGCACATATTGCGGGAGTACATTATGTAGCAATGCATACAGCAAGACAAATTGTAAAAACGAATGTTCCCATTGATTTAGGTTTAATTTCTGGAGCAGCAGCAGGGCATGATATTGGAAAATATGGTTGTAAAGATGAAGAAGTAAAAAGAATTCCTTATTTACATTATTACTATACAGACTTGTGGTGCAAAGTGAACATTTTGCCTTCTATTGGTCATATAGCTGCAAATCACTCTACATGGGATTTAGAATTAGAAGATTTACCAATAGAATCTTTAATATTGATTTATGCTGATTTTAGAGTAAAAGCAAAGGGTTGGGAAAATGGAAAAGAAATTATGGGTTTTTTCAGCTTAGAAGATTCCTTTCAAGTAATATTAAATAAACTAGATAATGTTGATACGGCAAAAGAAAATAGATATCGTCATGTATATGCAAAGCTGAAAGATTTTGAAGATTATATGATTAGTCTTGGTGTCAATGTAGATTTTGCAACAGATAAATTAACACCAATGCTAAAAAAAGATAAAGCTATTTTGAGTATGGATGAAACAGTAGAAGCATTAAAATATATGTCTATTGAACATAATATTTCTCTTATGCATAGGTTAAGCCATGAAGTTTCATTTGGTAATATTTTAGAATCAGCAAGAAGTGCTAAAAATTGGAAAAACAGTCGTGCGTATCTGAATATATTTGAAGAATATTTTACATATATGACACAAAAGCAAAAAACTATGACATTAAATTTTTTATATGAATTGTTAATGCATAGAGAAGGGGACATACGTAGACAAGCCGCAGATTTAATGGGTAATATTATTGTAAATTATGATGAAGATTATAGAAAAGAGTTACCAAAAGATGTTAAAATTTCTTTAGGAGAACATACAAGCCAAGAACTATTAACACAATATTTAACATTGATAATAGAGCCTGACCATAAAGTAACAGATAAACATAAAAGATGGATTGGATATACTTTAAAAATATTAATTGGTTCTGTATTAAGCAGATGTTCTGATAAAAAGGGTGGAAAATATTTAAGTTATTTGTTAAAATTTTATGAAAATACAGAAAGAGAAGAAGCGACATTATTTATTATGCTAGATTCTCTTTTACTGTTACCACTTCATTTAATGCAAGAGGAAGAAATTGAGATATTGCTTCATTTTTCAAAAAAGGCAATTCAAACAGACTCTATAGAAGTTTGGGCAGCTGCATTACGTTTTATAAAATATATGACAGAATGTGTACCAAAAAATGAAAAATGGGCAATTATATTACAACAAATAATAAAAGAGATACCTTCAAAAAATTATTATACATTACAATTTTTAATTCATAAAGCAGCAAAGAATTGGAATTTAAAAGAATGTTTTGACTATTGTGATTTAAAAACAATATATGAGGATAGTTCTATTGTATCTGAGATATTTTTAGAGAATACAAAAGTAGCAACACCATGGGTAATAAAATCTGTCAATATAGAATGGCTTTTGGATAGAGTATATATAGATAAAAATATGTCTGCATTACAAATAGCAACCCATTTTTCTAATCTTGTAAAAGTAAGTGAAAGGGTAGCGGTGCGTCATAATGCTGGTAGTGCTCTTGTAAGTATTGCACCTCTTTTGACATTAGCGCAAAGAAATGAAATTGCTATTGAATTAACAAAAGGGCTTGAAATTGGAGAATATGAATTTTCAAAATATATTCCTCAGTATCTAGGGGAATTTGCACTTTATCTTCATCCATATGAATTAGATGAATTTGTAAGCGATTTAAAGCGTCTTTTAATTAGTACAAATTCACGTGTTGTTTGTCTTACATTAGATACATTAGGTATTATATTACAACATTACGGTATTTATAAAGAGCGTTTTCAAGAAAGTATACAAAAATATGAAGAACGTAAAAAGGTAATATTAGGCATGATATTAGGAGGTTTAGCAAATTATAATGAAACCGTTAGTCAAGAAGCTGTTCTTGTAATCGGTCAATATTTGTTTGGAAGTAAATTACTTTCATTAGAGGAGAAAAAAGATATATTCAAAATGATGGCTAAAAAAATCACAACATTGATTGAAAATAAAGAAACATCTGAATTATCATTCTTTTATAATGCAGCTTCTTTAAATTATATTTATCGCTTTATAGGGGATTATTTATTTGCTTATCAATCATTTGATTTTGAAGAACCAAATAAAATTGCATTTTTTCCTGGAACATTTGACCCATTTTCACTAGGACATAAAGGTATTGCAAAAGAAATACGAGATATGGGATTTGTTGTATATTTAGCATTAGATGAATTTTCTTGGTCTAAAAAAACACAGCCTCATATGATAAGAAGAGAAATCGTAACGATGTCCGTAGCAAACGAAGAAAATATTTATTTATTCCCAGATGATATACCAGTTAATATTGCAAATCCTAGTGATTTAAAGCAATTAAAAGAGTTGTTCCCAAATAAAGAAGTATATATGGTAGCAGGTAGTGATGTAGTAGAAAATGCATCCTCTTATAAAGTTCCTACAGTAGAACATTCTATACAAACATTTAATCATATTTTATTTTTAAGGGAAAGTCAAATGCATCAAAAAGGGTGTAATTATGGAGAATTAGATAACAAAATTTTAGGAAGTGTATTAAAATTAAAATTACCAGTACATCTAGAAGATATTAGCTCTACTAGAATTAGAGAAAATATAGATGATAATAGAGATATATCCAATTTAATTGACCCTGTAGCACAGAATTATATTTATGAAAATAGTTTATATTTAAGAGAGCCTCAATATAAACAAATTATCCGTGCAAAAACAATACAAATTGAATTGTTTGACCACTTAACATATTCTTTGCAAAATGAATTATTTGAATTTTCTTATAAACATGAAAATCAAGAAGGAATTCGTTTTGCTATGGGCAGACAAGATGCAGATTTTGCAATTATACGTGATGGTAATATGAATGGAGAAATTGTAGGAGTATCTATATTTTGTCCATTAACAACATTAAAACTTTATCAAGAATTTAGAAGTATGGAAATTGCAAATCATATTAGAGAAAATACATCAGGGCGTATTTTACTTATTACAGGATTGTATGTTTCAAAAGATACAAAAATTAGAAATGCGGAACAGCTTTTATTAACAGAAACATTAGCAAGTGCATTAGCAAAAGATTATACATATTGTGTGTTTAGCCCAGAAATTGGATTTATAAACAAAAAAATACATATGGTATTAGAACAACAAGGATTTTATGAGTTACATGAGGGCGTATCAGAACGACCTATATTTGTAGTAGATATGAAAAATCCTATTGCTTTTATACAAAATATGGAGACAGTAATAAAAGAGCCTTTTAATAGAAATAAGAGAGTATTAGATACACTAGATGAAACACATAATAAATTACAAAAAGTAATGACACAGCTTTATCCAGGAAATTTAGTTATTTCATTCCATTCTAGTGTTATGCATCATAGACTGGTAGAAATGATTACAAAAGCGAATGGTGTACCAAGCGAACCTTTGCCTGTAAGAAAATTAGGTCCTGCTATGTGTGTGCCATTTGGTAAAATTTTAAGAGGTATGGTGATTCCTAATACTACAACAAAAGTATTGCATACTGAAAAAACATATGAATCTGAATTAAAAAATTTTAAAATTACAGAATATCCTAACTATTCACCATTAAAAAATCAAACAAGAACAATAAAATCTTTTCAAAAGCCTGTTATATTAGTAGATGATTTGTTGCATAAGGGATATCGTATTAAAGAATTAGATCCTTTATTTAAAGAAGAGGATATTGAAATTGAACGTATTATTGTTGGTGTGCTTTCTGGCAGAGGAAAGGACTTAATGGATATACAAAATAGAAAAGTAGAAAGTTTGTATTTTATTCCTTCTCTACGTGCTTGGTTTGTAGAATCTACTATTTATCCTTTTATAGGAGGAGATAGTGTAGAAAGAAAGGAAAAATTAAAAGCAAATTTATTAAATTCTATCAATTTAATATTACCTTATGTTATGCCAGCATTTTTAAAGGGAGCTACAAAAGAAAATATATATCACTTATCTATGGCTGCGTTAGAAAATGCAAGGGATATTATAACGGTATTAGAAGAAGAATACCAAAAAGAATATGAAAGAAATTTAACATTAAATCGATTAAGTGAGGTCATTATTCATCCTAGTTGTCCAGATAAAGGAGGATGTTTAAGCTATGATTATCATTTAGCGCCATCTGTTTATATTGCGAATGATATTGAGAAATTAGTAAGATTAAGTGGATTAATAAAATAATAATATAACGAGGTATAATATATGGAATGGTTGGAGAAAGAAAATGGTATAATTGTTGGTATAAAAAAGGATATTCAAAAATCAAAAGGACGCTTTTTAGCAAAATATCCAGAGATGCTTTTTACACAAGAAGGCATAGAATGGATTAGTACAAGCCATATGAAAGCAGATATTACAGCATTACCCCAAAATATCAAAAATGCTTTTGCTCAAAATGTAAATATTACTTGTGTAAATACTGCTTATAAAACAATAGAAGAATGGGGAAAAGAAGAAAATCAATCATTAAAAAAGAAAACAGTACATATTTTAGCATTAGGTGATGTAGGAAGTACTGTTTTAATGGGACTGAAACTGCTTGGTAAGGATTGCATACATAAAATTGGTATTTGCGATATGAATGAAGCAGTGTGTAAAAGATGGGAATATGAAATGAATCAAACAGCATTTCCTTGGAAGTATGATATGTTACCAGAAATAGAAATCATAGATCAAGAGCATTTATTTGACTGTGATGTATTTGTATTTTGTGCTTCAAAAGGAATTCCTCCCATTGGCTCTAATGTAAAGGATGTTAGAATGGCACAATTTGAAGCAAATAAAAATATTGTAAGTAATTTTGCCAAAAAGGCAAGAGAAAAACAATTTTCTGGTTTATTTGCGGTAGTATCTGACCCAGTAGACCCTTTATGTAAAGTAGCATTTTTAGCAAGTAATGAAAATATAAATGGAGAATTTGATGGAAAGGGACTTTTACCAGAACAAATACAAGGTTATGGACTTGGTGTTATGAATGCAAGAGCAGCTTATTTTGCTAAAAAGGATAATCGTTTTGAATCCTTTTTAACAGAAGGTAGAGCATTTGGTCCTCATGGGCAGGATTTAGTAATTGCAAACAGTATTAAAAATTATGATGATACACTTTCAAGAGAATTAACTACGCTTGCCATAGAAGCAAATATGAAAACAAGAGAGTTAGGATTTAAGCCTTATATTGCGCCAGCATTTTCTTCAGCGGCAATTTCTATATTGCTAACAATAAAAGGAGAGTGGCATTATAGTTCTAATTTTTTAGGGGGCGTTTATATGGGTTGTAAAAATAGAACAACAATATCAGGTTTAGAAATAGAAAGTTTACCTTTACCAGAAACATTGTATTGTCGTATTAAAAAAGCATTTCAAAATTTGGAGAATATAATATGAAAAACGAATTGATTTTAGTACAACCTCATTGTGAAGAAAAGCAAAAAACGAAAAGATTAGAGCAAGTTTTACAGAAAGCGCTAGAAAATATTTGTTACCAAAAAATTACGAAAGAAGAAGAATTCAAAAATTTACAAAATAAAAAAATTCTTTTTGCGATTTCTCAAGGTATTTCAGGTATTAATTTAGAATATTTTCGATTTTTGAAAAAATTAAGAATGAATACTAATTTGTTAGAAAACTCCGTTGCAGGTATTATTGTAGACGGAGAAAGCGAATTATTTACAAAATCTATTGCTAGAGAATTTGCATTTACTGCAAACCAAGCAGGCTGCACATTCCCTGGCAGACCTCTTGTAGAGGCAACAGCCTCACTTCAAAATTTTAATGTGCAAGCAAAAATATTAGAAACAGATAATATAGGAGCGTACAAAAAATCAGCACGAGTATTAGTAGAACAAATATTATCTTTTTCTTCAATCAGAAAAAAACAACCAAATATATTGGTACTTCATGCAAGCAATTTTAAAACATCTAATACATCACAGCTTTGGAATATGGTAAAACAACATTTAACTGATTGCAAAATAAAAGAGATTTCATTAAGAAATGGTAGTGTACAGGATTGTTCAGGTTGCCCTTATACTATGTGTATGCATTTCAGTTCAAAATCAAATTGCTATTATGGTGGAGTAATTGTTGATGAGGTATATCCAGCAATACTAGAATGTGATGCACTCATATTGCTCTGTCCCAATTATAATGATGCAGTCAGTGCAAATTTATGTGCCTTTATTAATAGATTAACAGCTTTGTTTCGCAAAACAAGATTTTATAAAAAATATATTTTTGGTATTATTGTATCTGGATATAGTGGGGGAGATTTAGTAGCAGAGCAGTTAATTAGTGCATTAAATATGAATAAAACATTCATATTACCTTCTCGTTTTGCTTTATTGGAAACAGCAAATGACCCAAGCAGCATACAAAAAATAGAAGGAATACAAAGAAAAGCAGAAAATTTTGCACAGCATATTTTAGAAACAATTAAAACAGAAAATATATAATACAAAGGAGAAAGATATGAAAGGAACATTATATGGTGTTGGTATTGGGGCAGGCAACCCACAATTTTTAACATATCAAGCAGCAGAATGTATTAAAAAATGTAATATTATTGCAATACCTGATAGTGGTACAGAAAATTTTATTTCTTATAACATTGTAGTGCAAATGATACCAGAATTATCACAAAAGCAAATTATCAAAATATCTACTCCTATGACAAAAGATAAAATGGTATTAAAAGAACATCATAAACAAGGGAGTAAAATGATACTAAAATATTTAGAAAATGAAAATGTCGCATTTTTAACACTAGGTGACCCCTCTATTTATGCAACGTATATGTATGTTCATAAATTGGTAGAAAAAAATGGAGGACAAACAAAAATGATTTGTGGTGTTCCTTCTTTTTGTGCCGTTTCTGCTGCACTAGGCATTAGCTTAACAGAAGGTAATGATATGCTTCATATCATACCTGCTACTTATGGTTTGGAATATGCTTTATCATTATCTGGAACAAAAATACTAATGAAAGCAGGGAAATCATTTCAAAGTATAAAAGAAATACTTTTTCAAAATAAAAATAAATTTGATTGCTATATGGTTGAAAATTGTGGTATGAAAACAGAAAAAAAATATTTTTCAATAGAAGAATTTCCAGAACATACAGGCTATTTTAGTACAATTATTATAAAAGATAAAAAGAAGGAATCGTTATGAGTGAGTCTGTTGAAATGAAACAAAAAGAAGGAATCGTTATGAGTGAGTCTGTTGAAATGAAACAAAAAGAATTATTTAGTAATAAAGCAATTTATCAACTAATTATACCACTAATTATAGAGCAGATATTAGCTGTTACAGTAGGTATGGCAGATGTTATGATGATTTCAGTAGCAGGAGAAACAGCAGTATCTGGTGTTTCTCTTGTAGATATGATAAATGTTTTGATTATCAATATTTTTGCTGCACTTGCCACAGGTGGAGCAGTTGTTTCAGCACAATTTATAGGAAAAAGGGACAGAAAGCAAGCTTGTTCTTCTGCATATCAACTTTTGCTTATTACTATTATCATTTCTATGTTTGTTATGATAATGATGCTTTTGTTTAAAAGACCCCTTTTAAAATTGCTGTTTGGAGAAATTGAATCCGATGTTATGGAAAATGCAATTATTTATTTAAATATAACAGCTGTTTCTTATCCATTTTTAGCAATATATAATTCTTGTGCTGCATTATTTCGCTCCGTGGGAAATTCAAGGGTTTCTATGGCATTATCATTTTTAATGAATATTATTAATATTGGAGGAAATGCTTTTTTTATATTTTTTCTAAATTTAGGTATTGCTGGTGTTGCAATTCCATCTTTAATTGCTCGTTTTTTAGCATCTATTATTATATTATATTTGATTTGTAATTCTAAAAATCAGATATATATTGATCCAAAATTAAAAATAAAGTTAGATAGCACTATGATTAAAAAAATATTACATATTGGTATACCAAATGGTTTAGAAAATGGATTATTTCAGTTAGGTAGAGTGTTAGTTGTTGGTATTATTGCTAGTTTTGGCACAGTACAAATTGCTGCGAATGCGGTAGCAAATAATATAGATTCTATGGGATGTATACCAGGACAGGCAATCAGTCTTGCTATGATTACTGTTATTGGGCAATGTGTTGGAGCAGGAGATTATAAACAATCTGAATATTACACTAAAAAATTGATGAAAATATCAT
Organism: uncultured Clostridia bacterium; assembly: GCA_910587735.1. GTDB lineage: Bacteria > Bacillota > Clostridia > Lachnospirales > Anaerotignaceae > Coprocola. The sequence continues at coordinate 10,005 of CAJUNT010000008.1, forward strand.
ACGCTTTTACATCTTCTATTAATGCCCTAATTATTTTGGTATTGCCATTGCTTTTAGCAATATATCATTTATCTGATGATACATTAGAATTAGCACAAATATTGATATGGATACATTGTGGTTGCGCTATATTTTTATGGCCAGCATCATTTACATTACCAAATGCCTTACGTGCAGCAAATGATGTAAAATTTACAATGATTGCTTCTATTGCTTCCATGTGGATATTCCGTATTATGACAAGTTATATTCTTGGAAAATTTATGGGAATGGGTGCGATTGGTGTATGGATTGGCATGATTTTAGACTGGATATTTCGCATTATTTGCTTTATGTGGAGATACTGTTCAGGAAAATGGAAACTACATGAAATATAAATATAAAATTTAATATTTTGTGTAATTATGTTATACTGATGAAAGTAGTAAAATCAATATTTTACTATCTGCCAAAAAATCAATATATCCTCTAAATTGACGTAATTTTATATATAATATGCCGATTTAGAGGATATTTTGTATTATAAATTAATATAGAAAATGTTCAGTAGCTATATTAACAGTTTTATTTCTTGGACTATTTTTTGTAGTACCTTTAGAAGATTACACAGTAGAAACACAATCAAACGTAACAAATATAAAAGAAATACTATTTTTGCATGGATTTCCTGATTATTTTAAAGAAGCAGCAATAGCACTTAGCACTTTCACCTATTGTTATTTTCTTTCTTATTTTTCAAAAAATATATTTAAAACTATCAAAGCATTGCGTATACTTATTTTGGACTTGTATGTTTTTTAACTGGTATAAATGTAGAATTTATGCCTGTGGGTAATCATATTGGCAGTACCATTGCACAATTATCGTATCATTGAATATTGATACCAGTAGAAGAAATTATGGAACTATGACAGCTACATTTTTATTACCTTTAGCTATGTGAGCTTGTGAAACGCTAGGAGATTCATTTGATATTGTGTTTTGGAAAGAGAACAGCAAGTTCAGATATATTAGATTACATTGGATTAAATAAATCTGAAAAGGATGTATTTATACAGGTAACAGTGTTTTAAGGCAAGGGATAAAGGATAGATCTAAAAATAAAGATGAAAATAGCCAATGGTCAGAATGTTTATGAAATAAGAAACTGACGAATGTTTGAATATACAAATCTAAAAAAATTGAGAATGTTAAGTAAATAATGAAGGAAATGAAAAAGAAGAATTACAATGAAACTTAGCAAAAAGAGTCATGGTTAAATCTACCATTTCTAAAGAGCGAGATACAACATATGTTTTTCTTCTGAATCGTGCAAACCAATGTCTTTGACGAGAATTATTTCTTTCAATAGAATGTACATACTTTTTATTTTGTAGCAACAGTCCTTTTGGGATAATTTCTGTATATGGTTTCCATTAATCTGTAATATAAATTCTTACAATCCACTTTTTTAATCTTTGGAGTAATCAAGAAAAATCAAAAATAACCAGTGTAAAAAAGAATTACACAGAATTCCTAGGGTACAGAATAAAAGTCCGAAAGAAAAAATGTATCAAAATTAACAAAAAAAGCTAAAAAGAGCGTACAGTAGAAAATAAAGAAACAAGTAAAAATATTGCAAAAAGAAAGAGCAGTAGAAAACATTCTGAAACTAAATAAAATTATAGTTGGAGAGCACAGCTATTATGCATATGCAACAATGGTTAGTGAAGATTTTGCACGAATAAATTATAATCTATCTAAGTGTTTAAAACGTCGCCTGAAAAGTCTAATACTAAAAACGAAAAAGAAGAAATGCAAAAAGAAGAAAATAGAAAAAAAGGGATATAAAACAAGAGAATATTTAAAGAGATACGACAAATATCAAGAAAAACCACAAATTCTATTAGGAATTTATAGATGCCCTCTATATGGAATAGCCACAAGAACACCCTATATGTTTAAGTAGGAAATATGCAACTATTGAAAAGAGTTCGTTTTTTAACGAACTCTTAATTTATTTAATATATCAATTATTGATTTAATTCTTCTATAATTTGCTTTACTGTTGTAATTTTATCTACTTTGTAAGCATTTGCGCCACAAAACAATAAAGAATCTTTTGTGTTTCCCTTTGCTGCACGAATCAAAGCCTCCGTAATACAATATGGCGTAGTAGCAGGATTGCATTTTTCCAAACAACGATAGCATTTTGTAATGTTTTCTTTTTCATTTTTTCTTAATTCCACAAATGGATTATTGATTGCACGACCAGGCATACCAACAGGACTTTTGACGATGGTAATATCTTCTTTTTTTGCTGCAACATATGCCATTTTATATTCTATATCAGCATCACATTCTTCTGTTGCTACAAAACGGGTTGCCATTTGCACACCATCACATCCTAAATTTATATAGTGGTCAATATCATTTCTATCATATACGCCACCAGCAAATATAACAGGAAAAGCGCGATTATATTTTTGTTCAAATCCTTTTATATAACTAATGATATTTTTCACTTCTTCATCATAATATTTATCTTCTTTTTCTAACCAAGAAAGGAGTTCTTTTTCTGAAAAACCTAAGTGACCACCTGCTTTTGGACCTTCAATTACAACAAAATCAGGCATACGTTTTTCTTTTTTGTCCCAACGATGTAACAAAACCTTTGCAGCTTTTTCAGAGGAAACAATAGGAGCAAATTTAATTGAAGCAGTTCCTATTAAATCAGGCAGTTCCATAGGTAAGCCTGCTCCAGAAATAATGATATCAGCACCATTTTCAATACAGCAACTTACATAATCTGAATAATGAGTAGCTGCTCTCATAATATTTACACCAATAATACCACCATTAGAAATTTCTTTTGCTTTTTTTATATGATAAGCAAGTGATTTTAAATTTGTTTCTATTGTATTTGTTAAAAAATCATTTGATAAAAAACCTGGTTGAGCGGCAGAAATGACACCAATAGCCCCTTCTTTTGCGACAGCTCCAGCTAATGAGGAAAGACTGATACCTACTCCCATACCTCCTTGTATAATTGGAACAGGTATAGTTAAATCTCCAATATGAAGTGGTTTTAACTTCATGATATAGACACCCCTTTATATAAACATATAGTTTTTATAACTATGTGATGTAGATTTAATATTATTATATAAAAAATATATTACAAATAAAATTTATTGTCAATATATATTATATAAATTGTTGTTTTTTTATAAAAATGGTAATGATGGAATCAGCTTACTATTAAATTTGTAGAAAATATTTAATATAAAAAAGAATATATTGCATAATGACTAAAAATTTTTTTTGAATTAGCTGTATTATTTTCAGAATAAAGATTGACGTATGAAAAAAAGTATCATATACTTTGATTATCAAAGTATTTGGTACGCAATGGAATTAAGGAGGCAAATATGGAAGAAACTCTAAACGTAGTCAATACTTTGCTAGTAGATACATTCAATAATATATTAACAATAGAACAAAACGCCTTAAAAAAAGAAAAAATTTTTGATGTTTCTGTGGCAGAAGTACATACTATTGAAGCTATTGGTATGTATCAAACAAAAAGTATGAGTGAAGTCGCAAAAAATTTACAAATTACAGTAGGTACATTAACAGTTGCTATTAACAATTTGGTAAAAAAGGGTTATGTAGAAAGATTTCGTTGTCAATCTGATAAGCGTGTAGTGTTAATAAAATTGACAAAAAAAGGAAAATTATTATATAGAGTACATGAACAATTTCATAAAAATGTAGTAAAAGCAACAATTAGTGGTCTTACGAAGCAAGAAAGAGAAGTGCTTTGCCAAACTTTAATAAAACTAAATATATATTTGCAAAAATATTTTTAAAATTAAGGGAGAAAAAATATGATTTTTTCAAAAATTAAATCTACTGGTTATTATGTTCCTGAAAAAATCATTACGAACAATATACTTTCTCAGTATGTTGATACAAGTGATGAATGGATACGTTCTCGCAGTGGTATAAAAAAACGACATTTTTCAGAAGGAGAAAATACATCAGATATTGCGGCGAAAGCTGCTTTGGACATTTTAAAAAATGGTAATATCAATCCATTAGATATTGATTTAATCATTGTTGCAACCGTTTCACCAGATTATACAACACCTTCTGTAGCATGTTTAGTGCAATCAAAAATAGGTGCTTCTAATGCTGTTGCATTTGATTTAAATGCAGCTTGTTCAGGTTTTATTTTTGCTGTCAGTACAGCAGATAAATTTATTAAAACAGGCATTTATAGAAATGCATTAGTAATTGGCGCTGAAGTGTTATCAAAGCATTTAGACTTTAAGGATAGAGGTACTTGTGTATTATTTGGTGATGGTTCAGGTGGCGTGTTTTTAGAAAATGCAGAAGAAGGAGGTATTTTAGCGGAAGAAATGGGCAGTGATGGTAATAGAGGCATGTCTTTAACTTGTGCAGAAAAGAAGGCTTCTCATATATTTAATAATGAAGCAGAAGAAGAAGATAATTTTTTGCATATGGACGGTAGGGCAATATTTGATTTTGCTACAAGGCAGACACCAAAGTGTATATTGAATTTGATAGAAAAGTCGGGCATTGCTTCTGAGAAATTAAAGTATATTATACCTCATCAGGCAAATGCTCGTATTGTAGAAATTATATCTAGAAAAACAAAAATTCCTTTAGAAAAGTTTTATATGAATATTTCTGAATATAGTAATACCTCTGCTGCAACAATTCCCATTGCATTAAATGAAATGATGCAAAAGGGATTATTGCAGAAAGGAGATTATATATTAATGGCAGGTTTTGGCGGTGGGCTTACATGGGGCGGGCTGCTTATAAAAATCTGAATAAACAATTATTTTAAGGAGGAACAGAAATGGAAGTATTAGAAAAAATCAAAGAAATTATTGCTGAGCAAACAGGAAAGGATATTGCTGAAATTACACCAGAAACAAATGTTATGGAAGATTTAGAAGCGGACAGTTTAGATTTATTTCAAATTATCAATGATATTGAAGATGAATTTGATGTAAAAATCGAAAATACAGATGAAATTAAAACAGTTGCTGATGTTGTAAAAATGGTAGAAGATAATCAATAATAAACATACAGCAAAGGATAAGGAGAACAAACTTATGTATGGAAATATTTGCGAAATGCTTGGAATAGAATATCCTATTATACAAGGTGCTATGGCATGGATTTCTACTCCGGAATTAGTTGCAGCAGTATCAAATGCAGGCGGTTTGGGAGTTTTGGCAACAGGTCATTTAGATGGTGAGGGTTGTCGTGAAGCAATTCATAAATTAAAAGAAATGACAGACCGTCCTTATGCAGTAAATATTATGCTACTATCTGCTTATGCAGAAGATATTGCAAAAGTACTTTGTGAGGAAAAAGTTCCTGTAATAACAACAGGTGCAGGAAGTACAATTACGCATTTAAAGGCTTTTCAAGAAATGGGCGCAAAAGTAATTCCTGTTATTCCTTCCGTAGCAATTGCGAAACGTTTTGCAAAAGATGGTGTGAATGCTGTAATAGCAGAAGGTATGGAATCTGGCGGGCATATTGGAAAAACAACAACAATGGCACTTGTACCACAAGTTGTAGATGCTGTTGATATTCCAGTAATTGCAGCAGGTGGTATTGCAGATGGCAGAGGTATGGCAGCAGCAACTATGTTAGGTGCTTCAGGTTTTCAGCTTGGTACAAGATTTCTTGTTGCAAGGGAATGTATAGTACATCCTAATTTTAAACAGAGAATATTAAAAGCAAAAGATATTGATACAACCACAACAGGTATGTCTACTGGTCATCCTGTTCGTGTCATTAGAAATAAAATGGCAAGAGCCTATGAAGCATTAGAAAAACAAAATGCACCTGCTGAAAAATTAGAAGAATTAGGCAGAGGTGCTTTAAGAAAAGCCGTTCATGATGGAGATATCGAAAATGGTTCTGTTATGTCTGGTCAAATTGCAGGGTTAGTAAATAAAGAGCAAACTGCAAAAGAAATTATTGAAGAACTTTACAGCGAATATTCTACTATTATGAAAGACGCTATAAAATTCATGAGATAACGAAAAATATTTTAGCAAGGGGAGCATATGCTCCCTTGCTTATCATTATCATAAAATGTCGAAATAAAAAACAATTTAAAAATAGGAGAAAAATCATGAAAACAGCTTTTTTATTTAGTGGACAAGGTGCTCAATATGTCGGTATGGGAAAAGAGTTGCAAAAACAATACGTTTGTGCAAAAGAAATATTTCAAAGGGCAGATGATGCTTTGGGTTTTTCTCTTAGCGATATATGTTTTGAGCAGGAAGAAAAATTGAATCAAACAGAATTTACGCAACCAGCTATATTAACTATGAGTATAGCAGCATTATCATGCTTGATAGAAAAAGGAATCAAACCAGATTATGTAGCTGGTTTGAGTTTAGGAGAATACAGTGCATATACAGCAAGTGGCATATTTCATTTTGAGGACGCTGTAAAGTTGGTACAAAAAAGGGGACGTTTTATGACAGAAGCTGTACCCGAGGGTAAAGGCAGTATGTATGCTATTATTGGTATGGAAAGGGAGCAAGTAGAAAATATTTGTAAAGAATATAGCCAATATGGTTTTGTAGCACCTGCAAATTATAATGCTCCAGGACAAATTGTTATTGCTGGTGAAACAGAAATCACTACAAAGGCAGCAGCGGCAGCAAAAGAAAAAGGTGCAAAAATAGTATCAAAATTGAATGTGAGTGGTCCATTCCATACAGCATTATTAAAATCTGCATCAGAAAAATTAGCACAAGAATTAAATCAATTACAATTACATACTATGAACATACCTGTTATTACAAATGTAACTGGGCAAGAAGTTGAAAATAATGAGGATATTATTCCTCTTTTAATAAAGCAAGTTATGAGTCCTGTAAAATGGGAAGAAACAATAATGACATTATCAAAAAAAGGTGTTGATACATTTATAGAAATTGGTCCTGGAAAGACATTGAGTGGATTTGTAAAGAGAACTATAAAAGGAGTGACAATATTAAATGTAGAAAACCAAAAAACATTAGAAAAGGCAGTAGAAAAATTATTAATATAAAAACGGAGGAAAAGTATGTTAAAAGATAAAACAGTTTTAGTAACTGGTGCAGCAAAGGGAATTGGAAAAGCGATTGCGATTGCTTTTGCAAAAGAAGGCTGTAATATTATATTAAATTATAGAAGCACTGTTTCTGACAAATTGGTTGCAGAAATTAAAAATTATGGTGTTAATTGTTTGACTATACAAGGAGATGTTTCTAATTTTGAAAAAGCAAAAGAAATTGTTGAAGAATCAATAGAAACATTTGGATATATTGATATTTTAGTAAATAATGCTGGTATTACAAAAGATGGTCTTTTTATGCGTATGTCTGAGCAAGATTTTGATGCAGTGTTGAATACAAATTTAAAGGGTAGCTTTAATATAACACGTCATACAATAAATCATATGATTAAAAAGCGTTGTGGTGCTATTATCAATATTTCTTCTATTGTGGGTGTTATGGGAAATGCAGGACAAGCAAATTATGCAGCCTCTAAAGCAGGAGTGATAGGTATGACAAAATCTGTTGCTAGGGAAGTTGCTTCTCGTGGTATTACTTGTAATGCGATTGCTCCAGGGTTTATTGAAACGGATATGACTGCAGTGTTAAAAGAAGATATTGTAAAACAAATGATTGCACAAATTCCTATGAAAAAATTAGGACAAGCGGAAGATGTTGCAGAAACAGCAGTATTTTTAGCGAAAAGCAAATATATTACAGGTCAAGTTATACATGTAAATGGTGGCATGGCAATGTACTAAGGAGGTAAAACATGAAAAGATGTGTAATTACAGGTATGGGTGCTATTACTCCATTGGGAAATGATGTAGAAAGTTATTGGGAAAATTTAAAGAATGGAGTTTGTGGTATTGATTATATCAAAAAGTTTAATACAGAAGGATTTAAAGTAAAAATTGCTGGAGAAGTAAAAGGCTTTGAAGCTGAAAAATATGTTGCAAAAAAAGAAACTAAAAGAAATGATATGTTTTCTATTTATGGTATTGCGGCAGCAACACAAGCCTATGAAATGAGTGGATTAAAAGAAGATATTGATTCAAAGAGATTTGGTACAATTGTAGGTTCTGGTATTGGTGGTTTATGGACAATAGAAGAACAAATCATTAAGTTGAATGAAAAAGGACCTTCTAAAGTATCTCCATTGTTTATACCTATGGCAATTGGTAATATGGCAGCAGGTAATATTGCATTAAAATTTAAAGCGAAAGGTACTTGTGAATCCATTGTAACTGCTTGTGCAACAGGAACAAATTCTATTGGCGAAGCTTATAGAAATATTAAACATGGCTATTTAGATATATGTTTCGCTGGTGGTGCAGAATATTCTATTACACAAATTGGATTAGCAGGTTTTAGTAATTTAACAGCATTAACAACTTGTGATGACCCTAAAAAAGCATGTAGACCTTTTGATAAAAATAGAAGTGGTTTCGTTATGGGCGATGGTGCTGGTATATTACTATTAGAAGAATTGGAACATGCTTTAAATAGAGGAGCGAAAATTTATGGTGAAATTGTAGGGTATGGTTCTACTTGTGATGCATATCATATTACGGCACCATGTCCTGATGGTGAAGGTGCCGCAAATGCTATAAATATGGCTATGTCTGAAGCAGGTATTCAAGCAGAAGACTTAGGATATATCAATGCACATGGTACTAGTACAGAAGCAAATGATGCAGGTGAAACCGCAGCAATCAAGCGTGCATTAGGCGATTATGCTTATCATGTTCCAATTAGTTCTACAAAGTCTATGACAGGACATTTATTAGGTGCTGCTGGTGCGATTGAAGCAATTGCTTGTGTAAAGGCATTAGAAGAAGGGTTTTTACCACCAACAATAGGTTATGAAGAAAAAGATGATGCTTGTGATTTAGATTATATTCCAAATGTAGGTAGAAAGGCAGACATCAAATATGCTTTATCTAATTCATTAGGTTTTGGCGGACATAATGGTGTGCTTTGTTTTAAAAAATGGGAGGATTGAATATGACTTATGCAGAAGTGAAAGAATTGATTTCTATTGTAAATCATTCAGTTCTAACAAATTTTGAATTGAACATGGATAATGTTTCCATCAAGATGAGTAAAAATAAAGATACAATGATTACTCAATCAACAAGCAGTAATGTTCCTAATATGCAAACGACTCCAATACAAACAATACAACCAACTGAAACATCTAGTGTTTCAGAAGAAATCACTGAGCAAAGTGGTAATATTGTAAAATCACCTATTGTAGGAACATTTTATGCAGCACCTGGCAGTGACAAGCCAAGTTTTGTAAAAATAGGAGATAAAGTAAAAGAAGGAGATATACTTTGTATTGTAGAAGCTATGAAGATTATGAATGAAATACCAAGTCCATATACAGGAGAAATTGCAGAAATTTATGTAAGCAATGAGGAATTAGTAGAATATGGACAAAGTTTGTTCAGAATTAAATAATAGTAAAGGACGGAATAAAAATGAATATAGAGGAAATTATGTCTATTATACCACATAGGTATCCTTTTTTATTGATTGATAAGGTAGATGAAGTAATACCAGGTGAAAAAGTAATTGCTACAAAAAATGTAACAATGAATGAACCATTTTTTCAAGGACATTTTCCAGGTAGACCTGTGATGCCTGGTGTATTAATTATTGAAGCTATGGCACAGGCTGGCGCTGTTGCAATATTATCCATGAATGAATATAAAGGAAAAACTGCATTGTTTGGTGCAATAGATAAAGCAAAATTTAGAAAACAAGTTATACCAGGAGATACATTACATTTAGAGGTAAGCATTATAAAATTAAAAAAGAATGCAGGTATTGGAAAAGGTATTGCATATGTAGGAGATAAAAAAGCCGCTGAGGGTGAATTTACATTTTTGATTGGATAATTTCTCCATGGAGGTGTTTAAAAAATGTTTCATAAAGTATTGATTGCAAATAGAGGAGAAATTGCTGTTCGTATTATAAGAGCTTGCAGGGAAATGGGCATTGCAACCGTTGCAGTTTTTTCAGAACCAGATAGAGATGCACTTCATACGCAATTAGCAGATGAGGCTGTTTGTATTGGTCCTGCAAAGGGAATAGATAGCTATTTAAATATGGAAAATATTATTAGTGCTGCAGTAGCGAAAAAAGCACAAGCAATACACCCAGGGTTTGGATTTTTAGCAGAAAACAGTATATTTGCAACAATGTGTTGTGAATGTAATATACAATTTATAGGACCTTCTCCAGAAGTAATTGATAAAATGGGTAATAAGGCAAATGCTAGAGAAATGATGAAAAAGGCAAATGTTCCTGTTGTTCCAGGCAGTGATGGTACAGTAGATACAGTAGAAAAAGCCGTTGAGATGGCAGAAAAGTTAGGTTATCCAGTAATGATTAAAGCTGCTGCTGGTGGTGGTGGAAAAGGTATTCGTATTGTAAGAGAAAAAAAGGAATTAAAACAAGCATATGAATCTGCTAAAAGTGAAACAATTGCCGCTTTTGGTGATGATAAAATGTATATGGAAAAAGTAATTGAGCACGCTAGACATATTGAAATACAAATTTTAGGTGATCATTTTGGAAATGTAGTACATTTAGGAGAGAGAGATTGTTCTTTACAAAGAAGGAATCAGAAGGTATTAGAAGAAGCACCTTCCATCGCTATTTCAAATGAAACAAGACAAAAAATGGGAGAGGCAGCAATTAGAGCAGCAAAAACAGTAGGCTATGAAAATGCTGGTACAATAGAATTTTTATATGATAAATCTGGCAATTTTTATTTTATGGAAATGAATACTCGTATACAAGTAGAACATCCAGTTACAGAAATGATTACTGGCATAGATATTGTAAAAGAACAATTAAAAATTGCTTCTGGAGAGAAATTAAAATTAAATCAAAAAGATATTGTTATAAATGGTCATGCTATTGAGTGTAGAATCAATGCAGAAAATCCAAAATTGAATTTTACACCTTCTCCAGGACATATTGATTTTTTACTTATGCCAGGAGGAATGGGAACAAGAATAGACAGTGCTATTTATGCAGGTTGTGATATTCCACCATTTTATGATTCTATGTTAGCAAAAGTAATTGTTCATGGTAATACTAGAATAGAAGCAATTGAAAAAATGAGACGTTGTTTACATGAATTTGTTATTGAGGGTGTTATAACAAATATTGAATTTATGGAAGAAATTTTGGAAAATGAAAAATATATAAAAGGAGATTTTGATACTTCTTTTATAGCAAATGAAATTATAAAATAATTATTTGGAGGGAATTTCATGAAATTATTTAAAAAAAAGAATTATATTAGAATGAATCCTCCTGAAGCTGTTACTGTACCAGAAGCACAAACACCCAGTATACCAGATGGACTTTGGATAAAGTGTAATCACTGTGATAAAATCATTTATACAAAAGAAATCAATCAGTATAAAATTTGTCCTAATTGTGGATACCATTTTCGTTTGACAGCAAGAGAAAGAATTAACTTAATTACTGATGAAAATTCTTTTGAAGAATGGGATAGTAACATGCAGGCGAAAAATCCTATGAATTATCCAGACTATAATAAAATAATAGAAAAGGTACAATTAAAAACAGAATTAAAAGATGCTGTAATAACAGGACATTGTAAAATTGGAGGATATGATGTTGTTTTAGCTGTAATGGATAGTCATTTTATGATGGCATCTATGGGTTCTGTGGTAGGAGAAAAAATTACAAGAGCGATTGAAAGAGCAACGGAGAAAAAATTGCCTATTATTATATTTACTGCTTCTGGTGGTGCTAGAATGCAGGAGGGAATTATTTCTCTTATGCAAATGGCAAAAACAAGTTCTGCGTTAAATAGGCATGGAAAAGCTGGTTTATTATATGTTTCAGTTATGACAGACCCTACAACTGGTGGTGTTTCTGCTAGTTTTGCAAGTTTAGGTGATATTATACTCTCTGAACCAAATGCAACAATTGGTTTTGCAGGAAGAAGGGTGATTGAAGGTACAATTAATGAAAAACTTCCAGATGAATTTCAAACATCTGAATTTCAATTAGAACATGGGTTTTTAGATAAAATTGTATTAAGAATGGATATGAAAGATACATTAATACAAATATTAAAACTACATTGTCAAAAGGAGGGCTGTGAGAATGGGTAATGCAGCTATGGAAATTGTAAAAAAATCCAGAATGGTTTCCAGACCTACGACATTGGAATTTATTGAATATATATTTTCTGATTTTATAGAATTGCATGGTGATAGACATTTTGCAGATGATAAGGCTATGGTAGGAGGAATTGCTTTATTGGAGAAACAGCCAGTCACCGTCATTGGTGTACAAAAAGGACACACCATAGAAGAAAATGTCAAAAGAAGTTTTGGTTCTCCAAATCCTGAAGGATATAGAAAACAATTACGTTTAATGAAACAAGCGGAAAAATTTCATCGTCCAGTGATTCTTTTTGTAAATACATCTGGTGCTTATTGTGGTGTTGGTGCAGAGGAAAGAGGACAGGGAGAAGCGATAGCCAAAAATTTAATGGAAATGGCTGGTTTAACTGTACCAATTATAAGTATTTTTATAGGAGAGGGGGGAAGTGGAGGTGCTTTAGCACTTGCTTTAGCTGATAGAGTGTGGATGTTAGATAATGGTATGTATGCTGTTCTTTCTCCAGAAGGATTTGCTAGTATACTATGGCGCTCTCCAGAACGTTCTGCTGATGCAGCAAATCTTATGAAATTGACAGCTCCCGATTTACTAAAAAATGGGGTGATTGAAAAAATTATACCAGAAGCAAGAGAAGGATTAGCAGAAAATCCAGAGTATACAATGTCAATATTAAAGAAGGCATTGATAGAGGAATTGAAGGTATTAAATAATTTAACTGAAGAGGAACTATTGCAACAACGTTATTATCGTTTTCGCAAATATGGTGAATTTACTATCAATGACTGAATTATAAAAATATGAAGATACCTATTTTATATTAGGTATTTTTATTTTTTTGAATTTACTATTATACAAATAATAAAATTTTATAAGCATATTTGTATAAATTGTATAAAATTGGAAAATCCTGTGCATACTATTTGTATGATACAGGAGGGATAATATGAAAAAAAAAGAAGTAATCTGGATATTAGTAATTTGTTTCGTTATTGGTATAATAAGTTGCCTTATTACTATTGGAATATATGAAAAGAAAATGCAAAAATTTTCTTCTTCAATAAATCAAAATATTACAAAAGAAGATGATAGTATAACTGTTACAAAAGAAATGACAGCAAGAATTACACCTTCTACAAAAATGATATATGAATATTATTATACAGAAGATGATGTTACACAAACTTTGGAAGATGTTCCACCCTATTTTTTATTGGATATGACATTAGAGGATATGAAAAAAGTATATACAGACTGGCAAATTATTTCTTTTTCTTCTAAAGAAGTAATTATGAGAAAGACATTAGAGGCAAAAAGCGATGAACAGTATATTATAGGAGAGAAGAATGGATATGTTGCTGTATTTTATAAAGAACCACAACATGGAATTGTATTACACGAAATTACAAATACTCCTCTTTCTGCATTACCATTAGAAGAAAGGGAAAGGCTATTAGAGGGAATTTCTGTTACAGGTGATGAAAATCTGTCAAAAATTTTGTCAGATTATACCAGTTAAGAAAAGTTTTGGTTTATTTTGGACAAAAAAATGCTGGTGTATTAAAAAAAATTCATTATATTTTTAAATTTTAGTAGACAGATGATATAAGTGGTGCTATAATAAAAATGTGAAAACTCCCCAATATTTTCACAATGCAGCTTATAGGCTGCAATCCCAATAAGAAATACCTTCTCTTTGTGGAAAAAGACTATCATCGGCAGGTAGTCTTTTTTCATATGTTAAAATAAATAATTTGACATAATTTCTGTTGATATTTATAATAAAATTATACGAACTAAAAATGACAAATAATTGTATATTTGGGATAGGAGAATTAGTATGAATCTTTCAGTACCTTATAAAGAATTGAGTATTGCTGGAAAAATACTTTGTAATGCAGAATTAAGCAAAGATATTTTGAGTATTGAATCCGTTTTTAGTGACGAAACAGAAAATTTCAGAATACCATCAGAACCAACAAGCAGTGATACTGTTCAGATATTGATACGAACCGGAAGGGGAAATATGGATGCTGTTTTTTTATGCTATGATGGTGAAAGAATACCTATGAAAGTATGTAAACAAGAAAGTTTTTTTGACTTTTATGAAGGTTTTTTACCTCCAACAAATGAAACAAAATCATATTATTTTGAACTGGTGCAAGGAAATAGTTCTTATTATTATACAAAAAGTGGGTTACATCAAAATTTAGAAGAAGGAACTTGGTTTACGGTAATTAGAAATTTTAAAATTCCTGATTGGGCAAAAGGCGCTGTTATGTATCAAATTTATGTAGACCGTTTTTATAATGGCGATAAAACAAATGATGTAAAAACAAATGAATATATATATTTAGGAAAACCAGTTGAAGCAGTTGAATGGGATAAAGCACCTGAGCCAGAAGATTTTAGACGTTTTTATGGTGGAGATTTAAAAGGTGTATTAGATAAATTAGATTATCTACAACAATTAGGCATAGATGTAATATATTTTAATCCTCTTTTTGTTTCTCCAAGTAACCATAAATATGATACACAAGATTATGATTATATTGACCCACATATTGGTGTTGTTGTGGAAGATGGAGGTTCTCCTTTAGTATTTGAGAAATTTAATAATAATCATGCAACTATGTATATTCAAAGAACAACAGCGTTAGAGAATTTAGAAGCTAGTAATGCTTTATTTTGTAAAGTTGTAGAAGAAGCCCATAAAAGAAACATAAAAATTATACTTGATGGCGTGTTTAATCATTGTGGTGCTTTTCATAAATGGATGGACAGAGAAAATTTTTATGGATTTACTGGAAAATATCCTGCTGGAGCATTTATAGAAAATAATAGTATTTATCACAATTATTTTTATTGGAAAGAAAATGGAACATATGATGGTTGGTGGGGACATCCAAATCATCCAAAATTAAATTTTGAATCTCCAGAATTATTTCAGTATATTATGGGAATTGCACAAAAATGGGTATCTCCTCCATTTAATGCTGATGGTTGGAGATTAGATGTTGCAGCAGATTTAGGAATCAATCCTAATTTTAATCATTATTTCTGGAAAAAATTTAGAGATGCTGTAAAAAAGGCAAATCCTAATGCAATTATATTAGCGGAACATTATGGAGATGCATCTTCATGGCTACAAGGTGACCAATGGGATACAATTATGAATTATGATGCATTTATGGAACCTGTATCATGGTTTTTAACAGGTATGGAAAAGCATAGTGAAGATTTTAGAAGGGATTTATTAAATAATAGTATTTCTTTTAAAAATACGATGTTGTATCAGATGGCAAAGCTTTCAAAACAGTCTATACAAATATCTATGAATGAACTTTCTAATCATGACCATTCTCGTTTTTTAACGAGAACAAATAAAACAGTTGGACGACTTCATACTTTAGGTCATGATGCTGCTAATCAAGGAATTAATAAGGGCATTATGAAAGAAGCTGTTGTTATGCAAATGACATGGCCTGGTGCACCAACAGTATATTACGGAGATGAAGCGGGAGTTGCTGGCTGGACGGATCCTGATAATAGAAGAACATACCCATGGGGAAATGAAGATATTGATTTATTGGAATTTCACAAAGCAGCTATTAAGATACACAAGCAATATAGTGCATTAAAGACAGGTTCACTTATATTTTTATACACTGGGTATGGTCTATTAAGTTATGGACGATTTGATAAAAAAAATAAAATTGTTGTTGCTTTAAATAACACAGAACAAGAAAAACAAATAGAAATTCCTGTTTGGCAAATGGGTATTTCTACCTATGGAGAAATGCAAGCGATATTAACATCAACAGAAATTGGATTTTCTGTTAATGTAATTTCTTATAAAATAAAAAGGGGTAAATTGATTTTATCTTTGAAACCTTATAGTAGCGTAATATTAAAAGAGGTAAAAAGAGGTAAACCTTTATGATAAGTCCTATTATACTATATGAAGATAATGATTTGGTTTGTGTTGTAAAACCAGCAGGTATGCCAACTCAACCAGATAAAACAGGTGATATAGATATTATGACCTTTTTGAGTAGTTATTTAGAAAAGAAAAAGGCGGAAAATTCATATATTGGATTAATTCATCGTCTTGATAGACCAGTAGGAGGAGTATTACTCTTTTCAAAGAATAAATATACAAATTCTAGGGTTTCTCAAATGATGCAACAAAATAAGATAAAAAAAGAATATTTAGCTATTGTTTGTGGAAAAACTAATCAAGAAGGAATATTAGAAAATTATTTACGAAAGAATGGAAAAACAAATTTATCTTTTGTAGTAGAAAAACCAACAGTAGATAGTAAAAAGGCAATATTGAGTTATAATAGAGTGCAAACTATAAAAGAAAATCAACAATACTATTCTTTATTAAATATAAATCTAAAAACAGGACGTCACCATCAGATTAGAGTACAGCTTGCTTATGCAGGTATTCCCATTTGGGGTGACCAAAAGTACAATACATTACAACAATGGAAAAAAGGTACTTCTATGGCATTATGGTGTTATAGATTAACATTAAAACATCCTAAAACAAATCAAAATTTAACATTACAATATATTCCAAAACAAGAACCTTATTCAAAATTTACAATTTTTGAATAAATTTGTCAATATTCTGTTGTTGTATTTTTTAAACTTTGTATTATAATAATTTTAAGAAAAAAACGGATACGTTTTTTTCTTTTAGAAAGATATTAGCAATCATAAACGCTATTGGCTAACAATATTATAATAACCCAAAAGGAGGGTTACATATGCAAAGAAAATATACAAAAAAAGCACAAGCGGTTTTACAATTAGCACAAGAATCTGCTTTAAAATTAGGAAATCGTTTTATTGGTACAGAGCATATTCTTTTAGGTTTGACACTAGTAAGAGATAGTGTAGCTTGCAAGGCATTAGAAGAACAAGGTATTACTTCAGATACTGTGTTTGAAAAAATTACTACACTGATAAGTCGTAGTAGTATTTCCTATATACCACAAGATTTTACACCTGGTGCAAAACGAGTATTAGAATTTAGCAATCAGGAAGCACAGCATATGGGAACAGGATATATAGGAACAGAACACTTACTTTTATCTCTTATAAAAGAAGTTGATAGTATTGCAGTAAAAATATTGATTATAATGGGAGTAAATGCACAAAAATTATATGAAGATATCATGATGATGCTGGGAGAAAGTGAAAGTCAGATAATTCCTGGTATGGGATATCGTTCAGAAGTATCAAATGAAAAAACTGTAACAGAAAATTTAGATAAATATGGAAGAAATTTAACAAACTTAGCAAAGGATAATAAATTTGACCCTATTATTGGAAGAGAACGAGAAATTGAAAGAATTATACAAATACTAAGTAGAAGAACAAAGAATAGTCCTTGTTTGGTAGGTGATCCTGGTGTTGGAAAAACTGCTATTGTGGAAGGTCTAGCTCAAAAAGTTGCTGAGGGAAATATTCCATCTACATTGAAAGATAAAAAAATTATCAGTCTTGATTTATCTTCTATGGTAGCTGGTTCTAAGTATCGTGGTGAATTTGAAGAACGTATGAAGAAATCATTAAAAGAAGTACAAAATGATGGAAATATTATTTTATTTATTGATGAAATTCATACTATCATTGGTGCAGGTGCAGCAGAAGGTGCTATTGATGCATCTAATATATTAAAGCCTTTACTTGCAAGAGGAGAAATACAACTAATTGGTGCAACTACATTAGAAGAATATAGAAAATATATTGAAAAGGATGCAGCTTTTGAAAGAAGATTTCAACCTGTAAAAGTAGAAGAACCCGAAGAAGAAAAAGCAATTAGTATGTTAAAAGGATTAAAAGACCGTTATGAAGTACATCATAATGTTACCATTACAGATGATGCAATTGAATCTTCTGTAAAAATGTCTATTCGTTATTTGCCTGATAGGTTTTTACCAGATAAAGCGATTGATTTAATTGATGAGGCAGCTTCTAGCTTACGCCTAAAATCTGTAACAATGCCTTTAAATATAAAGGAATTGGAAGAGAAATTGGAAGAGGCTGAAAAAGAAAAAGAAGAAGCCATTAAAACAGAAGAATTTGAAAAGGCAAGTGAAATAAAAAAGCAACAAACAGAAATAAAAAAACAATTAGACGAAGCAAAAAAAACATGGGAACAAAATAATAAGCAAAATGAACAAACAATAACAAGAGAAGATATAGCAGATGTTATTTCAAAGTGGACAGGTATTCCTGTAAAAAGTTTAGAAGAAGAGGAAAGTCAGAAATTACTTCATATGGAAGAAGAACTACACAAAAGGGTAATTGGACAAGAGGAAGCAGTTTCTTCTATTGCTAAGGCAGTACGTCGTGGACGTGTAGGTTTAAAAGACCCTAATCGTCCTATTGGCTCATTTTTATTTTTAGGACCGACAGGAGTGGGAAAAACAGAATTATCGAAGGCGTTAGCGGAAGTTTTATTTGGTGATGAAACAGCTATGATACGTATTGATATGTCTGAATATATGGAAAAACATAGTGTTTCCAGAATGATAGGATCTCCTCCAGGATATGTAGGATATGAAGAAGGTGGTCAATTAAGTGAAAAGGTACGTCAAAATCCATATTCTGTTATATTATTTGATGAAATAGAGAAAGCATCATCAGATGTATTTAATATATTATTGCAAGTGTTAGATGATGGACATATTACAGATGGACATGGAAGGAAAATAGATTTTAAAAACACTGTTATTATTATGACATCTAATGCGGGTGCTAAAAATATTATTGCTCCTAAAAAACTTGGGTTTATAACAGTAGATACCGAGGAACAAAATTATGAAATAATGAAAAAAAGTGTTATGGAAGAAGTAAAACAAATTTTTAAACCCGAATTTTTAAATCGCATTGATGATATTATTGTATTTCATACTTTAAATCAAGAAAATATGAAGCAGATTGTGACTCTTATGAGTAAAACTGTTGTAGCCAGAGCAAAGGAGAATATGAAAATTGATTTGACTTTTTCAGAAGAGGCTATTTCTCTTATTGCTTTAGAAGGCTATGACCAATCTTATGGTGCAAGACCATTACGCAGAGCAATACAATCAAAAATTGAGAATTTTTTTGCAGAACAATATTTAGAGGGGAAATTTAAAGAGGGGGATATGGTACAGATAGATGTAGAAAATGAAGATTTTGTATTACAAAAAGTAGAAAAAAATAATTAAGTAATATACTAGGGAAATATTTATTTTAATAAAATATTTCTCTAGTTCATTTTTATTTATGAAATCATAATGTTTTCACTACAAATTAAAAATTTCAGTATACCAAGTATTATTTTTGTGATATAATATATTTATAAAGGACAAACAGTTACATTTCTTTTAAAAAAATAGACTAACTCAGGAGGCAAAGAAAATGAGTGTAATAGAGGAATTAATTAGACTGGGGAACAATGGGACAATTAGTTTTGGAAATTATCTTTTGGATTCAAAAAAAAAGGTATTGGATTTTGAAGTAAAAGGTGATTTGTATAAAGTAAAAACATTTCGAGAAATTACAAAACTAGAAAAAAATGGAAAAATGATATTGGAGACTGTTCCTGGTGCAACAATACATAATTTTAATATGACAGAAAAAGGAACAGACTTTATCGTAGAAAGTGGAGAAGATTTACAATTAACATTAGAATTAGAACCTGAAACAGAATATAAAATTTTGATAGATAACGTAAATGTAGGTAAAATAAAAACAAATATGGCTGGAAAAGTAAATTTTAGTATTGAGATGCAACAAAATGTAACGAAAACAGTAGAAATTAAAAAAATAGGTTGATATTTGATGCTTGTGAAAATGGACTGTAAAAACAAAAAACAGTCCATTTTTTATTATAAGGATAGGTGAAAAAAATTTGAAAGCTAAAACAATTTATAGATGTACAGAATGTGGTTATGAAGCATTGAAATGGATGGGGCGATGTTCAGAGTGTGGTGCATGGAATAGTTTTGAGGAAGTAATTGTTTCGTCTAATAAGAGAAATGTAATAAGTAGTGTAAATGAGATTAAAAAGACATCTGCTAAGGCATTAAAATTAGCGAATATTGAAGTTGGAAAAAATCAAAGAATTTTAACAGGCATTAATGAGTTTGATAGAGTTATGGGAGGGGGAATTGTAAAGGATTCTGTAACAATAGTAACTTCACCTCCAGGAGGAGGTAAATCTACATTAACATTGGCTATTGCAGCAGAAATAGCTAAGCAAGGTAAAAAGGTACTTTATGCTACTGGAGAAGAAAGTGATAGTCAAATTAAAAATAGAGCAGATCGTATATTAGAACAAATTAATGAAAATATTTGGATTATTGCAGATGCTAGTTTAAATAATGTATTAGCAGCTATTACCGAAATAGATGCAGATTTAATTATTGTAGATAGTATACAAACATTTACATTAGATGAATTTTTACCTGCAAGAGCTGGAAATCCAACACAAACAATGGAGTGTGCTAATGTATTAGTTCAGTGTGCCAAAAATAAGGAAAGACAAAGAGCAATTATATTGATTGGTCAGATGAATAAAAATGATGAAATGGCAGGATTGCGTTCATTAGAACACCTGGTAGATACAGTATTATTTATGGAAGGAAATCATGAAGAGGAGTTAAGAAGTATTACCGCTACAAAAAATAGATTTGGTAGTACAGGAGAAATGGGTTTTTTTACTATGACAGAAAAGGGTTTAATTTCTATTGATAATCCTTCAGAGTATTTTATTACAAAAAGAGAAAAAAATGAAGTGGTTTCTGGTAGTACGATTACCGTAATTAGAGAAGGTTCTCGTCCCGTTATTTCAGAAATAGAAAGTCTTGTTTCAAATTCTTTTACACCATATCCTTCTCGTATTTGTGAGGCTATGAAAAAAGACCAAATGAATACATTGATTTCTATATTAGAACAAAAAGGGAAAATATCATTGTATGATAAAAATGTTGTTATTAAAACAACAGGTGGTATTAAATTAAAAGAACAAGCAGTCAATTTAGCTGTTATTATGTGCATTGCTTCTTCTGTATATAATAAAGCAATTCCATGGGATTATGCATTTATTGCTGATGTTGGTTTAACAGGAGAGTTAAAAAAGGTGCCTTCCATGGAATCTCGTGTAAAGGAGCTAGATAGAATGGGATTTGTAAAGGTATTTATACCTCAAAATTCTATGAGAAAAATAGCATTACAAAATATAGAAGTTATAGAGTGTAAAACTTTAATACAAGTTATTACTTATTGTATTGGAAAAAAGTAAATTTTTATTTAGTGGTGATAGTTTACGAATAGTTAAATTTATATTATAATATATAATCAATAAAATAAAGGAGGATATATCTGTGCAAGAAGTAAAAATTAAGAAATTTAAAAAGGTACTTGTAGCGAATAGAGGAGAAATTGCAATCCGTATTTACAGAGCATTAAATGAACTTGGAATTCAAACAGTAGGGATATTTTCAAAAGAGGATAAATATTCTTTATTTAGAACTAAAACAGATGAAGCTTATATGTTAAATAAAGAAAAAGGACCTATTGATGCTTATTTAGACATAAAAGAAATTATTCGTATTGCAAAGGCAAAAGGTGCAGATGCTATACACCCAGGATATGGTTTTTTATCTGAAAATCCAGAATTTGTAGAAGCTTGTGAGAAAGCAGGTATTACTTTTATCGGTCCAAATAAGGAAGTAATGTATGCTATGGGAGATAAAATATCTTCTAAACAGATTGCAATTAAATGTGAAGTACCTATTATACCAGGAGTTGACCATGCAGTAAAATCAGAAGAAGAAGTGATGAATATTGCAGAAAAAGTTGGTTATCCCATTATGTTAAAAGCATCTAATGGTGGTGGCGGACGTGGTATGCGTATTGTTAATAGTGCTGTAGAAATGCCAAAAGAATTTGAAGAAGCACGAAATGAAGCAAAAAAAGCATTTGGCGATGATAAAATATTTATTGAGAAGTATTTGAGAAATCCAAAACACATTGAAGTACAGATATTAGGTGACAAATATGGAAATATAGTGCACCTTTTTGATAGAGATTGTTCTGTACAAAGAAGGCATCAAAAAGTAGTAGAATATGCTCCTGCTTCTACAATTAGTATGAAAACAAGAGAAAAAATATTTGCAGATGCTGTTAAAATTGCTAGATATGTAGGATATAAAAATGCAGGTACATTGGAATTTTTAGTAGATGCTGATGAAAATTATTATTTTATTGAAATGAATCCTCGTATTCAGGTAGAACATACTGTTACAGAAGAAATAACAGGTATTGATATTGTACAAGCTCAGATATTAATTGAAGAAGGATACCCTCTTAATTCCCCAGAAATCAATATTCCTTCTCAAGAATCAATACATTGTAATGGTCATGCTATACAGATGAGAATTACAACAGAAGACCCTTCTAATAACTTTTTACCTGATACTGGAAAAATTTCTGTTTATCGTTCGGCAGCGGGCAATGGTATTCGATTAGATGGTGGAACAGCTTATACAGGTGGTGAAATTACACCTTATTATGATAGCTTATTAGTAAAAGTTATTGCTTATGATAGAGATTTTCAAAAAGCTACCAAGAAAGCAGTTAGAGCATTAAAAGAAACAAGAATTAGAGGAATTAAAACAAATATTCCTTTTTTGATAAATGTATTACAAAGCAAAACATTTATTGAAGGAAAATGTACTACAACATTTATTGAGCAAACACCCGAATTATTTAAAATAATACTGGGACAGGATAGGGCAACTAAAATAGCAGAATTTATAGGAAATCAAATTGTCAATGAAACACATGGAAAAAAACCAGAATTTGATAATATCCCAATTCCTACATTTGGAATGAAAGAAAATGTAATTGGTGCAAGAGATGAATTTTTAAAATTAGGTGCAAAAGAGTATACACAACAATTAATGAATGAAAAAAGATTATTTATAACAGATACTACTATGAGAGATGCACATCAATCTTTAGTAGCAACTCGTTTTAGAACAACAGACCTTGTAAAGGCAGCACCAGCTACAAATAAAGCAATGGCAAATGCCTTTTCTGTGGAAGCATGGGGAGGTGCAACATTTGATGTAGCATATCGTTTTTTAAAAGAATCTCCTTGGGTTCGATTAAAATCATTACGCAAACATATGCCAAATACATTGATACAAATGCTTTTAAGGGCTTCTAACGCTGTTGGATATGCTAATTATCCTGATAATGTTGTACAACAATTTATTCGTGTTTCTGCTGAAACAGGTATTGATGTTTTTAGAATTTTTGATAGTTTAAATTGGATTGAAAACATGAAAATGCCTATTGAAGAAGCGTTAAAAACAGGAAAAATTGTAGAGGGTGCTATTTGCTATACGGGTGATATATTAGACCCAAAAGAAAAGAAATATACAATTGAGTATTATCTAAAAAAAGCAAAAGAATTGCAAAATATGGGGTGTCATATTTTCGCTATTAAAGATATGGCAGGATTATTAAAACCATATGCAGCAAAGAAACTATTTTCTGCTTTAAAATCCGAATTAAATATTCCTTTACATTTGCATACTCATGATACGACTGGAAATGGAGTTAGTACAGTATTAATGGCAGCAGAAGCGGGAGTTAATATTGTTGACCTTGCAATACAATCTATGAGTTCTTTAACTAGTCAACCTTCTATGAATGCTGTTGTAGAAGCATTAAAAGGAACTGAAAGAGATACAAAGTTGGATATTGATGAATTAAATGAATTAAGTAGATATTATGCAGGTGTAAGACAAGTATATAAAGGCTTTGAAAGTGAAATGAATACACCAAATACAGAAATTTATAAGTATGAGATTCCTGGTGGACAATATTCTAATTTACTAGCACAAGTTAAGGCAATGGGTTCTGCGGATAATTTTGAAGAAATTAAACAACTTTATAAACAAGCAAATGATTTGCTTGGGAATATTGTAAAGGTAACTCCTTCATCAAAGGTTGTTGGCGATATGGCAATATTTATGTCTAAAAATGGATTAAATAAAGATAATATATTAATAGAAGGCAAAGATTTATCTTATCCAGATTCTATTGTAGGATATTTTTCTGGAAACATTGGTCAACCTGATGGAGGATTTCCAAAAGAATTACAAAAAATTGTATTAAAAGGAAAAGAATCTATTTCAGAACGTCCAGGAAAATTATTACCTGATAAAGATTTTGAAGTAATTAAAAATCATTTGACACAATCTTATGCTATGAAACATATTAGTGATAAAAACATTATTAGTTATGCTTTATATCCTAAGGTATATGATGATTATTGTGATTATCAAGAATATTATAACGATGTTTCTCAATTAGAAAGTCATATATTTTTCTATGGTTTGGCAAAAGGGGAAGAAACTAGTATTAATATTGGAGAGGGAAAGGACTTATTAATTAAATATATTGATGCTTCTGAGGCAAATGAAGAAGGAATGCGTTCATTAACTTTTGAAATTAATGGTGTTATGAGAGAAGTAAAAATTCAAGATAAAAATTTGGAAGTTAATACAAATAGGATATTAAAAGCAGATAAGAACAATCCTTGTCATTTAGGTTCTACAATACCAGGTACCGTTGGTAAGATATTAGTTAAAGAAGGAGATAAAGTAACAAAAAATATGGTGCTGATGACTGTAGAAGCAATGAAGATGGAAACATCTGTATTATCAAAAGTAAATGGCGTTGTAGACAAAATATATATTAAAGAAGGGGAAAAGGTCAGTCAGGAAGAACTTCTTATTTCTTTTATATTAAATGATGAATAAAAAGATTTAGATTATATTAAAGAGGTAGATATATTTTATGAAGAAACAAATTATTGATATTGGTTTAAATCTAATGCACAAACAATTTGACTTAGATAGAGAAGATGTTGTCAAAAGAGCAGAGAAAGAGAATGTTACCCCTTTAATTATTACTGGAGTACATTTAAATGATAGCAAAAAAGCGGCAAACTTTGCAGAAAAACATATCGGAAAATTATATTGTACAGCAGGAATACATCCTCATGATGCAAAAACTTGTAATGAAGATACAATATTTGAATTACAAAAATTGGCTAAGAAAAGGCAAGTTTGTGCTATTGGAGAGTGTGGACTTGATTATGATAGAAATTTTTCACCACAAAATATTCAGAAAAAATGGTTTGAGGAACAAATTATATTAGCAGAAGAATTAAATATGCCTTTATTTTTGCATGAAAGAGCAGCATTTTCTGATTTTAAAAAAATAATGATGAACCATAAAGAAATTTGTAATCATTCAGTGGTACATTGCTTTACAGGAAATGGAACGGAATTACAAAATTATTTAAGAATGGGATGTTTTATTGGTATTACAGGATGGATTTGTGATGAAAGAAGAGGGCAGCATTTAAAAACATTGATTAAAATGATACCTCTTAATAAGTTGATGATTGAAACAGATGCACCATTTTTAATTCCACGAGATTTGAAATTACCTGTTCAAAATAAAAGGAATGAACCTATATATTTACGTCATATATTGAAAGTAATTTCTAAGTGCCTGAATAAAGAAGAAGATGAATTAGCAGAGATTTTAACAAATAATACAAAAGAATTTTTTCATATTTAAAAAACATATAATAAAACCTCCTATTTAGGAGGTTTTATTATATGTTTCAATTTCTAGGATCTTCTCTCATAGCAATAATTGTTTTATTAATTAAATCATCTAATTCCCATCCCAGCATTTCAGCTCCTTTTTTAATAATTTCTCTAGAACATCCTGCTGCAAATGTTTTATCTTTAAATTTTTTCTTTGCAGATTTTAACTCCATATCTTGTACGCTTTTAGATGGACGCATTTTAGCTGCTGCACCTAGTAATCCAGATAATTCATCTACTGCAAAAAGTACCTTTTCCATTTCGTGTTCTGGCTTTACATCAACAACTAATCCATATCCATGGCTTGCCACAGCATGAATTATTTTTTCATCAATACCTCTTTCTCTCATAATTTCCTGTTCTTTTATGCAGTGTTGTTCTGGATATAATTCATAGTCTAAATCATGCAATAGACCTACAATACCCCAAAATTCTTCTTCGTCACCATATCCTAATTCTCTTGCAAAATATTTCATAATTCCTTCTACAACTTCACCATGGTAAATATGAAAAGGTTCTTTGTTGAATTCATTTAATAAGTTCCATGCTTCTTCTCTTGTAATATTCATGTTAATTCCTTCCTTCTATATTTTTTATTTTCTTATTAGTATAAAAGAAATAGAAATATTATGCAATATATAATAAAATATTAGTATATTTTATCAAATTAATATTGTATTTTATTATAATAAAGTATAAAATATACTATATTGATAACAAAGGAGAGAATATATATGGATGTTACAAGTTTTGGAATTAATCATGATAAATTGTTAAGAGGTATTTATGTTTCTAGAAAAGATACTGTTGAAAATGGTACTTTAACAACATTTGATGTGAGAATGAAAGAACCAAATAAAGAAATGGTAATGGATACATCTGTAATGCATACGATTGAACATTTAATGGCAACATTTTTTAGAGGACATCAAGAATGGAGTGATAAAACAATTTATGTAGGACCTATGGGATGTCGCACAGGTATGTATCTTATTTTTAAAGGAAATTTAGAACCACAAGATGTTATTAAAATTATTACGGAATCTTTTGAATATATGGCTAATTTTGTAGGAGAAATTCCAGCAGCAAAATCTTATATGTGTGGTAATTATTTAGATCATAATTTGGATATTACTAAAATAGAGTGTTGTAAATTTTTAGAAGAAGTATTATATCAAATAAAAAAAGAAAATTTAGAATATCCTGTACAAGGATATTAAAAAATGTTTTTGAATAATATTAAAAAGCTAGTGGAATAGAACACTAGCTTTTTAATATATTATTTTTATTTAAAATATCTGTTGTAAAGACCTTGGAATGCTTTACCATGTCTAGCTTCATCTCTAGCCATTTCGTGTACTGTATCATGAATTGCATCTAAATTAGCAGCTTTTGCACGTTTAGCAAGATCAGTTTTACCTGCTGTTGCACCGTTTTCAGCGGCAATACGAAGTTCAAGATTTTTCTTTGTGGAGTCTGTTACTACTTCACCTAATAATTCAGCAAATTTGCAAGCATGTTCTGCTTCTTCCCAAGCAGCTTTTTCATAATATAAGCCAACTTCTGGATAACCTTCTCTATGAGCAACACGAGCCATAGCAAGATACATACCAACTTCTGTGCATTCGCCTTCAAAATTTGCTCTTAAATCAGCCATGATATCTTCACTAGAGCCTTTTGCAACACCGATTACATGTTCAGCAGCCCATGTCATTTCACCAACTTGTTCTGTAAATTTATCGGAACTTGCTTTACAAATTGGACATTGTTCAGGAGCTGAATCACCTTCATGTACATAACCACATACGGAACAAACAAATTTTTTCATAATTAAAATCCTCCTTATTAAATAACATTAGAATTAGAAATAATAATTTAATATTTTTAGCAATAGTCAAGTTAAATTTAACTATTGTTAACTAATAATAATTATAAATTACATCTTTATACTTGTCAACCTTTTTTTTATAAAATGATTTTCAATTTTTATAAAAATATGTTAAACTGATTAAAATGGTTTGTTGAAAATAACTTTTCAAACCATTTATGTAATTGCGAAAGGAGAATTTTATGATTGATTTTCAAATTGGACAACAATATTATGGTTTTTATTTAAAAGAATATTCAAATATAGATGATATTCATTCTAAGGGTTATTTATTTGAGCATATCCAAAGTGGAGCAAGATTATTCTATGTAAATAATAAAGATGATAATAAAGTTTTTTTTATTGCCTTTAAAACACCTCCAGAAGATAATTGTGGGGTACCTCATATACTAGAACATTCTGTATTATGTGGATCTAGAAAATATCAAGCAAAAGACCCTTTTAATGAATTGGCAAAAGGTTCTCTTAATACTTATTTGAATGCATTAACCTATGCTGATAAAACTATGTATCCCATTGCTAGTAGAAATCAAAAAGACTTTATGAACATGATGGATGTTTATTTAGATTCTGTTTTTTATCCTCGTATTTATGAAAATAAAGAGATATTTATGCAGGAAGGTTGGCACTATGTCTTAGAAAGTAAAGAAGCACCTTTAACAATAAAAGGAATTGTGTATAATGAAATGAAAGGGGCATTATCTGACCCTGAAAGTATATTAAATAATGCAATATCAAGGAGTCTTTTTCCTAAAACAACATATGGATTTGAATCTGGAGGTAATCCAGATGATATACCTAATTTGACATATGAAAGTTTTTTAAATTTTCATAGAAAATATTATCATCCATCAAATAGCTACATTTATTTATATGGTAATATGGAAATTGAGAAACAATTAAAATGGATAGATGAGGAATATTTGAGTAAGTTTCAAAAAAAAGATTTTGACTTGCAAATTCATTTAGAAGATAATTTTTCTAATATGGTTTTTTTAGAAGATACATTTTCTGTTAATACAAAAAAAGATAGTATTAGAAATACATTTCTTTCTTACAATGTACGTATTGGAAAGTCAACTAATCCTACATTGATACTTGCATGGGATATATTAAGCTATATTTTATTAGAAACAAATGCTTCTCCGTTAAAAAAAGCACTGATAGATGCTGGTATTGCGGATGAGACAGAATGCTGGTTTGATTCATCTAGTTATGATATGGTATTTAGCATTATAGCAAAGAAATCCGAAAAAGAAAATGTTTCAGCTTTTCAGAATATTGTAGAAAAAACATTAAGTAATATTGTAAAAAATGGTATTGATAAAGAATTGATTAAATCAACATTAAATAGATGGGAGTTTTATTTAAAAGAGGAGTATTTTGGAAGCAGACCTAAGGGACTCACTTATGGTATGAAATTGATGAAAAGTTGGTTACATGGTAAGAGTCCTATAGAACCACTATGTCATTGGAACCATTTTCAAGAAGTAAAAACTTTAGCTTTGACAACAAAGTATTTTGAAAATTTAATTGAAACGTTAATATTACAAAATAATAATAAAAGCATAGTAATTGTTTCTCCTGAAAATGGAAAGCAAGATTACATTGAACAGAAGTTTTTGAAGGAAATGAAAAGAATAAAAAATAGTTTATCTGAAAGTCAAATTGAGCAATTAGTTCTTGAAAATAGGTTATTGGAAGAATATCAATCTACACCAGATAGTAAAGAGGTTATAAATCAGATACCGTTTTTACAAATAAATGAAATCAATAAAAATGCTGAAATTCTTCCTACTCAGAAAGTTCAAGAGGAATATCAAATGATTTTTACACCTTTGGATACAAATGGAATTATATATTCTCAATTGCTATTTAATACTTCTTGTGTACCAGAAAATTTATTACATTATGCTAGTCTTTTAGTGCATATAATAGGGAAATTAGATACGATGCAGTATAATTTTGAACAATTATCATTAGAGATTAATTTTTATACTGGAGGCATTAATTTAAGTAATGATATTTATTCTACTTCAAAGCAAAACTATAATTCATTTATAACAATTAATGGAAAATTTTTGAAAAAAAATATAAAAAAAGCTTTTAATATTATAAAAACTATACTATTTGAAACAAATTTTAATCAAAAAGAAAATTTAATAAAGTTAATTAAATCTGCAAAAGTATATTCAGAAAATTATTTACAAAATGCTCCCCATTTGGTAGGTATTTCTAGAAGTATGGGACATATTGCTATGGGTGCTAGAATGAAAGAAGAAGTATCAGGGATAACATTTTATCATTTTTTAATTAAAGCTGAACAAGAAGCAGAAAGAAATATAGATATGTTAATTTCAAAATTGAAAGAAGTATATTCCTATATATTTACAAAACAAAATATCATTATTGCTGTTACTTGTGAAGAATCTAGCTTACATTATTATAAACGAGAAATAAAACAATTATATGATATGCTTTTAGATAAACCAACATTAAAAAAGCAAAATTATCAATTTTTATTGCAGAATAAGCAAGAAGGATTAATAAGTTCTTTTAAGGTGCAATATAATATTCAATCTGGTAATTTAGAAGATTATGGGTATAGTTACTCTGGCAAATTGGCTGTATTAAAAACAATACTAGATTTAGAATATTTATGGAATAGTGTTCGTGTGCAAGGAGGGGCTTATGGATGTTATTGTCGTTTCTTGAAAAATGGAAATGCTTATTTTTATTCTTATAGAGATCCTAATATACAAAAAACGTACAATACTTATGAAAAAATGGCTGTATTTTTGGAAAAATTTTGTAATACAAATGTAGATTTGAGAAAATATATATTGGGTGCTATCAATGCAATAGATAAGCCATTAGGAAATGAAGAAAAGTCAGACTTAGTTGTAGCTAGATATTTAACTGGTATCACACCAGAAGTACAACAGAAAGAACGAAATGAAATTTTAACGACCACAATAGATGATATGCGAAAATATATTTTATTATTGGAAAAAATAATGAATCAACAAAATATTTGTACAATTGGAAATAATGAAGTAATATGTAAAAATAAAGAACTTTTTTCAGAAATATTACCATATATATAATTGATTTTGTAGAAAATATTGTTTTTATTGCTTTTTTGTGTAAATTATGATATAAATAAAAGTAGGGATATGGTTTCATTTTGTAAAACAGGTTTCAAAAACGGAATCTGTTTTACTTTTTTAAAACATTATTATGATAAGGAGGAAAAAAAATGGGGCTTGATTATAAAGATGCAGGTGTAGATGTAGAAGCTGGATATAAATCTGTAAAGTTAATGAGGGAACATGTAAAAAGCACATTCCGTAAAGAAGTATTGGGGGATATTGGTGGGTTTGGAGGGATGTTTTCTCTTGCAAATTTACAGATGAAGGAACCTATACTTATTTCTGGAACAGATGGTGTAGGAACAAAATTAAAATTAGCTTTTATACAAGATAAGCATACTACTGTTGGTATTGACTGTGTTGCCATGTGTGTTAATGATATCATTTGTAATGGAGCACAACCCTTATTTTTTTTAGATTATATTGCTTGTGGAAAAAATGTACCTGAACGAATTGCTGAAATTGTGAGTGGTATAGCAGAAGGATGTCGTCAAGCTGGTTGTGCCTTAATTGGTGGTGAAACAGCAGAAATGCCTGGATTTTATACACAAAATGAATATGATATGGCTGGATTTGCAGTAGGTGTAGTAGACAGAGAAAATATTATTGATGGAAAAAATATTGTTGAGGGAGATGTTATTATTGGATTACCTTCTAGTGGTATTCATAGTAATGGATATTCTCTTGTTAGAAAGATTTTCCGTCCTTCTGAAACTAGTTGTAAAGAATTTGTAACTTCTTTAAATGAAACATTAGGAGAAACACTTTTAAAACCCACAAAAATTTATGTAAAAGAAATTCTTAATTTAATTGAAAAAATAGAAGTTAAAGGAATTAGTAATATTACTGGTGGTGGATTTATAGAAAATATTCCAAGATGCATTCCAAAAGATAGAAATCTTTGCGCATACATAGAAGAGGGAACATGGCCTGTATTGCCTATATTTGATTTAATGCAAAAAACGGGTGATATTAATAGAATGAGTATGTATAATACATTTAATATGGGAATTGGTATGATTTGTGTTGTTGCTAAAGAAAATGCTGAAGCAACATTAAATATACTCCATGAAATGGGAGAAGAAGGATATATCATAGGTAAAATAATATCTAGCGAAAAAGAGGTAGAAATATGCTTAAAATAGGTATTTTAGTTTCTGGTGGAGGAACAAATTTTCAAGCTATTGTGGATGCTATTGAAACAGGAAATTTAGTAGATACAGAAATTGTAACTCTTGTAAGTTCTAATCCAAACGCTTATGCTTTAGAACGAGCAAAAAGACATAATATTGATGCTGTTTGTATTAGAAAAAAAGATTATGATACAGATATATTATATCAACAAGCACTTATTGATCATATGAAAAATAAAAATGTAGGATTGATAGTTATGGCTGGTTTTATGGTTGTAATAGGTTCTTTATTTATTAAAGAATTTGAAAATAGAATTATTAATATCCATCCTTCTTTGATACCTTCTTTTTGTGGAAATGGTTATTATGGTTTAAAAGTTCATGAAGCTGCTTTAAAAAAAGGAGTAAAAGTTACTGGTGCAACGGTACATTTTGTAACAGAGGAAACAGATGCAGGTCCTATTATTATGCAAAAGCCTGTTTTTATTTTAGATGAAGATACACCTGAATTATTACAAAAACGAGTTATGGAAGAAGCAGAGTGGAAGATATTACCTAGAACTATACAGTTATTTGCACATAACCGTTTGAAAGTAATTGGAAATCATGTTAAAATACTTTAAATTTAGGAGGAAAATAGATAATGAAAATTTTGGTTGTAGGCGGTGGTGGTAGGGAACATGCAATTATATGGAAATTGAAGCAAAGTTCTATTGTAGATAAGATTTATTGTGCACCTGGAAATGCAGGTATTTCTGAATTAGCAGAATGTGTTCCTATTAGTGCAATGGAATTTGATAAGTTAATTTCTTTTGTAAAAGAAAATGATATTGATTATACAATTATAGGAATGGATGATCCTTTAGCAGGAGGTATTGTAGATGCCTTTGAAAATGCAAATTTAAAAGTATTTGGTCCTAGAAAAAATGCTGCTATATTGGAAAGCAGTAAAGCCTTTGCAAAGAATTTAATGAAAAAATATAATATCCCAACTGGTGCATATGAAACATTTGATAATTATGAAGCTGCAAAAATATACTTAGAAAAACAAGATATGCCTATTGTATTAAAAGCAGATGGACTAGCATTAGGAAAGGGTGTTTTAATTTGTAAGACATTAGAAGAAGCGCAACAAGGTCTAAAAGAAATAATGCAAGAGCATAAATTTGGTGCTGCTGGAAATACTGTTATAATTGAAGAATTTTTAGAAGGACCAGAAGTTTCGATATTATCATTTTGTGATGGAAAAACAATTATTCCTATGGTAAGTGCTCAAGATCATAAAAGAGCTTTTGATAATGATAAGGGCTTGAATACTGGTGGTATGGGGACATTTTCACCAAGTAAATTTTATACCAATGAAATGGCAAAAGAATGTATGAAAACAATTTTTCAACCAACTGTTGATGCTATGTTAAAAGAAAATAGACCATTTGTAGGTATTATTTATTTTGGATTAATGTATACTAAAAATGGAATGAAAGTAATTGAATATAATGCACGCTTTGGTGACCCCGAAACACAAGTTATATTACCAAGATTAAAAACAGATTTATTAGATATTATGTTAGCTTGTACAAATGGTACATTAGATAATATGAATATTGAATGGTACAATAATGCTGCTGTTTGTGTTATATTAGCCAGTGGAGGATATCCTGTGTCCTATACAAAGGGTTATGAAATTACAGGTTTACAAAAGATTTCTGAAAAGAAAAATATGATTGTATTTCATGCTGGTACAGATAAAAAAGGAGGAAAAATTGTAACTTCTGGTGGTCGTGTACTTGGTATTACTGGCATTGGAGATAATATAGATGAAGCAATTAAAACAGCTTATGAAGGTGTGGAAATTGTTAATTTTAATCAAAAGCATTTTAGAACTGATATTGGAAAAAAAGACTATAAATAAAAAATTAACACATACATAATGTCTTTATTATGTATGTGTTTTTAATTGTAAAAATAAAAAAATATATATTTATTCGTAAAAGTTGTATTTTACGAATAAATATATATTGGTAAAAATATATTATACTATTCCCCTATCAATTTAAATTTATTTTATTTTTTATTAGTCTTCTTTTAAATATCCTAATTTTACAGCTAAATTTAAAAGTGTTACAAAATAATTTGCAATTTCTTTAGGTCCAGATAACATTTTCTCATTTCTTTTTAATACTTGATTTTTTGTAATGTTATTTTCAATCCATAATTTTCCCTCTGTTTCAAAATTCAACATAATTGGTTGAAGTCTATCTAAAATATTTGCAAAGATGGCTTCTTTAGATTTTCCTTCTTCAAATTCATACCATAAAGATTTATATTCTTGTGCTTGATTATTAGGTAATATATGATAAATACGTTCGGCAGCTTTTTGTTCTCTGCTATATTTATCTTCATTCGCTTTTTTATCATAGCAAAATGTATCACCAGCATCAATTTCTACTAAATCATGCATTAATACCATTTTAATAACTTTTAACAAATTAATATTTTTATCAAAATATTCTCCTAAAATGATTGCCATAATCGCTAAATGCCAAGAATGTTCTGCATCATTTTCTTTTCTTGTACCATCAGCTAAATATGTTTGTCTAATAATACTCTTAATTTTATCAATTTCTAATATAAATTCAATTTGTTTTTCTAAACGATTTTCTTGTTGTTTGTTCATTTTTTTATTCCTTTCTCATTTTAATAAATTGTTTTCTTTCTTAATTATTTTAAAATATTTCTATAATTTTACTATTTTTCTAAATAAAAGTAAATATTCTTGATATTAATTCATTAACCTTTCCAATAAAAATCACTAGACAAATAGAAGGAATATAGTGTATAGTATATTTATGTAAAACAAATTTATAATTACATAATCTATGTAAAACCATCATCTAAGAAGTAATTGATTATTCTAATAAAATCTTAACTATAAAAAACTCTAATTACATTATTTTTAAATATTTAATAAGGAGGCTTTTTCAGTGAATTGGAAATTAAAGCGTTTTTTATGTATATTTGTTATACTTTTCTCATTTGGAACGATTTCTACCTATGCTAATGATAATCTAAATGATATTTCTATACAGATAGATGGTACTTATTTGAAATTAAATGATTCTCCTAAAATAATAAATGGCAATACATTAGTTCCTTTACGAGATATTAGTGCAGCATTAAATATACCTATAAATTGGAATGAAAATACAAAAACCATTGATATATATGGAAAAGATAATAAATACACTCTAGAAATTGATAATGATATTGTTAAATCTGAAAACAATGATACCATTATATTAAATACTTCACCAACAATTATAAACAATAAGACATTTGTACCAATTCGTTTCATTGCTGAAAGTACAGGAACAGAAATTTTGTGGGATGATTATTCTAGAACAATATTTATTACAACTAATAAAAAACAGAAAAATAATGATTTAGAAAAAATAGAATTATCATTAGGCAGTAAAAAAGTTTATACAGGTGAATCAGTTTCTGAGTTAAAGAAAGATTTTGGTGAGCCAAGTCGTATTGAAAAAAGTATATATAATTTAGACTGGCATATTTATAACCATGATTATAGTCAATTTATAATGGTAGCCGTAAATGACGATACAGTAGTTGGATATTATACAAATGCTAAAGGTTTTATTTTAAATGAAAAAATACAATATGATATGATTTATGATGATGTTAATATAGACAGTCAAATTACTGTTTATAAAGATTCTAATAATAATCAGAAAATATATGGTATTTTAGTGGTTCTTCCTCCCTATCAAAATGAAGAAAATATCAATTCGCAGGAATTTTTAAATATACAAGCAAAAGAAAATTTTGATATTTTAAACACTTTTAGAACAAATTATAATTTACCGATTTTAGAGTGGGATAACTTATTAGTTAAATCTTCAGAAATTCATTGTATTGATATGGCTGAAAAAGGTTATTTTGCTCATAATTCTTTAGATGGCAAAACACATAAAGATAGAATATTAGCCACTGGTATAAAAGATACCATAGCATGGGGAGAAAATATTGTAGCAGGACCTAAATTAGCAGTAGATACATTTGATTTATGGATTAACTCTTCTGGTCATCGTACTAATATGTTAAGAGAAAACTTTACTCATGTAGGTATTGCCTCTATTTATAAAAAGGATTCTATTTATAATTACTATTCTGGACAGAACTTTGTTGAGAAAAATGTAGAAAAAGCAAAAAAAATAAATGAAACAGATGAAAAAAATAATGAACATACTATTACATTTACTATTTATTAAGTTATTAGAATATTAAGATAATAAAATATTATACAAAAAGGATTACATATAACTTGTAATCCTTTTTATATAAAGAATATGTATTATTTTGAAATAATAAATAACTAATTTTTATTATTAGAATAATGCTTATCACAACAATGACAATCATTTCTACCGCAATGACAAGTTCCTTTATTTTTAATAATCGCTTTTATTGCTATAATAATGAGCCCCAAAATAATACTACATATTATAATATTTGACAAATAATATCACATCCTTTCTATTACCTATATTAAATTTTCACAGATATTATATTTTTTTTATTACTCCAATAAGCTAATATTATTACACAAGTAATCAATATCACTGCTATAACTGCTGATATTGGAATTATATTATATAATAATACATTTCCAATAATATTAATCAATAATGATACAGTATATGCTAAACCAGTTTGATATCCTACTGCAATTAATGTCCATTTCCAATTTCCCATTTCTCTTTTAATTGCACCAATAGCTGCAAAACAAGGAGCACACAATAAATTAAATGCTAAAAATGAATATGCAGATACTTGCGTAAAATCATTTTGAAGATTTGTCCAAACTTCAATACCATCTTCTGCAACTTCCCCTATACCATATAATACACCAAATGTTCCTACAACATTTTCCTTTGCTACTAATCCTGTTATAGTAGCCACTGCTGCCTTCCAATTCCCCCACCCTAAAGGTGTAAAAATTGGTGCAATTACATTTCCAATAGAAGCTAAAATAGATTCACTAGCATCTACCATTTGCAAAGACCAGTTAAAAGATTGTAAAAACCAGATTAAGCTACAAGCAATAAAAATAATTGTACCTGCTTTTTTTACAAATGATTTTCCTCTATCCCACATATGAATCAATACACCTTTCGCTGCTGGTATATGATAAGGAGGTAATTCCATAACGAATGGTGTAATATCACCGGAAAATAATATTGTCTTTTTTAATAAAATGCCTGAAAAAATAATTGCTCCAATTCCAATGAAATAAGCAGATGGTCCAACCCAAGAACTTTCTGGAAATAATGCACCTGCAATCAATGCAATAATTGGTAGTTTTGCTCCACAAGGAATAAATGTTGTTGTTATGATTGTTACTTTTCTATCATTTTCATTTTCAATTGTCCTCGAAGCCATAATAGCAGGGACTCCACAACCTGTACCAATCAGCATAGGAATAAATGATTTTCCTGACAAGCCAAATTTTCTAAAAATTCTATCCATTATAAATGCAATACGTGCCATATATCCACAATCTTCTAATATAGAAAGGAAAAAGAATAATACAAGCATTTGTGGTAAAAATCCAATTACTGCTCCAACACCGCCAATAACACCATCAACAATAAAACTTTGCAACCATTCTGTCGTATTGATATTATCTAAGAAAGATGATACATTTCCTTGTATAAATTCTCCTACAAATATATCATTTGTCCAATCTGTTGCAATGGTTCCTATTGTAGAAACAGAAATATAATATATTAACCACATTATTGCTATAAAAAATGGTAATGCAAAAAATCTATTTGTAACAATACGGTCAATTTTATCAGATGTTGTTATAGAATTCATATTTTTCTTTTTTACAAATTTTGATATACAATGGCTTATATATTGATACCTTTCATTTGTAATAATGCTTTCACTATCATCATCTAATTTTTTTTCACATTCAGAAATAATATTTTCTAATTTTTCTGTTATATTATTATCAAATTGAAATTTGCTTACTATTTTTTCGTCTCTTTCAAATAATTTTATAGAAAACCATCTTAGTTGTTGCTTACTTACACTATCTTGTATAAGGGACATTATATTTTGTAATGCTGTTTCTATATTTTGTTCAAATATTTCTTGAATTGGTTTTATATTTTTTGCTGCTGTTTCTAAAGCTGTTTTTGCTACTTCCATTATTCCTTGCCCTTTTAATGCATACGTTTCTATAATTTCGCAGCCAAATAGTTTACTTAATTCTTGAATATTGATAATATCACCATGTTTTTTCACAATATCTATCATATTCATAGCAATTACAACTGGTATTCCTATTTCTAATAATTGTGTTGTTAAATAAAGATTTCTTTCAATATTAGAAGCATCCACTACATTTAATATTATATCTGGCTGTTCATTAATAATATAATCTCTTGATATAACTTCCTCTAATGTATATGGAGAAAGAGAATAAATACCTGGTAAATCAATAATAGTAACATCTTTATGTCCTTTTAATAATCCTTCCTTTTTTTCTACTGTAACGCCTGGCCAGTTTCCTACATATTGAGAACTTCCTGTCAATTCATTGAATATAGTTGTTTTTCCACAATTTGGATTTCCTACAAGAGCTATTTTAATTGCCATTTTATTATCCCCTCCTTATGTTATATAATTACTATCATTTCAGCATCTATTTTTCTTAAAGAAAGTTCATATCCCCTTACATTTATTTCGATAGGGTCACCTAAAGGAGCTACTTTTCTAATAAAAATTTCTGTTCCTTTCGTAATTCCCATATCCATAATTCTTCTTTTTAAAGCACCTTCTCCTCTTATTTTTGATACAATAACTATTTCGCCTATTTTAGCATCTTTTAATGTTTTCAAATAAAGTCTCCTTTCCTATTCAATCATAATTCTATTTGCTATTGATTTACTAATAGCAATACTTGTTTCTTTTATTTTTATAATTACATTACCATGCATTTGAGATATTATTGTAACTTCACTCCCCTCTATAATTCCTAAACTTTTTAAAAATCTCCTAGTATCATCTTTTCCAACAATTTTTTTAATGGACTGTTTTATACCAATTTCTGATAGCATTAAAGGCATCATAAAATTCTCCTTTCAAAAGTGAAATATTATTAAATAAGTATATTGCAATAAGTATTAGTTTTAACTAACTGATTATTATTAGTTTATACTAACTAATATAATTTGTCAATAGCTAACTAAAATTTTATTTATATTTAATATTTACTATAATATAATTATGTAAATATTAAATATAAATAAAAAATGGAATAGTTATTATATTATAATTATTCCATTTTTTATTAAAGTTTATGATAAAATACAATATTTAGTCATATATTTTTCCATTAAATCTAATATATCATTATAGCCTTTTTGTTTCTTTAAATAATCATAAATATCCTGTACAGAAATAATAGAATGAACATTTATTCCAAATTCTTCACTTACTTCCATAATTGCTGTTTTGCCTAGAGTTTTACCTATTTCACAGCGATTCACAGAAATAAACATATGCTCTATATTTACATCTGCCGACTTTGTTAAAATAGGAACTGTTTCTCTAATAGCTGTACCAGCTGTAATAACATCTTCAATAATAATAATATTATCACCATTTTGAGGCTGATAGCCAACCAAATTTCCACCTTCTCCATGGTCTTTTTCTTCTTTTCTATTAAAAAAATAAGGTTTATCTATATTATATTGTGTAGCAAGAAAAACAGCAGTTGTTGTTACCAATGGAATTCCTTTATATGCTGGTCCAAACATACAGTCAAAGTTATCACCACAGGTTTCTTTTACTAATTCAGCATAAAATTTGCCTAATTCAGCAATTTGTTTTCCTGTTCTATAATTACCTGTATTTACAAAGTAAGGAGTCAAACGACCACTTTTTGTTTTGAATTTTCCAAAACGTAATACATCTGATTTCATCATAAATTCAATAAATTCAATTTTGCTTTTTGTTAACATATCTTTCTTCCCCTTTTAATCTATAATTCCCCTAATTTCATTAATATCTTTTATATTATACTGTTCCATATATTGTTGAATACCTTCTATTGTTTCAATAGTAGCCATTGGGTTTGAAAAATTTGCTGTGCCTATTGCAACAGCAGTTGCTCCTGCCATAATAAATTCAATAGCATCTTCTCCATTACAAATACCTCCCATACCTATAATGGGTACATTTACAGCTTTTGCTACTTGGTATACCATACGAACTGCTACCGGTTTCACAGCAGGACCGGAAAAACCTCCTATTTTATTTGCTAAAACAGCTTTCTTTTTATGAATATCTATTTTCATTCCTTGTAATGTATTAATGAGTGATAATGCATCAGCTCCCCCATATACAGCAGCTTTAGCGATTTCTGTAATATCTGTCACATTGGGAGTTAATTTTACAATTAAAGGTTGTTTAGCATATCTCTTCACTTCTGATACAACTTTTTGTACCATTTTTATATCAGTTCCAAATGTGATTCCTCCTTCTGTTACATTAGGACAAGAAATATTTAACTCTAATAAATCAACATCTGCATTTGATAATTTTTCAACTGTTTGACAATATTCTTCTATGGTATGTCCGCATACATTTACAATGATTTTAGTATGATATTGACGCAAAAATGGAATATCATTTTCTATAAAATTATCAACTCCCATATTTTGTAATCCTACAGAATTTAACATACCACCATATGTTTCTGCAATGCGAGGGGTATTATTTCCTTTCCATGGTACATTTGAAACACCTTTCACTGTAACAGCACCTAATTTATTTAAGTCAACAAATTCACTGTATTCTCTACCAGAACCAAATGTCCCTGATGCCGTTGTAACTGGATTTTGCACTATAACACCAGCAATATTGACTGATAATTCCCTAGTCATTCCAAACCACCTCATTTCCCCAAAATACAGGACCATCTTTGCAAACTTTTAAATTTTCCCAGTCATGTGTTCCTTTTTTATTGATTTTAATTGTACAACCTACACAAGCACCAATACCACAAGCCATTTTTTCCTCCATAGATACTTGTATTTGCATTTGTTTTTTCTCAGCCCATTCCGAAACAGCTTTTAACATTACCTTAGGTCCACAAGCATATATCATATCTGCTGTGGGTTCTTCTATTTCTATGGCATCTAGTACAGTACCACATATACCCTGACTGCCATCATCTGTTGCTATCGATATATTTGCCCCTATTTTCTGAAATTCCTCTACAAGTATTGGCTTTGACTTTGCACCAATAAAAATATGTATATTTCCTTGTAATGTTTTTGCTAATTCTAGCATAGGAGGTACTCCAATACCTCCACCGATTAAAATATGATTTCTATGCTTTTTATTTATAAAAAATCCATTTCCTAAAGCACCTAAAATTTTAATACTACTCCCTTTTTGCATTTTACAAATATGTTCTGTTCCTTTTCCAATTACTTGATATAATAATCGAAGTGTTCCCTCTTTTTTATCAATTTCAGATATACTAATAGGACGAGGTAAAATCATTTCTGCTTTTCCTGTATATACATTAATAAATTGTCCTGCTTTTGCAACATTTGCAATTTCTGGTACATAAAGCACCATATCATAAATATTATCAATATAACATTGATTTTTTAATATTACTGCTTGTTCTATTTTTTTCATTATTATTTCTCCTCTATCGAACACGGTTTAAATCGTCACGCATATCTATAACAGCCTGACGAGAAGCTTGAGCAAAATTTTGTTCTGAAAAATCTTTTGCATATTTTTTATTCTTATATGCAGCTATAATGCCTCGAGAGGAATTTACAATTGCACCAATGCCATTCTTATCAAAGCAAACAGCTAAATCTTCTGCTGTTCCACCTTGTGCGCCATACCCGGGTACTAAAAAGAATGTATGTGGTAATTTTTTTCTTAAATCTTGAGCTTGTTTTGAATGAGTTGCACCAACAACAGCACCAACAGAAGAATAATTATATTTTCCTCTTAAAGTAGTTCCCCATTCTTCTGTAAGTTGTCCCACCCTTTCATATAATTTTATACCATCTATATTTAAATCTTGTAATTGTCCACTATTCGGATTAGAAGTTTTTACTAAAACAAATATTCCTTTTTCATAACTTTTACAATTTTCAATATAAGGTTCAATAGAATCCCAGCCAAGATAAGGATTTAATGTAATAAAATCTTCTCTATAAATTTCAAAGCTATTTTCCTCTACGTCTACCTTACCAATGTGTCCATTAGAATATGCTTCTGCGGTAGAAGCTATATCACTTCTTTTCACATCTCCAATAACAATCAATCCCATTTCTTTTGCATAAGCAATCGTTTTGATATAGCAAGCAATTCCATCTGCTCCATATTGTTCATACATAGCTATTTGTGGTTTTACTGCTGGTATTAAATCATATGTAGCATCAATAATTGCTTTATTAAATTGCCAAAATGCTTCCATAACACCAGAAAGTGTTTTTCCAAATTTTTCATATACTTTTTGTTTGATAAAATCAGGAATATAATCTAGACGAGGGTCTAATCCTACAACAGTGGGATTTTCAGTTTGTTTTATTTTATCTATCAGTGTATCAATTATCATGCCAATTCCTCCACTAATTCACCATTTGCTACAACGATATTACCATCTACAATAGTATACAATACTTTTCCTTTTACATCAAACCCACCAAAAGGCGTATTTTTGCTTTTTGATGCAAATGTATTTGGATTTACTTTGTATGTTTCATTCGGATTAATAATTGTAATATCTGCTGATTTTCCTATTGATAATGTACCAGCATAATCATCAATTCCTAACATCTTTGCAGGATTCCATGTCATTTTAGCAATCAATTCTATGGGTGTTAACCAGCCTTCCTCTACAAGTATTGTAATACCTAATGATAATGCTGTTTCTAATCCTACAATACCAAATGCTGCTTTTTCATATTCGCAATTTTTTTCATCTACGCTATGTGGCGCATGGTCTGTTGCAATCACTTCAATAATGTTGTCTTTCAGAGCTTGACGAATTGCTAATATATCTTCTTTGGAACGCAATGGAGGATTCATTTTTGTATTTCCATCATAATCTGTTATAAAATCGTCACTTAATGTAAAATGATGTGGTGTTGCTTCTGCTGTCACATTTTGCCCTGCTAATTTTGCCTGTTTTACTATTTCTATACTTCCCTTTGTACTCATATGGCAAATGTGTAATTTAGAATTTGTGCTTTTTGCTAATATAACATCTCTTGCAACAATGACTTCTTCTGAATCATTTGAAATACCCTTTAATCCTAATAATTGCGCACTTGCTCCAGCATTCATAGAACCTCCAGCTACTAAAGCAATATCTTCGCAATGAGAAAGTACAGGAATATCAAACATTTTTGCATATTTCATAGCTGTCTTTAATAATCCAGAAGAAGGCACACTTTTACCATCCTCACTAATGGCACAAGCACCTGCTTTTGCCATTTTCCCAATATTAGATAATTCTTCGCCATTCTGTCCTTTTGTAATAGCTCCAATAGGTAAAACGTGTATTACACCTTCTCTTTGTGCTTTTAATTTAATATATTCTACCATAATATCACTATCACATACAGGACTTGTATTTGGCATACAACAAATTGTTGTAAATCCTCCTTTTGCTGCACTTCTTGTACCTGTTGCTATTGTTTCCTTATATTCATATCCTGGTTCACGTAAATGAACATGAACATCTATCAATCCTGGAGTCACCCAATTTCCCTCAGCATTGATTATTGTATCAGCTTTATCAGTAATATTTTTTTCTATTTTAGAAATAATACTATTTTCTATCAATATATCCATTATTTCATTTGTTTGAGAAGCAGGGTCTATCACTTGTCCATTTTGAATTAAAATCTTCATATCGTTCCTCCTTGATATAATAATTTTAATATTGCCATTCTAACAGCAACACCATTTTTTACTTGTATATTAATGACAGAGTTTTTACCATCAATAATGTCTGTACTTAATTCAATTCCTCTATTTACTGGTCCTGGATGCATAATCAATACATCTTTTTTCGCATATTTCAATATTTCTTTATTGATTCCAAATAATTCACGATATTCTGATAAATCAGGGAAAGATGTTGTTTTTTGTCTTTCAAATTGTATACGTAATCCCATTACAATATCAGCATCTTTTACAGCTTCTTTTATATCAGGTGTTGTTTTAACGCCAAGTAAACCAGAACTACCTAATAATGTAGAAGGACCTGCTAATGTTACATTAACACCTAATTTAGATAGTCCAAATACGTTACTTCTAGCTACACGACTATGAGAAATATCACCAATAATAGCTATTTTTAAACCTTCGAAATATTTTTTATATTCTAATATTGTAAACAAATCTAATAATGCTTGTGTAGGATGTTCATTAGAACCATCTCCAGCATTGATAACATGAGCAGATACATTTTTTGCTAAAATATGTGGTGCTCCTGTCATACTATGACGCATTATCATTACTTTTACACCCATTTGGTCTAATGTTTTACCTGTATCAATTAAGCTTTCTCCCTTTTTTACACTGCTTGTTCCTACACCTAAATCCTGTACTGTTGCGCCTAAATATTTTCCAGCAAGAGAAAAAGAAGTTTTTGTCCTTGTGCTATTTTCATAAAATAAACTGACAATGCTACATCCTTTAATTT
Source organism: uncultured Clostridia bacterium (assembly GCA_910587735.1). Classification (GTDB taxonomy): domain Bacteria; phylum Bacillota; class Clostridia; order Lachnospirales; family Anaerotignaceae; genus Coprocola. Next base: position 54,925 of record CAJUNT010000008.1, read on the forward strand.
CATCAATTCTTTTGCTACTGTCATCAATACGAGTTTTCAATTCTTTTGCTGTTTTCAATATTTCTAATATTTCTTCTTTTGTCATATCCTTTAAGCCAAGAATATCCTTTTTATTTAGCATAACAATCCTCCTTTGTTTTATTACAAAAAGAAAGACAATCAAAAGAAATATTCATTCTTTTCATTGTCTTACATAAAAGAATTAGATATAGAAAGAAATATTTTGTTTTTTTGAATACTTTACCATATCAAAATCCCCCATTTTTAAAATTGATAACTTGACAACATTATAAATTATCGTTATTTTAACATAAAACCAACCTTTTTTGCAACCCCCAAAATATCTATCTTTTACTCTTATTATTCTTTTTTTATTTTATTCACTAAAGATAATAAAGAATTTTTCTAATATTTTTGAAACCAAAAAAGAATAATTGACGTCTAATGAATGTAAAACAAAATGCAGAATATTTGTATTTGTTTTATAATCATATGCGCATAGGAGAAAAATAATGAAGAACAGTGAAACAAAGTTTTGGATAAAGAAGGCGCAGAGGCATGATAAAGATGCATTTACCGAGTTAATGCAGTTATATAGAAAGGATATGTATAGAACTGCTATTGCAATTCTAATGAATGAAGAAGATGCAGCAGATGCTCTTCAAGATACAATTCTCACTTGTTGGGAAAAGTTATATACACTTAAAAAACCAGAATTCTTTAAAACATGGATGACAAGAATACTTATAAACCATTGCTATGACATTATAAGAAAGAACACAGCTTACAAAAATATAAAATCTTATGATGAACCATCAAAGTGGGATGAATATAATCTTGAATTGAAGGAGGCATATGCTTCTATAAACGAACGCTATAGATTGCCTATGGAATTGTATTATGGTCAAGGGTTCAAGATGAGAGAAATTGCAGAAATATTGTCATTACCATTGAATACCATTAAGACAAGAGTTTCAAGAGGAAGAAAAGAACTGGAAGAGTATTATCGCGATTGTTAGGAGAGTAGAAATGTTAAATAAAAAAAATATATTTTCTGAAGAAATAGAATTGTCGGAAATTGTGTTAAAAAAAACAAATCAAGCCTTTGAAACTATTAAACAGGAGGACATTGGCTATATGAAAAAAACAAATATAAATGGCAAAAAATTATTTAAAACGCAAATTGCTGTTATTGCAAGTGTTTTTATATTGGTAATTAGTAGTATAAGTGCTGTTGCTGCAATCCACCATTATTGGGGAAGAGGTATGAAAGGAAATATTCAGGCATCTGATGTGCAGCAGCAAGTACTTACAAAAAATAACATAGCAAAAGTATATACTGATGAATCTGATAGTTTATCACTTTCTGTAACAGAAAGTGGTATTACGATAAAGCCAGATACAGTTGTTGTAGATGATAGATTTGCATATATGTCATTTATTATTTCTGGTTATGATGTAGAAGATAGGATGGAACCAGGATTCGAAATGGTAAATGTATATCAAGGAGATAATCCAGAGAATGGTGCGGTTAATATGAGTGGAAGTATGTTTAATGGAATTATTCCTGATGAAAATGGCATACCAGTGTATGAAGATGGAACTTCTATAGAGAATTATGAAGATGGAAACATTATTTATCATTATACTGATAGTAATGGAAATATGGAATATATTATTCAGGCAAGTATTGTAGGCGAGAATGACTCGTTTCTTGGTAAGACACTGCATGTTAATTTTAAAAATCTAGGAATTCTTTCAAAAGCAGGATTTACTTCAGTAATAGATGGAAACTGGAATTTTGAAATAACTCTTTCTGATGTAAGTTCAGATCGAAATATTAAAATAGAACAAAAGGTAGAAGGAACAGATTTCACAATAGAGGATATAAATATTTCACCTATTTCTATGAAAGTTCATTATTCTGTTAACACAAACACAATAGGAAATAAAGATAATCTTTTTATTCCTAAAGTTGAGGGTGTTGTATTAAAAGATGGAACAAGAATTCCTTATTTAACTGATGGTGGAGGAGCTGGATATACAGATAGCAGTAAGTCTAATGCATATCAAATAACAGGATATGACCGAGTCATTGATGTTGATGAGGTAGCTGAACTAATAGTTTCGACCTCATATGAGAATGAAACAATTATGATACCAATTTCAAAATAATAAAATAATATTCTGGAAATTTTCAATATAGAACAGCAAGCAAAAAATATAAAAAAGGCAGGACAGCAACAAAGTTCTGCTTTTTTTGTTACAATTTACAGATATTGCGATAACACAAAATATCATATGAAAAATAAGAATGTTCGTAAATAAGGATATTTAATTGATGTTTTTTATTTTATAGTTTATATTTTCTTCTTTTATAATATACATTCTAAAAAATGATTTGAAAAAATATTAACTGTAAATTAGATAAAAAAGATGTCAACTTTCTGTTGTTGACACCTTTTTTAAACTATTTTGTACTAATATTTTTACAGATTTTTTTATATTCCAAGTGTTTCTTTTTCCCATTCCTGTACAATATGTTGCGCTCTATTTTGTATTTTTTGCAACAATACATTATCTTGTGCATTTGTATTATTCTGTACTGCTTTTACAAATCCTAATGCTATCAATTCTACAATCACACGTTTTATCGTTTCTTTCGGATTATTAAAATATTCACTGCTTCTAATGTGTATAAATTCCCATCCCATTCTTTCTAATACAGACTGTTTTTCCATATTCAATAATACATTTTCTTTTCCATTATATTGTTCTTCCCCATGACAGTCTATTGCTACCTTTTTATCGCCCTGAATAGCTACCATAGAAATTTTATAATTTCCAACCATTTTTTGCTGTATAATTGGATATCCCTGTCTTGTTAAAATATTCGCAACAGTAGTTTCAAAATAAGAATTGGATTGTGTGTTATTAGTATTATCATTTGCACTTTGAGCATATTCTATAAAATCTCGCCTAATATCATCTGCTTCTAAATCGTTACTGACATCAAAAGAGTGTATGAACCATAGTTGATTTTTTGCTCTACTAATTGCTACATTATACATTTGCCTTATAGATTGTTCTGTATCATTTTTTTGCAATGTTACAAAACTTTCATTATTATAACTCTCCGTAGCAGAAAGGAACATAATATCTCTTTCCTCATTTTGAAAATGAGGAACTGTTTCACATAAAATTTTTCTTTTTTCATATTCTTTAGGTGATATTTTTTGAAAAGCAATTTGTCTAATTAAATTTGCTTGTTCTATATCTAATAATGAAATTGCACCAAATGTCATATCTTTATATTCTGGTTGTTCCATACAAGCCATCATAAATGCAACAACATTTTTTGCTTCTTTTATATTCTTATTATTATCACATTTTCCATTTACACCACAACATACAACAGATGGTTTTACAAATGTCTCTCTATTATCTCTTAACAGCTTCATTTTATCATGATAGCATAAGCGATTATTATATTTTATAATATTCGGCATACATCTAAAATGTTCTGTAAGCATAAATGGTTGAAATACTGTTTTCGCAATATCATATAATGAACATTTTGTGTTATAAATAGATTTATTTAGAATTTCACCATTTGTATAGGAATAAAGTTGTTTTTCGTTTTCTTCTGCATGGATACCACTAATTTGCTCATCATCACCCATGATAATTACTTTTTTAGCAATATGCAACATTGTCAAAGCAGATATATCACATTGGTTTGCTTTATCAATTATTACAATATCAAATTTATTTTCATTTACATTTAATTTTTCAAGTACTTGATTGATAGGCATAATGTAAGCTGGTATGATATACTGAAATTGTGAAAATAAATTTTGTCCATCTGTTATACTTTGTTTTAATTGTTGTAAATATTGTTTTTTCTTTTTATCTTTTTCCAAATGAAGCAAAATATAATGCCATGTTCTACATTCTATCAATTTTATTGTGGTGTCTTGAAATTCCTTATTTAAAGTGTTTTGCTCTTTTTGTAATTGTTCAAAAGGTTGATTGATAATTTCGTCTAACATAATAGAAACTTGTTTCCATTTCCAAGCCTCTTCTACATTTGGAGGACATTCTGATGCTCCATGTATACCAGTACGATATTGTATTGCTGTTGCCCATGCTGGAGCATCCACGGCAATTTTCTCTAAAATTCTTTTTCTTTTGTTCACTTCATCAAATTTATTATATGCCGTAAGTAATTCATCATAATGTTTTTGATATTTCTCTATATCTTTTTCTTGTAATGCAGAAAGCATTGCATTACAAATGCTGGATTTTGCAAATTTTTCAGATTGCAGTAAAGCGATTGTTTTATCTAAACCATTGATACCACCAGATAATTTAATGCCCAACAATTCTGATATAGAAATATATTGAGGTAAAAACTTATATATAAAATCAATATCATATTTTGCTTCTTCTATTGGTGATTTGATATCACCTATTATATCAAAACATTTTGCAGATAAACCACATTCTAAAGCAATATTTTTAATAGGCTGATATACTGCTTGATACCAATTTAAACATTCCTCTATTTTTTCTACTGCTTCCATTCCCTTTTGTTCGGGTTCCATACCTAATGTATAAAAAAATTCTCCTCCTTGCTCTTCTATTAACTCTATCCACAATTTTTCCATTTCACTTCTTTTTAGTTCTATATATATTGTTGCTATCAATACTTCACAATCTTCTGCATTAGAAACTTGTTTTTCATTTACTTTAAGTGACTCATATAATTCTTTCCAATCTTTATGTATCAAAAATGAAAGTCCACCTATTTTTTTACCTTTTTGAAAAGATTCTTGTAATTTTTTCAATATATCTATGCTTTTATAGGAAATATATTCCTCAGCAATATCAATATCTTTTCTAAATGTTTTTTCTACACCATAATCATGGTATTCATGAGCCTCTTTTATTGTTTTAATTAAATCTCTCCATTTTTCTCCGCTAGTATCTTTATTTTTACCTGCAAATATTGCGGATAATTGCCATTCTGAATATTGCTTTGGTTCATATTTACTAAAAATTTCTTTTATTTCCTCTATTTTTTTACTGTTTAAATTGGTATAAAGAGGCTCTTGCTGTATTTTAGCAATACCATTTTGAAAATCAATCGATATCTTATCTCTGATTTTACCTTGTAGTTTCAATAATTCTGCTGTATAACGATTTTTTTCTGTCATAGAATCCTCAAACATTTGAGGGGACATAACTTGTTGCGGTTCTGGCAAACTAAACTCTAATTCTAATTCTTGTTTTTGTGTAACATTAGCATTTGTCTGATATAAAATTTCTAATTCTTCCTTTGAAACAGGAAGTTGTTTTTGTAATGCAATTTTTCTTCCAGGTATATAACATAATTTTTCTCTGTTTTTACAAACATAATCGGCTGCTTGCTTGATAGTGTACTCTTTTCCATATAGCGTAATGGTATCATATTCCCTTTGCTTTATGTCATACATTTCTTTTCTAATTTCACTCAAACGCTTCAATATTTCTTTTCTTTTTCTTTCCAGTACACCTGCATCACCAAGCATATCCTCTGAAGTATAATTGGAACTTTGCTTTATTACAGTATCAATAAATTGTTCTATTTCATTACCTTCTGAACCAAATACACAGAAATTTTGTAATTCTTTTATCATTTTCTGTTTGATATCTGAAACTATTTTCTGTATAGGACTTGTTACTAATACGCTTTTACCTTGTGCTAAAAAATGTCCTAACAAATTAGTTATCGTATGTATTTCTCCTGTTCCTGGAGGTGTCTGCACCAATACTGCATTAGCATATTCTATATTTTGAGCAATATCTAATTGTTCCTTATTTGCCTCTTTTGAAAATAATACGTTTTCTTTTTCTCCTCTTATTGTGGAAAGTGTTTTTTTCTCTAATTTTGGTGAGTATGAAACCGTATTTTCTCCCATTAAATTTAATAAAACTTCTGATACTTCTCCCTTTTGTTTTATTTCACCAATGATACTATCTAATGACTGTAATATATCATTTTTTATATTTCTGATAAACAATACAGGTCTATTATACATAAGTGTTTCACTTTTTGCATGAACTGCTTGCTTAACATCTTTATAATATACACCAGTAGAATCTATTTTTTGTATCAAATTTTCTAAAAAACTATCCGTATCTGCTGTATCAGATGGTTTATTGTAATCATCTACAAAATAACGTGTATTCGTTTTATCTAATAGAGGATAATTGTGTTTATGCAAATCCTTCACCACTGTGTTTATCACTTCATCACTTATATTTCCTAATTTTTTTAAAAATGCTATATTTAATTCAGGTTTTGCATTGATATCTATCACACGAATTGCATTATCTTCTGTATCAAATATCATAGAAACTTTTTTCAATAAAACAGGATAAAATACAGTATCATTTTGTTTTTGATGTAATATTCCCTGTCCTATCAATAATTCAAAACATTCAGAATTTTGATTTAATATTTCATATTGATTCCATATACTTCTAAAAAATTTATTTATTTTTTCAGGTTTTTTTTGTTTTGGTAAATCTTGCACCCATTGTGCTCTTTTCTCCATCCAATCAGAAAGCCCTTTTTGATATTCTGGATTGCTGAAAAAATCACCAAATGTAATCACTCGTTGTTTTGAGCCTTCCTTTTTGATTACTTTTTCTTTAAAATTTAATTGATTACTTGCTACTTTCCAATCTGTCGATAACCATGGTTCTATATAATCAGGTGCTTTAGGACAAGGCTCTAAACCTGGTTGCATCACTTCTAATATTATATTTTCTTCCATATCATCTATATTTGATGTATCTAAAAATGGACATTTTATAAAATGAGTGTGTATTGGTATTTCATCTAAAAATTGATACCAATTTTCTTTTTTTATGTCTGTTACAACATTTTGTTTAGAAGCAGACACATCTCTAATATATTGAAATAAATTGATTGTTTTTTCTGTACCATTCAACAACTTCACCAGCTTTCCATTTAATTTTATTTCTACTATATCATTATAAACGATATTGCATTTACTAGCAACTATAAAAAATGAAACTGGCAATATTCAAAACAATATATTTGTTTATAAATGATGTAGATTTTTACGATAGTTTTTTAATTCACATTCATCTACATTTTTAATAATTTTATCTAATAATGATAATATTTCTTGTTTATCATTTGGTAATGTACATTGAATTGGTATGGCATTAGAAGCTCCTAATGCTCCAAAACAAACAGTAATGTTTAAATGCTTTACAAGTATTTTCAATTCTTTATATTTTTCAATTTCTGTTTCTTCTTTCCAATTTCCTTTTTGCATTTCATTGTAAAGTTCTGAATTTTTGTAAACGGTTAACATATTTGTTGTTATTATTTTAGGACAAAGTTGATTACATACTTGTGCAGTTGCCCTTGCACTCTTTTCACCTTTCCCTGCTCCAGAAATACCTGTAAGATAAAAGAAATTATAATCAATACCAACTTTTTCTAATCGTTTGCATTGTATGATAATATCTTCTGAAGTATATCCTTTATTCATAAATTTCAATGCCTCATTATCTCCTGTTTCAATTCCTATTGTTAAACCATGATACCCCAATTGACGCAATTCTAAAAGTTCCTCATCTGTTTTTAAACTGATATCTGTTATTCTTGAAAAACAACCTATTGTTTTATTATGTGGAAAATATTTGTGTATCATTTTTGCAATTTCAATAAGTCGTGAAGTTTTTAATACAAATGGATTTGCACCCGTTAAAAAAGTACGTGATATCGTATTATTTTTAAATAATTCTAATTGCATTTTCATCTCTTTTAAATCGTCCTCTATATCTGACAAGGGCGACATTTTAAATTGAAAAGGTAAATCAGCATATAATGTGCAAAATTTGCACTTATGATGGGTACAACCCGCAGTAACTTCCAAAAGTAAAGAATGTGCCTCATAAGGTGGTCTCCATATTGTTCCAGTATAATGCATAAATCTCTCTCCTTTTTTATGTGTTTTATGATAGTATTAAAATACTCTAAAATTTTATATTATACAAGTACTGTCTTTTTTTAGTAATAGTATTATTTTTATACTAAGTACAATAAAATATGATATATTGTTTTTTTCATTATTTTAGAATATACTTTATAAAAAAGGAGGAAAATGATATGACAAAAAACAAGTTTTCTGATACTACATTCACCGCTCAATGTATTCCTATGACTAAACTGCAATCTATTATTGGAGGAAAATGGAAAATTTTAATATTATGGTATATTGCTTTTTATAATGTTCAGCGATTTGGTGAGTTAATGCGTCGTATTGATGGAATTACACAATCTACATTAACAAAACAATTACGAGAATTGGAAAAAGATGGATTTATACATAGAGAGGTCTATCATGAAATTCCTCCAAAAGTAGAATATTCTCTCACTGAATTTGGAAAAAATTTTATTCCTATACTTTATGCTATGAAAACATGGAGCGAAAAATATTTATGTTCTGATACCAATATTTTGATATGAAAATAATGTAAATTTTATGTAATTTTATTATTGTAATTTGATATAAAATTATATAATATATAATTTAAGTAATTATTTCAATATCAATAAAAGTGATGATATTATTTAGGGGGAGATTAAAATGAGCAGTTTTCAAAAAGAAGAAAAGAAAATGCAAAGAATTGGCTACAAAGTTGGGATTTTAGTAGCATGGCTATTAGGAATCAATATTATTATTATTGTGCTACTATGTATATTTATGTTTCAAGGTCTATCTACTGAAATGCTCCAAAATGAATGTATTAGTGGAACAAATACATTAAGTTATTATCTAAAAGAATTTCCAGATATTGATGATAAAACAAAATTATTAGACGATTTAAAACAACAAACAGGATATGAATTTACTATATTTGAAAATGATGTTAGAACTTATACAACAGTAAAACAAAATGGAACACGTGCTACTGGAACAAAATTGTCTTCTGAAATAGCTGAAATAGTTTTAGAACAAGGAAAAACTTATATAGGTGTTAATACAATACTTGATGTCAAACATATTTGTTCTTATGTACCTATTCAATATCAAGATGGAACAAAAGGGATTATTTTTTCAGGTATCCCAAAAACAAAAGCTGCTGCTCGTCTAAATATGACGATTTTATTATCTTGTGTAGCAGGTATTATTTTAATTATATTCAGTGTGTTGATATTGACAGTTTATTTAAAACGTGCTGTTTCTTATCCACTTTCAAAATTAACTGATGTAGCAAAAACTATGGAACGTGGAGAACTAAATTTTGAAGGAAATCACGATTTAAATATGCATTCTAATGATGAAATTGGTATATTATCTCATAGCTTTGAAAGTACAAGAATTCGTTTAAACGATTATATAGGAGAAATTTCTAATATATTAGAGGCAATGTCAAAAGGTGATTTGACAGTATCTACTACACAAAATTACATAGGAGATTTTGTTTCTATAAAACAATCATTAAACGATATCGTTGGAAATCTTAATAGTACAATAACACAAATTGTAGAAAGTTCTGAACAGGTTTCAAATGGTTCAGAACAAATGGCGATTGCTGCAAATGCATTAAGTCAAGGCTCTGTGGAACAAGCAAGCGCTATAGAAGAATTAGAGGGAACAATTACTGATATTTCTAACCGTGTAGAAGAAACTGCAAAAAATGCAGAATCTGCTAACCAACAAGCAAATACAATAGGAATACAAGTACAAGAAAGCAACCAAAAAATGCAAGAAATGATAAAAGCAATAGAGGATATTAACCATTCTTCCAATGAAATCGGAAAAATTATTAAAACGATTGAAGATATTGCTTTTCAAACAAATATACTTGCATTAAATGCCTCTGTGGAAGCTGCACGTGCAGGCGATGCTGGAAAAGGCTTTGCTGTGGTAGCAGATGAAGTAAGAAATCTCGCTGAAAAAAGTGCAGATGCCTCAAAATCTACTACAATGTTGATAGAATCCTCTATCGCTGCTGTAAAAAATGGTACAAAAATCGCAAATGAAACCGCTGAAAAACTCTCTTGTGTGGTATCTGATACAAGCGCTATTGTTAATACAGTTGGTATTATAGCGAATCATTCTCGTGAAGAAGCGGATTCTATTTTTCAAATACAACAGCAAATCAATCAAATTTCAAGTGTAATACAAACAAATTCTGCTACCGCTGAAGAAAGTTCTGCTACTAGTCAACAACTTAATGAGCAGTCAAGAATTTTAAAACGATTGATTAGCGTATTTCAATTAAACAGAAAATAAATAGAAAATTAAAAAAGCCTTGTAAATTTATTACAAGGTTCTTTTTTTGCTATTTATTTTTTATTTTTAAATCATGATAAGAAATATTAGGATGATGATAGCGTTGTTTTCCAACAGTAGTATTTTTCCAGTGTATTGCATTTTTAGGACACCAATGCAAACAAGCAAGGCAATTTTGACATTGATGTTTAAATACAGGTTTTCCATTTTTTAAAACAATATTATCAGCAGAACAAATATTTTGACAAATTCCACAACCAGTACAATCACTTGTTATATGGAATCCCCTATCACTATTAGCATATTGTTTTAAATATAATTGATAAAATGCTTTTGAAATGATTCCCACTTTCGGTATTTTATTTTTCTGTTTTTGTGCTACTGCCTGTGCAATTTCATTTGCTTTTTTATTTTCATAACGAACTAATTTTTGAATTGATTTTTGTTTGATATGATATTTTGTAATATTATTTGCTACTGTCCTAATTGTTTCGCCAAAATGTAAACATTTCCCCTTTTTTATCAAAATATCATTTAATTGTCCTAATGCTCCTCCGCTTGAAAGTCCGCAAGTTGTTACAGCAAAAATGTAGGGATTTCCTTTTATATTTAAGTTTTTTACAAAAGTTGCAACCATTTCCGGCAATCCCCAATAAAATGTTGGATATACAAAACCTATTACATTCTGATTGCATGACTTTTCCGTATTATACGATATTTGAACCACTTTCGCATTTATTTTTTTTGCAATTACTTTTGCTGCATATAAACTGTTTCCTGTTGCTGAAAAATAGTAAATTACTCCACTCATATATTTTCCCCTTTCTTTTGTTTTAAAATATATTTTTCAAATAACGCATTTGCAGAAATACAATTTTCTAACAAGTGTTTCCACTCCCCTTGATATATTAACTGTTCTGTTGTGAGTATACCAACAATGCCATGCACTAATGCAAGCATAGCTATTAAGGCATCTAAACGTTTTTGTTTTGGAAAATTGATTTTTTCCATATAATCAAATGCTGCTTTTTTAAAAATATTACAAGGAGGATATCCATTATTTAATATACCATTTTCTGTTAAATCAAATTTTATACCTGATTTTCCATACAAAAATGTATAATATTGCTTATTCTCTACAAAAAATGAAATGTATGCATTTCCCAAATAAAACATAATATCAACATCATTTTGATATTGTTGTACTGTCTTTTGAAGTACTTGTGTAAATTGTTTTGTTACATACTCTTTCATTGCTTCTAATAATGCCTCTTTGTTTTCAAAATGACTGTATGGTGCAGCATGGCTTACGCCACACTTTGCTGATACTTTTCTTAATGAAAAATGTTCCTCTCCTTGCTCATTCAGTAATACAATGCCTGCTTCAATTAATGTATTTCTTAAATTACCATGATGATATGGTTTTTGCTCCAATCATACCCCTCCAATCTTGACAATGTAAAGATATTATGATTATATATCTATATCTTTACATTGTCAAGATATAGATATTAAAAAAACACCTATAATTATAGGTGTTTTACAGATATATTAGTTCAATTTTGCTTTTGCAGTATCCACTAATTTTGTAAAAGCGGCTGCATCCGTTACAGCTAAATCAGCCAACATTTTTCTGTTGATATTGATATCAGCTAATTTTAAGCCATGCATCAATTTGCTATAAGAAATATCATTCAATCTTGCAGCTGCATTGATTCTAGTAATCCAAAGGCTTCTGTATTCTCTTTTTGTTTGTTTTCTTCCTGCAAAAGCATACGCCATAGCTTTCATAACAGATTGTTTTGCAACTCTGTATTGTTTACTTCTAGCGCCTCTATAACCTTTTGCCAATTTCAATACTTTTTTATGTCTTTTTCTTGCGTTCAACGCACCTTTTACTCTTGCCATTTTAAGTCCTCCTAATAAACATTATCAATTATGCGTATGGTAACAATTTTTTCTTTACACTTGTTAAAACTGTTTTGTCAACCAATGTAGCGTGTCTTAAATTTCTTTTTCTTTTTCTGGACTTTTTACCAAGAATATGTTGTGTATTAGATTTATTTCTTTTCAACTGACCAGATGCAGTAATTCTGAAACGTTTTGCTGCTGCTTTTTTTGTTTTTAATTTAGGCATATTATATTCCTCCTGTGTCACTTATCAATTTTTTGGAGCGAGGAACATGACAAGACTTTTCGCCTCCATTTTAGGAGGTTTGTCTATCACACCGTACTCCTCTACATCTCTTGCGAAATTTTCTAATATAATAGTAGCCGATTTGGAGTGACCAATTTCGCGACCTCTGAAACGGATACTAATTTTCACCTTATCGCCATTTTTCAAAAATTCTATTGCCTTTCTAACTTTAACCTGCACATCATGGGTATCAATGCTAGGGGAAAGACGTAATTCTTTAATGTCAACGGTTTTTTGTTTTTTTCTAGCCTCTTTTTCTTTTTTTGCCTGGTCAAATTTGTATTTGCCGTAATCCATGATACGACAAACAGGTGGTTTTGCCGTTGGGGCAATTTTCACTAAATCTAATTTTCTTTCATCAGCCAGCTTTTGTGCTTCTCTTGCAGATACAATACCTAACTGCTCACCATTCTCATCAATCAATCTAACTTCTTTGTCCCTAACTTGCTCATTAATCATTAACTCAGTAATATAAAGCACCTCCCACAATATACACGTTATTTTTGTATAAAAAAAGTAGATAGAGCGAACTATCCACTAAAAGGCATAAAAATATAGCTATATCATAGCATATTATTTTTTGCTGTATAAACCTTATGCATCAATATGATAAGGTGAGAAGTGGATACTTCCGCTTTGTTGTTACTTAGATACTTTAACAAAATTATAGAGAAATGTCAATAGTTTAAAAAAATTTTTTTAATAAAATAATAAAAAGAGAAAACGGGAAAACGAAGTTTTCCCATAAAAGTTTTGCCCTGCTTTTTTAAAAGCGGGTGAGAGTTTGAGAGCAACGCTCTCAAGGTTTTAAACAATTATTTTTATATTTTATTATTATTTATTAAAATGTTTTACTAGTTCTATTATAATATTTTCAGTACATTTAAAATCTTCTTCATTCATATTACTAATATATTTCATTAGCAATGATGTATCATTATTATTTTCTGTTTCTATACCTAAAATATAATCGGCTGAAATATGCAACGCAACACAAATTTTTTTAAAATAATATAATGTCATACTTTTTTGACCATTTTCCACGGCAGATAAAAAACTAGGTTCTATATCACATAATTCACTTAATTGCTCTCTTGTCAATTTTAACTGTTCTCTGGATTCTCTTATCCTTTTTCCAATAAATTTTTTATAATCATCTTTATTCATTTTATTTTCACTCTCTCCCTAATAATAGGGTATACGAAAATAAATTTCTCTAAATATTCTATAGAATATTATTTTCATTCTATTGAATATTTATATTTTTTATTGTATAATATTAAAAACATTTATAACTAACTTATTAAAAGGAGTATACGCATATATGGAAAATTTATTCAAGGAACGTTTAAAAAAATTAAGAATACAAAATGATATTTCGCAAAAGGAATTAGCAGAATCTCTCCATTTGAGTAAAGGTGTGATTTCTAGCTATGAATCAGGTAAAAGTTTACCAAATTGCCAAACACTGATTTTGATTGCTCACTTTTTTAATGTTTCTATTGATTATATTACGGGAGTCACAAACGTATATTCAACATTTCCTATTGACAACGAACTGGCGCAAGACCCCGACGAGCCTTATTTTACTTTTTCCATTTATGTTTACGAATTAAACAGACTTTACGAACGGTCAGACGTAAAAACACGACAATTATTATCCGAAATTTTTAAAATATTCTTTTATCACTTTTTGACGAAAGATATAAAAAAAAGAGAAAGAGAAGTAAAAGGAGAGGAATAAAATAGAATATTGAGGGCTTCGCCCTCAAACTCCTACAAGCTTTTTTGAAAAAAGGCTTGGCAAAAAACTTTTTCTTTTGCAAACAGAAGTTTATTGACAAAATAAAGGCATCGATTTATCGATGCCTTTTCTTAATTATTCTACGCTAACGCCTGTATTGACATTACTTACTCTTGTTTTAATTTCTTGCTGTATTCTTTCAATCACATCTTTTAAATCAATTTGTCCTTCTTCTCCATTTGCTCTGGAACGTAATGAAACTTTATTTGCTGCCTCATCTTTTTCCCCCACAACAATGATATAAGGTATTCTTTCATTTCTTGCCTCTCTAATTTTATAACCAATTTTTTCTGCCCTATGGTCTGTCTCTACTCTAATACCTGCCTTATCTAATTCGTCAGATACTTTATTTGCGTAATCTGCAAATTTTTCAGATATTGGCAACACTTTTACTTGTACTGGTGATAACCATGTTGGGAATTGTCCTGCATAATGCTCTATCAATATACCTATAAAACGCTCGATACTTCCGAAGCATACTCTATGAATCATAATAGGACGCTTTTTGCTACCGTTCGCTGCTGTATATTCTAATTCAAAACGCTCTGGCATTTGCATATCTAATTGTATTGTACCACACTGCCATGTTCTTCCAATAGAGTCCTCTAAATGAAAGTCAATTTTTGGTCCATAAAAAGCACCATCGCCTTCATTTACTGTATATGGTATATTATTTTCTTCTAAAGCATCCCTCAAACCATTTGTTGCTAATTCCCATGCTTCGTCAGAACCCATGCTATCCTCTGGACGTGTGGAAAGTTCAATGTGATATTTGAATCCAAACAATTTATATACACTATCAATTAAACTGATAACACCACTGATTTCACTTGTAATTTGTTCCTCTGTCATAAATATATGAGCATCATCTTGATTAAAGCAGCGTACTCTCATCAAACCATGCAATGCACCAGATTTTTCATGTCTATGCACTAAACCGATTTCCCCTACTCTCATTGGCAAATCTCTATAAGAATGCATATCTTGTTTATACACAAGCATACCACCTGGACAGTTCATAGGTTTGACACAAAAATCATGTTCATCAATTACTGTTGTATACATATTATCTTTGTAGTGGTCCCAATGTCCGCTTGTTTCCCAAAGTTCTTTACTTAATATAATTGGCGTGCTGACTTCAACATAACCTGCTTCTTTGTGTATTTCTCTCCAGTACTCTAACAATGTATTTTTCAATACCATGCCTTTTGGTAAAAAGAATGGGAATCCTGGACCTTCTTCTAATAATGCAAACAATTTCAATTCTTTTCCTAATTTTCTATGGTCACGTTTTTTAGCCTCTTCCATCATTGTCAAATATGCTTCTAAATCAGATGTTTTTGTGTATGCTGTACCATAAATACGAGAAAGCATTTTATTTTTTTCATTGCCTCTCCAGTATGCACCTGCAACAGATGTTAATTTGATTGCTTTGATTACTTTTGTGCTGAGCAGATGAGGACCAGCACAAAGGTCTATAAATTCACCTTGTTCATAAAAAGAAATTACTGCATCTTCTGGTAAATCATTAATCAATTCCACTTTATATGGCTCTTGTCTGTCTTCCATCAATTTAATTGCTTCTGCTCTTGGCAGTTCAAAACGCTCTAATGCTAAATCCTCTTTTGCAATTTTTTTCATTTCTTTTTCGATTTCTTCCAGTTCCTCTGGTGAAAATGGTTTTTCTCTGTCGAAATCATAATAAAAACCATCTGCTATGGAAGGACCGATTGCTAATTTTGTTTCTGGGTACAATCTTTTAATTGCTTGCGCCATAACATGAGACGCAGTATGACGAAATGCTTCTTTTCCTACTTCATCATCAAATGTGCATATATTTACCTCGGCATCGTTTTCTACAATAAAACGTAAATCTTTTGTTTCTCCATTTACAATACCAGCGCAGGCATTTCTTGCTAATCCTTCACTAATACTTCTTGCAATATCATATACAGATACTGCATTGTCAAATTCTTTCACAACGCCATCTTTTAATGTAATTTTCATATTTTTTTCTCTCCTTATTTTCATATTATATTGTTTCCGCTTTTTTCAAACGGCTGATATCAAATTTTAAATGGTGTATATCTGTATCATGTAATTTTATAGTAATCTGATTTTTTCAATAATTGTTTTTATCAATACCCCCTTCTCTATTTCATAAACCAAAAATGCCCTCAATCCCTTCTCAAATGAAAAAGGGACGAGAGCATAAAATTCCCGCGGTTCCACCCTAATTGTTTTATAAAAAACCACTTTACAATAACGATAACGTAGTCAACGGGCTGTATTAAAGCCACTCCGAGGTGGTTTTCGCTTTCACCTTCAATCAAAAATGCTCTCAACCAAAAACTTTTAAATATTCTTATTTTTGACATTTTTTCTCTGTATGTATCTGGTGTGCTACTGTCCTCATCAACGCTTTACTTTACACAATTATATCACAACTATTTTTTCTGTCAATATATGTTTTATGTATAAGTTATTTTTTATAGATATCTATGATAATACTTTTGCTAAAAATGCTTGTAAACGTTCACTTTTTGGAGATTCAAATATTTGTTTTGGAGTACCTTCTTCTATTTGTTTGCCATCTGCCATAAACATTACTCTTGTTGCTACCTCTTTGGCGAATCCCATTTCATGTGTTACAACGACCATTGTCATGTTTTCTTTTGCAAGTCCCTTCATAACTTCTAATACTTCTCCTACCATTTCAGGGTCTAATGCTGATGTAGGTTCATCAAAAAGCATAACTTCTGGTTGCATACACAATGCACGAACAATGGCAATTCTTTGTTTTTGTCCACCTGAAAGCTGTGAAGGATAAGCATTTGCTCTATCATCTAATCCTACTCTTTTTAAAAGTTCCATAGCTAATTTTGTTGCTTCTTGTTCGCTTTTGTTTTGCAATTTCATAGGTGCAATAATCATATTTTTTAATATTGTCATATGAGGAAATAAATTAAAATGCTGAAATACCATACCCATTTTTTGTCTGTGTATATTGATATCCGTTTTTTTATCTGTAATATTTACTCCTTCAAAAAAGATATCTCCATTTGTTGGTACTTCTAAAAGATTTAAACAACGGAGAAATGTTGATTTTCCAGATCCAGAAGGTCCAATAACAACAACCACTTCTCCCTTTTTAATTTCTGCGTTAATATCAGAAAGCGCTTTCATTTCTCCAAATTCTTTATCCAAATGTCGTACGCTGATTAAACTTTCAGTGGTCACTGTTTCTCAACTTCCTTTCCAATCTATTTACACCTGCGGTCATAATCATAACAATTACTAAATAAATCGCTGCTACTGTTAACAGTGGAAAATATGGGTCATAAGTACGACTTCTAATGATATCTCCGCCTTTTGTCAAGTCTTGTATAGCAATATAACCACATATTGCCGTTTCTTTTAACAATACAATCATTTCATTTCCTAATGCTGGCAAAACATTTTTGAGTGCTTGAGGCAATATAATATATATCATTGTTTGTATATATGTAAATCCTAAACTTCTGCCTGCCTCCATTTGCCCCTTATCAATAGATAATATACCAGAACGCACAATCTCAGCAACATAAGCACCCGAGTTAATACCAAATGCAAGTATCGCAACAAGTATTTTATTATTTATACTTGCAAATACAATAAAGAATAATATCAAAAGCTGTACCATTGTTGGTGTACCACGAATCAGTATTAAATAAATATCACATATTACATTTGGCAATTTTAACTTTCCTGTCATACTATGCGTTGATTTTATAATGGCTATTAAAAATCCTACTGCAACACCCAACAATACTGCAAAAAATGTAATTTTTAATGTTGTAAAAAAACCATTTACTATAAATAAATATCTATCTTCCGCAATAAAATTTCTTACAAAACCATTATGAAGCATTTCCAACATATCCATACCCCCTTCTTATACATCATATTTTTATAAAATTACCCACCAGAGCATACTAAGGTGGGTAAATCACTTTAAATTATTGAAATAAAAATCATTTCATTATTCAGCTGTAATATATTTATCAACGATTTCTTGTAATTTTCCGCTTTCTTTTAATTCAGCTAATGCTGCATTGATTTGTTCTACTAATTCTGTATTACCTTTTTTTACTGCAATAGCGTATTCTTCTTCTGTAAATGGCTCGTCCAATACTTTTACATCAGCATTATCTGCTGCTAATGCTTTTGCAACTTGGTCATCAATAATAACTGCATCAATTTTACCTTGTGCGAGAGCTTGTACTGCCTCAAAACCTTTGTTATATCTTTCTACTGTATCTGTTACATCAGAAGCATAAAGGTCGCCTGTTGTGCCAAGCTGTACGCCGATTGCTTTTCCTTCCACATCAGCCGCACCTGTAATTTCTGTATTATCTGCTTTTATAATAATTACTTGAGATGCTTTTACATAAGTATCTGTAAAATCAACAGATGCTTTTCTATCTTCTGTTACTGTCATACCAGCAACACCAATATCTGCTTTACCAGATAATATTGCAGGAATAATGGAATCAAAAGCCATATCTTCTACTTTTAATTCTTTTCCCATACTCTCTGCTACTGCTCTTGCAATTTCTACGTCAATACCTACAATATCCTGTCCTTCATAAAATTCATATGGTGGAAATTCTGCATTTGTTGCCATAACAAATACATCACCTGTTGTTTCTCCTTCTGTGCCTTCTCCTTGTGTTACCTCAGTATTTTGTTCTTCAACGTTATTTGCTTCTGGTGATGAACCACATCCAGCCATTGCAAAAAGCATTGTTGTAGTCATTGCAAATGCAAATACTGCTTTTAAATATTTTTTCATGATAATACTTCCTCCCTAAAAATCTAATTTACTTTATTTATCACAATTAGCATTATACTTCTTGTATGAATATAATGCAAGTATTTTTTAATAAAAAATCAAATATATTTTTAATATGATGTAATAAAATTGCAATTACTATATCATCATTTACATGATATAATAATGTTTTAAATATTGTATTTTAGGGAAAAAAGAAATATCCATAATCTATATTCTAGTAATATAGATTATGGATATTTCAATATAATACACTTTTTTTACATTATTTTAAACATTTGTATACCATTCTTTTTATGCATTTATGCATTATTTTATGTATAATTTATATTACTGAAATAATATCACAATCACTAATTTGCATTACGGTTAATGAATTCTGGTTTTACTTTTGAATACATAATCTTTTGCTCACTATATAAACTATAATATCCAGAAAGCATATAGCTAATTGCACAAACAAGCGTATAATAAGCAACTTGTTCTCCTCCAAATAATTCTACTGAAAGTACAATAGCAGATAAAGGACAATTTGTAACACCACAAAATAATGCGCCCATACCTAATGCTGCACCAAATGATGGACTGAATCCCATAAAACTACTAATACTTGCGCCAAATGTTGCTCCCACAAAAAAAGATGGTACAATTTCTCCGCCCTTAAAACCAGCACCTAATGTAATTGCTGTAAATAATATTTTCCATAAAAATGCAAAAGGCTCTACACCACCATAAAATGCCCATTGTATTACGTCCACACCTGCACCATTATAATCTCTTGTACCTGATATATATGTTAATGCAATCACAATACAGCCTCCCACAAATACCCTTTTATATGGATTGGGGAAATATATTTTATATAATGCAGATACTTTTTTCATTGTTGTGCAAAAAAGTATACTAAGTAATGCGCCAATAATACCAAAAAACATAACACTGATACAAGCTGAGAATGATATACCTTGTGGCGCACCTGTCAACAAAAATGATGTGGGTTTGATGCCACAATATGCAGATAATCCTGCACCAATTAAAGCGGAAATTGTGCAAGGTACAATGGCAGAATAATGCATAATACCTACTGTAATAACTTCCATAGAAAATACAACTGATGCTATGGGTGTGCCAAAAAGTGCAGCAAAAGCAGCACTCATACCACACATTGTAATAATTCTCTCATCTTTTTCGTCTAATTCTAACACTCTACCTAATTTTCCAGCAATACTACCCCCAAGTTGTAACGCTGCACCTTCTCTACCAGAAGACCCTCCAAAAAAATGGGTAATAATTGTGCTGACAAATATCAGTGGCGCCATTTTTAATGTTATTTTTTCATTTGTTCTGACAGATACCAATATAAAATTTGTACCTCTATCTTTATCCATACCCTCTAAATGATAAAAATATACAATCGCTAAACCGCCAAAAGGTAACAACCATAAAAGTATTGGATAAGTCATGCGATATTCTGTGGCAATTTCAATACCAAAATGAAAAATAATTCCTATTAGTCCTACAATTACTCCTACAATACTTCCGAAAAATATCCATTCGCCAAAAATACAAAATTGTTCATATGCTTTTTTCCACATAGTATCCCCCTCAAAACCATAACTACAATTTTATAAAATTTACAAAACATTAGTAAATACTCCGTTGCCCCAATTCACGGAGTATATTTACTAATGCACAGAATATACAAAATAATACTCAAATATATTGATTATTCTTGCTGTTCCTCTGATTCTTCTGTATTATGTTCTATCCATATAGGCATCATAACGATTGCTTTAAATAAATCTCCATCAATATTGATTTCAAATTTGCCATCTTGTATTTCAGAAAGACTTTTCGCAATAGACAAGCCTAATCCAGAGCCTTCTGTAGTACGAGAAACATCTCCCCTCACAAAACGGTCCATTAACTGGTCTGGTGTAATATCTATAGAAGCAGCAGAGATATTTTTGATAATCATGACACCCATATCATTCATATGAAAAATATCTACATAAACACGAGAATTTGACATAGAATACTTTATAACATTTGTAATTAAATTTTCTAATATCCTCCACATATGCCTACCGTCTGCATATATAATGGTTTCTTGTTCACAATTGATTTTTATAGTTAATCCTGCTTTTTCAATTTTCTCTTCTAATTCTCCTATTGCCTGCATGAAAAGCAGTTTCAAATCTACTTTTCCTTTTGTAACTGTTAAATTTCCACTAGATGCCTTACTTGCCTCAATTAAATCTTCAATCAACTGTTTTAAACGATAAGACTTTTCATGTAATACTTCAACAAATTCTTTTGCTTTTTCATTATCCAATGTTTCCTTTTTTAATAAATCTACATAGGTAATAATAGAAGTTAAAGGCGTTTTTAAATCATGAGATACATTTGTAATCAATTCCGCTTTCATTCTTTCGCCTTTCACTGCTTCTTCTACTGCTTCTCTCAATCCACATTGTATGTTTGCAACATCTTCTGCAAAATTTTTAAAAGAAGGAGAAATCTTTTTTAAATCTAATTCATATGCAAAATTGCCCTTTGATGTTTCTTTTACAGAAATCATAACTTTTGTAAGAGAGCCTAATGCCCTTGCACAAAATGCTGCTGCAATACCATTAAACAAAAGCATACAAAATAGTAAAAATAATGCAATACCTCCTGTACCATATAATATAGCATTTAATAAAAACATTGTCATAATACAATTTGCCATACCATAACCCATAAGCAAAAATACAATCCAGCCACAAAATGTTTTTCCGCTAAATAAATAACTGATTTTGCGTAATATTGCAGCTACCATAGTATTACTGAAAAAACGTTTGCCTTTTATTTGTCTGGAAAGACTTGTTGTAAAACTTAGCCATACTGTACTATATAATATAAGCAATGCACCTAATAATGTTGAAAAAATGTATGTCCATAAATAGTATGTACTGTTGTATAATATCACATTGCAAAGTAATAGCGTTATAAAACCTGCAACTAAATTAAATATTGTAAACAGTATAATGTGAATATCATTATATATTCTATCTATTACTAAATATTCTATATCGCCACCTCTTTGACTTTGTCCTGCTACACGAATTAAATACAATAGTGATATAATAATTGCAATACACGCTGTAATCGCAACCCCCGTTAATATAGGATAACTTCTTTTTATCATATAAAATTCTTCTTGTTCTCTGTAAAAAGCATCTCCTGGTAAAAGAGGCTCTCTTATTGCCGCATAAAGTTTGCAACCGCTTTTTTCAAATACCTCATCATGATATTCTGTATAATATCCTAAATTATCAATAGAAAAACCGCCTTCTAATATAATACTTCTTGTCATATTAGAAATACCTTCTTTTGAAATATTTCCTGATATCTTATTACCATTTTCATTTTCTAAATAATAAAAGAAATTTTCATAATCATTTAATTCCCTTTTCATATTTCTATAAACTTCTAATTGATTTTGTATATACATATTTCTATATTGATATAAACGGGTTTCTACTAATGTTTTATATTCTTCAAAATTACTTTGCAGATTTTCAGGTATTTTATTTTTAATAATTAAGCCATCATATGTATCATTTACTTCTGTACTTTGTGTAATCACACCATCTATTACACTATAATAATTTTTGAAACTCGTAAGTAAATCTTCTTTGGAAAGATGTTCTCCTGCTTCAATACTTTTTTCATCTTTAAAATATACTGATACATTGATTACATCACTTAATAATTTATCAAAACGTGTTCTAAAATTTTGTGTTTCATAATAACTATTTGTCGCAACTGCTTGATATTTCCAATTTTGACTAATATTCAAAAAAATCATACTAGATAGATACAATGTTAATACACCTATAAAGTATATCATCGCTGCAAAAATCTTTGTCCTAGTCAAATATTGACTAGTTTTTTTCGATTTTGTAGCCAATTCCCCACACCACCTTTAAATATCTTGGCTCTTTCGGATTGATTTCTATTTTTTCTCTAATTCTTCTAATATGTACAGAAACCGTATTTTCTGGTGCAAATGAAAGTTCATTCCAAACATTTTCATAAATTTGGTCAATAGAAAATACTTTTCCTGCATTTTCCATTAAAAGCTGTAATATACCATATTCTGTTGCTGTTAATTTTACTTTTTCACCTTCCACTCTTACCTCTTTGGCATCTTTGTCTAGTTCTAATCCCCCTATTTTAATAATATTGCTTTTTTCTGCAATACTGCCTAGTGTGGTATATCTTCTCATTTGACTTTTTACTCTTGCTAATAATTCCAAAGGATTAAAAGGCTTTGTAATATAATCGTCTGCACCAAAATTTAATCCTAATATTTTATCAGTGTCCTCTGATTTTGCAGATAATATAATAATGGGTATATTTAATCTTTCTCTAATTTTAATTGTAGTGTTTAAACCATCCATTTTTGGCATCATAATATCCAAAAGTATTAAATGAATTTCATTTTGCTCTAAAGCATGTAATGCCTCCTCTCCATTGTATGCCTTTATAATATTATAATTTTCTTGTTTTAAATAAATTTCAATCGCATCTACAATAGATTTTTCATCATCGCACACCAATATATTAAATTTTTCCATTTCCATAATGCCCCTCCTTATACTGCATTTTCTTTTTTCACTTCCTTATGATAGTATTTTAAGCACCCTATCATAATGATAACAATATAAATTTACAAATTATAAAATACTTCTCTTAAAAAATTCTTACACTTTTAGCATTTATTTCTTTGTGATAGTACAGGTATGATAACACCGCCTAATACTAATATCATACCTGTTATTTTTTGCCATGAAATCTCCTCTTGAAATATCAGTATTCCTATCATTGCTGCTACAACTGGCTCTATTGTAGCAATTACAGAGGCTTGACTTGCTTGCATACTACTCAATCCTTTTGTATAACAAATGTATGGTATTAGTGCCGTTATAATAGAAAACAGTACCATATCAAATAAAACATTTTTTTCTATTATTTTTTGTAATAATTGTACAGGATTTACTAAAAAACAAGTAAATACTGCGGCAAATACAAATGTATAAAATGTAATTGTAAGAGAATGATAATTTTTTTTGATAGCAAACATACCAAATATACTATATAAAGCATAACCAATACCAGAACAAATACCAAATAATATACCTTTTGCTGTGTATATGGTTTTTTCTGCACCTAATACACCTGTTACAAATACACAACCTAAAAATGTTATTGCTACCACAATACATTTTATTTTTGTCAGTTTTTCTCCAAAAAGAAATAACGAACTTACCATGACAATAGCAGGTGCAGTATATAATAATACTGCCGCAACACCTAAACTTGTTTCAAGTATTGCTTTCATATAACACCAGTTAAAAAATGCATAACTGCAAATACCTGTACCAATAAAATAACGAATGTCTGTGATATTGTGCAAACAAAGCAATTTTTTATCTTTTAAAAACAGTATTGGTATTAATAATATAGTATCTATTGTCATTTTTGTGAAAAGCATTTCCATTTCACTAAATCCAAGTATTGTAATATTCTTTGTAAATAATCCCAAAGAACCCCAGCAAATACCTGCAAATAATACCAATGTCCATGCCATATTTTTCATTTCTTCCTCTTCCTTTCATTACTCTATCAATATTGCTTTCCCTAATGCAAAAGAATATAAATAAACTTCTTTTACTGTTTTTGCTGTTGCTCTTTCTAATGCCATTTTATAAAATTTCATTTGCATTTCATATTGTTTTTTTAATGTATCTACTGTTTTTTTTCCCCATAATCTATCATTTTTATAGTCTACAAGTACAATATCGCCATCTTCTTCAAAAAAACAATCTATAATACCATTTATCATAACACTATCTTGCACAAATTGATATTCTTTTTCAGGAAAAATTTCTTTTGCTTTTACAAGCATAGCAAAACATTTCTCTTTTTCTACTGTTTCCGCATTCCTTATCCTTTGTGCTAAATCAGAATTAAAAAAATTTATGATTTCAGAAACATTTAATGCTTTTATCTCTTTTTCAGATAATACTTTTCGTTCTTTTAATAAAACCATTTCATATTCTATATCTTGTTTAGTATATTGTTTTCTTAAATCACAACATTCCATAAATGTATGCAGAGCAGTACCAATTTCTGATGCTGTTAATTTTCTTTCATCTCTTTCAAATTTAGGTATTTTCATTTCAATATCCCATTGCTGTTCCCCTTCTAATAATGTTGTTTGCTGTTGCCATTTTCTTTTTATTTCAGAAATAGAAATTTTTGTTTGCAATTTTGTGGCATATTCATAGGGGTATTTCCAATTTAATGTGTCAAAAATTTGTTTCTTTTTCCCACTATAATCTTTTTCATTGTCCCAAGTATCAAAATAATCCATGATTTCTTTTTGTTGTTCTGTCATATCATATTCTGTTTGCTGTTGTTCTGACGCTAATAATAGAATATTCCATTCAGAACTATCTTGCAATACTATTTGAGTATCAGAATAAAATCCATGCTTTTTTAAAAAACTTTTTCCTGTTTTATGACGTAATATTGCAGGCATTACCCAATCTAAATAATTTCTAGCTTGTGCCATTTTATAATATGGTAATGTTTGTTTTTGTATATCTGCATAATCACACCACTTTTCAAATTTTGAATGAATATCTTTTTGTTTGATTGTTCCAGTTAATATTAGTTTTTCTTTTGCCCTTGTCATAGCAACATAAAGTACACGCATTTCTTCTGAAATCATATTTTGTTTGATTTTCTGTTTTACTGCCTCTTTTGACCATGTTGTATATTTTGCTCTTTCTTCTAAATTCATATAATTCAGTCCAATGCCCATATCATAATCTAATAAAATATCTTTGTTTAAATCTTTCATATTAAAATTTTTCGCCATATCTGACACAAATACAACTGGAAACTCTAATCCTTTGCTTTTATGTATTGTCATAATACGTACCATATTCTCGCCTTCACTAAGCAATTTCGCAGAGCCTGTATTTTCTTCAGCTTTTTTGATATTTTCAATATATCTTATAAAATGAAATAATCCTTTTAAACTTGTTTTTTCATAGTCCTCAGCTTTTTCTATCAAAAATCGTAAATTTGCTTGTCTTAATTTTCCTCCTGCTGTGACACCCACATAATCAAAATACCCTGTTTCACTATAAAGATACCAAAGCAATTGACTAATAGAATAATCTTTTGCTTTACTTCTCCATAACACAATATCATGGAATACATTTTTTAATCTCTCTGCAATTTGTATCTGCTGTTCTGTTAATTCATTTTCTTCATACTTTTTAATATAGTCTTTTATACAATTATAATAATTTTCTTCCTCATTTACCAGACGAACTTCCATTAATTCTTCTGCACTAAAATGATATATTGGAGAATGTAACAATGATAATAAAGCAATATCTTGTATAGGATTATCTAATACTTGTAATAGATTTAATACTGTCATAACTTCTAATGTTTCAAAATATCCTAATGAAGTTTCTGCATAAAAGGGAATATCTTCTTTTATAAAAATATTATCAAATATACCATTCCATCTTTTAATACTTCTTAATAGTATTGCAATATCTCCAAAAGCAATCGGACGATACTGCCCTGTTTTTTTATCCAAAATATGATAATTTTCTTCAAACATTTTTTTAATGCGTTTTGCAATCATATGTGCTTCTTTTTCTGCTTGATTCCATTCTTCTAAAACATTTTCCTGTTCTTGTTCTGTATTATCAGTCAATTGTTCTTGTGGCTTTTCATCTATTACATTCAATAACAGTATTTCATTTTCTCCTCCACAATTTCCATCAAATAAAGGAAATTCTGCACCAGCATACAATGCTGCATGATTATCATATATCAATCCTCCTACTTGCTTTGACATAACTTGCTTAAATATAAAATTGATGCCATCTAATATATTTTTGCGACTTCTAAAGTTTTGAGAAAGCAATATCTTTTGTTCTTTTCCTTGTTCTAATGTATAATCATGATACTTTTTCATAAATATTTCTGGCATGGCAAGTCGAAAACCATATATACTTTGCTTGACATCTCCTACCATAAAGCGATTGTATTCTCTTTGGCTATTTTTAGAAACAGCAGAAAGTATCATTTCTTGTATTAAATTACTGTCTTGATATTCATCAATAAATATTTCTGTATACTTTTGCTGCAATTCTTTTGCTGCATTAGTAGGTATGATATTTTCAGGTGTGCTTTTTTCTTCTAATAGCACACTTAAACAAAAATGTTCATAATCCCCAAAATCTAATATCCTTTTTTCTTTTTTTATTTTTTGATATCTTTCCATAAACATTTTTACAACATTTCCTAAATATTTTATAATGGGGTATAATTGTTTCATATGTTTTTCCATATTGTCTATGTTATATATAAATATTGTTTGCTGTAAATCTTCAAATATTTTTTTTGCTTTATTCCTAAAATGAACAATTTGCTCTTTTATTTCTTTTTCTTCTCCCCTATAAGGAGGAAGTTTTTCAAAATGAATTTCTTGCATTGCTTGTTGTATACGACGAAAAGGCAGAGAACACCGTATTGCGCAATTCTCCGCCATTTCTAATTCTGTTTGTAAATATTGTATATATTTTTCAAAACCATATACACTTTCCGCTAACTCTAAAGCAGATTTTAAATAATAACACATCATATTTAACTCTTGTGTTATTTTTTCATGTAATATATTTGCCCAAGTAGTATTTTCTATACCATTTTGTCCACACAAATAAAATGCTTCTGTCTTTTCATTTAACCATTCTAAAGGCTTAGGACAGCCAAGCAAAAAATCATATATATCTAATATCAATTCTTTTAATTTGTCATCTTTTGTGTCGTTTCCAAATATTTCTACTAATGTATAAAATTCTGTGTTAGATTCTATGGTATATAATTCTTCAAATAGTTCTGTTAATACCTCCTGCTTTAAAAGTTTCACTTCTGTTTCATCCGCTGTTCTCATAACAGGGTCAATTCCTAATGTATAATAATTTTCTTTTACTACTTGTAAACAAAAAGAATGTATTGTTTTAATATCTGCCCTATTTAAATAAGTTAATTGATTTTGCAAATGCTCATTTGTAGGCTCATATTCCATTTTTTTTACAATCGCATCTCCTATTCTTTGCTTCATTTCTGACGCTGCTGCATTTGTAAATGTTACAACAAGCAATTTATCTACATCAATAGGATTTTCTTTGTCTGTTATCATAGAAATAATACGTTCTACTAATACAGCTGTTTTTCCAGAGCCTGCTGCTGCTGAAATTAAAAGATTACAATTTCTTGTGTCAATCGCTTTTTTCTGTTCTTTTGTCCACATTACTGCTTTCACCTCATTCAAATAATCAGTTTGTGGCACGTTTTAATCTCATATTAACAGAAAGATATTTTGTAAAAGATGCCATGAAACTGTTAAATGAATTATAACAAAAATTTTCTATAAATGCCAATGAAAATGGTGAAAGACTGTGAGAACCAAAAACATATCTTGCTGTTGTTTTTGCAAATAAATCCGAAAAACAACTTTCTCCGCTTTTTGCACAATAATATAAAGCATCTGCTAATTTTTTTTCTGTGTCATTTAACTGAAATACAAAATATAAATTCCTTTTCATTTCTCTCCATCGCAATTTTCTTCTTTTAATGCGCGATAGTCTTATACTATGATACATTGCTACCAATTTTAAAAATCGTATGCCCTTTTCTTTATTTAATTCATTTAATTGTTGTTCAAAATAATTATATTCTGTTTTAGTTTCTAAAAAAATTTCATAAGCATCTGCAACAGCATTTTCAATAGAATGTTCAAAAAATGCCTCATAAAAAGAATTTTCTAACTTTTCCGCTCTTTCTAAAAAAAAATATTTTTGTTCCTCAATATTTTCTTTTATAATGTCTTGTTTCTTCTGTTTTTTTTGATAAAGTGTTGTAATATAGTGCATCACAATTTATCCTCCTTTTGGATTGATTTGTTTTGCTATATATCATGTAAATTTTTTTACAGAATACTATAACAAAATGACCTTATTTGTTACCATAAACAGTGTACTAAAAACAATATAAAATGTACAATTTTTTTGTCGCAATATATGACAAAGGTTTATATCGTATGATACTATATTACACTTTACAAATTAAAATACCTTCATTCCTATTAAAACCAGCCCTTTTTTTTGAAAAATGCTACACCAGCAACCACAACTCCCAATGATAAGCCAATTACCATAGCATAACTATGATGCCAGTTATATTCTGGCATATCAAAATTCATACCATACCATCCTACAATGAGTGTCAAAGGTAAAAATATGGTTGTAATGACTGTAAATATTTTCATAGTATAGTTTAAATTGATGTCAACTTGTGCCTGATAAGATTCTCTTACTTGTGTTACAGATTCTCTCAAATTTAATATATTTTGATAATAACGCTCTGTCTTTTTTTGCATTCTATCAAAATATTTCATAGTATTTTCATCAAAAATATTATTTTCATTTTCTGATAAACATTCCAATATATCTAATATTTGCTCATGATATTTTTTTAATATCATCAGTTTTTTGCGTAGCGATATGATTTCTTTTACACAATCTCTTTTTTGTGTTGTAATAAGTGCCTGCTCCAATTCAACAATCTCTTTTTCTAAATCATCAAATACTGTCATATCATTTGCTATTAACTTTGCCATAAATTCAGCAAGTACTCTATGAATGGTATTTTTTTCTCCTAATGTTTGTATAATATTTTCTATTATTTTTATCCATTTTGTAGGTTCATCAGAAAATATAAAATAACAATTTTTTATTAAATAAAATAATACTCGTCTTTGTCCTCCATACAAATTTTGATAATCAATGGTATTGATACAAATAAAATCAAATCCATCTAAACATTCATAATAAGCATATTTTGAAACCTCACGTAATGGCATATATTGTATATTATATTTTGGGGCAATTTCTTCCCATTGTTCTTCATGAAACATAGCAATGATATCTGTTCCATTTTTAGGAGGATATGCTATTTTTTGTTGTTTTTGTACTGTTCCATCTGAAAATATATAAAACATAAATATCACCTGGTTAAAGTATATCCTGTTTTGATATTTTTATTTAACATTCTGCATGATTAGATAATTGGGAAAGTATTTTTTTAAACTGTACATAAAATAATATAATTGTTGTACTAATCGATATACTATCTGCCACTGGTTCTGCAAGAAATACAGCAAATACATCATTTTCAAAAAACAAAGGCAATATATAAATAAACGGTATTAACAGTATTATTTTTCGAAGCAATGCAAGAAACATAGATACCTTTGCTTGTCCTAATGCTATAAAAGACTGCTGACAGCCAATCTGTATGCCCATAAGACAAGAAACTGACATAAATATGCGCAAAGCATAACATGAAAAATCAATCAATTCTTGAGAATTTGTAAATATTTTGACAAACATATACGGAAAAAACATTATCAATAACCACAATATAAAACTATAACCAAAACAGCAACGTAATAATATCCATATTGTTTTTTTGACACGTTGTTTTTGTTTTGCGCCATAATTAAAACTGATAATTGGTTGTGCACCTTGTGTTAATCCTAATATAGGAAGCATAGAAAATTGCATAATACTTGTTAATATTGTCATAGAGCCTACGGCTAAATCGCCTCCATATTTTTGAAGTGATGTATTAAAACAAATGGTTAATAGACTTTCCGTAGATTGCATAATAAAAGGAGAAATTCCTAACGCTAATACCGAAAATAATAATTTTTGTTGTATTTTTAAATATTGTTTTTTAATGCGTAATTTTGTATGAGAACTCGTTAAAAAATACATTACCCAAATGGCAGAAACACATTGTGATAATATCGTGGCAAGTGCTGCCCCTTTCACTCCCATATCAAAAACAAATATCAATATAGGGTCTAATATCATATTCAGTATTGCTCCAATCATAACTGTTGCCATGCTGAATTTTGCAAATCCCTGTGAAGTAATGAATGTATTTAGTCCTAACGAAAGCTGTACAAATAACGTACCACAAACATATATTGTTAAATATTCAGAGGCATATTGTAATGTGTTTTCGCTTGCACCAAAAAATATCAGAAGTGTATCTTTGAAATAAAGAATCAATGTTGTTAATAATATCGCTGTTACAAGCAATGCACTAAAACAATTTCCTAATATATTTTCTGCTTTTTGTTGATTGTTTTTACCCATTTCTATTGCTGCAAGAGGTGCACCACCCATACCAATGAGAGAACTAAATGCAGAAATTAATGTGATAATGGGAAATGTAATCCCTACACCCGTTAACGCAGTAGAGCCAATAACAGGTATATGTCCAATAAACATACGGTCTACCATATTATATAATACATTTATAATTTGAGCAGTGATAGAAGGTAGTGCAAGCTGAAATAATAATTTTCCTACACTTCCCGTTGCTAAAATATTTTTCTGCTCCATGTTTTTCATCTCCTTATTTTTTTCAAATTTCATTCATTTTATTATATATACAAAGTAATACGCTTGTCAAATATGCACCAATCTATAAACAAGGCATATATTAGCAGTATCAATAAAAAGCAGGTGATAATATGGACGAATATGATGATATGTCTGGCATGGAAACAAGTGCAGATATGATAATGCCTTTGCCTTTAACAGAAGAACAAATTGACAATTTGACAGATGAAAATTATACAACAGAGGTAACAGATGTTAATTTTGAATTACCAAAACAAAACAATAACAACAATGATGCAGGAAGGGCTATTTTTCCGGGTAATCCTTTTTTACCTAATTTAAACAATAATATTACAATTATACCAATTATACCTGGTGTCACAAAATTTTCTTATATACGTTATTTAAATGCAAATCCCATAGAGGGAGCAATCGATATTTATATAAATGGTAGAAAAGTCGCTTCTTATTTGAATTATAGAGCATTTACAGAATATATGAAGGTTTTCCCAGGATATTATCGTATTGTTGTGTTCAAAGCTGGTACAACAAGAAATCCCATTAGTGTTTCACGAATCAATATTATTGCAAATAGAATTTATACAGCCGCTTTTATAGAAAATGGTATTGACGGCGAATGGCAAATGATTACAGATAATAAAAGAGTATTAAATCCAAATAGAGCATTTTTAAGATTGATACAGCTCTCTTATAATGCACCTCTTATGGACGTTTATATTGATAATAGACTTGTTTTAAGTGATTTAAATTTTCAAGAGGTAAGTCGTTATATATCACTTTCTCCTGACAGACATAATTTAAAATTAAAAGTTGCTACAACAAATCAAATTATACTAGAAAATCCTAATATGCCATTACGTGGAGGAAAATCATATTCTGTATATATTATAGGAGATATGCGCAGCAGAATGGGATTACAAGTGTTAATTCCTTTGGAAGGAACAACATATCTATCATTTTAATTTTTTTACCCGCTTTTTTCAAGCGGGTAATTTTTTTTATATAATCACCTCTTTCTAAAATAGATTAGGTAGTAGCCATATATACTAATAATTACTACCTAATAATTATCATGATATTTCTTTTTTAATTTTTTCTAATTGTTCTGGTGTTAATTTTGAACATAATTATATAAATTATATAAAATCATCATCTGCACCATTTTTTATCATCTCAATTACTGAATTTTGTATTTCTTGTTGTCATCTATTTTAGAAATATCATATTTTGTGTTTATAACTATTTTATGTGTATTATCATTTAATTGTACAATTCTACTATTACACATAGTTTATATACAATTATATTTTTTAATATAACAAATACCTAAAGCAGTAGGACCAGCATGAGCGCCTATTGTTACTCCTACTTGAAAAGGAATTTCTAATATATCATAATTAGCATATTGTTCTAATAATTGTTTTAATTCTTCTGCTCTATCCATATTTTGTGCTGAAAGTACACAAACTTGATAGTTTTCTAATTCTTCTCCTATTTCTTTTTGTGTCATGTCTATAATGGTTTTGACAGCTTTTTTAAATCCTCTGACTTTTCCAGCAGGACTTAATTCTCCATTTGCCATAATAATAATTGGTTTAATATTTAATATTGTACCTGCAAGTGCACTTGCTTTTCCAATGCGTCCGCCTTTTTGCAGATAATCCAAAGATTCTACTGTAAAATTGATTTTTGCAGTATCTCGTAAACGTTCTGCTTCTGAAACAATTCTTTCAAATGCATAGCCTGTACATTGCATTTGTGCCATTTCATAAAGCAATAATCCTTGTCCTCCTGTTGCCTGACGAGAATCTATAATTGCAATATTACTATTAGGATAGGATTCTAATAGTATATTTTTGGCATTACATGCACTTTGATAGGAACCGCTAAATTTTGAACTTAAACAAATACATATCACATCTTTGCCATTTTGCAATGTTGGAGTAAAAGCATCTATATAATCTTGTATAGATGGTAATGATGTTTTGGGAAAAATATTTTGATATACTATTTTCTCATAAAAATCATGGGGTTGTAATTCTGATATTTCTTTATAATATGTTCCATCACCGAATGAAACTGTATAAGGTATGATGCCAATATCATATTTTTCTATATAAAAAGCAGGTAAATCACAAGAACTATCTGAAAACAATTTATAATTGTGCATAAAATATCTCCTAAACTATTATAGATTTTTACTGTATATTACAGTGATTATATTCTTTATTTATGTTATTTATTTTATAAGTAATGATGAAAACTGTCAATGCTATAACTACTATTTGCATAATAATTACAATCATGCTATTATGAAAATGACAAAATAGTAAGGAGAGAATTTATAAATGGGTAAAATATTAGTCATTGCAGAAAAACCATCTGTGGCAAGAGATATTGCTCGTGTATTGGGCTGTAAAAAAGAAAATCAAAAACAAGGCTTTTTACAGGGAAATGATTACATTGTTTCTTGGGCAATAGGACATTTAGTTACACTTGCAGAGCCAGAAGATTATGACAATAAATATAAAAAATGGAATATGGAAACATTACCTATATTACCTGAACAAATGAAATTGAAAGTTATCAAAAAAACTGCACCTCAATTAAACATATTAAAAAAACTCATGAACAGCAATGAAATAGACAGCTTGATATGTGCCACAGACAGCGGTCGAGAGGGTGAGCTCATATTTCGATATATATACGACATTGTAAAATGTAAAAAACCTTTCCAAAGATTATGGATTTCTAGTATGACAGATACTGCAATAAAAGAAGGTTTTTCAAAATTAAAAGACGGTAACGAATATAATAATTTATATCTTTCTGCAAAATGTCGTTCTGAAGCAGATTGGCTAGTGGGTATGAATGCTACAAGAGCATACACAATACAATATCATGCTTTATTAAGTATAGGCAGAGTGCAAACTCCTACACTTGCCATTATGACACAAAGACAAAAAGAAATTAACAATTTTATTCCCGAAGATTATTATGAAGTGGAAGCAGAATATAAACAAAATTTTAAAGGAATATGGTTTGATAAAAAAGAAAATCAAACCAAAATAAAAACATTGGAACAAGCAAAAAATATTGCAGACAAAGTTATGAATCAAATGGGTGTGATTACTAATATAGCAAAAGAACAGAAAAAAGTCCCTCCCCCACTACTTTATGATTTAACAGAATTGCAAAGAGATTGCAATAAAAAATTTGGATTCTCTGCACAAAAAACGCTTACTATTGCACAAGAATTATACGAAAAAAGGAAAATGATTACATATCCTCGTACAGACAGCAGATATTTAAGTGATGATATGAAAAAACAGATTTCACAAATACTTGAAAAATTATATGTTGTTGAACGATATCAAAAATATGTAGAAAAAATACTATCATTACCAATATTACCATTAGGAAAACGAATCATTGACAACAATAAAGTGACAGACCATCATGCTATTATACCTACAACAAAAAAAATAAATATGGATATATTAACTGATAATGAAAAAAAAGTATATAACACTATCGTTATTCGCTTTTTATCTGTATTTTATGAGCAATATATTTATATGATTACCAAAATTACTACAGAAGTAGAAAAAGAACACTTTTTATCAAAAGGAACAACAATAATACAAAAAGGCTGGACAGAACTATATCAAACATTGGATATGGCTGTAAAACGAAATAAAAAAGAGGAAATCATATTACCAGATTTGATATCAGGTCAGCAAGTGAATGTAATACAATCAAAATGGTACAAAAAGAAAACGCAACCACCTGCACTTTATACAGAAAATACATTACTTTCTGCTATGGAAAATGCAGGACGTTTTGTAGAAGATGAAATATTAAAAGAACAAATGAAAGACAGTGGACTTGGTACACCAGCAACAAGAGCAGCAATTATTGAGAGATTGCTCACAGTAGGATATATTGAAAGAAAAGGACAAACTCTTGTACCTACTGAAAAAGGTATGAAATTAATTGAAATTGTACCAGAAGAATTAAAATCTCCTCAAACAACAGGTAAATGGGAAAAAGGACTTTCTTCTATTGCAAAAGGTAATATGACTAATGAAAAATTTATGGCAAGTATTCAAAGATATGTTCATTTTTTAATAGAACAGTCCTCTCATGTGAATCAAAATATTGCTTTTGAAAAAGAACAAAGAAATACCAAAAAAAGAATTAGAAAATTAGGAATTTGTCCTCTTTGTAAAAAAGGTACTATATTAGAACATAGCAAGGGATACTATTGCAGTGAATGGAAAAATGGTTGTAAATTTACAATATGGAAAAACAGTGTAAAAAATTATGGTGTTGTGTTAAAAGAAAGTATGATAAAAAAATTACTGACAGAAAGAAAAATAAAGTCTGTTGCAATTACATTGCCCCAAACAGGAGAAAAAGGAATAGCTACATTACTTTTAAGTAATGACAATTCGGGACGTTTAGAAATGATGGATTTTACAAAAAATTAAAACATAAGGGGAACTTTTTTATTTATAAAAAGTTCTCCTTATTTATATAGTTTTAATAAAATATTATTTCATTTGTACTTTTAATAATATTGGTGTTAAAAGTACAGTAATAATGACTACAAATATTACTGCTGGGAACATATCTTGTGAAATTAAACCTGCTTGAGAGCCTTTTTGTGCCACAATCAATGCTACCTCTCCACGAGATACCATACCTATACCTACTGAGAGTGCTTCATTATTGGTATATCCGCACAGCTTTGCTCCTAGTCCACAACCAGCGACTTTTGACAGTATTGCCACAATAAGTAAAACAATAGAAAATAAAAGCAATGATTGTGTCATACCACTCAAAACAGTTTTCATACCTATGCTTGCAAAAAAAATCGGTGTAAAAAACATATATGATGCAATACTAATTCTTCTCACAACATAATTACGAATTTCTCCTGTATTACAAAGTATTAGCCCTGCAAAATATGCCCCTGTAATATCTGCAACACCAAAAAATACCTCTGAACAATATGCCATAATCAAACAAAATGCAATAGAGTAAATTGCGGTACGTCTCTTACCAGTTGGATATATATTAGGGAAACGTTTTAATGTTTTGTGTATTATTAATGTACAAATGCCAATAAATACAAAAAAGAGTGCAATTTTTAACAATACCCATATCACACCACCTTGATTTGGAGATGTTACACCTGTAATGATTGTCAATACTATAATACCTAATATATCGTCAATAATTGCAGCACCTAATATAGATGTACCAACTTTTCCTTTTAATTTTCCCATTTCTTTTAATGTTTCTACTGAAATACTAACAGATGTCGCTGTTAATATAACACCTATAAAACAACCCTTTAATAAATCTGTACTTGTCATTTGGGAATCTCTAAAAAATAATAAATAAACAATCGTACCGCCTATAAAAGGTAAAATGACACCAATTAGAGCAATGATAAATGATGCTTTACCATTCTTTTTCAGTTCTTCAAATTCTGTATCCAGTCCTGCTTGAAACATAAGCAATATGACACCAATTTCTGCTGACTTTAATAAAAAGTCTGTTTCATGTAAAACATTAAAGCAACTTGGTCCTAATATAATACCTACTGTTAAAGCGCCTACTACCTGTGGCATATGTACCCTTTCAGATAATATACCAAACACCTTTGTTGATAATAAAATAATTGCCGATACGAATAAAAAATCATAGGATTCCATGTATTTTTTTCCTCCTTCATTGTTTTTATGTTTTTTCTATTAATATGATTTTACTTACTATAATGTTGCATTTTTTAAAAATGATTGATAGTATCGTACATATCAATAGAAATAACACTTTTTTTGTGAAATATGTGCAAATACCTTTTTTATTTTTTATAATGTTATTCTGCCCATTTCACTTACTTTTATTGTTAAAAACATACAAATACCCTTCACAATTTTTTATACCTACAATTTTTATATATAAAAGTGCCGAATGTATTATAACATACATTCGGCACTGAATAGATACAGAAAATGGTATATTTTATTACAACATAAATGTAAAATTTAACAATACTATGATATAAATATCAAGATATTGCTTAAATTATAGTATATTTTATCATATATTTTGTGCAATATTTTAACCAAATTTAGCAAGAATTCCTCTGCCTCTATAGGCGGGGAATGAATTGCGTCTTTTCTTATCAGCATAAAAAATATAAATTTTTTATTGCCTTATAAAAATAAATAGAATATAATAAATATATTGACAAGTACATTGACAACTAGATATATAGGGTTGCACAGAGAAACCAAATATGCGAAAACCAAGCTTCCTTCTGTGCGTAAAATGTCCAAGGTACGAATGGAAAGTAATTCGTGAAAACCGTGGGACACACGAGGTTAGCTCGCTTATGCTTAGTACATTGGTACTATTGAACGAGAAGCCCCCGCTTCTATGACTTATATTCTGGTTTGCCATCTACTCTTTCAATTTCAAAAGGGGTTACTTGATATAAATAATAGTTTAACCAATTTGAAAATAATAAATTGCTATGGCTTTTCCATGTTACAACAGGTACTTCATTGGGGTCGTCATTTTTGAAATAATGTTTCGGAAAAGGAACATCATTTCTTTTCCCTAAATCTCTTTCATATTCCTCTTTTAATGTAAGAGGGTCATATTCTGAATGTCCCATAACAAATATACGACTACCATGACGAGAGGACGCAATATATAATCCAGATTCTTCTGATGCAGAAAGTACTTCTAATTTTGGTTCATTATAAATATCCTCTAATTTTACTTCTGTATGACGAGAATGTGGCGCATAAAATATATCATCAAATCCTCTCATTAAATCCGCACTTTTTACACGTACTGTATGCGCAAAAACACCAAACATTTTTTCATCAAGCTGATGTTTTT
Source organism: uncultured Clostridia bacterium (assembly GCA_910587735.1). Taxonomy (GTDB): domain Bacteria; phylum Bacillota; class Clostridia; order Lachnospirales; family Anaerotignaceae; genus Coprocola. The sequence continues at coordinate 93,590 of CAJUNT010000008.1, forward strand.
GTATGCCATAATGATAATAAAGTCCTGCTTGTGCTCCCCAGCAAATATGCAATGTAGATGTTACGTGCGTTCTTGTCCATTCCATAATCTCTTTTAATTCTTCCCAATAGTGTACTTGTTCAAAAGGTAAATCTTCTACTGGCGCACCTGTAATAATCATGCCGTCTAAATTTCTATGTTTTATCTCATCAAAACTATGATAAAAACTCTGTAAATGTTCTGGTGCTGTATTTTTTGTTTGATGATTTTTAGGGAACAACAATGTAATATTGATTTGTAATGGTGTGTTGCCTAAAAGACGCAATAATTGTGTTTCTGTTGTTTCCTTTAAAGGCATTAAATTCAATATTGCAATTTCTAGTGGGCGTATATCTTGATGAAAAGCCCTTTCTTCCCCCATAACAAATATATGTTCCTTTTCTAATATTTCTTTTGCAGGTAAATTGTCTGGTATTTTGATTGGCATATTATTTTTCCTCCTAAATTTATAATATTTTATAATTTTATAAAACAAAAAAGCCTTCACAGGATTTATCCTATGAAGGCGTATTAAACGCTGTACCACTTCACTTTATTTTCTAAACAGAAAACCTCTTTTCCAGTACGTCCATAATATAATGGGTTATACTGTTTCGCTGTAACAGGCGAACCTGTTGTAACCTAGACCTGAAAAGGCTTCGGTACACCATTCAAGAGCCATTTTCGTTACTGTTTCTTCTGCCTTTTCACACCAATACAAGACTCTCTGAAAGATTCCACAATACTACTTTCTCTATCATCACGTTTGAAAGAAATTTTATCATACATTTATCATTCTGTCAACCATAATTTTCTATGGTAATCATTACTAAATATCATATTATTACAAATTTTTTAAATATTGTATTTCTTTTTCTGTTAAATAGCGGTATTTTCCTTTTTCTAAATCATTTAAAAATAATTTGCCTGTTCCAATCCTCTTTAATTGCGATACAGGGTGTTTTATTGCATCACACATTTTTCTAACTTGTCTATTTCTACCCTCTTGTATCACAATATGAACAATAGAATATTTTTCTCCTTTTTGTAGTATTTCTAATTTTGCAGGTTCTGTTTTTTTGCCATCTATTGAAACACCTCTGCGAAATTGTATTATATCTTGTTCTGAAGGTGTACCAAATAATTTTGCTTCATATGTTTTTTCAATATTATGTTTGGGGTGTGTTAAACGATATGTTAAATCACCATCATTTGTAAGAAGTAGTAAACCTGATGTATCATAATCTAAACGTCCTACTGGGTATACTCTTTCTGTTACACCTTTTAACAAATCTATTACAGTTGCCCTTTGAAATTGGTCTTTTACTGTTGTCACATACCCTTCTGGTTTATGAAGCATAATATAAATCAATTTTTGTTTGAGTACTACCTTTTTATTCTCATATAATACAGTATCTTTTTCTGTATCTATTTTTGTACCTAATTCTGTTACTACTTTACCATTTACTTCCACTTTTCCCATTACAATGAATTGTTCCGCTTTTCGACGAGAAGCAATACCTGACTCAGCCAAAAATTTTTGTAATCTTAATTCCATATATTTACTACTTCCTCCCATATTATAAAACTATTATAAAATATTCTATTGATTTACTATTTTAATTTTCCGTCTAAATCAAAATTATTCCATTTTGTTGCCAAATATTGTAACATCTCTGTTAATGTATATCGTTCTGCCCCTTGCTCTGCTATAATATCAATTTTTGCAATGCAATTACTGCCCAGCATAACCTCTGCTGTTCCTAATTTTTGTCCTTTTGCAACAGGTGCTTCTATTGTTTTAATTTGTGTAGCATATAATTTCATTCTATCTAATTCCTCGTTAGAAAACACGCCTTCAAAACCATCTGCAAGTACTGCGGGTATACTTTGTTTTTGAGAATATAATACAACAGTTTGCTGTACTTGTTGTCCTTTTTCTGCAATTACTTCTTTTTTATAATTTGAAAAACCATAATCCATAAGTGCTTTGGTATCTTTCCATTTTTGTTCTCTGCCTTCTTGTCCCCAACCACTTGCTAATACTGTTGTAATTAATGTAATATCATCTCTTTTTGCTGCGCCTACAAAACATTGTCCTGCTTTATTTGTGTAACCTGTTTTGACACCTATTGCTCCATTATATTCCTGTAAAAAACGGTTTGGATTGGTTATAGTATATTGTTTCCCTTCTCCACCTTTTAAAGGCAATGTAATAGAATGTGTATTTACAATTTCTACAAATTTATCATTTTGCAGTGCATAACGTGCAATCAAAGCCATATCTTTAGCCGTAGAATGATGTTGTTCAAATGTTAAATGGCTATCTAAACCATTCGGAGAACTAAAAACAGTATCCTCTGCACCAATTTCTTTTGCTTTTTGTGTCATTTTATCACAAAATTCCTCTACACTTCCTCCTACGTGTTCCGCTAATGCTACTGCTGCATCATTGTATGATTTCATCATCATAGCATATAAAAGGTCTTCTTCTCTTATTTGCTCTCCTGCCGTCAAATTCATACGAACTTGAGGCGATTTTGCTGCCCTTGAACTAACTGTCACCATGTCATCAATATTACCTTCTTCTAAAACAATAATTGCTGTCATAATTTTTGTAGTACTTGCCATTGTTAAAGGCTCTGATTCATTTTTGCCCCAAAGCACACGTCCACTATCTCCATCTATCAATACTGCTCCTTTTGCATATACAGAAGGTGGTGTCTGTTCAGCATATGCTGTTTGACAAAAAATCAATATTGCTGTCATACAAATCAATAATTTTTTCATACAATCCCTCTTTTTTTATCTTTTGGATTAGTATGTCAAATCAAAAATAAAATTTAACTGGAAATTTTATACATCTATATTTTCTGTTTCTTCTTCTATTTGTTCTTCTTTTAATGGTGGTAATTCTTTTGTGGATTTAAAGCCAAAATATCTTAAAAATTCATTTGTTGTACCAAATAATATAGGCTTTCCTACTGCATTTAGTCGTCCTGTTTCACAAATTAAATTTTTTTCTATCAATTTATTGACAGCATGGTCTGCACTGACACCTCTAATTTCTTCTATTTGTGCTTTTGTTATAGGCTGTTTATACGCTATAATGGCAAGTGTTTCTAATAATGCCTGTGTCATACCTTGCCTTTTAGGACTTTTATACATATTTCTTATAAATTCAAAACACTCCGCTGCTGTACACATTTGATAGCCGTCATTAATTTCTATAATACGTATGCCTCTTTTATCACTTTCATATTTTTCTGCTAATGTTATTATAATTGCTTTTGTTGTAGCCTTGTCCAATTCTACTGTTTGCGCAATGACAGAAAGAGGCAATGCTTCCCCTGATATAAAAAGCAATGCCTCTACCACCGCCTCAATTTCTTTTAATTTCATATATATCACTTCTTTCTGTTGCTCTTGTACTTTTAGATATTATGCAATTTCATCATTTTTGGTATTTACTTTTGTAATCAATATCTCTGAAAATGTTCCTTGCTGTTTTACTGAAACTTCTTTCATTTTAATTAACTCTAATAACGCTAAAAATGTGACAACAATTTCCATTTTTGCTGCCTTTTTTCTAAATATAGTATGAAATGAAACACGAGGGCGAAGTATCAGCAAATCTCTAATATAATCAATTTTATCATCGATGGTATATAAATCTCTTTCTACTGATTTAAATGAACTGCGTACTCTATCAATTTTTGTTTCTCGTCTTTTCATTACTTCCGTAAATGCTTCATATAAATTGTCCAATGTAATACCACATAAAAAATCATCTAATGTGGTGTCATCTTTTTGTGTTTGTTTTAGTTCTTCAATCGCTTTGTCTGCTTGTTTATAAAGTACAAACGATGCAGTTTCTTCTCTTTTTTTTAAGTCTTGTGTGACTTCTTTAAATTTTTTATATTCTAATAATTTATTCACTAATTCTTCTCTAGGGTCAGCTTGCTGTTCTGTTTCTTTTTGCTTTGGTAAAAGCATATTTGATTTAATTTCTAAAAGTGTCGCTGCCATAATTACAAATTCACTCATACCATCCATATTTTTATAATCTGCTTGCTCCAAAAAAGCAATATATTGTTCTGTTAGTTGTGCAATAGGTATGTCATAAATATCAATTTCGTTTTTTTCTATTAAATGAAATAATAAGTCAAAAGGTCCTTCAAATGCATCTAAACGTACATTAATACTTTCCACAATCACGACTCCTTACAAAAAAAATAAAAGCAATTCCATACCATGTATGATAGAAAATGTTACAGTATTTAATAAAGAACCAAATAAGCCAAATAACAACAGAAATATAAACAATACTTGTATGATTTTTTCATATTGCATATATGTGAAATATTGTTTTGCTGGTAAAACCACAGAAAGTACTTTCACACAATCCATAGGAGGTACAGGCAAGCAATTACAAACAGCAAATGATATATTATAAACAACAAGTAAATTTAAAAATGTGCCTACTATGCTACTATTAAAAGGTAGTATTTTCCATATAATCAATGCAATAAAAGCAAGTAATATATTTGCTATACTTGGTAATATTGTTACAAGCAATGTATCCCTTTTTCTATTTTTATAATACAATGAGCTAGTATGCACTGTTCTGCTCCACCCAAATGCACCATATCCAAACAATGATGTAATAATAAATAATATTGCTCCTATTGGCTCTGTATGTTTTAATGGATTTAATGTTAAATTTTTTTCATTTTTTGGCGTATTGTCTCCTAATATTGTAGATATTACTGCTCTTGTAAATTCGTGACAAGATGTTACTATAAAAAAACACAATATACTAAATACGATTTGCCATATGATATTTTGATTGAAAAACATATAAAATCTCCTTTATTATCTTTTTGTTGTGACACAAGAAGCTGCTTTTCTTTTAATTAGAAAAACAGCCTCTACACAATTATATTTCTTCATAGAATATCATTTCTTCAAATGCTTCCTCTGATACTGGTTCTGGATAAGAATATCCTTCTACTATTGAACAACCTAGTGTTTTTAATATTTTTGCTTGTTTATCTGTTTGAATTCCTTCTACAATAATTTGTATTTGCAATTCTTTCGCCATATCTAGTATACTTTTGATAATCATACGCTCTTTATCTGTAATATTGCCATTAGGTAAAAATCCCTTTTCTAATTTGATACTATCTATGGTAATCATTTTCATAATGTTTAAAAAAGCATATTGTGGACTAAAATGACAGATAGAAACCATAAAACCATATTCTTTTAATTTTTCAATGAGTGCCACATTTCTATCTATATCATCATATATTGCTGCTTCTTCTATTTCTAATATCACAAGAGAAGGTGTAATATCATATCTCTCCACAATCGCTTTTACTCTATTGAAAAAGTCTTCTCTATGAATATTTAGTCTTGCAACACTAACCGTTAATGGAAGCGGTACAAGTCCCCTATCAATCCAGTCTTTTTGTTTTTTACAAACTTCTTCTAAAAGCAACATATCCATTTCCAACAATATTCCTGTTTCTTTTAACACTAATACAAAATTCTCTGGCATAACAACACCTTTTTCTGGATGCTTCCATGTAGCAACTGCTTTTGCTCCTGTAAATTCTTTATTTTCTATATCAAATTGTAACAGAAAATAAGGAACAAATTCTTTATTTTGAAGTGCCTTATACATATCAGGTAATAATGTGTCACGAAGTGCTAATTGCTGTTGTAACTCTTTTTCAAATGTAACTATTTTTTTATCATTAGATTGTTTTGCCAATTCTAATGCTGCTGTTGTATATTCTAAAAGTTTTTCAAATTCATATTTTTCACTTAATACATTGATACCAGCAGAACAACGTATATTATCGTAATAAATATAATCGTTTTCTGATACTTTTAATTGATTTAACTCAGATAATATTTCTTCTAATCGTCTTGTAGCGTCTTGCTTCGTTTTCGCTTTTATGAATAATCCAAAACAATCCTCTTTCAATCTTGCAACTAATTCATCTTCTTTTATAAAAGGTTGCATAATATTTGCAATATTTTTTAATATTTGTCCTCCCATAGCATAGCCAAATGTATCAGTTAATTCGTTAAATGTATCTACCCCTATCATAGCAAATGTATAACCCTTTTTTTGAGAAACTTTTTTATAAAAAAGTTCCATTTTTTGTTTGTTTGCTAACTGTGTGATACTATCTACATCAACAACCTCTTTTTTATCATGCTTATAAAACCATATTGCCATACCAGCAAGCAATATCATAACAATATCAATAAGCAATGCAATGTGGAGCATAATATTTGTAACATTTTGAAGTGAAAATTGTCCAGAAGGTATTACAGAAATTAAATACCAATCGCTTACACCTAAAGGACGATAAGATAAATAATTCGTTTCATTTTCATCATTTATGAATTTTATAATACCTCTTTCCAGTTTTCTCATGCTTCCTGGTAATTTTGAAAGCTCTGGTATATCATCAAACACATCACTTTGTATAAATCCCTTTTCAAAGTCAAATGTAAAATGTACTGTTTCATTTTCAGGTAATACGATTGCCTCTCCTGTTTTTTTAACAATATAATGAACGCCTTTCCCATCAAATAATGTCGTTTCCATAATACGTGCAAATTCTTCTGCTCGATATACTCCTGTTAATGAGCCAATTCTTCTTGTATTTTTTAATATGGGTACAGATAAAAATAATATATTTTCTCCATCTTCTGATTTTTTTACATCAGAAATAATAATATCTTGTTTTTTTAGCATAGAAATTACTTTTATTTGTTCCCTTCTAATACCATCAGAAAAAACAGTATTTTCTTGTTGTCTGTCTGTTAAAAACATATAATCATAACCATATTCTTGAACAAGTATATTCATATCATCTATATTTTTTTGTGAAAAAATATCATCTTCTTGTGACATAATCCCTGCTGCTGTTTGCAAAGAACCTATTGTACGTAATATTTTTTCCGATACTAAATTACTGCTTTCTTCTGAAATTTCATTTAATAATACAATATTATTCCTTTCTAATGCAGATTTCATATAATATACTGAAAATGTTGTCATAATAATAATAAATAGTGCTACCATAATCATAGTATAAATGTAAAATCTATTTTGTTTGCGGAATATTTTATTGAAAAAATTCATTTTATTCATATGATTTTATCCTCTATTATGTTAATATTTAATTTTCCATTTTCCATCTATTTTTCTAATAGAACATTTTTGTTTTAATTCTTTATTTTGATAAATTCTATTTTCCATTAATATTGTTACATTAGGATATAGTTGTTTTTCTACATAAACACCTATTTCTGCCTTGCTTTTAATTTCCCCCAGTCGTCCTTCTAGTTCGCCTAATTTTACATCTAAACGCTTTTGAGCCATTTTTGTACGGAATAATAATATTTGCGCTTCCTCAGAATTAGATGATTTGATTTTTCTTTCTTGTTGTTCTATTATTTTATTGTATTCTTGTTGTTCTTTTTTTGTCCCAGCAATTCTTTGAAGTAATTCTTTAGGGTAATTGATTTCTAATTTTGTTAAACTATATGCATCATTTCCTATTTCAACTGCTATAATTTCAACTGCTTTCGCTTTTCCTCCAATGATAAAACCACGTTTTCCAGAAAGTTTTATTTTTTGTTCCGATTCTATATTAGAATTTAATACATAATCTGCATAAATATTTTTTTTAGCAAATACTGTTGCATGTTCAATAAATAAGGCACTAATATCTCCATTCGCTTTGATTTCAGATAATCCACTGCCTTTTATGCCTCCTCGCACAACAATATCGCCACTGGAAGATAATTTTGCATCTTCTACTACTCCATCTACAATAATATTACCACTTGCTTTTACTTTAAATCCAGATTGAACATGACCTTTTATATAGATTGAACCAATAAAACTTAAATTTCCTGTACTAGCATCAACATCTTGCACTGTTAGTATTTTGTCTATATAAATAGTATTATTGACATAATGTACTTCACCATCACAAGTTGCTATAATATGTGTTTCTTCTCCTTCTATAACTGATTTTGTATTTTTACCTGCCTCTATTCTGAGTTTTTCTCCATCTTCTGCCTTTATTACTTTTCCCAAAATGCTTATACCATCTTTACCAGGTTTTGGCTTTTTAATTTTACATAATATATCCCCTTCTTTTACTTCTTTTACATACGCAAGTTCTTTATAATCAATCATACCACTTTTGGGGTCAATTTTGGGAAGTAATTTTCCTTCTGGGTCAAATTGAAAATCTGTTTCTCCGCTTTCTCCAGCAACTGGAGGCGTTCCTTCCGCTATCAAAAAACCTGTATTGTATATTGGCGTTCTGGATAAGCGATTTACATATTGTTGTTTGATACCATGCACTACGCCACATTCTTCTAATATTTTTGTAAGCATTTCATTTGATATTTTTTTTCCTCTTGCTTTAGGTGGTGTAATAAATACTCTCATTCTAATATCATCTTTTTCAAAATAGACTTTTACAGTAGAATCAGGAGGCGCACCAAACACCATATTACGTCCTGTATCATAGTTTCTTTTATTGTATTTTCCTAAAACTAAAATTTCTTCTGCTTCTTGTTTATAACTTTGTTCTGTTTTTTGAATTGCTGCATAAAAAAATTGCTGTAATGTCATTTCTTGGTATTCCACAAAATCATTTTCTTGCTCCGCTGTTCCATTAAAGAAATAATTGATTTCATTATGAGATAATTTGTTGTGCTGCACATCATTGTTTTCTTGCAGTATACATTCTAATAGGCTTTGCTGTTCACTCATCATTTTTTCACGCCTTTCTTACCTCATTTTATAATTAGTTACACTCCATTTTTAAACATAAGTATACCATAATATTCGTTCCATTTCAATAAATTGCACATCGTTCATATAAAATTTTTGATATTATTTTAATATAATTGACAAAAAAATAAAAGCGCCCATGCTAGTGTCTGTGTATATAGGCGCTTTTTATAAAATAAATATTTTACAGATTTGAGTATATCAATGGGAAACGATTTAAATGCTGTTCATGGGGTCGTAATAAGCAAATTAAATATTTGACTTACTCAATAAAACTGCTAATATTTACTTATCATATTCTTATATCAATATTCTACAAAAAATTACATAAAAATTCATTCATTTGGGACATTTTGTATTTTTTATTATCTATTTTGTTTTATACTTCAATCAATATTCTGCACAAAAACAAATTGTTTTCACATTTAAAATCAATATCACCATGATAAATATTGACACTTCTAATAATGCTTTGAATACCTATACCCTCTTTATGTTTTGACTTTGGTATGCCTTGCTCAAAATGTATATCATCATTACAGGTATTTTTTACTATAATGGCTAATTTTTTACATTTAATGTATAATGACACATCAATTTTAGTAACAGGCTTTCCAGAGTCTTGACAGCCATGTATCGCATTATCAAGTACATTCCCTAATATTGCTGTTAAATCAATATCCCTAATGTTGATATCATTTCCTACTTTTGCATCAATAGATATTGCAACACCTGCCATAGTAGCTTTTTCCACATAAGCTGTAAAAATACTGTTTATTGTTCTGTTTTCACAATATACCTTAAAAGCATTGTTTTCAATTTCCTGCTCTTGCTCACTTAAATATTGTAGTAATCCATCTATATCCCCCTTTTTGGCATACTCTGCAATCATCAAATTGTGATGTCTGGAATCATGTCTGATACGTTTTGATGTCCATATGCTTTTTTGTATTTCAGAAAATTCTTTTTCTAAAAAAGCATTATTCATAGCAGTATATTTTAATTCTTCTCTTATTAGATTTTCTTTCAACATAGTAAACATCATTTGTAACATAACAATATGTGTAGCAAACAATATCGTACAAATACCGATAAATAAAATTTGTTCTTGCAATGACCTTGCCATCACATGAGTTGGGTACATACCAGAATAAATAACTAATACATCACCTAAAAATGCTATTAATGCAAGTACTGCCCAGTTAATTTTAAATGTATTTGCTAGTTCTCTGTATGTTTTTCTCAAAGCACGATAATATGCATAAAACACAACTATAAAATATAATATCCTAAATAATATATCTATCCAAGGATTCCCATTACAACAAACATATGCAAGTGAAACGCTGATATAAATACCAAACAATAACACAAATGTTTGCAGACATATATTATATATCACTTGAAATAATGTGTTTTCACTTAATGCATAAAAAAATAATGTTGCCCATATCACAATGGATATTGTGCAATATTTTGAATAGCTTTCGCTATCAACAGATACCCATATTGTACCTACCAGCGTATGAAATAGTATAAAAAATATATAATAAAAAATGTTTTTTTTATAGGAATATTTTGGATTGTCTAAAACAAGAAATAAAAAACATAGCTGAGCGATTTCAAGCAAATTACGACAAATACTAAGTTGTGCAGTAATTCCCAATACCACAGCATCATTCCTCCCCCTAATTACAATAATATTCAAAATATGCCTCTTTTAATTTGGCATATGCTCCCCTAGGTAAATAAAAATCTTTTCCATTTGTAAATGTTAGCTTTTTAGAGTTAAAATTTTTGATATGATATAAATTTACAATGTAAGAAGAACCTAATTTTATAAATTCTGTCCATTTTTGCATACATTCATATAAAGCTGTCATAGTGATTCTAATTTTTTTATTACTTCCATCAATTAAATGAATACACTGATAATTTTTTTGTGATTCGCAATATATAATGTTGCATATTGCTATGCGCTCCAACATACCTTCTACACGTAATATAATATATTGCTCTGTTTCTTTTTGATATTCCTCTGTCAATTTTTTTATAATAGAAAATAGCTGTTGTTCTTTTAATGGTTTTACTAAATATTGTATAGCATTTACACCATATGCTTCTAATGCATGGTCTTTTGATGTTGTAATAAAAACAATATTATTTTCAAATCCAATTTGACGGAGTTTTTTAGCAACTTCCACACCATTTTCCTGTTCCATATAGACATCTAAAAATAATATGTCTGGTATATAACCTGTATTGATACAACAATATAATTTTTTTGCGGATAAAAAAGTTTTAATATTACATTCTAATTTATTGTTTTTTATATACTTTTTTAACAGTATAACTATTTTATCAATTTCTTTTTGTTCATCGTCACATATTGCTATTGTATACATCACTAACTCCTTTAAAAGTATTATTCTATTTTAACTATATTATAATATCATCTACTTTGCAATAGAAATAAAATCATATTCACATAATGAAAATGTATTATTGTTTTTTTCAGTAATGCCATTATTTTAATAAAAAATATAACATAATTTTACATTGTTTTGATTATAATATGAAATAATATCATTTGTCAATTCATAATAATCTAGTATAAAATCATTTTACAACCGAAAAAATTATCAAAATATTAGTATTATATTAAATATAATCTAATAATAAGTTATTTTATAGCTTATTTCAGCTTATCAATAAAGTCTTACCCATACTTATTTTAAAGCAATAAAATATAGGAGAAAAAATATGTTTGATAAAATAAAATTTGGAAATACCATTAAAAAACTTTGTAAAATCAATCATTTAACTGCATATCAACTTGCACAAAAATTAAATGTCAGTGAAGATTATTTATATAAAATTCAAAATGGTAAAAATATACCTTCTATTGCTATGTTTATTTCTATTATCAATTATTTTGGATTAAGCGCAGAAAATTTTTATTATTTTGATATCAAATCAAGTCAACAAAATACATTACATTTTACAAATATAGAATATAAATTTTTGTATGAGACATTGATTGATTATGTTATGTCTAATGAGTTACAATAAAAGGCGGTATGATAATATGTTTGATAATATGGCACTTGGTAAAAGAATGAAATATTATCGAAATAAAAAAAATTTATCTCAAAAACAATTAGCAAATTTGGTTGATATGCCTCAAAGTACAATATCTCGTTTAGAAAGGGGTGTGATTGGGCTATTTAATATTAAAAAATTGAGTATTTTAGCAGATGCACTTGATGTAACATTAGATGACCTGCTTTATGATAGTATTGATTCATTAAAAAAACAAAATGAAAATATTTCATTTTCTCATTATGAAATGAAATTAAAAGAACTTTTATTAACATTTAATGACAATCAATTATTATTTTATAATCATTTGATTGAAAATTTTGTTACATTTAAAGAGCTTTCTCAAAAAGAAAAAAAAGAATAAAAATACAGCAGTAATTGATATTACTGCTGTACTAATTTGTTTAGTATGTTATAAATAATTCTTTTCCCTGCTCTATCCACACAATATTTTCTTTTGTAATGCTTAATATTTCGATTACTGCTTTTATAGGTATATACAGTCTATTGTTTTTTATTTCTACTGATACTGGCATATTGATATCATTTCCGTTTAAATTCATAATGTCGCTGTCTTTTTTAATAACGGCATATCGGGGACTTGTTTTGTATGTTTTTATCAAAGCTGTTTGTTCTTTTTCGTCCCAAAAAATATGTATAGATGTTTTGGGCTCTGATAGCACTTCTATATCTTTTACTGCTATCATAATTTCTCCATCTTTTTCATATGTGTTGCATAATTTGCCTTTTATTAAATATTTATCTTTTTGTGAATACGGTGGCGGATAGTCATTTTTTTCATACCAGTCTGATTGTGTTTGTGCTTCCTTTACTTCTTTTTCATTGATGTAATATGAATATTTCTTTTCGTCAATTTTTGTTTTTCCTTTTATTTCTATTTCAAGTATTCTAAAACCATAATAAAGGTCACCTGTTAAATGCTTTTCATGGTAGTTACTCCATGCAGCATATTCTATTGTTCTACAGCCACTTTGTCCCCTTATATCTCTAATATTGTTAGAATATAATGATGTTACGCCACGAGCATTTGTTATAATAAATAAATCATCTGTGCCTATAAAAATATCATTTTCTGTTATATCTGGCACAACTGTTAGTACTCTTTCCATGCCATCTGCTATTACCTTTCTTTGTCCTTCAAAAAATGTAACATTTTTGCCTTCTAATGTTATAGTAACTATTTTTTTATTTTGATTGTAAACAAATTCAGAACTTTGTCCATTTTGTTCAATCAATTCCCTAAAAGGTAGCATAATGATATTTTCTTTTATATAAGACTTTTTTTGAAAATTTATTTCTTTGCCTCCTATTTCTAATATTATCTCTCCATTATATATACATAGCAGATATCTTGGTGAAAAATCAATATCATCAATGGTTTTTGGTAAACTATCTGGTACAGTATCGAAAAATTCTGATGTACTTGCTATCGCAACAATAGGAAAACAAAAAAACATAGTAAATAATATCCATATAGTAATGATATATTTTTTCATGATGACACCACCTTTAATACATTCTTACATTAAAATATTTTTCAACCTACTATCAATTTGCTGCAAATAAATATTTATAATCTGTACGATTATCATCTTCTGTATAAGCACATATTTCTGAATCATAACTTCTTTTAGAAGCTGATTTATAAATACCTATTAGTTCATAATTTATAATTTCCTTCATCGTCATATAGCATAGCAATCGTAGAACCACTATCTCCAGAAAATGTTTTTTTCGTATCTATTGTTTTTAACATTATCATATTATAATAAACACATTCTCCATTATCATCAGGATTATCAAAACGTTTTTTGCAGTTAAATGTTGCAAATTATTTCGCAGTTATATCAATCAAACACCAAACGCTTATTTAATTTCTTATCGTCTGAATCAAAGTATAAAATTGCTTTGTAATACAGATAAAAGCATTTCTGATATTGCTTTTGATGTTGGATTTCATGGAGCAAGTTATTATTCTGAAACATTTCGTAAATGGTTTGGTATCAGTCCTACAAAATATAAATAAAAAGCCGAATAGTATTTCTTCGGCTTTTTATTTTTGTTACATTATTATTAATTTGATAAAACGCTCTTTCCTATATTTTACATTGGTGTAGATGTAATATAAACTGTTTTTGTATCGCCGTCCCATGTTACATTTGCTCCAAATGCTTCCGCAACAAAACGAGCAGGAACAAGTGTATAACCATTATAACTGATTGCAGGAGATTCTAATGTTTTCGCCTCTCCATTGATATAAGCAGTTGCGCTATTTAATGTTAATGTAACTCTTTTATCACCTTTTACAGCAACAGCTTGTTTTGTTTCAGCATTCCATGTTATAGTTGCTCCTAATGATTCAAATATACTTCTCATAGGAACCATTGTTCTGCCGTTAATATTTTGTGGTGCAACATCTGATATAAGAGTATTACCATCTATTACAACAGATATATTTTGTGTTTTTTGTACTGGAGTTTGCTGTGTTGCTGTTTCTTCTCCTAAAAAATTAGGGAAAATATAAAATGAAATATCTAAATTTTCATCGAAATCTCTCATATAAATGACATCATTATGCGCAAATTGATATGTACTAATATCATAGTCATGAAGCCCAAGATTTTTTTCTAATTCATAGTCAAAACCTTCTTCTTCAATATCCTCATCTAAAATATAAGTAGCAAGTGCAAAGTATATTGCAAAATATTCCCAATTAACATCATCTACATCTTCTACATTAACTTGTAACTGTATCGCTTTTAAATTATCATTTTCTATATTTGTAATACAAGTAAATTGAATTTCTTTTCTTTTTGCTATATATGCTCCATAAATTTCGTGTGAGCCTTCCAAAAAGTCTAATTCATATTCTTCTCCATATTCTTCTACTAATAATGTATTTAATTGTTGTATAAACTCTTTTCCTGTGATATCAAATTCTTCATCAAATGGAATAATTTCAAATTCTTCTGCAAATATGTTAAAAGCCATAGTATGAATACAAAGTACTAATGTAATGAAAAATGCTGTTACTTTTTTGATACTGTTCATAAATAACCCCCCTATTTTTTACAATATTATCATTTTTTACAATGCTATTTTTATACTCCTTTCTACATATTTTTATTAAATATACTACTTTTTGTAATATTTTTCAATAGGATATTAGTATAAATTTTATATTTTATTGCATTCTATAACAACAACATTTATATCAAAAATATAGATATTACATATATTTCAAAATCATACAATAAATATTGACACAAAAATAACGTACAGGTTATAATGATACATAATTGTAATGTTTATATTATAATACATATTTATGCAACAAGTAATTGATAGTATCATAACATATAATAAGTTATTTATAATTAGTAAAAGTAACAGAACGGAGAGGAAACATGGAAAAAAAACAAAAAAATAGAAAGGATAAAAGTATATCTTTGCTACTTCCTATTATACTTGTTTTTTGTATATTGGGAACGGTTGTATTTTCTGTATCACATAAAATATCAACAGAAATGTCTCATTCAGCAATTCAAAACTTAAGTGAAAGTTTAGATTTAATGAAGGGTACAATAGAAGCAATACTTCTAAAAGAGGCGGAATTTCAAAAACTGATTTCACACGAAATTGCAAATATAGAAAATCCAGAGGAATTTATTCGCTCTTATCATAAAAATCAAACAATGGTAAAACTGTCTATTATACTATCAGGAGAAACGGAAGGTATTTCAAATACAGGAGAAGTATTTACAGAAGATGGATTAAACTTTTCTTTTGGAAAAAAAGTATATGATTTGCCTATATCTGAATCTTATTTAAATTATATGGGAACATGGGCATATACTATAAAATGTCCTGTTATCAAAAATAGAAAACAGATTGCAACACTCTATGCTGAATATGTTTATGATTCTTTTGATAAGTCACTTCCTAATGGCTTTTATAATGGTAAGGCAATGCTTTATATTATGGACGCTAAAACAGAAAGACTGATATTAAAACCGAAAGGTATGGGGGAACGTAGCGCAGGACACTTGAATTTAGAGGATTTTTTTCGTGCCAACAATATTCTTGATTCAAATCTTCGTGATGAATTAAGAAGTTCTGTAAAAAATGGCAAAAATGTATTATTTTATCATGATATCAGACACAAAAATGCACTCAATTATATGTGGTCAGTAAATGATGGCGCAATTTATTTAATAGGTTATGTACCCATTGAGGCAATACAACAAGAAGGAAAAACAGTAAATCAAAATATATTTATTGTTGTTGCTGTTATGTTAAGTGCATTTTTTTTATGTTGTATGTTATATTATTTCAACCAAAGACAACAAAATAAAATTAGAAAAGAAAGAGAAATAGAAAGAGAAATACATAACAAGCAACTTGCAGAGGCATTACAAGCTGCACAAATAGCAAGTAATTCCAAAACAACATTTCTTTCTAATATGTCACACGATATTCGTACACCTATGAATGCTGTATTAGGATTTACAACACTGCTTGCTATGGATGCAGAAAATCCTGCAAAAGTAAGAGAATACACTAAAAAAATTTTTGCCTCAGGACAGCATTTATTGAGTTTAATAAATGATATATTAGATGTTTCTAAAATTGAAAGTGGTAAAGTGGTACTAAATATTGACAAATTTACATTAAATGATTTGGTATCTTCTATTGATGCTATTATACGCCCTATGGCAAAATCGAAAAATCAAATATTTCATATGGAAGTTACAGGTATAAAACATGAATGCTTTATGGGTGATGAAACAAGAATCAATCAAATATTGATAAATCTGCTTTCTAATGCTGTAAAATATACTCAGCCAAAAGGAAATATATGGTTTCGTATTATAGGATTAAAACAACGCTCTCATCAATATGAACATATACGAATAGAAGTAGAAGATGATGGATATGGTATGACACCAGAATATCTTGAAACAATATTTGATGCATTTACAAGAGCAGAAAATAGTACAACAAATAAAGTACAAGGTACAGGGCTTGGTATGGCAATTACCAAAAATATTATAGAACTTATGGGCGGAACAATAGAAGTATTCAGCGAAGTAGATAAAGGAAGCTTATTTAGAGTAGAGCTGGAATTCCGTATACCAGAAGAACAGGTTGATAAACAATTCTGGAAAAATTATGGTATATCAAATATATTGGCAGTTGATAATGTTTTAGATGTTTGTCAAAGTATTAAAACGCTTATGCATGATACAGATGTTTCAATAGAAACATTTGTTGATATTCAAAAAGCATTACAAACTATTTATGATAATAAACAACTTTATGATATGATATTACTTGGTTGTAATGCCCCTATCACAAAAAAAATAGATACAGCAAAAAAAATACGTGAAATACTGCCTGATGTTTGTATAATATTTTTAATAGAAAATGATAGTGAAGATGTTGAGCAAATGATTGATATGGAAAACACTGCTATACTCATAAAACCATTTTTTGTATCTGCATTAAAAGAAAAAATATTAGAAATGCACCATCTATCAAATAGTGAAAATGCATTCTCTAATACAGATGTGCCAACACTGGAAGGAATGCACTTTCTTGCTGCAGAAGATAATGAAATCAATGCCGAAATATTAGAAGAAATATTGACAATGGAAGGGGCAAGCTGTGAAATTGTTGAAAATGGTAAAATGGCATTAGAACATTTTCAAAAATCTTCAGAATATGAATTTGATGCCATACTTATGGACGTCCAAATGCCCATTATGAATGGTTATGAAGCAACAAAAGCAATTAGAGCATTACAAAGAAAGGATGCTCAAACGATACCAATTATCGCTATGACAGCAAATGCTTTTGTAGAAGATGAAAAAGAAGCATTAAAATCAGGTATGAATATACACATATCAAAACCGATTGATATCGATATGCTATATCAAACAATTAAGCAATGTGTAAAAAGAAAGGAGTAAAAATATGAAAAAAATACTTTTACTATTGATTGCTTTCATAACAATATTTTCTTTTACTGCTTGCACAAATCATCAAAACAGTAATTTAATGACATCAGAACCACAACAGCAAAAAGTGGTAAATTTATTTGGTCCCATGGAAAAAACAAATCCTAATGCAGACAATATAGCAAGAACTGCTTTTGATATGACAGTAGCACTTGCAGAACAAAAATTAAATTTGTTAGTAGAATATAGAACATATACAGCAGAAAATTATAAAGAAAAAACATATGATGATGTGACACTTGACCGTATACGTAACAATATGGACGATTGGTATTTATTAAATCCTGATATTATACAGATATTAGGTACAGAAGGAAAGCTTGTTGATTTATCCGTATTGGACAGTGCCAAAAATTTGAGAGAAGTAGTCAAAACAGCAAATACTGTTGATGGAAAATTAGTAGCAATACCACAGGAAGTAGTTGTACATGGGCTATTTGTAAATAAAGATATGTTTGATAAATACAATTTGGCACTACCCAATACACCAGAAGAATTTTTGCATTGCTGTGAAGTGTTTCAGCAAAATGGTATTGAAACGCCTATCGGTGCAAATCGTTGGTGGTTAGAAAACTTTGTATTTGCACAAGCATATGCGGATTTATATAATGGTGATACTACACAACAGGAAATACAACAATTAAACAGTGGTGAACGTAAATACAGCGATTATATGAGAAATGGTTTTGAATTTTTGAAAAAATTGATTGATAATGGTTATGTTGATGCTGAAAAAGCATATGTTTCTGAGGCAATAGAGGGAGAAATTGCAGATTTTTTGGCACAAAAAACACCTATTGTTATGGCTTATTGGGGTGCTGCAAATACAGATACTGCTTATGGAAATACTGATTTTGAATTGCAGGTAATTGGATTTCCAAGTAATAAAGGACAAATGCCTGTTGTTTCTATGACAGGTTATGCTGTCAATGTAAATGCAGAACATCTACATGATGTTATGAATGTTTTAGATATTATACTTTCTGACGAAGCACTTCAAATTTATGCAGAAACAAATAAAGTGATTTCTCCTTCTAAAAATGTGGAAGTGGATTGTGTGCCTGCATTAAAGCCTTTAAATGATAAAATACAACAAAATATTTATGTACTTGGTTCTAATGCTGGTATGAATGTGGAACAATGGGGAAATACTTGTTTGATTGTTAGAAAATTATTAACTGGTGCAAGTGTAGAGGAATGTATGGCGGAATTTGATGCATTACAACAAAAAGCATTACAATAAATAACAACTGTTTGTAATGGGGAAAACTTTTTATAAATTTTTTATAAATAAAAAAGGGTTCCCCATATTTTTATTTGTAATTTAATACATTATTTCAATACAATTTTTTTAGGAAATGCTTGTTTTTTACAAATTCTCCAAACAGTATCAATATAACTTCTAGTGTATTTTTGTTCTATGTAATGATAGTAATATGCTCCCCTATTTGTGATAGTATAGCCATATGGACATTTTTTAATAAGTCCTAATTTTTCAGCAATACAAAATTCAAATCTAAACAAATATTCTATATCATAGCCTATTTCTTTTTTAAAATCTCTATTATCAATATGTAATGTATAAGTATGCCAAAATAAATAATATACTGCTTTTTGGCGCATTGTAAAACGTAATGTCAATGCATTTGGCTGTTTATTATGATGCAGTGTATTGATATATTGTTTTACAGAAAATGTATTGATATGCATTGTATCACAAAACAATGATACAGCAGATGTTCCAAACCCTATAAAATGATTTCTCGTAATAGAAGAATATTTTTTTGTATCTGGCAATGCAAATGTCCACACCGATGTCCTTTTTTTATTTGTTTTATTGCAATAACGAACAATAGTGTTTAAAAGTATTTTCTTTTTGTGTTCGGAAAGTGGTTTATATTGATTATTGTTAAATGTAAAATCAATAAAAGGATATGTTGAAATCTGTGTAGCATGACATCGAAATGCCATTTCAATATCTTTTTTTAATGTATATTGTGTTTGATTTGGCATAGCAAATATTAAATCCATATCTACTGTTTCAAAATTTGCCTTTTTTATTATTTTTGCCATATTGGCATAGTTATATTTTTTTCTATTTAGACTTTTCAAACATTGTTTGTGAAAGGATTGTATTCCTATACTAATCATAGTAATACCTATACTCTTTAAATAAAGTAAATTTTGTTCTGTTATATCTTCTGGATGCAGTTCTATACCTATTCCCTCTGTAATATCAAAATGTTTTTGAAGTGTGGTAATAATTTCAGACAGATATTCTATTAATAATGCTGGTGTTCCACCTCCAAAATACAGACTTGTTACTTTTTTTATTCGTTTATTATGACAACGCAATGTAATTTCTTTTAATAAAGCATTTTTATATTGCAATGCTCTTTCTTTTTTATATATCTCTTTGCAGTATGGACAATAATCACATAAACTTCTGCAAAAAGGAATATGCACATAAATACCTAAATTATCTATATTATTATAATTTTCAAATATATTTTGATTGGTAAATAAAAATGGTTTTGTACTTTTTGTCAGCCACATTGTCAAAAGAGATGTTAGCATTTTATTTCCCTCCTATATATATTTTAAATAAGTAAAAAGCATCTCTAGTATTATTTTTAAATTTCCTCTAAAAAGCAATGTATATTCTGCTACAAAAAAATAACCGCATTTTTTACACAATCCCTTTTCATAAATACATCTTCCGCATATTGAAATATTTCCCTGCTCTATTACCACACATTGATAACAGGGTGTTGGAAATGTATTGTTTATTAAATAGGGAAATGCACTGACTAAATTAAATATGGGATATTTTTGTTTCTTTAATTTCGCAATGATATTACAGCAAATTTTTTTGTCTTTTTTATGTAACTGTAAATATTCAGTACATTCATATGGTGTGTGAAAATTAAACGAAATTGCTTTTATATTTTTTTCTCTTTTAGCAATATCTGCAACATTTCTGATTTTATGTTTGTTTATTTGATTGATTGCCATATATAAACAAATATTATTTGTAGTAGCACATTTTATATTTTTTAATATAGTGTCATATGTATCACCACGTATCATATTATGTGTTTTTCTATCACCATCTAAGCTAAGCAATATCAAATCTGCTTCTGGTAAATCTATGGGAAATGTGCCGTTTGTTACAACATTGACAATTAAAAATCCAATTTCTTTTGCTTCTTTTACTAAATCTCTCACTGTTTTCTCATTGTGTTGCCACAAAAATGTTTCTCCCCCACAGAAAAATAATATTCTGACACCCATATGATATAATATATTCATTTCTTTTTTGATGTTTTGATAAGTATATATTTTACTTTGTTTATTATTTACACTGCAATGTTTACAATGTAAATTGCACTTATCTGTTAATATAATCGTACCTAATATGGGATTTTTTTTATGGAATAATATTGTTTTGATTCCAAATATTGAAAATTTTAAAAATGTTTTACTATTCATTATAATACTTCCTCAGTGTCTTTTTCTAAATCTATATACAGTTGTTTTGTTCTTCGTTCTATATCGTTTAACCTATCTCTTATGATATCTAATTTTGTTTTTATGCTATTTAAATTATTTTCTATTGCTTGCAGTTTCAACTCAGTAATTATATTTTCTAATTTTATAATATCTATTTCTAATGAAAGTGTTTGTATATCATTACCACTTTTCTTTTTCAGCATTTGTATCTCTTTTTTATTTCTCATAATATGCACACTACGATAGAGCATTTCGTCCCAATAGTTCTTATGAATCATAGCTTTTGATTTTGGTCTTTCGTTAAATAAATTCTCTTGTCATTTTGCTAAAAAATCCTTTCCTTCTTTTGATATTTGTATTTTTATTTCTGTTGGTTTTTCCCCTTGCACTTTTTCTAAATAACTAGATTTATGCAGATATCTTCCAGAATGTAAAGGAGAAGCTTGTTCAGGTTATTCTCCTTGTTGTCTATTCTTTAAAAATACAATTTCTGTTGTAGTACTTTCTCCTTCTTGTCCTAAATATCGTGATGGCTTAGAAAGCACTAGTTTATATCTTCCCTTTAAAGAAGATGGTACAGCACTTTCTACATTTGGAGGCATTGCCGAAATAGGAAATTTTCCCAGTTGTTTAAAATTAACTAAAACATAAGAACTATAATGGATACCACCCTTCGGGTGTATCTCCACAAATAAGTACTCTTCCTTACCTTACATGGCATGAACAATTACATTTGCTAATACAGAACTTTGTTTTGATATTTCTGCATAAGATTCATTAAAGCCAAATCTTTCCTCTCTGAATATACATATTAAATCATTTGCTGATTTCGTTTCTAAATTTGTGCTTGGGTTTTTTGTATATATAATTCTATCGCTTTTTGATAGATTATTTTTTCTACTTTCCTTGCTTCCTCTTTTTCTCTTTTTTATCTGCATACATATAACGTCTCTCCTTTATTGTTCTATATGGTAAAAATTATTATTATTTTAACATATTATATTGTATTTTTGCAATATTTTTTGAATATGGTATCAACAGAAATCTACAATTAAAAATTCTATTTATTATTGAATGATATTTTATTGTAATAATAATGAGTAAGCAATATCTTTTTTCAATATACTTACTCATATCATTATTATATTACATTTTCATAATTTCAGACATGATACAAACACCTTTTGCACCACAGCGTATTACTTGCTCTATTTGTATTTTATTTAACTGTATCCCTCCAATTCCATAAACAGGCAATGTTGTATTTTTACAAATTTGTTCTAAAAATAACAATCCCCTTGGAGGAATCCCTTTTTTACAATCTGTGTTATAAATATGTCCTGCAACAATATAACTTACTCCCATTTTTTCAGCTTTCTGTGCTTCCTGTATACTATGTACAGAAGTTCCTATTGTTTCAAATTCTTTTAAATACATATGATATTTTTCAAGTATATGTAATGGTAAATGAATACTATTACAATTCATTTTTAATGCTGTATCAATGTAATTATGTATAATGCAATTTACTTTATATTGTTTACAAATTTTTATTACACTTTCAGCTAACATACAATATTCTTTTTCTGGTAAATCCTTCTCTCGCAATACAAGTGCCTTAGGGTGACAACTGCAAATTTTTTCAATTTGTTCTAAATAGGGACGTTTACTTAAATTTCTATTTGTAAATGCTATAATATTACGAAATAAATTGATATCACACATAAATATAGTCACTCATAACTGGCTGTAAATGATTTTTTAATAAACATTGATATACTTCATTTACAGAACGCTCGTCAGAAATTTCAAATTGTTCGTCCCCTTTTGATGTAATTTCTTCTGTATGTTCCCCTATTCCTGTGCTAACTCCTGCTGAAATTTTCGTTGCAGCAATATTTACCATATTGTCACGTACTCTAGCACATTCTCTTGTAGAAATTGTAATATTTGAAAAAGGCATAAATAAACGATATGCACAAACTACTTGCAAAAGCTGTGCCTCATAAACGTCCATAGCATTGATTTTATCATTGTTTATAATGGGACGAAGTCTTGGGCATGAAAATGCAATTTCTGCATGAGGATATTTTTTTTGTAATATATACGCATGATATCCTGTTGCAAAAGCATCTTTTCTAAAATCATCTAGCCCCAGCAATGCTCCAAACCCTACCCCTCTCATACCACCTTTTATTGCTCTTTCTTGTGCATAAAAACGATATGGAAATACTCTTTTATGCCCTGATAAATGCAATGTTTCATATTTATCAGCTTGATATGTTTCTTGAAATACTGTAACATAATCTGCACCGCATTTATGCAAATACGCATATTCTTCTGTATTTAAAGGATATATTTCTAATCCAATTACTTTAAAATACTTTTTCGCTATTTTACATGCTTCTCCTATATAATTGACATCTGACATTTTACGGCTTTCCCCTGTTAATATCAATATTTCTTGTAATCCTGTTTCTGAAATTGCTTTCATTTCTTTTTCAATTTCATCAATATTTAATTTTGCTCTATTGATGTGATTGTGACAGTTAAATCCACAGTATATACAATAGTTTTCACAATAATTAGCAATATAAATTGGTGTAAACATATAAATGCTATTTCCAAAATGTTTTCTTGTAACAATGCGCGCTTTTTGTGCAATTTGCTCTAATAAATGTAATGCCACTGGTGATAATAATGCCCCAAAATCCTCTGGTGTGCAGTATTCTTTTTCTAATGCACGATATACATGATATTCTGTATAATGATTATAGTTATAATTCTGTACGGCATACATGACTTTTTCCATAATATCAGATTCTATTATTTTCATATCTGGTAAATACTTCATATGGTCTGTTTTATTTTTATTATATTTCATTACTTCTTCATTTAATATACTTTTATTTATCATAGTTATACTCCTTACTTTTTATTATTTATCTGTATCATCATGCAAAAAGCCTGTTAATGGAGAAGATGCACTTGCTCCTTTTGAAATTGTCATACCTATACCTGATAAGTATGCTGTTCTGCCTGATTCAATGGCTTTTTTAAATGCCTCAGCCATGGCAGAAACATCACCTGCTGTCGCAATAGCAGTATTTGCCATAACTGCTGCTGCTCCCATTTCCATCGCCTCACATGCTTGTGAAGGTCTTCCAATTCCTGCATCTACAATAATAGGCAAATCAATTTCATCTATTAATATCTGTATAAAATCCTTTGTGCATAGTCCTTTATTAGAGCCAATAGGCGCACCCAAAGGCATAACACAAGCTGCACCTGCATTTATTAAATCTCTTGCAACATTCAAATCAGGATACATATAAGGCATTACTACAAAACCTTCTTTTGCTAATATTTCTGTTGCTTTTATTGTTTCATAATTATCTGGTAATAAATATTTACTATCCCTTATGACTTCTAATTTTACAAAATTACTTTTTGTAATTTCACGAGATAATCTTGCTATACGAACGGCTTCCTCTGCATTTCTTGCGCCTGAAGTATTTGGCAATAATGTTACATTTTTTGGTATGTAATCTAATATATTGGCAATCCCTCCTTCATTTGTACGACGTAATGCTAATGTAATGATTTGTGCACCTGCTTTTTCAATACACGCTTTTACTAACTCCAGTGAAAATTTACCAGAACCTAATATAAAACGAGAATCAAATTCTTTACCGCCTAATATAAACTTATCCATATTTTTCCCTCTTTCTATTTTATTGTATTTGTTATGCTTGTTCCTCTCCTAATAATAATCGTATTATCATATTGGATTGATGACAGGCGCAAAGTCCTGCTCTTGGTGCTGTTAATACATTTTGTTCTGAAATTTCTGTCACTTCATCACCGCATAAATAAAAATTTTTGGAAATCCTACGAGTATGTATGATATTGCTACTTTGATACCCTGCAAGCCCTGATGCTGCTACTAATTTCTTTTCTGGAAAATATTCTAGTATACCATTTACAAGCATTGCTTTTGATTCGGCATTGTCAAATGCTTCACATATAATGTCATTATTACAAAATAGCTGTTTTATATTTTGTTCTGTCACTTTTATACAGTCTGTATCAATGTTAATGTAGGGATTGATATTTAAAATTTGTTGTCTTAACGCCTCTGTTTTATACATACCAATATGATTTAAAAAATATTGTTGTCTATTTAAATTAGTAATGTCAACAATATCATAATCAATGATGTGTATATTTCCCACTCCCATGCGTGCCAAAGCAATGGCAACATGAGAACCTAAACCACCTAACCCTGCTACAGCAACATTACCATGATATAATATTTGTTGTTTTTGTTTTGTATACCTTTCTATTAAAGCATACTCTATCTGTTCTTTTGTATACACGATATCCATACATTAACCTCCTCCTACAAAACTTACTATTTCTATTGTGTCATTTTGTTTTAATATTGTTGTTTGATATTTTGATTTTGGTATGATACTGCCGTTGATTTCTACTGCAATGCGATTTTGTTGATATTGTTTTTCATTTAGATACTGCTCTAATGTGTAACAATGTTCTAATAAAACGCTTTTGCCATTTACTGTCATAAATACGCTCCTTTCTAATCAATCGTTTTTTAATATTGCTTAAAATGAACATAGCATAAAAGCTATAAAAAAAAGCTCACAAAGTAATACACCCGTGGTGGTGTACCCCTTCATGAACTTTTGTTCAATCTCAACAATACAATATAAAATAATTTATAATATAAAAAAGAGAGATACCAAAGTATCTCCCGTTAATATACAATATAATAAACGTTCCCTACGTTGGCATTACCCAAATCAGGTTATAAAGGTCGAAGTTCTCTACTTCTTCTCAGCCTAGCATATAAGCTCCCTTGTTATCTATTCATTTTTTATCATTATATACAAATGTTGCTTTTATGTCAATAGTAATTTTATTCATTTATGATAGTATATGACAAAAATAATTATACTTTATCTCCTATATTTACAATATAAAATATACTTAAAATCTTTAAATACTTTCTATTGAGTAATATTGAAAATTGTGCTACTGTTAATATAATAAACAACAACAGGAGTGATATTATGTCAAAATGTTTTATACAAGCAGAACATGATATATTAAATCTTTTCCAAAGAGATACACATTTCACATATCAAAATATGGACTATACTGTAATAGCATCTGGTAAACCTTATTGCAATAAAGGTGAACCTAAAACAGATATTTATATACTTGCTATATCAAATTATGGTATGGTAAAAGAGTTTAAAATATCATTTAAAAAACAAAATGCAGATTTTTTAGAAAATAAAATCAATGAACAAAGAGCAAAACAAATTTTCGGAGAAGATTGGCAATATATTATTTCTAATGCAACATATTCATTAAAAAATGAGTTTTTAAACAGACACGTTATTTATAAAACAAAATGCGGTAAAACAGATGCTGGAGCAATTACACTAGGATGGAAATTTGAATTATTGAATAAATTAAGTGGACAGTTAAGCGGTAATATGATGCTTTCTGAAAAACAGGTAATCGATGTTTATGCAGGTACAAATATTAGCGATGAAAAACGCCATGCCTATGTTCATGGAAAAATCATTCAAAATAGCGGTATTGCAAATTTTATGCTTTTTGAAAAACAGTCTATTTCTTCCGCTCAATGTGCTATTAATGCATTAGTAAGTATTAAAAATTATGTTACACAGCACCCTCACATTTATTTTGCGTGTAAGGCATTGAATTACAGAAGTTTTATATCAAAATATGATGGTAACAGACCTCTTGCTGTTTTTGTACATTGGTATTTAAAAAATGGAAAAATAGCGTATCACATTTGTTTTGACAATCCTCTTATGGTGGGAGGAGATAAAGCATATTATCATTTAAAACATGCTCTTGATACATTACATATTAAAAATACAGATGATTTTCATGCTAATAATGTTTCAGAATATGTTAAAATATATCAGTAATATTTATATTTAAAACAAGGAAATGATTGTTTTCCTTGTTTTAAATATTCAGTGTATTTTTAATTGCCTCTGCAATTTCATACGACAATGACACAGGTACAGCATTACCAATCATTTTGTATGCATCATTCACATTTGTATAAATAAATTCAAATGTATCTGGAAATCCTTGTATTCTTGCGATTTCTCTTACTGTCATTCTTCTATATAATTGTTCTTTTCCTTTTACAAATTGATATTTGTCTTTTCCTATTTTTATCATTTTAGGTGCTTGGGGGTGAAGCTGGCATTGTCTTCCCGATGCCTGCACAGTGTATGCTTGCTCTTCCCAACTTTTTACACGGTTTCTACTCATAAATATAGGAGAATAATTTCCTGTAAAATATTCATTATTATTTACAGCATTGATATTATGTTTATTTTTATTTGATGCGGGTACTGCTGAATATTGTAAATCCCATATAATATCTTTCAACGCTACTTTTTTATTATCATCTGTTGTAGAACCTTCAGGAAAATGAAATAAAATATCTAAATCTTTTCGGAATCCTATATAAAATACTCTTTTTCTTTCTTGTGCTGTGCCATAATCTTTTGCATTTACCATTGTAACAGATACATTATAACCACTTTTTTCAAAAAGTGAAATGATATTTTTTACTGCTTCTGTATGTCTGTTTGAAAGCATACCACTTACATTTTCTGCAAGAAAAAATTTAGGTTGCTTTTGTTTTAATATTCTAATATATTCATAAAACAGTTTTCCCCTGTCATCATCAATTCCCCTTAATTTTCCTGCCTCTGACCAAGATTGGCAAGGAGGTCCTCCAATTATGCCATCTATATTATTCGGAAATTGATTTTTATTTATATTTCTGATGTCTCCTTTTATCAGTATTGTTTTGGTATGGTTTTTTTCATAAGTATCCCATATTGTTTTATCTATTTCATTTGCTGTTGCTATGTAAAATCCTGCTTTCTCAAATCCTAAATCTAATCCTCCACAGCCACTAAAAAGACTAATAATATTCATACTTTCCTCCCTATTGCATTGATATGATTAAAAAAGGAACTTTTTGAAAAGTTCCTTTTACAGTATGATATGTGTATTGTTTGATATTACAAATTTACTGGCATGATATTTACACCTGATTTTTTTCGCAATTCATACTCTGCTATGATTCTATCTGTATCACTTATAGGTAAATCAACAATACTAGATATTTCTCTTGTGTCATAGCCTTTATTATACATTGCTATCAGTATTTCTATTTTTTGGTTTTTTGCGCCAGTTTTTACACCATCATGAAAACTTTTCTCTTTGTCTATTTTGGATTTTAAATCTATTACTCTATTTAAAAATACATCATCTATCATAACAATATGACTCCTTTATATTTTATTATAATTATTTTTTATGATTATAATATGATATGATTACTGTATTGATATCATAAAATAAAAAATGTGTTCTACAATAATAAAAACTCTTTTTGAATGTCAGTATTTTTGATGCATATCATTATTTTCCAAATTTTATAACATAGTAACTCGTTACAACAAAGAAGTCAATAACTTTTTTAATAGATTTTATTACAATTTTCATACAAAATATTGCATTATGATAACCATAGCTATCATAATGATAACTCTCATACAAAACAGTATGAAATACAGTATACCAGTTATGCAAATAAATAGCAAGTCATATGATTATTAAAAATTTCAATGTAACGTTTTATATAAAAAGACACATCTTATTTACAGATGTGTCTTTTTTATTCCTTTATTTTATATTTCTTTAATTTTAAACTGTTTTACCAAGTTCATTAAAAATTGTGCCTGGCTTGATAATTCTTCACTCGCTGCTGCACTTTGTTCAGAAGTAGCGGAATTAGTATGTACAACACTAGAAATTTGGTCAATTCCTAATGTTACTTGTGCAATCGCTCCTGCCTGTTCCTGAGATGCAGTTGAAATATCTTGAACCAATTTCGCTGCCTCCTCAGAAGAAAGTACAATATGCTCTAAAGATTTCGCAGTTTGATTGGCGATATTTGTACCTTCCTGCACAGACTGTACAGTTGCCTCAATGAGTGATGCTGTATTTTTAGATGCCTCTGCGGATTTGCTTGCTAAATTACGTACCTCATCAGCTACAACAGCAAAACCTTTGCCTGCTGTACCTGCGCGTGCTGCCTCAACTGCTGCATTCAGTGCAAGTATATTTGTTTGGAAAGCAATATCTTCAATGGTTTTAATAATTTTACTAATTTCAGAAGAAGAATCATTAATCTGATTCATAGCAGTAATCATTTGCTCCATTTGTCTTTTGCCTGTTTCTAATTCTGTTGCACTAGTCATTGCTTTATCACTTGTCTGTTTTGCATTTTCTGCATTGTTTGCTACATGATTGTGTATATCATTTATAGTAGATGCTAATTCTTCTACAGAAGATGCCTGTTCTGTTGTTCCTTGAGCAAGTGCCTGCGCTCCGATTGCAACCTGTTCTGAACCGCTTGCTACTTCTTCAGCACTTACATTTAATTTTCTAAAAGTATCGTTCAACTTATCAATAGTATGTTGGAATGATTGTTTAATAGGAGCAAAATCTCCTACATATTCCATTTCTATATCAAATCTAAGATTTCCCTTGTCAAGTTCTGATAATGATTTAGAAATATCTCCAATATAATCACGCCATGTCTGTACCGTTTTTGCTAATGCACGTGTTAAATCTCCAATTTCATCTTCTGCTTTAAATTCCTCTACTTCATCACTAAGATTTCCTTGACTAAGTTCAATCAAACGCTTTGATGCTGCTTGAATAGGGTCTGACATTTTTTTTGCAATGATAGAAGTTACTATAATACCAATTACAAAAATAATCAAACCAGCCAAACACGTAATTAATATGGCAACAAAACAAGATTGATTTGCCTCATCAAGTTCTCCTTGTATAATAGGCAACATATCTTCTTCATAATTACCAGTACCAATATACCAGCCATAAGGCTCAAATTTTTTAACAAAACCTCTTTTTGCCTTTGCTTCTGATTCTCCAGATTTCGCAAAATAAAAATCTATAAAATCTCCATTTGGTTTATCTCCAGCAGCAATAGTATCTCTTACAAAATAATTCCCTTTTTCATCTTGTGTATTATAACGGTTTGTACCTTCCACATCTGGATTGATATGTACTGCATTTGTACCGTCTGCCATGTCTGCCCAAAAATATCCAGTTCCATTATTGTATCGAGTATCACGGACAATTTGCTTTGAATGTTCCATTGCTTCTTGCTCTGTAATTTCACCGCCTTGATATTTATCGTATTCTGCTTGTAATACCCCAATCATACACTCCACTTGGCTCTGAATAATTTGGTCTAGCTTTTCCTTTTCGGCTTCAATGTTTTTGTCATATGCTCTTTGTAAAGACAAATATGACAGAGATGAAATCAATAATACAGCCACAAATATAAGAATACCCATGCTTAAAATCAATTTCCCTCTCAGCTTTAGTTTCATTATAAAAGACTCCTCTCAAACATAAATATAATTTTTATTATTTTTCAACAAAATTAGCCGAAAAATATTTACTATTTTTATTATAATAGATAATACTTAAAAAGTCTATGATACATTGTTATTTTTTTGTTATATTTCGTCGTTTTTATTTATATTATATATACTTTATATATACTTGTTATAAATACTACTATTAAAACCATTATTTGAAATATATACAATTTTATAGTATGATATTTATATTATTTGTATCAAAAGGTATGTTATAAATATGGTGAAAATTTTTGATATGGATACTGAAACTTTTACAAAACAATATGTAAAAATATAATGCTAAATCGCTAAAAATTATATTAATTTATACAATAAAGGAGCATGATTTATGAATCAATATGTATACGTATTGCAACACAGCTATGAACTAGAAAATGGATATGATGAAACAAAATTTTTAGGAGTATTTTCAAGTTATAAAAAAGCAGAAACAGCTATCTCAGAATATAAAAAATTGCCTGGATTTTGTAAGTATCCTAATGATTTTTATATTGATAAATATGAAATAGATAAAAAATGTTGGGTAGAAGGATTCATAACAATATAAAAATATTGTACATATTTAAAAAAGTTTGCAGATATATATGATATCTACAAACTTTTTATTATCTTCTTCTTATACGTGGATTTTTATATTTTCTACTACGGTAATGTCTTTTCGCTTTACTAGACTGAAATGTATATTTTGAACGTCTTTTATTTCTACGACTTTTCATTGCTACTATCATAGCAATAATAAATGCAACTCCAGCAATGATACCTACTGAGCTTGCAATTCCTTTCACAGTAAATAAATTTTCTTTTAAATTTTTAAAAAAGTATTGTACACTATTTAATATTGTTCTTTTTTCCACTTCTGTCGCTGCATAAATATTAACTTCTTTTATTACATCATTGCCTAATTTATACGTCACTTTTCCTATTTCAGCATCTTTTGATATTGGTGCTTTTAATTGTGTTTTTTGTTGTTCGTCTTTTTGTTCTGTTATCAAATCACTTTTATATTCCACTGCTTTCTCTACTTTTTCAGCATCTTCTTTTCGCATGTACTCACTAATATCTTCTTTTACAATAACATCTAATACATCGCCTAACAGCCTATTGTGTCTTGATAATGCTACTGTATCTACAACATCTCCTGATTTCTGCAAATCTACCATACCAAATTCATTAAAACCATATTCAAATAAAGCTGTTGTATCTACCCAACGTGCAGGGTCTTCCGCATTAAATACAACTGCTATCAATGTAATATCATCCTTCTGTGCTGCCGCTGCAAGACAATCCCCCGCCTCATCTGTAAAACCTGTTTTCAATCCAATGGCATTCTCATATTGATATTCATTATCTGTAATCAATAAATTGTGGCTTGTCCAATTATATTTTTTTATTTTTAATGCAGTGCTTTGTTCTAATGTATTTTCTGCACCATTACCTGCATATTCTTTTTCTTTTGAAATTTCTGATATCGTTTCATTTTTTAACGCTTCCTGAGAAATTAAAAACATATCATATGCTGTTGTATAGTGGTTCTCGTCATGATAACCATGAGCATTGGCAAAATGAGAATTTGTTGCACCTAATTCTTTTGCTTTTTTATTCATTAAATCTGTAAATACAGTAATACATTCATCAGTAGTAAGTTCTGTATTATTTTCTACTTTCTGAGCCACAGCAACTGCTAATACATTTGCAGAATCGTTACCAGAAGGAAGTAACAAACCTCTTATTAAATTTTTAACAGTAAGCGTTTCGCCTTTTGTATGCCCTGCTTTACTGGAATCCCAAGGAATATCATTTACTTCATTACCTGTTGTTATCAATGCTTCAGGACTAAAATAATCTAATACCACTAATGATGTTAATAATTTTGTCATGCTTGCAGGATACATTTTTTTATCCATATCTTTTTGATAAATAATTTTTCCTGTAGATGCCTCTCCTAATATTGCCGTTTCTGCTGTTAATTCTGGAACTCCTGTATTGTCATCAGTTAATGTATCTATTTTTATAGATTCATCTGATGGTGCTGGTTCTGCAAAAGCAATATTTTGAAATGCTATGCACAGCACAAACAAAACAGCTATTATTTTATTTAATTTTTTCAATTTTTTCATGAAAATTGAATCCCTCCCATTTATATTGATAAAAACTATCGTTTTTGATTTTTTATGCTAAAGTTTTTGATTTATCAATTATGAAATCTGTATCAAACCCTTATCAACCATTGTTTGTAATCCTATCATAACACCAATTTTACCATGATGCCAAGACAATCCTCCCTGCATATAAACATGATAAGGTGGTTTAATTGGTGCGTCCGCACTTAATTCTATTGAAGAACCTTGCACAAATGCCCCTGCTGCCATAATGACAGGACAGTCATATCCTGGCATATCCCAAGGCTCTGGAGAAACATAACTATCTACTGGAGCACCTTTTTGTATGCCTTGACAAAAAGCAATAACATTTTCAGCCGTGTTCATTTGTATTAACTGCACAATATCTGCTCTCTTTTCATTCGATTTTGGCAATACTGCAAAACCAATATCTTCAAACAATTTTGAAGCAAACATTGCTGTTTTGATACTTCCATTTACTACTTGAGGCGCCATAAAAAGTCCCTGCACAAATGAAGGTGTCACACCTAATGTTGCTCCTACTTCTTTTCCTAATCCTGGTGCAGTTAATCTATATGCTGCATTTTCAACAAATTCTTCTTTTCCTACAATATATCCTCCAATGGGTGCAAGTCCGCCTCCTGGATTTTTAATTAAAGAACCTACAACTAAATCTGCTCCTACTTCTGATGGCTCTTGTATTTCTACAAACTCACCATAACAATTATCTACCATACATATTATATTTTTATTGATAGATTTAATAAATGAAATCAATTCTTTTATTTGTGAAACGGAAAAAGAAACTCTCCACTGATATCCTTTTGAACGCTGTATTGTTACCAATTTTGTTTTATTGTTTATTGCTTTTTCTATACCGTCAAAATCAAATTTATCACCTGGTAATAAATCCACTTGTTGGTATGTAATGCCGTATTCACTTAAACTACCCTTTTCTTTACGAATACCGATTACCCCTTGTAATGTGTCATAAGGTATCCCTACTGGTGAAAGTAACTCATCTCCTGGTCTTAAATTACCTGCTAATGCAACAGTTAATGCGTGTGTACCTGAAATTAACTGAGGACGTACTAATCCTGATTCTGTTTGAAATACATCAGCATATATATTTTCTAATACATCTCTACCTAAATCATTATAGCCATATCCTGTTGTTGCTGCAAAATGAATATCACTTAATTTATTTTTCTGCATAGCAGAAAGTACTTTTAATTGATTATATTCTGTAATTTCATCTACACTTTGAAACTGCTTTTTTAATTCACATTCTTTTTGTATACAATATTGTAATACTTTTTCGCTAATGCCAAATTTTGACTGCATCATATCATACAATTCCTGCATCATTATACTCCTATCATATTGATTTGTTTTAAATAATTTATAATTTCATCTGTCGCTTTTTGTAAATTTTGTTCTGTCATATCTACCCACAAACCATCTGTTTGTCTTTTAAACCATGTCAGTTGTCTTTTTGCAAAATGTCTTGTATTCTTTTTCAAGTGATATATTGCTTGCTCTAATGATATTTCATTATGAATATAGGGTATTATCTCCTTATATCCTATTGCTTGCATAGAAACTAATTGCTGTGTATATCCCTTTTTTAAAAGCATTTCCACTTCTTTTAAAAGTCCTCTTTCTATCATGTTATCAATTCTTTTTTCAATTCTTTCATATAATTTTTGTCTTTCCATTGTTAACACAATCATTGCTGTGTGATAAGGGGATTGTTTTTGTTTTTGCTCCGCATTATATTCCGAAAAAAGTTTACCTGTAAAATGATGATATTCCAATGCTCTTACAACACGCTTTACATTATTCGCATGAAGTGTTTGTGCATATATAGGGTCTATTTCTTTTAATTTTTGATATAATGCATCTGCACCATATTGCTTTGAAAAAGCATACATATCATTACGAAATGTATTATCTTGTTCTGTTTCCTCAAAAAATGTATCATATACTAAAGCATTGATATAAAAACCCGTTCCCCCTACTAATATAGGTATTTTTCCCTTATTCCATATTTCATTCATATATTGCTTTGCTTTTTTTTGAAAAATCATGACATTATATTCTTCATTTGGATTGATTTCATCTATTAAATAATGTTTCACATTTTTCATTTCTTCAATGGTGGGTTTTGCTGTTCCAATATCCATTTCACGATATACCTGCATAGAATCTGCTGATATAATTTCACCATTGATATTTTGTGCAAGCAAAACACCTACATCTGTTTTACCGCACGCTGTAGTACCACCTATTACTATGAAAGGCTTTTTCAATATCAAAACCTCTTTTCTTTAATTTTGTATTCTTTTAAATCGTTTCTCTAATTCATATTGTGTCATTTCTATAATTGTAGGACGTCCATGGGGACAAGTAAAAGGATTTTCTAACTGCAACAATTTTTCAATCATTGCTGTTGCTTCTTGTATACTTAATCTATCATTTGCTTTCACTGCCGCTTTGCACGCCATTGTTGCTATTGTCAATATTTTTGTATCATACACACTTTCAATAGAAATTTCTCCTAATAAATCCAGCATATCTAAAAAAAACTTTGTATTAGAAGGCTCTTTTATAATAAATGGTACACTAAAAAGTGCATATGTTTGTGGCTCAATTAGTTCTACTGAAAATCCAAATTGATTCAGCAAATTTTTATTTTCCTGTAATATTTCTTTTTCTCTTTCTGTCAATTTTAATAACAAAGGCTGTAATAACATTTGTGCTGTTACATTTTGTTTTTTTAATTCTGTCATCAATTCTTCATATAATATTCTTTCATGTGCTGCGTGCTGGTCAATCATAAATATACTTTTTCCTTGCTCTACTATCCAATAAGTATAAAATATTTGTCCAATGATTTTATAATTTTTAAAAAAAGTATCTCTTGTTACTTTTTTCCGTACTTGCTGTGATTCATATTGTTTTTGCTCAGCAGTATGTTGTTTTTCTGTATAATATGTTGCGGTATCCTCATTTGCTTCTAATGCTGTATTTTTCTCTTTTTTTAACAAGTCATCAACACTTTTAAAAGAATTTATTTTTTCTGGTTTTATTTTTTGATGTTGTTTTTCAGAAATAACATAATTATTTTTAATATCTTGTTGCATTTCTTTTTGTAATATTTTCTTCTGTATTGGTGTTGTTTCCATACTAATATTTTTTTCTTTGGCATACTTTTCTAATTCTTTAGAATTTTTGCTATTCCAATCTGCTTTACTAATCAGCACCTCATTTTGAAAACATTTACATACTGCATCATAAAAAAATTGATAGATCTCATCATCATTTTGAAAACGTACCTCTAATTTTGCAGGGTGTACATTGACATCTACTAATGCAGGAGGTAATGTAAAATATAAAACATATATTGGAAATTTTCCCACTAGCAACCTTGTTTTATATGCTTCCTCTATTGCAGAAGATATAATTTTATTTTTAATATATCTACCATTGATATATAAATTTTCATAAGAACGGTTTGCACGACAAAGTTCTGGTTTTCCCAACAGTCCCGTTATACTATAATTTCCCTTTTTATAATCTATTTCAATCATTTTTTTCGCTGTGTCTTTTCCATATACATAAAGTACTGCTGTTTTTTTGTCATGGTTTCCAGAAGTATACAATATTGTTGTTTGATTGTTGATATACTTAAATGCAATATCTGGATGTCCTAAAGCAAATTGATTTAAAAGCTCTGAAATATAACTTGCTTCAGTAGAGGGCTTTTTTAAAAATTTTCTGCGTGCAGGTACATTATAAAAAAGATTTCTGATAATTAAGCTAGTACCTTCTGTACACGCTGTATTCTGAAATTGTATAATTTCTCCCCCATTGATTTCAATATGTGTACCATTTTCCTCTAATAGTGTTTTGGTAAATAATTCCACCTGCGCTACTGAGGCAATACTTGCAAGTGCTTCTCCTCTAAAACCTAATGATAATATATTTTCTAAATCTTCAATATTTGCAATTTTATTTGTTGCATGTCTTAAAAACGCAGTTTTGACTTGTTCTTTTGGAATACCACAGCCATTATCTGTCACCCTTATGTAAGAAATACCACCCTCTTTAATTTCTACAGTAATTGCACTTGCACCAGCATCAATCGCATTTTCTATCAATTCTTTTACAACAGATTTTGGAGATTCTACAACCTCTCCAGCAGCAATTTTGTTTATTGTAATATTGTCAAGAAGTTGTATTTTTTGCATAAATTAGTACTCCTTTCTGTATATTTGTTTTTTGGGAGTGTCCAAAAAGAGTAGTTTTAAAAATAATTTTTATTTCTGTTTGTCATCAGGAAAACGAAGTTTTCCAGTAAAGTTTTGTCCAACTTTTGGGGGAGTTGGTGAGAGTTTGAGAGCAACGCTCTCAATGTTGTTTTAAATGCGTGTTTAGCCACTCCCTGTTTTTGCTTTCTGTTGACATATCCATTTATATCATATACATAATTTATATTTCTCTTATTTTTTTCTGTAAATCAAATAATATTTGTAAT
The DNA here is from genome assembly GCA_910587735.1 of uncultured Clostridia bacterium. GTDB lineage: Bacteria > Bacillota > Clostridia > Lachnospirales > Anaerotignaceae > Coprocola. Next base: position 131,335 of record CAJUNT010000008.1, read on the forward strand.
GCTTGCATAGGTGTAATTGCCATAATATCTATATCGTTTATTTCATCTATAATTTCACTTTCTTCCATTGCAATATAATTCATTGGCTGTATAATATCATCAATTTCTTGTTTTGAATCTACTGCAATTTGTTCTGCTTTTTTATTGATATCAGCATCATTCAACTGTTTCAATATTTCTTTTGAACGACGTATTACTTTTACTGGCAATCCTGCCAATTTCGCTACTTGTATACCATAACTATTATTAGCACTACCTTTTTGTATTTTTCTTAAAAATATAATTTCCTCTCCCTGTTCTTCAATAGCAATTCTATAATTTTTTACACCAGGCAATCTATCTTCCAGTTCTGTTAATTCATGATAATGTGTTGCAAACAATGTTTTTGCACCTATTTTTTTTGTATCAACAATATACTCCAAAACAGCCCATGCAATACTTAAACCATCAAATGTGCTTGTCCCTCTACCAATTTCGTCCAATATCAAAAGACTGTGTTTTGTGGCATTATTTAATATATTTGCAACTTCTGTCATTTCTACCATAAAAGTACTTTGTCCCGCAGATAAGTCATCTGCTGCACCTACTCTTGTAAATATTCTATCTACAATGCCAATTTGTGCCGAATCTGCTGGAACAAAACTTCCTATTTGTGCCATAAAAACGATTAATGCAGTTTGACGCATATAAGTAGACTTTCCTGCCATATTTGGTCCTGTAATAATAGAAAGTCTGTTTTCTTCCATATCTAAATAGGTATCGTTTGGTATAAATTGTTCTCCAATTATTTTCTCCACTACGGGGTGTCTACCACCTTTAATGTCAATGATGCCTTTTGTATCCACAGTAGGCTTAACATAATGCATTGTTTCTGCTACATCTGCTAATGACTGCAAAACATCAATAACTGCAATATATTGTGCAGAGCATTGTATTCTTTCTACTTCGTTCGCTACAGCATTTCTAATCTCTACAAATATTTGATATTCTAGCTCAACTACTTTTTCTTCAGAACCTAATAATAATTCTGCTAATTCGTTTAATTCTGGTGTAATATATCTCTCACAATTTGCTAATGTCTGCTTTCTGATATATCTATCAGGAACTTGGTCTAAATAGGATTTTGTAACTTCTATATAATAGCCGAATACTTTATTATAACGTATTTTTAATGTTTTGATGCCCGTTTGTTCTTTTTCTTTTTCTCCTAATTCTTGTATCCATTTTTTCCCTTCTGTACGAGAACGCATATATATGTCTAAATCTCTGTGAAATCCTGGTTTTATTATGCCACCTTCTCTTACACTGATAGGTGGTTCTTCTGTAATTGCCTTTTCTATTAATTCATATATATTATCTAATGTATCTAAATTCTCCGCTATATATTTTAAATAAGTACTTTTACAATTTGAAATCGCTTTTTTAATAGCAGGCAATTTTTCCACAGATTGTTTTAATGCAATTAAATCCCTTCCATTTGATGTTTGATAAATGACTCTGCTCATTATTCTTTCAAAGTCATACATATTGTTTAATATTTCTTTTAACTCTTCTCTTAAAAATACCTCATTCTTTAACTCTTCTACACTGTCTAATCTTTTTTGTATTTCTGTTTGTTGTATTAAAGGCTGTTCTATCCATTTTCTTAGCAGTCTTGCGCCCATAGCCGTTTTGGTTTTATCCAATACCCACAATAATGAGCCTTTTCTGCTTTTTTCAATCATGGTTTCTGTTAATTCTAAATTTCTTCTGGAAGAAATATCCAAAATCATAAAATCAGAAGAATCATAATATTTTATAGTAGAAATGTGATTCAAATCATTTTTTTGTGTTTCATACAAATAGCAAAGCAATGCACCACTCGCATTGATTACATTTGTTTGTCCCTTTATGCCAAATCCGTCCAAATTTTTTACATGAAAATGGTCACATAATTTTTTAAACGCTGTTTGATGGCTAAACATCCAATCATCACAAGCTGTCAATTTGGTATGAAATTTATATTCCATTTCCTGTATATTGGCACAACTATAAAATGCATTGTTACATAATATTTCAGCAGGATAATATTTTGCAATTTCTTCCATTACTTTTTCATAACATTGTAATAATGGGAATTCTGTAGTTAAAAATTCTCCTGTTGTAACATCACAAATTGCAATACCATTACCTGTTTTAGATGAAAATATTGTCATAATATAATTATTTTTGGTTTCATCTAATGCTGTTTTATCTAATATTGTTCCCGGTGTAATGACACGAATAACATCTCTTTTTACAATACCCTTTGCTTTTTTAGGGTCTTCTACCTGTTCGCAAATTGCAACATTATATCCTTTTGATACCAATTTTGAAATATAATTTTCCGCAGAGTGGAAAGGAATGCCACACATAGGCGCTCTTTGTTTCTGTCCCCAGTCTTTACCTGTTAATGTTAATTCTAATTCTCTTGATACGACAAGTGCATCATCAAAAAACATTTCGTAAAAGTCACCCAAACGAAAAAATAAAAGACAATGCTTATAATTTTTTTTAATTTCAAAATATTGTTCCATCATAGGGGTGATTTTTGCCATATCTATTCTCCTTTATCTATTACTTGTACTGTTTATTGTATATAAAAACTATATCAAATATTTTTATACTGCAAACATCATTTTAATATATAGTATTTACGAAAAGCAATACCCGAATCGCTTTTATGTCAATTCGGGTATTCATTATATAGTGAATCATTTTATAAAAACGCTCACAGTAAACTATCTATTTTTATTTTAGTTTAGTGACAGCCACCACCACATGACGCACAACAATCTGGGCTACAACCACCTGTCTGACTTGGGTCATCTCCTGCCAATGTTGCTGTTACAATAGAAAATACAGAACTGATAAATTGATTAAATTTTGACTCTGCTGCAAATAAATTTGCTGCTGCTTCATTTGATTTAATCACTTCTCCTCTTTTTTGCATATCTTCTGAAAAGGCTTTTTGTTCTTCTTCTGTTGTTTTTCCTGCTGCATAACGAATTTCAAAATCCTGCTGTAATTCGCCATATTCTTTTACTAATTTTACAATCTCTGTATCTGCTTCATATATTTTTTTTGCTTCCAAAAGTTCTGCTACTTCTGGTGTGTTCATTAACTCTTTTCCTAATTCTCTTGCTAATTCATATACAGATGCCATTTTTAAATCATATCCTTTCTCCAATTACATAAAATGTTTTACTATCTACAATTTTTACTGGCAGTATACTGCCTATTAAATCCTTTGTTCCTTCAAAATGTACTAATATATTACTTTCCGTTCTTCCAGTTAATACATTGCTGTTTTGTTTGCTTACTTCTTCTACTAATATTTCTACTGTTTTTCCTATTTGATTTTTATGCACTTCTTCCACAACACCATTTAATACATCAAGTAGTCGCTGAAATCTGTCTTTTACTACTTCATCAGGTACTTGATTCTCCATTTTTGCTGCTGGCGTGCCAGTGCGTTTGGAGTAAATAAATGTAAATGCTGTGCAATATTTTACCTGTCTAATAACATCCAGTGTTTCTTGGAAATCCTGTTCCGTTTCCCCTGGAAATCCTACAATAATGTCTGTGCTAATTGTAATATCTGGTATTGCTGTTTTTAATTTTTTCACTAACTCCAAATATTGTTGTTTTGTATAACGTCTATTCATATGCTTTAATATTTCGCTACTTCCTGATTGTATAGGCAAATGAATGTAATTGCAAACTTTTTTGCAGTTTTTCATTGTTTCAATTAACTCATCAGATAAATCTTTTGGATGAGATGTCATAAAGCGTATTCTTTGTAGTCCTTCTATTTCATTTATTTTTTGTAGTAACTGCGCAAATGTAATAGGTGCTTCTAAATTTTTACCATAGGAATTTACATTTTGTCCTAGTAGCATAATTTCCTTTGCACCATTATTTACTAGTTTTTGTATTTCATTTATAATATCATCAGGTTTTCTGCTTCTCTCTTTTCCTCTTACATAAGGAACAATGCAGTATGCGCAAAAATTTTCGCATCCATATGTTGCATTAACAGAGGCTTGAAATGCATTTTTATACACAGTGGGAATGTCCTCTACAATCTCCCCAGCATCTTTCCAGATGTCAAAAAGTGTTCCTTCTGTTTTTATACTGTGATATAATAATTCTGGCAATTTATATAAATTGAATGTCCCAAAAACAATATCAACAAATTTGTAAGATTTTTGTAGTTTTTCTATCACAATGTCTTGTTGTGTCATGCAACCACATATTGCAATTTTCATATGCTTATTTTTGTTTTTGTAGTATTTCAATCTGCCTAATCTGCCATAGACTTTTTCTTCTGCATTTTCTCTAATACAACAAGTATTGTATATAACAAAGTCTGCATTTTCTTCTGTGAGACTTGCGATATATCCCATATTTTCAAGCATTCCCGCAAGTTTTTCAGAATCATGAGCATTCATTTGACAGCCTGTTGTTAATACAAAATAGCTCTGTTTTCGCCCTGTTTTTTGCTCCCATTCTGAAAGATATGCTTTCATTTTTTGCATATATTGTTGTTGTTTTTCTAATTCAGATGTGGCTATGTTGCTGTTTTCTCTTTCTATCACCATACTTCCACCTTTTTAACATTTTATCATTTTTTGTAACATTACATAATTTAGTTATTATAACATACTATCTAAATTTGTTCAACACATTATATTATTATTTTGCAAAATCGTTTATTTGTTAAAAAATTTTATGTATAAAATGGGTGTCTTGTCTTATGTTAATATTTATTTTGTAATGTATAAATAAACATCGTTTTTCCATTTTGTACCATTTCGAACCGTTTAGAACCGTTTTTTAGTGGAAAATTTTTTTTAAATAATTGCCTTTTATTTTTCATGCATATTTATAAATCATTATATATTTCATGATTTTAACTAAAAAAAGAAAAAAATATCTTTTTTCACTTTCTTTCTCTTTTTATTTTATTTAATCATCTAATAATTGTATAGCAGTCTTTTTCTCTTCGTCCAATAAATGAATATAGATATGATATGTTGTAGTAGGTGTTGTATGTCCTAGTATACTTGATAATATAATCATATTTTCGTTCTCACGAAGCATTTGTGTTGAAAAAGTATGCCTAAGACAATGCAATAATTTATGTTCAATATCAGCTACTTCTAACAATCTGTCAAAGTCCCTTGCTAGCATTCTATGTTTATATATCTTTCCTTGCTTTGTAGTAATATCTACACAGCCATAATAGTCCATAAGTTCCTTATTTTTGAGGTCAGGATATTGTAAAGCCTTTACAATCATATGTCTGACAGATTTTTCATTGTCTTTTTCTGTTTTCCATACTACTTCCCCCATAGCAATAAGAGGATTACCCTTTTTGTCTGTTGCCATGCTTTTTCTACGATATGCATCATTAATTTTATTGATTTGTTCTTGTGACAACACTTTAATTTCAAACTGTATTACTTTTCCGTTTTCATCTTTAAAACTGCTAGGTCCTGGAGCAGTTACAATTTCTGTTTGTGTATTTCTCATAAAATATTTTAAATCTTTTTTATTTTCTGACATGATTTCTCTCTCCTTATTATATTAAAACGTCTTTTGCATTAAATGATATAGAATCCTCCACAACATCACCGCCACTATCAAGCATAGTAAGAGGCAAATCACCTGTTAAAACACAGCCTACACAAGTAACGATATTTGTTCCATATTCTTTATAATAATCACTATTTTTATCTTCCATAATACCCTGTATTTTCATTTCAGGTGTTTCATGACTTTCTTTATATTCTATAATTTTCTCCTCCAGCCATTTAGAAGAACGACGACGTGTAATATTTCCTGTAATGGCATAGCCCAACCAGCGACTACTTGGTGTTAATTCTCCAAGCTGTCTACCTGTCCAAATATCAGGAGTAAATTTGATTTCACATTTTATACTGTCTGCAATTTCTACACCATCTAAATAGACATGCCCTTCTCTTAATGATATGGGTGCATGATTATATTCCATAAAAATCCCTCCTATATTGATTATCTTGTTGTAATGGTAAAATATAATTTTTCAGCACTATCTACCGCTTGTAAACCAATATTAAAATAGGTTTCATCATCAGCACTTCTTTTTCTGTCAACTAAAAAATCTTCATTATAACGTACATTTGTAATTGCTCCCATATCCTCAAACTGTTTTAATATTGTTTTTCCAATACCCTCCATAATATCCCAGCCATTGGAATCATTATGAAATTGGTTCTGTTAACTTAACATGAAAATAAAAATACGAAAAAGACTTTTAAAAATA
>CAJUNT010000009.1 GCA_910587735.1 uncultured Clostridia bacterium
AAGAAATAGAAAAGTCTTTAAAAGTAAATTTTATATTTATGCATAGAAACAGCTCCTTTCTGGGAGAAAACGTTTTTTATCTAATATTATTGTACTTTCAATAAAGGGCTGTTGTCTATATCATTTTAACGTAACAGAACCAATTTTTAAGTAAGGAGGGAAAATAATGTCAGAAGAAAAGCCTTATGGATTTACAATTACAGTACAAGGAAGAAACTTTTTAGCAAAACAAGTAGCAGGAGAACAGTTAAATATTTCAAGAGTGATGGTAGGAAGTGGAATTGCGCCAGAAGATACAAATTTGGCATATTTAACAGATTTGATACAGCCAGTGGCACAAGCAACATCAACATATCCTATTGCAGAAAAAGATACCGTTTCATTTATTGTAGAATATAGAAATGATTTAAACGGCGGATTAAAAGAGGGTTTTTGGTTAAGGGAATTTGGTGTGTTTGCCAGAGATGGCGAAGATGAAATATTGATATATTATGCAACATTAGGAGATTTCCCCCAATTCGTTATAGCTTACAGAGATGGTGTTGTTGATATTAGACGATATCCTGTTACACTCAAAATATCTGATAAAATAGATATTAAATTGGAATATCCAGCACTTGCATTTGTAACAGAAGAAAGATTTTGGAAATTACTAAAAATGGAAGCAGTACCTTATTTAGAACGTATTATAAAAAATTCTACCATACAAAGGGATATTATGATACCAGCAACAGCATGGACAGAAGAAATTGCAGAGGGTGGAGGGGGAGGCGTGTGCGCTAATGTGGGGCAGAAAGATGTAACGGATGAGATGATACCCATTGTAAGTATATTTCGGGAATGTATGAGTATTGCTAGAAATTGTGGTATGAGTACCACGGCAGAAACGGTAAACGGTGGCGTGAAATTTTATGCAGAAGAAGCACCAGAACAAGATATTAGAGCAAGTCTTTTGTTGCTAAGGGCAAGCGGAGGTAGTGGTACATATATTAACAACATGGCAAGCGATGAAGAAGTACAGGAAATGCTTAACGAGGTATTTGGCAGTACAACAACTACACCAGAAACACCAGAGGAAAGTGCTTAATAAGGGGAGATTCTCCCCTTTTTTATATGGAAAAGAGGTGTAAAAATGAAATTTACGGTATTTGAACAAATTAAAAAGTCTTTGGAAAGTGTGAAACGTTATGCATTGGGTGAAATTGGTAATGTAGCAAATGCTACTGTTGAGGCGGTAGAGGAAATCGCAGGAGAACTAAATCAGAAAGCGGACAAGCCACAATATTATACAACAACAATACCAGTGGAGGGTTGGGAAAGTGACAACGCATATTATTCAAAATATTATGATATTGGAGTAGAAGGCATAACAGAAAATGATAGAGCAGATTTGATATTACTGCAACAAAGTATAAAAACAGCAGGAGAATGCGGTTTTTGCAGTATTACAGAAACGCTTGCAGGAAAAATCAGAGTTAGAACAATGACAGTACCAACACAGCCATTAACAGCAGAAATTATATTAAAGAAAGGGTGATAGTATGGCACTTGGTATCGTAAATGTAACAGAAAATGGAATTACTCCTATTGAAAAAGGTGGAACAGGTAAAACCACAGCAGGCGAGGCATTAAAAGCATTAGGAGGATTTTCTGAAAGAGGTGGGACAATTACAGGGGATGTTACTATTAATGAAAATGTAATAATGAAAAAAACAGTACAAGAAGGGTACAACACCACAGCAAGCGGTTCTGCTTCCCATGCAGAAGGAGTTGATAGCATAGCAAACGGTTCATTTTCTCATGCAGAAGGTTGGGAAACTACAACAAGCGATGAAGCTACATCTGCTCATGCGGAAGGATACAAAACTACAGTAAGCGGCAGTTATGCCCATGCAGAAGGAAAAGAAACAATAGCAAGTGGTCGCTATTCCCATGCAGAAGGTTGGGGTACAGAAGCATCAGGAAATTATGCTCATGCACAAGGTGCTTTTACAGAAGCAAGAGCAACACATTCTTTTACAGCAGGAAATGAAACATTAGCAGCAGCAGAAAATCAGTTTGTAATTGGTACTGCAAATAAAGAAAGTACAGACAAAAATGATATATTTATAATAGGAAATGGTATTACACGAAATTCAGCAAGTGCTATGTCTAATTGCTTGCGAGTAACAAAATCAAGTGGTGTTTATTCTAATAGTACATATCACTCAACTGGTGCAGACTATGCCGAATATTTTCAATGGAAAGATAGAAATAGCAACTATGAGGATAGAGTGGGACTGTTTGTTACGCTTGATGGGGAAGAAATCAGTATTGCAAAGCCAAATGATGATATATTGGGTATTGTGTCGGCTTGTCCTTCTGTTTGTGGGGAATCGCACCAAGACCAATGGAAAGATATGTATATAACAGATATTTATGGACGTCCTATATTGGAAGAAATTACTATTCCAGATGAATTTATCATGTTGCCAGACCCACAAAATCCAGAAAAAACAATCAAGACACTCATTCAAGAGGCACATACAGAAATCAGACAAAAACTCAATGAAAATTATGACAGTACACAACGATATATACCACGTTCAAAACGTCCAGAATGGTCAGCGGTAGGATTGTTAGGAAAATTGGTTGTAATAGATGATGGTGTATGTAAAGTAAATGATTGGTGTACTGCTGGTGAAGGCGGTATTGCTGTAAAGTCTGAACAAAAGACACGTTTTAAAGTAATGGCTAGATTAGACCAAAATCATATTAGAGTAATGATGTTGTAATAAGGCGTAAAGCCTTTTTTTAATTGTGATACTTTTTGAGATGTTTTATTGTATACGATATTGCTAAAGGAGGTGAGTGTATGGAGTGGGAGGTTGTAACGGTTATTATTGCATTGGTGGGGCTTTTAACAACAGTGACAAAGCCTATTATGAATTTGACAAATACCATTACAAAATTAAATGATACTTGTGAGCATTTAGAGTCAAAAATGGAAAAATTTGAAAATCATAATCATGATAGTCATGTAAGACTATGGAACCATAATAATGAGCAAGACGAACAGTTAGCAGAACATGAAAATAGAATTAGTATATTAGAAGAAAGAAAGTAAATAGCATGAGAATCAACTGGAAAGTGAGAGTAAAAAATCCATATTTTTGGTTTGGGCTGGTTGCGATAGTGTTAGCAGCAGTTGGCGCAAAACCAGAAATGTTTACAAGTTGGACGATATTAGTAGGACAAGTAAGAGAATTGTTCAGTAATCCCTTTGCATTGGGGTGTGTGGTAGTAGCTGTTGTGGGCTATATCAATGACCCTACTACACAAGGTATTACAGACAGTAAGCAAGCATTGACATACAATAAGCCAAAAAAGGATTGAGGTGATAAACATGGAACTGGGAATAATGGGTATAGAATATTATGAAATACCAGCACATATAAGCAATTATACAAAGGGTAGAAAGCAAAATATAAAATACATTGTAGTACATTACACTGCAAATGATGGTGATACTGCAAGAAATAACGGCAATTATTTCAGTCAGCCTAATAGAAATGCTTCGGCGCATTATTTTGTAGATGAAAATGAAATCATACAAAGTGTGAAAGATACTAATACGGCATGGCATTGTGGTGCAAAAAGCTACAAGCACCCAAAATGCAGAAATGACAACAGCGTAGGTATTGAAATGTGTAGCGAAAAAGATGATAAAGGACAATACTATATCAATCAAGCAACACAAAATAGAACGATTAGACTAATCAAAGTGCTTATGGGAAAATACAACATACCAATAGAAAATGTACTTAGACATTATGATGTCACTGGAAAAATTTGTCCTGAACCTTTTGTTAGAAATCAAGTACAATGGTTGGATTTTAAAAAAAGGCTGAGTGAAGAAAAGGAAGGCGGTGCAGATATGATATACAATTACATGGACGAAAATATGCCAGATTGGGCTAAGCCTACAATACAAAAGCTGATTGACAAGGGCGCATTGAAGGGGAATGAAAAAGGTGAATTGATGTTGACAGATGTGATGTTGAGAATATTTGTAGCAAATGACAGAATGGGTTTATATGACAGATGAAACTGAAAGAAATAAATATAAAAAATGATATGAAAAACTTTCTCTATATATGTATGAAATGCATTTGATTAGAAACTAGATAGTAACAAAATGAAAAGAAAAGGTTTAAAAATCAATGTTTTAAGTTCAGCAAGAGATAATTTTACAAAAAACAATACCCCCAAGAATGTTGTATTCTTGGGGATTTTTTTAATTTCTCTGTTATATTTGATTTTAATTTTTCAATTTCTATTATGGATAATTTACTTAATTTGAAGATGTAATTGTTTCATATAATAAAATCTCTAGATTTACTAGAGGTCAAAAAAATAATATATGCAGATTTCTCAAAATACATTAAGGATTTTTTATTTTTTTAATCAATCATTCTAAATTTTAGACATCTTTTTGATTTTTGAATGATATTTTCAATACCTGTTTTTTCTGCAAAATAGAGTTGTTTATTTAAAAGCTCATATTGTTTGTCTTTTGATATGCATTTGAATATATCTTCTAAATCCATATCTTGCAATGGAGTACCTCTTGATAAATCCATGAGTTGTATATTAAGCCATTCTCTCCATAAGTCATGAAATAAATGTTTGCTGTTCGTATAAATTGTAGTTTGTTCAAAACCATCTTGAATTCTAATATATTGCAATACCGCAAAACCATATTTTCCGATATCTACAACTACTATGTCACAATATTTATATATTTCTGTAAATGCATCTGCAACTTTTTGACAATTCTTTTTTTCTTCTTCTGTAATATGTATTTGATTTTTTGCAGGCTGTTCTTTTTGTAATATTTGATGACACTCTATTTCAAATGCACTACCATCTTCAAAAAATATTTGAAAAGTATCTTCTTTGTCATTTGTTTCAATATCCCTTATGTCCATGGTGTTTTCCTCGTTCAGTAAATGAAAAATTTTGTCTTTAAAACATTCTAAGTTTATCATTTTTATTTTCTCCTTTGATATTTTTTACTAATCCTTTTTCTTTCATTTTATCGCCTATTTTATAAGCTAAGTAGACTATAAAAGTATTAATATGGTGAGAAAAGACCGAAAATTTACGTCCATAAAATCACTCCAATTTAAATATATTGTATATTTAAATTATACATATTATGATTTATAATATTCTAAAATAGATATATTATATATCTACAATATTTTTTAAATCATTAAGTAAGGTAAGTAAATATGAAAGTTGCTGTAATAGGTTCAAGAGGATTATGTGTAAATTGTTTGGATGATTATATGCCGACAGGAGTTACTGAAATAATATCTGGCAGAGCGAAGGGTATAGATAGTTGTGCAAAAGAATATGCTGTTACACATAATTTAAGTATAATAGAATTTTTACCAGAATATGAGAAATATGGGCGTGCTGCTCCATTAAAAAGAAATATTTCCATTATTGAAAATGCTGATATGGTATTAGCTTTTTGGGATGGAGTTTCTCATGGAACAAAATTTGTAATTGATAAATGTAAAAATTATGATATTCCAATTATTGTTTATATAATGAAGTAATAAAGAAATAAAATATAAAAACACCTCCTAAACATAATATGTTTAAGAAGTGTTTTTTCATAAAAGGCAGTTTTTAATATGCTCTACCCCAATAAATCATATGTTTTGCAGGTTTACCACAGCAAACGCAAGTATCTGAAATATGTTCCTGTTCAAAAGGAATACAACGAGAAGTAGCACCTGTTTTTTCTTTAATGGCATCTTCACAAGCTTGGTCACCACACCACATTGCTTTTATAAAACCAGGAGTTTCATTGATTTGTCTTTCGAATTCCTCCATTGTTTTCGCAACATATGTTTTAGAGTCACGACGTTCTGTTGCTCTCTGCAAAAGATTTTGTTGTATTTCATCTAAAAGCTGTGTCACTCTTGTCTGCAAATTATCTATAGAAACAATTTCTTTTTCTCCAGTGTCACGGCGAGCAAGTACAACTTGATTTTTTTCAATATCTTTAGGACCAATTTCCAGACGAATAGGAACGCCTTTCATTTCATATTCACTAAATTTCCAGCCCGCAGATTTATCACTATCATCCAATTTGATTCTAGCAACAGAAGAAAGCATTGTTTTCAATTCTTCTGCTTTTTGCAATACGCCCTCTTTATGTTGTGCAATCGGTATCATAATCACTTGTGTAGGTGCAATTTTTGGAGGAAGTACAAGTCCACTATTATCTCCATGCACCATAATAATTGCACCAATTAAGCGTGTAGTAGTACCCCAAGATGTTTGATGCACATATTGCAGTTGATTATTTTTATCTGTATATTGTATTTCAAATGCTTTTGCAAAACCATCACCAAAATTGTGACTTGTACCAGACTGCAATGCTTTACCATCGTGCATTAAACTTTCTATAGTATAAGTTGCTTTTGCGCCAGCAAAGCGTTCTTTTGCAGTTTTTTCTCCTTTTATAACAGGTATTGCAAGCACATCTCGACAAAAATCAGCATAAACATTTAACATTTTAATGGTTTCCTCTTGTGCTTCTTCTGCCGTAGCATGTGCAGTATGTCCTTCCTGCCATAAAAATTCAGTTGTTCTCAAAAAAGGTCTGGTTGTTTTTTCCCAGCGTACAACAGAACACCATTGATTATAAAGTTTTGGCAAATCTCTATAAGATTGTATAATATTAGAATAATGTTCACAAAATAATGTTTCAGAAGTAGGACGAACACAAATTCTTTCTTGCAATTCTGTTTCACCACCATGTGTTACCCATGCTACTTCAGGTGCAAATCCTTCCACATGGTCTTTTTCTTTTTGTAAAAGGCTTTCTGGTATAAACATAGGCATATAAACATTTTCATGTCCTGTTTGTTTAAAACGTTCGTCCATTTGCTTTTGAAGCAGTTCCCATATAGCATAGCCATAAGGTCGTATAATCATACAGCCTTTTAATTGGGAATAGTCTGTTAAATCTGCTTTTTTTACAACATCAGTATACCATTGTGCAAAGTCCTTTTCCATGTCGGTAATTGCTTCTACTAATTTTTTTTCTTTTGCCATTGTTATCATTCCTCCTATATTATAAAACACAAAAAAAAGACTTGATTTCCCCAAAAATAAAGGGACCAAGTCACGGCGGTGCCACCCTAGTTGATAATACTAGTATTATCCTCTCTTTACTTTATAACGCAAGTAATACGCCGTGATTTTTGTCACAGAACTCAAAAAGCAGGTTCAAAAAGATTTGTTTAGGCTTTCAGCAAACGCCTTTTCTCTGTACACAAAGAGCTTTTTTACTAGTCTTTTATCAATGTTTTTTACTATTTTTTTTAATGATACATACAGTATAACAAAAAGTCAAGAGAAATTTTAAATATTCTATTGTTATATGTATTTTTACAATAATAATTGCGGTTTTTTTTGCAAAATGCTATACTGAAAAAAATAATATGATAGAAAGGAATATCACAATATGAAAGATGATAGATTAGAAAAATTAGCAGATGTACTTGTAAAATATTCTACAAATGTAAAAGAAGGAGATGACGTTTGTATTTCAGCAGAGGATTGTGCATTACCTTTTATAGAGGCAGTTGCAAGAGCAGCAGTTAGAGCAGGGGGAATTGTACGTTATTTTGTAGATATGCCTAATGTAGATGCTATAATTGTAAAACAGGGGAATGATACACAAATTGCACAGCCGAATTTCCGTTTTGGAGAATGTGCCAAAAGTGATGTTTGGATAAGTGCATGGGGAAGTGACAATGTAAAAACATTTCAAAATGCAGACAGCGAAAAATTAAAAATGAGAAGGCTTGCAAACCAGCAAAACAGGAAAATTTATTCTAAAAGAATGGGTGATGGCTCTTTAAAATGGTGTGGTACACAGTTTCCCACAAATGGAGATGCTCAAAATGCTGGCATGAGTTTAGAAGAATACGAAGATTTTGTATATCATGCAGGATATTTATATGAAAAAGACCCTGTTAAAAAATGGAAGGAAATGGAAAGCTATCAACAAAAATGGATAGAATATTTGAATACAAAAAAACAGATGCATATTATTTCAAAAGATACAGATATTGTTGTAAATGTTTCAGGAAGAAAATGGATAAATTGCTGTGGAAAAGAAAATTTTCCAGATGGAGAAATATTTACCTCTCCTGTAGAAAATGATATAAACGGATATATTACATTTTCTTATCCTTCTATCATAAATGGACATGAATTTGAACAAGTGAAATTAGTAGTAAAACAGGGCAGAATTGTAGAGGCAAGCTGTAAAAACGAACAAAAACAAAAAGACTTGATGAGTTATATTGATACAGATGAAGGTTCTCATTATTTTGGCGAAGTAGCAATCGGTACAAATTATGGCATACAGAAACATACAAAAAATATATTATTTGATGAAAAAATAGGTGGCTCAATTCATTTTGCCATAGGAGAGGCTTTTCAAGAGGCAGGAGGCAAAAATGAATCTGCTATACATTGGGATATGATAAATGATATGAAAGAGCAAGGAGAAATTTATGCAGACGGAGAACTTTTTTATAAAAATGGTTATTTTATAGATAATGTGTTGAAAAAATAAAAAGTTTAGTCTGCCAATAAAATTCTTTTTATGAGGAGTGGCTAAAAAAGTATTTAAAACACAGAAAGTTTTGTTTTCCAAATAACGACATAATTGCGTTCGCAAAATATAAAGTTTTTTGTCAAACTTTTTTTCAAAAAAGTTTATGGGGTATAGGAGCAAGGCTCCACAAATAAAATAATATTATTTTGTTGAAATTTTGAAAGCGTTGCTCTCAAATTCTCACTCGCTTTCCTTGTAAAAGCATGGCAAAAAAATTCAAATTGCCTATGGCGAACAAAAATTGATTTCCATGCGGAATTTTTCAAATGCATTGCTTTTATTGTGAAATTATGGTATCTTATAAGATAGTTTTGATGTGTCATGTAGAATATTTGACATAATAAAATAGTGATAAAGGAGAGAATAACAAATGGATTTTGTAACAGGAAGCTGTGAAGCAAAAGATATGGAAATTGCTGATATCGTGCAATTAGAAGATAATTCTATTGTAAAAACACATGGTATGATTTATTCCATTAAAAATATGGGTGATTTTGGATTTGTGTCATTACGTAAAAGAAATGGCATAGTGCAATGTGTATATAATAAGGGAGAATCTCATTTTGCATTAGAAGATTTAGGCGTTGAAATGTCTGTCAATGTAGAAGGAAAATTGAAAAAAGATGAAAGAGCACCAGGCGGTTTTGAAATTCATTTATTAAATGTAGAAATATTAACAAAACCAAAAGAAGCACCAGCTATCAATCTTTCTAAAAGAAAATTGGGTATGTCTTTAGAAACCAATATTGCACAGCGTCCTATTACATTGAGAAATAATAGAGAACGTGCAATATTTAAAATACAAGAGGGCGTGATAAGAGGATTTAGGGAGTATTTTAGTAAAAATGGATTTACAGAAATCAATACACCTAAAATTGTAGCAAGCGGTGCAGAAGGTGGCGCAAATATATTCAAATTAGATTATTTTGGAAAAAAAGCATATTTAGCACAAAGCCCTCAATTTTATAAACAAATGCTTGTAGGTGTTTATGAAAAAGTATTTGAAATCAGCCATGTTTTTAGAGCAGAAAAACATAATACAACAAGACACCTCAATGAATATATAGGTATTGACATGGAAATGGGATTTATAGACAGTTTTGTAGATTTAATGGAAGTAGAAACAGGAGCATTAAAATATACTATGGAACTGTTAAAAACAGAATATGAAAAAGAGGTTAAAATATTAAATGTACCAATTCCAGAAATTGATACCATACCTACTGTTAGATTTAAAGATGCAAAAGAAATGATTGCAAAAGAATATAACAGAAAAATAAAAGACCCTTATGATTTAGAGCCAGAAGAAGAACAACTGATATCAAAATTGTTTGCAGAAAAATATAATAGTGAATTTGTTTTTGTAACACATTATCCAGTCAAAAAACGTCCTTTTTATGCTATGGACGACCCAGAAAATGATAAATTTACATTAAGTTTTGACTTGTTGTTTAGAGGCATGGAAATTACAACAGGTGGACAAAGAATACATGATTATGATACACAAGTAGAAAAAATGCAGTCAAAAGGATTGAATCCAGAAGATTTTGAAAGTTATTTGATGATACACAAACATGGTATGCCACCACATGGCGGTTGGGGCATTGGGCTAGAAAGACTTTGCATGAAATTGTTAGGAGAATCTAATGTACGTGTTGCAGCAATGTTCCCAAGAGATATGACAAGATTAGAGCCATAATTTTATAATGATAATAGAAAGGAATTTATATATGAAAATTACAGATGAACTATTAGACTATATAGGAATATTAGCTCGTCTTCATATTTCAGATGAAGAAAGAGAAAAAACAAAACAAGAAATCAATAAAATTGTAGAATATATGGATATATTAAATGAATTGGATACAACAAATATAGAAGCAATGAGCCATGCTTTCCCTGTCAGAAATGTATTTCGTGAGGATATTGTGCAACCTTCTGTAAATAGGGAAGATATTATATTGAATGCAGCAAATAAAAAAGAAGGCTGTTTCAAAGTACCAAAGGCAGTAGAATAGGAGGGTTTGCAGAATATGGATATATTTCAACTGTCAGCGCTTGAGCTGGGCAAAAAAATAAAATCAAAAGAAATAGGCGTTGTAGAGGCAACAAAAGCCGTTTTGGAAAATATAGAAAAAAAAGAGCCAGAATATCATTGTTATGTAACAGTATGTAAAAAAGAGGCATTGAAGCAGGCTGAAGAAGTACAGAAAAAAATAGACAGCGGAGAATATCAATCTCCGTTAGCTGGTGTACCTGCTGGTGTAAAAGATAATATGTGTACAAAAGGTATGCAGACATCTTGTTCTTCTCGTATGTTAGAAACATTCAAACCTGTTTATACTGCAACAGCAGTGCAGAAATTACAAAATGTAGGTGCAGTCATATTGGGTAAAACAAATATGGACGAGTTTGCTATGGGCAGTACATCAGAAACGTCTTATTTTGGCATTACAAAAAATCCATGGAATACAGAACACGTTCCAGGGGGAAGCAGCGGTGGTTCTGCGGCAGCAGTAGCAGCAAAAGAAGCTTTTTATACATTAGGTTCTGATACAGG
Source organism: uncultured Clostridia bacterium (assembly GCA_910587735.1). Lineage (GTDB taxonomy): Bacteria > Bacillota > Clostridia > Lachnospirales > Anaerotignaceae > Coprocola. Next base: position 11,256 of record CAJUNT010000009.1, read on the forward strand.
TGGTTCTATCAGACAACCTGCAAGTTATTGTGGTATTACTGGTTTAAAACCAACATATGGCACAGTATCTCGTTATGGTTTGATTGCTTATGCGTCATCATTAGATCAAATTGGTCCCATGGCAAAAAATGTAGAAGATGTTACTGAAATTTATAAAACAATAGCAGGGCATGACAATAAAGATAGTACATCAGTTAATCACCCTTCACCATCATTTACATTGTGTGAAGATATGAAAGGTAAAAAAATTGGTATTCCTATTGAATTTTTTGGAGAAGGCATTGATGCAGATGTAAAAGAGGCAATATATAAAGCAGCAAAGGTATATGAAAGTCTTGGAGCAGAAGTAGAAGAAATCAGTATGCCTACTATTAAATATGCCATACCTGCATATTATATTGCAGCTTGTGCAGAAGCAAGCAGTAATTTATCAAGATATGATGGCATTAAATATGGTCATTGTGCAGAAAAATACGATGATTTAGTAGATTTGTATTATCAGTCAAGAAGTGAAGGTTTTGGCTCTGAAGTAAAAAAGAGAATATTGATAGGAGCGTTTGTGTTAAGTAGTGGTTATTATGACGCTTATTATAATAAAGCATTACAGGTAAAAGCATTGATAAAACAATCTTATGATGATGCTTTTGGTAAATATGATTTTCTTTTGACACCAACTGCACCAACTACAGCACCAAAAATAGGAGAAAGTTTTAAAGATACATTGAAAATGTATTTAAGCGATATTTGTACGGTTTCTGTTAATTTAGCTGGACTCCCTGGTTTAGTAGTACCTTGTGGATTGGATAAAACAGGATTGCCTATAGGATTGCAGTTAATTGGTAAAGCATTTAATGAGGAAACATTGTTAAATGCTGGTTTTGCTTTCCAAAAAGCAACTGATTTTCATACAGTATCACCAGAAACGATTGCGAAATAAATAAAAGTATAGCTTTATGATAAAAATTTGCCTGACAAGTAAATTTTGAGGGAGTATCCCATGTTTTTGCTGTAAAATATTTCATGCAGTAAAAACGATTGCAAAGAAAGGAGAACAAAAAATATGGAATTTGAAACCGTATTAGGATTGGAAGTACACACAGAACTTGCAACAGATACAAAAATATTCTGCTCTTGTTCCACAGAATTCGGCGGAGAACCCAATACACACGTTTGTGAGGTATGTAGCGGTATGCCAGGAACATTACCAGTATTAAATAAACAAGTAGTTGAATTTGCTATTAGAACAGGTTTAGCAACAAATTGTGAAATTACAAGATATAATAAATTTGATAGAAAAAATTATTTTTATCCTGATTTGCCTAAAGCATATCAAGTATCACAATTATATTTGCCAATTTGTCAAAATGGACATATTGATATAGAAGTAAATGGCGTAAAAAAATCAATACGTATTAAAGAAATACACATGGAAGAGGACGCTGGAAAATTGATACATGACCCATGGGACGATTGTACATTAGTAGATTATAACCGTTGTGGTGTACCTCTTTTGGAAATTGTAAGTGAGCCAGATTTTTCAAATGGAGAAGAAGTTATTGCTTATTTAACAAAATTAAAAGCGATATTGCAGTATACAGGTGTTTCTGATTGTAAAATGGAACAAGGGTCATTAAGAGCAGATGTCAATTTATCTGTAAAGCCAGTTGGTTCAAAAGAACTTGGCACTAGAACGGAAATGAAAAATATCAATTCATTTAAAGCGATCGCCAGAGCAATAGAAGGAGAAAGAGCAAGACAAATTGAATTGATAAAAGAAGGTAAAAAAGTAATACAAGAAACAAGAAGATGGGACGATAATAAAGGAGCAAGCTATGCTATGCGTTCCAAAGAAAATGCACAAGATTATAGATATTTCCCAGAGCCTGACCTTGTTCCAATTGAAATTGATGACGAATGGATTGAAAAAGTTAGACAATCTTTACCAGAATTGCCAGAGGCAAAAAAAGCAAGATATTTGTCTGAATATAAATTACCTGAATATGATGTTGATATTATTACAGGTTCTAAAGACCTTGTGAAAATATTTGAACAAGCATATGAAGTTTGTCAAAATGCAAAAGAAGTTTCTAACTGGATAATGGGAGAAGTGCTTCGTCTTGCATCAGAAACAAGTACATTACCAGAGGATATTTCATTTGATGCAAAAAATTTAGGTAAATTGATATTGCTTGTAAAAAATGGTGTTGTGAATAGAAATACAGCAAAAGAAGTATTTGAAAAAATGTTTTCTGATAATGTAGAACCAGAGCAATATATTGAACAGCACAATTTGAAAATGGTAAATGATGACAGTGCTGTAAAAGAAGTAGTATCAAAAGTAATTGAATCAAATCCAGATTCTATTGAACAGTTTAAACAGGGTAATGAAAAAGTAAATAAATTTCTTATGGGACAATGTATGAAACAATTAAAAGGAAAAGCAAACCCTGCTGTTGTTACAAAAATATTGGATGAAGAATTATCAAAATTAAAATAAGTATATTTTAAAAAGTGATACAAGTATTCTACAAAAACGACAAAAACCTTTTTTGACAGATGGCAAAATATACAAAAAAATGATTTTAATTAAAAAACTCTTTGCAATTTGTTTTGCAGAGAGTTTTTTTGTATAAAAAATGACAGCAAATTATTAAAAATATTTCATAATTTTATCATATTTCATTGTATTTTGTAAAAAACAAAAATATGGTATACACAAAAAAGCTTGAATTTATAGTATATGCAGCACATAAAAAAATATTCTTAATTTTTGTGAAATTTTCCTTGACAATTTTATTAAGACTGAATATAATAAGTTGTAACAAATATGTAATAAATATATTTTGTGGAGGAAAATTACATTATGGCTAAGCATAAACTTTTAAAAAGAATATTAATTGCAGTAGGCGGTATTTGCGTATTGAGTACAGCAACTGTATTTGCCGCAGCAAGTGGTGCAATAAATGATGATGGTGTAAATATTCGTTCTGGAGCAAATATAGGCTCTGAAATATTGGGAACAGCAGATAAAGGAACAGAGCTTGTACTTCATGGTAAAGATGGCGACTGGTATCAAGTAACATTTAATGGTAATCAAAATGCTTATGTTTCAGCAAATTATTTTGATGTAACAAAAGCAGAAGGAAAAGTACAAGGTACAAACATTAATGTTAGGACAGGCAGTAACACAAAAAGCGATGTAATTAAAACGGTAACAGACGGCGATGTCATTACAGTAATAGGAAAATTAGACGGTTGGTATCAATTAGCTTATAATAATGGTAATGCCTATATTAGCAAAGATTATTTAAACGGTGATATGCTTACATATCTTCCTTCTGTTTCTGCAACAGAAGAACCAAAAGAGGAACAAAAGGAAGAACAAGAACAACAAAAAGAACAAACAGAATCTAAAAATAATGATGATGATACAACTTATGGTGTAGTAATTGCAGATTCTAATTTGAGAGTAAGAAGTTCTGCATCTACAAATGGTGATGTATTAGAAAAATTAAGCGGTGGAGAAATATTTGATGTCATAGAAGCAGGCGCAGACTGGTTAAAAATTGAAACACCAGCAGGTACAACAGGCTATGTTAGCACAGAATTCGTATCATTAAGAACAGGTAAAAAACCAGCAACAAAATCAATATTGCCTGCTCCTTCCAGTAAAGGCGAAGAAATTGTTTCTTATGCAAAGCAATTTTTAGGTACTCCTTACGTGTGGGCAGGAACAGATTTAAATAGTGGTGTAGATTGTTCTGGATTTGTTTATTCTGTTATGAAAAATTTTGGTGTTAGCTTGAATAGAAGTTCTGCTAGTATGACAGCAAACGGCGTACCAGTAGAGAAAAGTGAATTAGCAGCAGGAGATTTAGTATTTTTTGATTCTGATAGAAATGGTGGTATTTCTCACGTTGGTATTTATATTGGTGACAATCAATACATACATTCTTCATCAGGAGCAAGTTCAGGTGTTATTATTTCAAATTTAACAGATTCTTATAGTGCAAGTACATATGTTACAGCAAGACGTGTATTAAAATAATGTATTATAACAAGCAGGTGAAAGCCTGCTTTTATTTTTTGCATTCAAAATGATTTTGTTATTGATTGGTAAAACAGCAAAGTGAAAAAATATTGTCAAAGTGTATACTATTTTAAAAAAGTTTGTTATAATATCTCCAATCTATTTAATAATGAATATAGAAAAGGGTGTTTTTATGTTAAAAGGAAAAACAGTTTTATTAGGTGTAACAGGTAGTATTGCAGCATATAAAATGGCAAATGTTGCAAGTATGCTTGTAAAAATGGGCTGTGATGTTCATGTGATATTGACAGAAAATGCAACACATTTTATTACACCTATTACATTTGAAACATTAACAGGTAATAAATGTATAGTAGATACATTTGACAGAAATTTTCAATTTCATGTAGCACATATTTCATTAGCAAAAAAAGCAGATGTTGTATTGATTGCACCAGCATCAGCAAATGTAATAGCAAAAATGGCGAACGGCATTGCAGACGATATGCTTACTACAACAGTGTTAGCTTGCAAATGCAAAAAAATTGTTTCACCAGCAATGAATACAAATATGTATCATAATGAAATTGTACAGCATAATATACAAAAATTAAAACAATATGGTTTTGAAGTGATAAAACCAGACAATGGTATACTTGCCTGCAAAGATGTAGGTGACGGCAAAATGCCAAGTGAAAAAGTATTAGTAGATTATATATTAAAAGAAATTGCATATCAAAAAGACCTTTTGAATAAAAAAGTAATTATTACAGCAGGACCAACACAAGAAAGTATTGACCCAGTACGTTATATTACAAATCATTCTACGGGAAAAATGGGATATGAATTAGCAAAAGCGTGTATGTTAAGAGGTGCTGATGTGACACTTGTAAGTGGTGTGACAGCATTGGAGAAACCACCTTTTGTAAATGTAATTGATGTTAAAAGTGCAAAAGATATGTTTGAGGCAATGAAAGAAAGATATTTAGAAAATGATATTATTATAAAAGCGGCAGCAGTGGCGGATTATAAACCTTGTACAGTAAGCGATGAAAAAATGAAGAAAAAAGATGGAGAAATGAGTATTGCGCTTGACAGAACAGTAGATATATTAAAATATATGGGAGAACACAGAAGAGAAGGGCAATTTTTGTGCGGTTTTTCTATGGAAACACAAAATATGCTTGAAAATTCTCGTATCAAATTAGATAAAAAGAATGTAGATATGATTGTAGCAAATAATTTAAAAGTAAGTGGTTCTGGTTTTGGAACAGATACCAATGTTGTGACAATGATTTCTAAAAAAGAAGAAATAGAACTAGAATTGATGTCAAAAGAGGAAGTAGCACATCATATTATTGATGAAATATTAAAATTGCAAAGTATGTAATGCTTGTTAGTAAATAACAAAACAATTTCAAATGTGAAATATAAAAAAATAAAAATACAATGATAGGGTAGGGGAGAGTAAAACCATGGCAATATTGTCCATGGTTTTACTTTTTATATAAAATATAGAAATGATAGTCTACTAATATGCATCAATACATATTAGTAGTATTAAAATATATTAAAACAATGAGGATTCATTTGCTTTTTTAACAGCACGTATTACAGCTTGTTCTGTAACTCTTGCAGCCAATGTACCTACTAAATCCACAATGGGCTTTTCGCTTTGTATTTCGCCCGTAGACAGACAGAAAAGTGTATCACCGTCTAATTGTGTATGCACAGGGTGAATCGCTCTAGCAAGTCCATCATGTGCCATACCCGCAACTTTTTTTGATTGTGCTTTTGTTAATGTAGCGTTGGTAGCGATAATACCTATTGTAGTATTCTGTCCATGAAAAGCAGGAGCAGATGACATTTTTAACATTGTTTTTTCAGTATCTATAAATGCAGTTCTTTCTACGTTCATAGTACCAGCAATAATTTTACCATTTTCTAATACATCTCCAAAAGCATTTACAGCAATTAGAGCAGCAACAGTAATGCCATTTTCAAGTGTTTCAGCATAACTGCCTATACCGCTTTTTGTCCAGCATTCTGTACCACATAATTTTCCTACATTTGCACCACAACCAGCACCGAAACTACCTTCTTTTAATATTTCATTATTTGCATTTTCGCAAGCTGTATAAGCCATTTTTTTGTCTGGGCGACAACGATAATCACCGCAAGCTAAATCAAATAATACTGCTTGAGGTACAATAGGAACAACAGTACAGCCTACTTCAAATCCCCAGCCTTTTTTTTCTAAATATTCCATAACACCGCTTGATGCTTCCAAACCAAATGCAGAACCTCCTGAAAGCACTACGGCATTTACTTTTTCCATGGAGTTTACAGGATCAAGTAAATCTGTTTCTCTTGTGCCAGGTGCCGCTCCTCTAACATCTACACCACAAACTGCGCCATCTGGTACAATTACCACTGTAACACCTGTTTTCCCTTTTTGGTCTTCTGCTTGTCCAACTAGTATGCCTTTGATATCTAGTATATTGTTTTTCACGATTTATAACACTCCTTTTTTAAATTGTTGTTATCTGTATCAATCAGACAAAGTATATAATATAAGTATACAATGAAAATTCTATTCTGTAAATGTAACGCTTTTTTTAATACTGCATACTATGAAATATGATTTGATACTTTTGGGAGGGGCATACATGGATAGATATAGAATAGAAGGCGGGCGTCCTCTAAAGGGAATCGTAACGGTACGAGGAAGTAAAAACGGTATATTGCCTATATTGGCAGGGGTAATGCTGACAAAAGGAGAAACCATACTTCATCATTGCCCTTCTATTGCAGATGTTCATTTTACGCTAGAAATGTTGGAACAATTAGGTTGCCGTATACAAAAACAAAACAGAAGTATTATTATCAATACAAATGACTGTAAAAATATTGACATCAATAGCAAAAGTGTGCAAAAAATGCGTTCGTCTATATTGTTTATGGGTGCATTACTAGGAAGATTTAAAGAAGTAAATATAGGCTATCCAGGAGGATGTGAAATTGGATTGCGTCCTATTGATTTGCATTTAAAGGCATTTCGTGAAATGGGTGTTTCCATAGAGGAGGAAAAAGGAATTTTATGCTGTGATGCAAGTAAATGTATAGGGCAAAAAATCAATTTAGACTTTCCGAGTGTAGGAGCAACAGAAAATTGTATACTTTTAGCTACAATATCAAAAGGTCATACCACAATATATAATGCAGCCTGTGAGCCTGAAATTGTGGAACTGCAAACATTTTTAAATTTATGTGGTGCGAATATAAAAGGCGCAGGTACAGAATGTATATCAATAGAGGGAGTGCAGGAATTGCATGGTGCAGAATACACTGTATCACCAGATAGAATAGAAGCAGGTACATTCCTTTGTGGTGCAGCAATTACAAAAGGTGAAATTGAATTAAAAAATGTTTGTGCGGATAATATGAGGCAAGTTTTATTACGTTTAGGGGAAGCAGGGTGTATCATAAAAGAACAAAAAGACAGTATTTATTTAAAAGCACCTCAAAAAATAAAACCTGTTTCCAGAATACACACAGGTCCTTACCCTGATTTTCCTACTGATATGCAACCGCAATTTATGTCTGTATTGACATTAGCAAGCGGAACAAGTATTATAAGTGAAACGGTGTTTGAATCAAGATTTAAACATATTAGTGAATTGTGTCGTATGGGTGCAGATATTACAGTGGAAGGACAGACAGCAATTATAAAAGGTGTAAAAAGTTTAAAAGGTGCTTATGTATGTGGAAGGGATTTAAGATGTGGCGCAGCACTGATATTAGCAGGGCTTGCAGCAGAAGGTGAAACGGTTGTAGAAAATGCCTGCTATGTAAAAAGAGGATATGAACAAATAGAAAAAGTATTCACTTCTTTAGGAGCGAATATTGTTTTGGAATAATAAAAAGGTGAGTATAAATTGAAAAAGAAAAAAAGAAAATACGAAAAAGAAGGTAATGTAACCTATTTATATAAAAGAAAAAAAATTAGAAAAACATTTTCAGTAAAATTTATATTGATATTACTAGTAGCGTGTTTAGGAGGCGCAGGTATTATATTTTCTCCTATTTTTGCAGTACAAAATATTGATGTGACAGAAATGGAGCAATATTCTCAAGATGAAATTTGTGATATGATAACATTGAGAAAAGGAACAAATATATTTTTATATGATAAAAATAAAGCAACAGAAATATTAAACCAAAATCATTATATAGAATATGCAGAAATTGTTGCAGAACTTCCCAACACATTACACATTAATATCAATGAAAGAAAAGTGAGAGGGTATGTACCTTATGCAGGTTCGTACCTTTACATAGATGAATATGGCAGAGTGCTTGATATACAAAATGAAATGAAAAGGGCATTGCCTGTGGTATATGGTTTGCAATTTGACCAATTTCGATTAGGAGAACTTTTAGACACAAAAAATGAAGAATCTTTTAATGTTGTTGTGTTAATTTCTCAAATGATAACAAAATATGAATTGTTAAGCAATCATATCAATACTATGGAAATCGATGTCACTGACCCACAAAACATTACGGCAAATATCAATCAAATTGAAATACGTTTTGGAACAGTGGAAAATTGTGAGCAGAAAATGGCATATCTTTCACAAATATTAGGTACAATACCTGAAAATGACAGAGGGGTATTGGATTTAAGTGATATGAGTAAGCCTATTGTGTTTCAATATCTGTCTTAAAAAATTTTTTTTATAATATTGTCAAATTGCTATTGAATCAAAGCCAAAAAAGAGATAAGATAGTAGAAAGACATATTATAGTATGGATAAAAATTATTTCATAAAACAGTATGTATTGATAACTATTACAACATATTGATTTACATTACAATATGTATTAAAAGTAAAAATACATGAAAAAACAAATAAAAATACAAAATTAGGTATGGTATTATCTGCTTTTTTCATGTATAATAAAAACTACTCTATGTAATTCTGAAACTCTAGGAGGGGATTTATTTGCTCGAATTTGATATTCCACGGAGCAGTAACATGGCACAAATTAAAGTAGTCGGCGTTGGCGGCGGCGGCAACAATGCAGTAGACCGTATGATTGAAGACGGTTTGGACGGCGTTGAATTTATTTCTGTTAATACAGATAGTCAACAGTTGGTAGATTCCAAATCACCTGTTAAAATACAAATTGGAGAAAAATTAACAAAAGGTCTTGGTGCAGGAGGTAATCCTGATATTGGAGAACGTTCCGCAGAAGAAACACAAGAAGAAGTTGCACAGGCTTTAAAGGGTGCAGACATGGTGTTTATTACTGCTGGCATGGGTGGCGGTACAGGAACAGGCGCAGCACCTAAAATTGCATCTATTTCAAAAGAAATGGGCATTTTAACAGTTGGTGTTGTTACAAAGCCTTTTAATTTTGAAGGCAAAAAAAGAATGGCAAATGCTGAAAGAGGCATTATGGAATTGAAAAAAAATGTAGATACATTGGTTATTATTCCAAACCAACGCCTTATGAGTGTTATTGATAAAAAGACAACATTAACAGAGGCGTTTAAAAAAGTCGATGAAGTATTAAGACAAGGCGTACAAGGTATCGCAGATTTGATTTCTAAACCTGGTGTTATCAATTTGGACTTTGCAGATGTACGTACTATTATGGCAGACCAAGGTATTGCACATATGGGTATTGGACAAGCTTCTGGTGAAAATAAAGCAGAAGTTGCAGCAAAGGCAGCAATACAAAGTCCACTTTTGGAAACAACAATAGAAGGTGCAAAAAGTGTACTTATCAATTTTAGCGGTGATAGTGATTTAGGTCTTTTAGAAACAGAAGAAGCAGCAGAATTGATTAGAGAATCTCTTGACCCTGAAGCAGAAATCATATTTGGTACAACAATCAATGAAGATTTGACAGACCAAGTTGTTGTAACAGTAATTGCAACAGGATTAGAAGATGATGATGCTCCAGTGGCACAGCCACAACCAGCACAACAACAGCCACAGCAACAGACTGCGTTTGGTAACAATAGACGTATGCCTCAAACACAACAAAGACAACAACCACAACCACCACAACAACAACAGCCAGTAGAAGAAAATAAACCAGCAAGAAGATTTGCTGATTTAGATGATTTTGAATCTGAAATCAAAATACCTGACTTTTTAACAAGAAAAAGATTTTAACAATTATATAGTTTACCAACAAAAAAACACAAAAAGAGGGAAGGGCAAAAAGCTGTTCCTTTTTTTGTGTTGTAAATTTGTGTTAGTAAAAATATATTTCATTGTCAGCAATATTATATTTGCTGGCTTTTTTTGTGTTGTGTTGTCAATATTTATAACATGATTTTTGTAAAATGACAGCGTGTTTGACAAAAAAATTGTACAAAATTGCTTATAATAACAGTAGAGCCTTTTAAAAGACAGCAAAGAAGGAGGCGTTTTGTGGAAGTAACAATTTATGGGGACATCTTATTTGTCATTAATTTTTGCATGGATTTTCTCATATTATGGATAACTGCTGTATTAGAAAAAAATAATATTTCTTATAAACGTATTTTTTTAGGCAGTTTTTTTTTGTCATTTGTATATTGCAGTGCATTGATATTCCGTACCATGTCATTTTTTTGTCATGGTGTTGGTGGTATGTTGCTTTTTGTATTAGGAATAGAGATTACATTTTTTCCAAAAACAATTAAAAAACTGCTTCAATATTTTTTAATTGGAAATATTACCGCATTTGCAGTAGGAGGTGTAGCAACAGCTATATTTTTTGCTACTGGTATGGCAGGGAATACTATGACATGGAAAACAGAGCATATTTCTGTAAAAATATTGATTGCAACAATTTGTTTTTTTTATATATTGATAAAACTATATAAAAATTGGATAAAAATGAATATCATAAATAGAAAAAATTATTGCACTGTTTTATTAAAACAAAAAGAAATACAAATACCATTACGTATGCTAATTGATACAGGAAACAGTTTAAAAGACCCCTTTTCAGGGAATGATATTGCTGTTGCAGCATTTCCAGCAATTAAAAATTTATTTTCTAAAGAGATACAATATTATTTTTTTAAAGAATATCAAAATCAACAAATATTTTATGAATATGTATTGCAAAATGAAAAAACATTGCCACTACATTTTGTTCCTTTTTCCAGTTTGGGAAAAGAAAACGGGCTTTTACTTGTATTTCAGCCAGAAATATTAGAAATAGAAGGAAATACAAAAAAAAATATATCTATTGGTATTTATTGTGGCTCTTTTTCTGGCGGATATGATGGTTTAGTAAGCCCTGATATGCTGAAATAAAGGAGGAAGTAAAAAAATGAAATTTTTATTATTTCAATTAAAATATGATATCGGGTGTATATGGAGAAAATGGCGAAAAAAATTAAGTGGTATATTTTACATAGGAGGAAGTGATGTTTTTCCGCCTCCTCTTAAGACAGAAGAAGAAGCAATATTACTAGAGCAGTTAGGAGGAGAAGATGATGTAAAAGTAAAATCTGTTTTAATAGAAAGAAATCTCCGTCTTGTGGTATACATAGCAAGAAAATTTGAAAATACAGGTGTGAATGTAGAAGACTTAATATCAATAGGTACGATAGGACTAATAAAAGCAATCAATACATTTAATCCCGAAAAGAAAATTAAATTAGCAACGTATGCGTCACGCTGTATTGAAAATGAAATATTGATGTATTTAAGAAGAAATAGTAAAACAAAATCAGAAGTTTCTATTGATGAGCCTTTAAATGTAGATTGGGAAGGGAATGAATTGCTTTTATCTGATATATTGGGAACAGATGCAGATGTAATTTATAAAAATATTGAAGAAGAAGTTGACAGAGATTTGTTAGGAAAAGCAATGGAAAAATTAAGTCAGAGAGAAAGAAAAATTGTTGAAATGCGTTTTGGTATATTGCCAGAAACAACAGAAAAAACACAAAAGGAGGTTGCGGATTTATTAGGCATATCACAATCTTATATTTCAAGACTGGAAAAGAAAATCATAGGCAGACTCAAAAAAGAAATGAATAAAATGATATAATTCCGATTTGATATAGCACATTATATTTTTGATTTGCCATGATATCAATGTATGTGTATAAAAGAAAGGGATTACTTATGATATTAGAAAAAGTAACAGCAAACAAGGCACGAATTGCAGAAGATTTGATATTGATATGGGAGTATTCTGTTCAAAAAACACATTCTTTTTTAACAGAACAGGATATTGAAAAACTACGTCCCTTGGTAAAATTGGCAATCAAAAATATGCAGATACTGATTGTTGCAAAAAAGCGATGTGGTGATATAATGGGATTTATTGCTATAGAAAACAAAAAAGTAGAAATGCTTTTTGTCAAACCGAATTATTTTAATAAAGGAGTAGGAAAAGCACTTTTGTTTTTTGCCATAAAAAATTATGATGTAATGCTAGTAGATGTCAATGAACAAAATAAAAAGGCTCTTGCATTTTATGAATATATGGGTTTTAGTGTTTTTGCTTGTTCTAAAACAGATGGAGCAGGCAATCCTTTCCCTATACTGCATATGAGATGGAAAGGAAAAAAACAAAAATGACAGTATGTTTTTATAAATTTTAATAGAAAAATATAAAAAAATGATTGACCTTTTTGCTAAAATTTTGTATGGTTAAAGTAATATCAATATTAGATTTTATAAAATCTAAAATAAAAAAGGGGGTATTGTTATGGAAAATATTACAGCAGACGGCAAAATAAAAACCATTCGCTGCGTAAAAGCAACCCATGAAGATTTTGCAAAATTAGTCAATTTAGGCAAAGAGGCAAAAAAAGAATTGGAAATATTGGTGGAAAAATGGGGAAATATAGAACATATAAAAGAAATGACTCAAAAAGATGCTTGCCATGTGATTGACCAAAAAGAAAATAAAACGGTATTAGATATTTATATAGAAATGACAAAAAAAGCAGAACAACTATATGCCTATCATAATGCCTATCACGTACTTATGGAAGAAGGTGTGGACGAATTACTTATGACAATAGGCATATCGCCAGATGGTTATGGATATGATTTTTATGAACTTTGTTTAAATAATTAAATTGTTTATTTTATAAAGGGGAATTTTTCAAAAGAGAAAAATGCCCCTTTTTGCATTTTTTAGCAAATACCGTATTTTATTCAAATATATTATGTTTACAATACCATTATTATAAATCCATATGATGTATTAACTCATAATCATAATTGATAAAATTACCATTTTGCTGTTTTATGGTTTGTTGTATCGTACCACGTACAGATGTTTTTTTGTATGTGGTACTATTTTTTTCACTTTGTGCGAATAAAATACCGCTATCTTGGCGCATAATTATCATAAAACATACCTCCTTTAAAAAATAGTATGCAATAATATGATAATTTTATACTGATAAAATACCCCTTTATAGTATGCCTTTATATATTTATGTTATTTTATGGAAGTGTTTGTTGCGTATAAAATTTCACTCTCTGGAAATCATTTTTAATGAGAAGATATGAGGAGGCATGAGAAATGGTCAACAAAGTTGAGATATGCGGAGTGAATACTTCAAAACTGCCCATTTTAAAAAATGAAGAAAAAGAAATATTATTTCAAAAAATATTACAAGGTGATAAAGAAGCACGACAGCAATATATTTATGGTAATTTAAGATTAGTTTTAAGCGTAATACAACGCTTTTCAAATAGGGGAGAATATATGGATGATTTATTTCAAGTAGGCTGTATTGGGCTTATGAAGGCAATAGATAATTTTGATATTACACAAGGTGTTAAATTTTCTACTTATGCTGTACCTATGATTATAGGAGAGGTAAGAAGATATTTAAGAGATAATAATCCAATACGTGTGAGTCGTTCACTGAGAGATACAGCATATAAAGCATTACAGGTAAAAGAAAGATTGACAGCAGAAAAGTCAAAAGAGCCTGCTATTGAGGAAATTGCAAAAGAGTTAGATATGCCCAAAGAAAGTATTGTAATTGCATTAGACGCAATACAAGACCCCATATCACTTTTTGAGCCTGTATATCATGATGGGGGAGATACCCTTTTTGTTATGGACCAAGTAAGTGATGAAAAAAATGGTGATGCTCTTTGGCTGGAAAATATTTCATTGAGTGAGGCAATAGAGAGATTAACAGAAAGAGAAAAAAAAATTGTAAATTTAAGATTTTTTCAAGGCAAAACACAAACAGAAGTCAGTACAGAAATCGGAATCAGCCAAGCACAAGTATCCCGCTTAGAAAAAAGTGCATTGCGTCATATGAGAAAATATATGTAAAATGTAATTTATAAACTTTTCCCCTAAAAAGTTTAATAAAAAACTTTTCAATATGCAAGCGCAGTTATATAATAATATCAGTAAAATATTTTTATATCACAATAGGGGGAGCGTTTTTATGAAATGGACAGCGCATTTTTGTACCATTACAAAGCATAAAATGCTTGTAATGAAATATTGTTTTTGTGTAGGATTATATCGTCAAGGTTTACTGCATGATTTATCAAAATATTCTCCCACGGAGTTTTTGGTTGGTGCAAAGTATTATCAAGGTACAAGAAGTCCTAACAATGCCGAAAAAGAAAAAAAAGGATATTCTTCTTCTTGGTTGCACCACAAGGGAAGAAACAAACACCATTTTGAATATTGGCTGGATTATAGCGGAAAAAAAGAACCTATATTTGTAGGTATGAAAATGCCTGTATGTTATGTAGTAGAAATGTTTTTAGATAGAATTGCTGCTTGCAAAACATATCAAAAAGAAAAATATACACAAAAAAGTCCTTTGCTTTATTATGAAAACAGCAAAGCATATCATGTTATGTATCCAAGTTCACAAAAATTGCTTGAAAAACTGCTTCATATATTAGCAGAACAAGGAGAACAAAAAGCATTTTGCTATGCCAGAAAATTGATAAAACAACAAAGAAAAAATGATATAAAAAAATTTTTATATACTCATAGTATAAAAAAATATTGCAAATAAAAAATATCCTCCATATTGATTGATATGGAGGTTTTATTTATGATAGGCAATAATAACCAAAAAATACAATGCATAATGCATGGTATTTTATAATATGTACCATAATCAATAATTGTTTGTACAATATTACTTTTTTTTGCCAAAATAATACGTTTTTTGAATAGAAAATAGTTTATTTTTGACATTGCAGTAATGCAAAAAAAAGAATACAATACTTATACGCTTTAAAGTGTCACAGTTTAAAGTGTATAAGTGTTTGTTATAAACATTCCCTATTTATAACAAAAATAATAAAGAAGTAGAGGTGCAAAAATGAAGGAAGGAAAAACAACATTTACAAACAAATTAGGCTTTATATTAGCCTCTGTTGGCTCGGCGGTAGGTATGGGAAATATATGGATGTTTCCTTATCGTGTCGGCGCATATGGTGGAGCGGCTTTTTTACTACCATATATATTTTTTATTGCTCTGTTTGGAGCAGTGGGGCTTTCGGGAGAGTTTGCTTTTGGACGATTAACAGGTACAGGTCCAATAGGGTCTTACGAATATGCTATGAAAACAAGAGGAAAAAAAGGTGGTGCTATATTAGGAGCAATTCCTTTAATCGGTTCTCTGGGCATTGCCATAGGATATGCTATTATTGTAGGTTGGGTATTACGTTTTTTAAAAGGTTCTATTACAGGAGAAATGTTAAATATAGAATCCAGTGAATATTTTGGACAAATTACAGGAGCATTTGGTAGTACACCTTGGCATATTATTGTAATATTGATAGCAGTTGTTGCATTAATGACAGGCATTATTACAGGTATTGAAAAAGTAAGTAAATTTATGATGCCTGCATTTTATATTTTATTTATTATATTAGCAGTAAGAGTGTCATTTTTACCTGGAGCAATAGAAGGCTATAAATATCTTTTAATACCTAGATGGGAATATCTTTTAAATCCTGAAACATGGATTATGGCAATGGGACAAGCATTTTTCTCATTATCTATTACAGGCTCTGGTATGATTATATATGGCAGTTATTTGGATAAAAAAGAGGACGTAGTACATTCTGCAATTATGACAGCGATATTGGATACTTGTGCAGCAATGCTTGCAGGGTTTGCAATTATACCTGCTGTATTTGCATTTGGTATGGACCCTGCTTCTGGACCTCCTCTTATGTTTATCACAATACCAAAAATATTTTCTAAAATGCCTATGGGACAGCTTTTTAGTACATTTTTCTTTGCTTCTGTGCTTTTTGCAGGTATTACTTCACTTATCAATATGTTTGAAGTTTGTAGCGAGGCAGTACAAAGTAGAACAAAATTAAGTAGAAAGCCAGCTGTTGTGTTAATTGGTTTGATAGCATTTGTAGTAGGTGTATTTTTAGAGTATGAGCCATATATGGGCAGATGGATGGATATGATTACAATATATGTTGTGCCAATCGGTGCCGTATTGGGAGCAATTATGATTTATTGGGTACTTGGTAAAGAAAATATTGCAAAAGAATTGAATTTAGGTAGACAAAAACCTTTGAAAGATAGCTTTTTCTGGATAGCAAAATATTTTTATGTATTTTTAGCAGCAATCGTTGTAATATTAAGTATTGTGTATGGTGGTATTGGCTAATTAACAAAATACTTCTGAACGCAAAAAGTAAAGTTCTTTGCTTCTTTCTGGAGGGAAAGAAGTAGAGTTTGATACAAAGTTTCAATGTTTATTGACAAATTGAAAGGATATTCCTTATTTTTGGAATATCCTTTATTTTTCATTACGAATCAAAACAATTTATCAGCTGTGACTATCTAAAACAAAATATTTTATAACAGAGAAGTATTCTCTAATATAATAATTGGGCAACATATAAATTGTAACAGGAGCACCCAAACCTTGTGCATGAAAACCAATTTTTTCTGCAAGTAGCCCAGCACGGAATGTATGAAAATAGTTTGTAACATAAACAATATTATAATATTCATTTTGATAAATATCATCTAATATTTTTTTAGAATATATAAAATTTTGTTTGGTATTGTGTGCTTTATCTTCTATCAATATTACATCAGCAGGCACACCCTTATTGATAAGATATTCTTTCATTGCTTCAGCCTCTGTTCTGTCCTCCTGTGGACCTTGTGAACCTGTTACAACAATATAAGAAACATGATTTTCGTCCCAGTATTGTTTTGCTGTATCCAAACGTTGTGCAAGTGCAGGGCTGACGTCCCAACCATGTAATGCTGCACCAAGTACAATTATTGCATCTGCATCTTTATCAGGTGTTTTTGCTCCATTTTGTATAACAATAGATGTAATAATAAAAAAGCTGATAAAAAAAATAGTGAGTCCTATTTTAGCTGTTTTCATAAAAAATTTACCAAAACCATAATTTCCCCATTCATTTAATTTTTGATAAAAATAACCATAAATCAAAAATACACAACCTAATGCACCAGGAAAAAGTGTTCCAAAATTAAAATTAGAAACCAAAGATATTGACAAACAATCTAATATACCAGCAATACCTAATATTTTAAAAAAAAGAATTTTTTTATTTTGTAAATTTTTTTTCATGTATTGTATTCCTTTCGTTTATTGAAATTTTATGTTATGCTTTATTATAGCGGAAAAATCATTTTTCGTCATGATATTATAAAATACTTAATGAATTTTTAAGGAGTGTATTGTAAAAATGTTTGATATAGAGCAGGAATTAAAAAAAATTCCTCAAAAATCTGGTGTTTATCTCATGAAAGACGAAAACCAGCAAATTATATATGTAGGAAAAGCTATCAATTTAAAAAATCGTGTCAGACAATATTTTCAGAATAATAAAAACCATGCACCTAAAGTACAAACAATGGTACAGCATATAAAAGAGTTTGAATATATTATAACAGATTCTGAAATGGAAGCACTACTTTTAGAATGTAATTTAATTAAAAAGCACAGACCTTTTTATAATGTACTTTTAAAAGATGATAAGGCATACCCCTATATTAAAATTACAAATGAAGATTATCCGCGTATATTTGTTACAAGAAATATAGAAAAAGATAAAGCAAAATATATTGGACCTATTACAGATGCTTTTGCAGTAAAAGAAACTGTTGATACCATACATAAAATATGGTCTATTAGAAAATGTAAAAAAATATTACCTAGAGATATTGGAAAAGAAAGACCTTGTTTAAATTATCATATTGGACAGTGTTGTGCACCTTGTGACAATCAAATTTCAAAACACGACTATCAAAATATGATAACAGAAGCAGAGCAGTTTATACATGGTAAACATGAAGAAATGATGAAAAGAATGGAAAAAGAGATGTATGAAGCATCAAAAAATATGGAATTTGAAAAAGCAGCAGCATTACGTGATAAACTGCTGAGTATAAAAAGCATAAGTGAAAAGCAAAAAATGGCAAATACGGGATTAGGCGATTGTGACGTTGCTGCTTTTGTAAGGGCATATGATGAAGGATTAGCACAAATGTTTTTTATAAGAGAAGGAAAAGTCACAGGCAGAGAGCAATACCATTTACATTCTGTTGAAAATCGTACGAGAAGTGAAGTCATGACAGAGTTTATAAAACAATTTTATAGTGGTACAGCGTATATACCCAAAGAAATTATATTACAGGAAGAATTGGTAACAGAAGAAAAAGAATTATTGAAGCAGTTTTTAACACAAAAGCGAGGCAACAAAGTCACATTTACAACACCAAAAAAAGGTGAAAAGCATAAACTAGTACAATTAGCATGGAAAAATGCTATGATTTCATTTGAACAGTCAGGGGAAAGATTAAAAAGAGAAGAACAAAAAACAATAGGTGCTATACAGGAAATACAACAAGCATTGCATTTACCTCAAACATTGCAAAGAGTAGAAGCATATGATATTTCAAATACACAAGGATTTGAATCTGTGGGTGCTATGGTGGTATTTGAAAATGGTAAAGCAAAATATAGCGATTACAGAAAATTTAAAATTAAAACAGTAATAGGGGCGAATGATTTTGCAAGTATGCAGGAAGTGATATACAGAAGAATGCAACACGCTATTATAGAACAAAAACAATGTAAAAGCGGAAATTTTAGTAAAATGCCCAATTTAATACTAATGGACGGCGGTATGATACAGGTACAAGCAGCAGAAAGTGTTTTAAAAGAATTGAACATTGATATTCCAGTGTGTGGCATGATAAAAGACGACAAACATAGAACAAAAGCTATAATATTTCAGCAAAAGGAGATTGTATTACGCAGTAATACAGAGGGATTTAAACTCTTAACAAGAATACAAGATGAAGTCCATCGCTTTGCGATAGAATACCATAGAAAATTGAGAGAGCAAAAAGCAATACATTCTATATTAGATGATATACCAAATATAGGAGAAGTTAGAAAAAAAGCATTGATGAAACATTTTGGAAATATTGAAAATATTGCAAAAGCAGATGTGGAACAGCTTTTAGAGGTTTCTCAAATGACAATAGCATCTGCGGAAAGTGTATACCAATTTTTTAGAAAGCAATAATATCATGCATGATGCAAATAATATAATAAAGTTGCAAACAATGTTTGAATCATGTATGATAATATGGAATCATAAAATATGGAGGGATATCATTGTATTCAGTAAAAATAAGTAAACTTGCAGAGGAATTTCATTTAACGAATTTAGTACCCTCTGTCAGTTTAGATGACAAAATATTAACAAAAAGTGATGTAAATCGTCCTGCATTACAGCTTACAGGATTTTATGAACATTTTGATAATGACAGACTGCAAGTATTTGGAAAAGTAGAACACAGCTATTTAAGTCATTTAGAAGAAGAAGAAAGAGTGAATGTATTACAAAAGTTTTTTTCATTTACAGTAGCAAGTGTTGTAATATGCAGAGATTTAACAGTTTTTCCGGAAATGATAGAGTTTTCAGAAAAATATAAAGTACCTTTATTAAGAACAAATTTAGGTACAAGCACATTTATGGCAGAGTGTATAAGATGGTTAACAGAACAGCTTGCGGAACGTATTACTATGCATGGTGTTTTAGTAGATATATATGGAGAAGGCATATTGATTATAGGAGAAAGTGGTATTGGCAAAAGCGAAACAGCATTAGAATTGATTAAAAGAGGACACAGACTTGTTGCAGATGATGCTGTAGAGATTAAAAAAATATCTCATGATATGCTCATTGGAACAAGCCCAGAACTCATACGATATTTTATAGAATTAAGAGGTATAGGAATTATAGATGTGAAAGAGCTTTTTGGTGTCAGTTCTGTAAAAATATCTCAAAGTATAGACCTTGTTATTAGGTTGGAAATGTGGGACAGTGAAAAAGATTATGATAGATTAGGATTAGGAGAGGAATATATTGACATACTTGGCAATAAAATAGTTTGTAATTCTATTCCTGTACGTCCTGGCAGAAATGTAGCTGTAATATGTGAATCTGCGGCAATCAATCAAAGACAAAAACGCATGGGTTATAACGCAGCAGAAGTACTCAGTCAAAGAATCAGCCAAAGTTTTGGAGTAGAAGATGCTTAAAAATAGTATAATAAAAACTGCTTAAATAAAGAAAGAAGGAAATTTATGGAAATCATACAGCAACTCAAAACGGTTTTACCAGAGCAGTTCATACAGCAAAATGAAGTAATGGCGAAACACACTTCTTTTCGCATTGGAGGTACAGCGGATATTTATATTTCTCCTCAAAACAGTGAACAAATAAAAAATATTATTACCATTGCAAAACAATATGATATACCTGTTATGATAATAGGAAACGGCAGTAATTTGCTTATCAGTGATAAGGGAATTAGAGGTATTATCATACAAACTGCAAACAACATGAATGAAATTGTAGTAGAAGGAGAAACAATAAAAGCAGAGTCAGGTGCTTTATTGAGTGCTATAGGTGCAGAAGCATTAAAACATAGTTTAAAAGGATTTAGTTTTGCGTCTGGTATTCCTGGTTCTTTAGGGGGTGCAGTTTGTATGAATGCAGGTGCTTATGGCGGAGAAATGAAAGATGTAATAATAGAAGCAGAAGTATTGACAAGAGAATTAGATATCAAAAAACTTTCTGTAAAAGAGTTAGATTTGCAATATCGTCATAGTGTGATACCTCAAAAAGAATATATTGTATTAAATGCAACAATACAGCTTGAAAAAGGGGACTATACTACCATACAAAAAGAAATGACAGAACTCGCTGAACAAAGAAGGCAAAAACAGCCTTTAAATTTTGCCAGTGCAGGTAGTACATTTAAACGCCCCAAAGGATATTTTGCAGGGAAATTGATTTCTGATGCAGGATTAAAAGGTTATTGTATAGGAGATGCGCAAGTTTCTGAAAAACATGGAGGATTTATTATAAATAGAGGAAATGCAACTTGTGCAGATGTCATTGCTTTAATAGAGTATTGTCAAAAAACAGTATTTGAAAAATTTGGCGTATCATTGGAAACAGAGGTCAAAATGATAGGAGAAAAATAATAAATAGATGAGGTGATGTAAAAATGCGTTTTGTTATTGTAACAGGAATGTCTGGAGCAGGAAAATCAACTGTATTAAAATTTTTAGAGGATATCAATTTCTTTTGTGTAGACAATTTGCCTCCTGCATTGATACCAAAATTTGCAGAACTTTGTTATGAGCAGGGAGGAGAAATTGACAAAGTTGCTATGGGAATTGATATTAGAGGAGGAAAATTATTTTCTGATTTATTTTCTGTGCTTTCCACACTGCAAGGTTTGGGATATGATTATGAAATATTATTTTTAGATGCCTCTGAAAAAACATTGATAAAAAGGTATAAGGAATCCAGAAGAAGTCACCCTCTTTCTAAAAAAGGCTCTATTGCGGAAGGTATTGCCAAAGAAAGACAAATGTTGGAGGAAGTAAAAAATAAAGCAACATATATTATTGAGACAAGTCATATATTAACTAGAGAACTAAAAGAGCAAATTAATAAAATATTTTTGGAAAATCAAAAATTTGAAAGTTTAATTATTACAGTATGTTCTTTTGGTTTTAAGTATGGTATTCCAGTAGATAGTGATTTAGTATTCGATGTGCGTTTTTTGCCAAATCCTTTTTATATACAAGAACTTAAAGAACTCACTGGAAATGATGCCCCTGTTTCTGATTATGTTATGAGTTTTGAAGAAAGCAATACTTTTTTGTATAAATTGACTGATATGATAGAGTTTTTAATACCACAATATATCAAAGAAGGAAAAAACCAGTTAATTATCAGCATAGGTTGTACAGGGGGAAAACATCGTTCTGTAACGCTTGCCAATGCTTTATATGAAAAATTGCACGAAAAAAACCATAATATATTGTTGAAACATAACGATATAGAAAAGGATGTTAGACATAAAAAGTTTTAGGGGGTAAAAATTTGTCATTTTCATATAATGTTAAAAAGGAAATTGCACAAAGATTTGGAAATGCACGCCATTGTAATATTGCTGAAATTGCAGCTATCATAAATATGTGTGCATATATAGGGCATTTTGCGCAAAAAATTTGTATAAAATTACAGACAGAAAATGCTTTACTCGCTAGAAAATACTTTACATTAATGAAAAAAACTTTTAAAATAGTTTGTAATGTCACTGTTAGAAAAAATCAGGTCTATCATGGGACAATCACATATGTATTAACAGTAACAGATACAGCAGATGCTGAAAAGGTATTAACAGCAACAGGCATATTACAATATAAACAAATATGCAACCAATGTTATATGCCTGTGGCACACAGCATTTGCTGTCGTAGGGCTTATATTAGAGGCGCTTTTTTAGCGGCGGGTTCTATCAATGACCCCAAAAAAAATTATCATTTGGAATTTGTACATGGAGATGCAAAACAAGCAGAACAGTTACAATATTTATTGCATACATTTCATTTAGACGCTAAAATGGTGCAACGAAAAGAATATTTTGTAGTATATTTGAAAGAAGGCGAACAGATTTCAGATATATTAAATATCATGCAAGCACATATTTCTCTTTTAGATATGGAAAATGTGCGTGTGTTAAAAGAAGTGCGCAACAGTGTAAATAGAAAGGTAAATTGTGAAACAGCAAATCTGAATAAAACGGTTGCCGCAGCAATAACACAAATAGAGGATATACAATATATTCAATATCAAAAGGGTTTGGAAAATTTACCAGAAGCTCTTTATATGACAGCAGAGTTACGATTGCAGTATCCAGAAGCAAGTTTAAAAGAATTAGGACTTTTGATGACACCACCAATGGGAAAATCAGGAGTCAACCATCGTTTAAAAAAAATCAGCAGTATTGCTGAAGAACTGAGAAAGGATAAAGGTGATTTTGCGTGGCAGAAAAAAAGATAATTGTGAATAGTTCCTTAGATGCAAGACAAGCAGCTTTTTTTGTACAAACAGCAAGCAAATATGACTGTAAAATACAAGTAATGATTGACGACAAAAAAATCAATGCAAAAAGTATTATGGGAACAATCGCTTTAGGTATTATAAAGGGAAAAACAGCAGTGATTACAGCAGAAGGAAACGATGCCGAACAAGCTGTTGATGAATTAGCAGGAGTACTTGCTTAATGTTTTTGGGAATCATACTGTAAACTGACTATTATTTATAAACAAGCAATCAATAAAATATATTTATGGGGCTATCGATAATTATCGATAGCTTTTCTATATTTTATATCACGATAATATAATGATTTACAAATGAAAAATATATATTTGTGAATAGATAAAATGTTGATTTTACTATACTGTTTCTATCTGTATGCTTTTGTTACAAAAATTGTAACATAATTTTTACAATGGATAATTATGGATAATATCATAAATAAAGTGATAAATGAAAAATATATCTCTTGAAAAATTTATGAAATATGGTATACTATTCATAAATTATACATACTTTTGTAATAAAATAAATAAAATTTTAAAAGAAAGGAAAGGTTGTATGAAATGGTTTATTAAAATGGGTATTACAACAGCATTGACTGTTTCTGTCACAACAACTGCCTTTGGAGCATTGCATATTGAAGCGAGTGACTGGGCTGTCCCCATTATGGAAAAGGCTTATGAACTTGAGTTAATACCAGAAGAATTGTTTGCACGTGCTACGGAAAATATGACAAGAAAAGAGTTTACAACATTAGCAATACAGTTTTATCAAAAAGTTACAGGGGAAAAAGTAGACATATCAGGCATACATAATCCTTTTTGGGATACAGACCATCCTGAGATTGTTTTTGCTTATTCTAAGGGTATTATTACAGGAAAGCAAGAACATATTTTTAAGCCAGATGACACATTAACAAGGGAACAAATGGCAATTATATTAGTTAGAACACTTGAAAAAAGTAATATAGAAATAACAGAAACAGAACAAGAAATTGTTTTTAAAGATGTGGAACAGTTAGAGCAAAGTGTACTCCCTTATATCAAAAAAGTGCAAACAGCTGGTATTATGAGCGGTTTTGAAGATATGTTTTCTCCTTTTAAAGAAGTGACAGTAGAAGAAGCGGTGGTTGCTTTTACAACAATGTATGAAAAATACGGAAATTTACCAGCATCACAACAAAACAATACAGAACAAAATACGGAACAAAACCCAACAGAACAAACACCACAAACACCACAGCCATCAGAACAAAATACAGAACAAAACCCAACAGAACAGCCACCAGAACAAAATACGGAACAAAACCCAACAGAACAAACACCAGAACAAAATATACAAACACCACAAACAGAACAACAAGATATTGTAATAGACGGCAAAACGATTTCTATTGGACAAAGTGTTTCAAAATTAAAATCTGTTTGGGGAGAGCCAGACCGTATTGACCAAAACAGCTATTCATTGGAAAGATATGTATATATCAATGATTATAAACATTTTTTTATGGTTTCAATAAAAGATGGCAAAGTAGCAGAAATTTTTACAAATGATATGACATTTCAATATAAAGGCATTACAGGCAAAATGGACGCAAGTGATATGAAAAATGTAAGATATCTTGATTTAAAAAATTTTAGAGTAGAACTAAAAGATGAAAATAAAGATACATATGTTTTGTTAAATAAAGATTATAAAGCAGAGGGAATATTGATTCGAACATCTGATTATAAACAAAATTTGCAGTTAAGATATTCTCAACAATTTTTAGAGAATTTTAAAACAGAATTAATTGATATTATAAATAGTGCTCGTGTGCAAGAGGATTCTGTGACATTAAGAAGTGATGAAACAGCAGAAAATGTGGCATATTATCACAGTTGGGATATGAGTAAAAATAATTATGTAGCTTATACGAACCAAAAGGGACAAAATCCATTTGACAGAATGACAGCAGGCGGTGTAAAATACACTATGGCAGGGGAAGGCGTTTTGAAAATAGACGGAGGAGATGCCATTGATGCATATCATCAGTTTATGATGGAAGCAGGAACAAGAACAAATATTCTGAATCCAGAATTAACACATTATGGTTTAGCGACATTTGATTCTAATTTTACAATTTATATTACATTAGATTTATTTACACCAGCGAAAGAGTAGAGAACAGGAGATGGAAAAAATGAGTCAGGATTGTGATAAGTCACAATGTGCAAACTGTCAAAGCGACTGTGCAGAAAGAAAAGTGAATTTTATGGAAAATGCAAATTCACAAAGTCATATTAAAAAAGTAATTGCAATTATGAGCGGAAAAGGTGGAGTAGGAAAATCTTCCATGACAAGCTGTATTGCTGTAGCACTCAAACAAAAAGGATATGCAGTAGGAATATTAGATGGAGACATCACAGGACCTTCTATACCAAAGGCTTTTGGTGTAAAACAAAAAGCAGTAGGAAATGGTAATGGTATGGATACAGTAGAAACACAAACAGGTATTCGCATGATGTCTGCAAATTTAATATTAGATACAGAAGATACTCCAGTAATATGGAGAGGTCCTGTAATTGGTAATGCTGTAAAACAATTTTGGACAGATGTTGCTTGGGGAGATTTAGATGTTTTGTTGATTGATATGCCTCCTGGAACAGGAGATGTTCCTTTAACAGTATTCCAAAGTATACCAGTAGATGGTGTGGTAATTGTTACAACACCACAAGATTTGGTTTCTTTAATTGTAAAAAAATCATATCATATGGCTGAAAAAATGTCTATTCCAGTTTGTGGCATTATTGAAAATATGAGTTATATGGTTTGTGATGACTGCGGTAAAAAGCTGTATCCTTTTGGAGAAAGCAAACTGCAAAAAGTTGCTGACGAAATGAATATTGAAGTATTAGCACAACTACCGATACAACCAGATATTGCTGAACTTTGTGACGCTGGAAAAATAGAGCAAAAAGATATTTCATTTTTAAATGAAGCAGTAGAAAAATTGATACAAAAAATAAATTTATAATAGTTAAAAAGTGATAAAGTATACTTTATCACTTTTTTTATTTTAATGTTATGTCTTATTTTATGATATTTAATATTTCCTTAAATACAGGTGTTCCAGCAACCCTTACCAATTCAAATAATATTGCTTCATATGTGCTGATAATTGCACCCTCCTGCATAGCTCTTTTTACAGCACCATCTTTATTGGTTTGTGTACGAGAACCAATACAGTCTTCTATTAATATCACTTGATAACCATTATTTTGTAAATCTATTGTTGTTTGCAGTACACAAATGTGTGCCTCTGTACCACATATAATAATATTTTTTTTACCTGATGATACAATCGCATTTCTAATTTCTTCATTTTCATAGGCACTAAATGTAATTTTATCATATGCCTTTGTTTTTTCTGGTATACTTAAAGCCTCTTTTAATATAGATACTGTTTCTCCCAATCCCTTTTTATAATGTTCTGTAACAATACAAGGAATTTCTAAGGCAAGTAAACCCATAGAAAGTTTTTTTGTATTTTCTAAAAGTTGCTCGTATTCCAATATGGTAGGAATTAGTTTTTGTTGGTCGTCAATAATCATACACATTGTATTTTCTTTGGTGATTCTCATAACGTTAATTCTCCTTATTATTTTTATATCATAATATTTGCTTTTTTATAAATAGTATTATAACAAATTTTACCAGTGTTTGAAAACAAAAATATTGATATATTTTAAATTTTTTGGTGATACTATTGATGTAACAAATATGATTTATTTTTTAGGAGGAATAGAATTATGACAACTGCAAATGAATGTATTAGATGTACTGTAACAAACTGCAAATATCACTGTGGTTCAAGAAACAACTGCTCTTTGCAAAGCATACAGGTAGGTACTCATGAAGCGAATCCAACAATGGACCAATGTACTGACTGTCAATCTTTTGTATTGAAATAATGTTATAAAAAAGCCCTTTATTCTGTCAATATATAGAATAAAGGGCTTTTGAATTCATTTTTTTACAAATCAATATTTATAAAATACAATGAGTACAATTTTACAAGGAGGCTTATTATGAGTGATAGAAAACAAATAAATGATTTTTACAATTATTTGAAATTAGAAGAAAAAGAACAAAGTACCATTGAAAAATATTTAAGTGAAATACAAAATTTTATATTGTGGTTAGGGGAACGATCTATCACAAAAAATATAATATTTGAATGGAAAGAGTATTTATGTCAATCTAATTACCAAGCTAGTACAATCAATGCAAAATTATCCATATTAAATAAATTTCTTTGTTTTATGGGAATGTCAGAATATAAAGTAAAATATTTAAAAATACAGAAAAAATTATTTTGCAGTACAGAAAAAGAATTAAAAAAAGAGGAATATGAACGCCTATTAAAAATAGCAAATTCTGAAGGGAAAATGCGTTTATCATTACTAATTGAAACAATATGCGCTACTGGCATTAGGGTATCCGAAGTAAAATACATCACTGTAAAAGCAATACAAATTGGACGAGCAGATATTTCTTTAAAAGGAAAAATTCGTACGATATTACTGCCAAACAAATTATGTAAAAAACTAATAAGATATGCTAAAAAACAAAACATCATTTCTGGTGAAATATTTTTAACAAGAAATAAAAAAGGTATATCACGACGTCAAATATGGGCAGAGATGAAAGCATTGTGTAAAAAAGCGAATGTAGCACCCTCAAAAGTTTTTCCTCATAATTTAAGGCATTTGTTTGCAAGAACATTTTATCGTGTCTACAAAGATGTTTCGAAACTAGCAGATGTGCTAGGACATTCCAATATCAACACAACACGTATTTATTTAATATCCACTGGTATAGAGCATACAGAAAGAATGGAGAAATTGGGGTTGATATTATAGTAAACAGAATGAATATTCTGTCTTATTAATCATATAAAATATAGCTGTCATTACATATAACAACAATACATTATCATAAAATATTAAGAGTTACAAGTCTAAATTTGTAGTTTTTTGCATGACAAATTTAGCCGATTGAAATTTTGATTTTGACCGGCTTTTATTTTTATGCTTTTTTTATGCTATATAGTTTATATAACATTTTTTTTATATATTTTTTGATATAAAACTGTAATCATAAATAATAATAGTGCAAAAAAATAGTACAGAATATTCATTCTGTGATGAACAAAAAAATAGAGGAGGAAATATTAATGAATGAACAAAATATAACGGAGGAAATGATGTATTTAAAATATCCATTGCCACTTATGGTTGGATTTTTTCTATTAAATACCCTTTTTTTACCTGTATTACTATCCACTATACTTTTTATTATGCATATTTCTCTACAAGTTTGGATATTCCCAATATCTGTGGTACTTTCTGTTACATTTACATACATTGTATTTAAAAAAGATAACAAAAGAACAATAATTGCAATACTATGTGGCATATTTTGTTTGGCTTTTGCTCTTTTTATATGTGCCAAAACATATGATTTTAGCTGGGATGGAAATGCATATCATAAAAGTATAACAGGCTTATTAAAACATGGCTGGAATCCATTAACTGAAACATTTTACAGTTATGCGAAACAATTTCCATTTTTAGCGCAAGAAAAAGAAACATGGTATGATGCCTATCCCAAAGCGACAGAATTATGGGGGGCTGTGGTTTATGCAACATTAGAAAATATAGAAATAGGAAAAGCATTTAATATTTTATCTATGATAGCATTACTTTTTATTTGCTGGTCATTATTGTATGAAACAAATGTATTAAAAAAGTGGCAAAGTTTTTTATGTGCAGCAGCCTTTTCTATCAATGTAGTAATAGTTATTCAAAGTTTAACTTACTATAATGATGGTTTTTTGTGGGAAATGATATTGTTATTTTTAGCGTCATTGAGCTATTTAACATTTTATGAAAATGGGCGTTTTAAAAATATTTGTTATTATTTTATTTTTTTGAGTATCAATATGGGACTAAATACAAAGTTTTCGGGTGTTATATTTTTTGGATTATCTGGTTTTGCATTTTTTATATTTTGGCTTATAGAAAAGTGGAAAAAATATGGGCTTTTACAAGCGTGTAAAAAACTTTCAAAGAATTTTTTTGTTCTTGCCACAAGTGTCATTTTTAGTTTAATTATTACAGGTTCAACATCATATATTATCAATATAATACGACATAAAAATCCTTTTTATACTATGATTGGTGAAGATGCAACTGAAATGATTGTAGCACAAATATCGCCAGTATTTAAACCATTATCTAATGTAAGTCGTTTTATTTGTTCGCTGTTTTCTCAAACAAATAATCAGCCTGCTGTAATGCAATGGAAATTTCCATTTACATTTTATAAAAATGAGATATTACAATCACAATTATTTGATACACGTATTGGAGGCTGGGGCATTTTTTTCAGTGCTATATTTTTAATTAGTGTTATTTTTATAGTATTTTATTTGGTTCAAAACAGAAAAAAGCACAATAAACTAATTCGTATAGCAATTATGTTAACTGTATTTACAATCGTTTCTATTATAGTAGTACCAGGATTATTTTGGGCAAGGTATTCTGTTGGATTATATTATATTCCAGCAATCGCAATGGTATTTTTGTGTAAACGTATCAATAGAGGTGGCATTTATGTAGGTCGATATAGTGCTGTATTAGCTGTACTTTGTACGTTGTTATTTTTAAATCATATTCCTTCTATTACAAGAAATATTGATATTGCAAAAGAAACAAAACCTGTAAAAACAAAATTGGAAAGTTTGAAATATGTAAATGAAATAGGGGAATTATCATTTGATTATATTACACCACAACATAATTTTTCAGGACGACTTTTTAATTTATATGATGAAAATATATCAAATTTTAAATATGGACAAATTGATGTAAATAAAGTAGATGTTATTTTTTATCCACAATATGAAAATGCCTATTCTTATATAGCTTATTCTATATCCACACCAAATAGATTATCTGATTACATAAAAAGTATTGACCGAAGCAAATATTTAATATTTATAGCAGCAAAAGATGATGCAAGTGCAGGATTGACAGAAGATGTTATAAAAAGCTTGAGAGAACTAGGATTAAAATTTGATATGGAAGGAGCATACCGCAATGCTTATGTTGCAATCGTAGGAGATGCACCCATGTATGAAGAAAAAAATGAGCAGTATGCTGTATGCAATGCTGGATTAGAAGGTGTTGAAATTTCAATGTTAAGTGCAGGATATACTGGAGGAAATACAGCATCTATAAAATTTGATGGTAAAGAATATAGTAAAAATCAGCGTGGCTTAAACATTGTAATATACAATAAAGAACTGCATCATGTTACAGATAGTGTGTATGTAGATTTGTATGAGAATGATATCATTCGCAGATAAAAAGGAGAATATTATGCTACAACCAAAATTGTATCATCAGAAAAAACAATACAGCATGATATACAATATATGGAAATTGATGCGCCCGAGGCATTATTTAAAAAACGCACTGTTATTTGTATCCATTACATTTTCGGGCAAACTGTTTGAATTTGACACACTTTTGAAAGTAATATATGGATTTATTGCATTTTCGTTATTAAGTTCAGCAGTTTACACATTAAATGATATTTTTGATGCAAATGCTGACAGACAGCATGAAATAAAAAAATTTCGTCCCATTGCCTCAGGTGCAGTGAGTGTTGTAAATGCGTACATACTTGTGTTTTGTCTATTATTACTGTCGACAATATGCAACAATATGCATAATGGTTCATTATTAAAAAGTTTATTATTTATGGCACTCTATTTTTTAGTAAATGTAGGCTACAGCTTAGGTTTAAAACATATTCCTTTTGTAGACATTACGCTTTTAGCATCAGGTTTTTTGATACGTGTATTGTATGGTGCTGTAATTATAAATAGTGAAGTATCAAGCTGGGTTTCATTGACAGTGATTTCCATTTCATTTTATTTAGGTTTAGGTAAAAGGAGAAATGAACTCAAAAAAAGCAATGGACAAGCTATGACTCGTAAAGTGCTACTACATTATTCTTTTAATTTTTTAGATAAATTTATGTATTTGTGCCTAGCACTTTCTATAGTATTTTATGCATTGTGGAGTGCTGATATAGAAGTAATTGCGAGATATGGCACAAATAAATTGATATGGACAGTTCCTTTTGTAATTATACTTATGATGAAATATAGTGCAGATATTGAGTCAGATAGCCACGGCGACCCTGTAGACGTTGTAACAAATGACAAAGTACTAATTATTATGGGTATTATTTATGCCATTGTCATGTTACTTTTGATTTATATTCCAAAGATTTAGGAGAAGAATATGAATGTTTATGATTTTGACAACACAATATATTATGGCGACTGTACAGTAGATTTTTGGAAACATTGTATAAAAAAATATCCCAAAACACTTTTAGCATTTCCATCAGCGGTAGTATATGGTGTATTGTTTTATTTAAAATTGTGCAAAAGAGAACAGTTTAAACAAAAATTTTATGCTTTTTTAAAATATGTACCTAATGTGCAATATGAAGTACAACTTTTTTGGGATAACAATATAGTAAAAATAAAAGAATTTTATAATAAACAAAAATGCTCTAATGATATAATCATATCCGCATCACCAGAATTTTTAATTGCAGAGGTATCGAAAAGACTAGGTGTTTGTCATATTGCATCAAAAGTAAATTATATAACAGGAGCATTAGAAAGTCCTAATTGCCGTGGAATGGAGAAAGTAAAACGCTTTAGAGAGCAATATCCATATGAAAATATAGAAAAATTTTATACAGATAGCATATCAGATATATTTATGGCAAAAGAGGCAAAACAAGCATACATAGTAAAAGGAAATACAATAAAAGAATGGAGGGTGTAAATGCATATCATTACACTAATATTACTCAGTGTTTTTTTAAATTCCTCTGCACAGATTAGCATGAAAAAAGGAATGATGATAGTGGGGGAAATTACGGGAGGTGTGCAGGGATTTGTTGCTGTACTTCCTAACATGATTACAAATATATATTTGTGGATAAGTGCAATATGCTACATGATGAGTATCGTTTTGTGGCTGGTAGTACTTTCTAAAACAGATGTGAGCTATGCCTATCCCTTTTTAAGTATAGGATATGTGTTGTCTGTTATAGTGGGATATTTTGCATTTCATGAGGCTGTTACATCCATTCGTGTAATAGGTATTGCTGTAATATGTGTGGGAGTGGTACTAATTTCAAGGAGTTGACAAAGGAGGAAAATATATGTCATTTCAAAATAATTTTGGAAAATTACGTGAGATAGGAAGAATGCTTGTATTACCAACAAATGAAATTAAAAATTTGTTAAAAAGAAATGTATTTGATAAATATTCTATCAATAAAGTAATTGATTTTGGAGCAGGAACATTATATTGGTCAAATTGGTTTTCAAAAATAATAGGAAAACAAAATGTTTATGCCGTAGATGTCATATTTCAGAAAACACCACCTGATACAGATATAAAATGTTTTTCATGTATTGATGATGTTGAAATAAAGCAGGAAAAAACATTATTTTATATTTGTGATGTTATACACCACTTACCTAATGATGTATGGAATGATGTAAAAAATAAAGCATTTGAAAAATGTGATATTGTTGTAATAAAAGATATTGATTGTCGTTATAAATTCAAAAATTTTATGAACAAAATGCATGATAGAATTATCAATGGTGAAAAAATACATAATGTCAACCCAGATAATTTAATAAAGGATTTCAAAACTTCAGGATTCATATATATATATATATATAATATTCATAAATTATGGTATTCTCATTTTGTTATCATAGCACAAAAATATAAATAAATATGGAAGTAGCTGGAAATATACAACGGGCTAGCCCGTTGTTCATGTAGTGTAACTACATGAACAACTACAAACTTACTTGTTCAAAAAAAGAGATGACAACAAATATAATAGTTAAAAATTTATCAAAACGAAAGGAATTATATTATGAATATGCTAATAAAACAAAAAGTAAAAACAGCAAGAAATATATTACTGCACAAACCAATATTAACCATTTTTGACGTAACAAAATTATGTAATGAACGCTGTCCTATGTGCAATATATGGAAAACAGAATCTAATGATATGACACTAAAAGAAATAAAGCAAAAAGCATTAGAATTACAAAAGTTTGGTGTAGGATATGTATTTTTGCAGGGAGGTGACCCACTTTTAAGAAAGGATATTATACAAATTGTTGATATTTTTTTATCATATGGAATTCGTCCCACTATTATTACAAATGGTATATTGCTTACACCAAAATTAGCTGAAGAAATTGCAAAACGACACTGCAATTTAGCTATTTCTATTGATTCACTAATACCAGAGCGTTATAAAATGCTTAGGGGAGTGGATATGCTTTTAAAAGTAAAACAAAATATAAAAAATATAGATTATTTAAAAGGAAAACACAAAGGAAATTGGTCTATTACAACAACGATTACAAAAGTAACAGAGTTATCCGATGTTAAAAATATGATGAAATATGCGTATTATCATGGTTTTATGTATGCTATTCGTCCATATATTACAGTATCTGGTACAGCAGGGAAAAAGGATGATTCTTTAGTATATGAATATAAAGATGTACTGGAAATTTTTGAATATATGCTTCGTCGTGCATACAAAGAAAATCTTTT
This sequence comes from uncultured Clostridia bacterium, assembly GCA_910587735.1. Taxonomy (GTDB): domain Bacteria; phylum Bacillota; class Clostridia; order Lachnospirales; family Anaerotignaceae; genus Coprocola. Next base: position 45,485 of record CAJUNT010000009.1, read on the forward strand.
TGCAGCTATGATTTATGAGGAGCATATTAAGTATATAAAGGGGAACAAAATGCCTGAATGTGATGCCATGAAATACTCTTTTTTAATGAAAGAAACTGGAGAACTTGCGCCATGTATTGAATTTCCTAATATGAGTATAGATATACACAATTTTTCAAAAAATAAAAAAGAATATGCCAAAACATTACAAAGATGTAACTGTACAACGCCATGTTTTTATAATGATGCAAGAGAAATTGGATTTTTATGGCATAAAAAATGGCGTATACTTTGTCATTTTCCATCACTGATGAAACAAATGAAAAGATATGGAAATTTCTTTTAATGGGGTGAGCATAGTATGAAAATATTATTGATTGGTGCAAGTGGTTTTTTAGGGCAGGAATTACTCAAAAGTCTTTTAGTCTATCACGATATTGAAAAAATATATTGTTTAATTCATAAAAATGCTATTACAATAGAAGATAAGCGTTTACATATGATTTCTGGAGATATAAAAAATCTCTCTGTATTGTATTTGACTGAAAAAATAGATATTTGTGTGCTACTGTCTGGAATTACAAATGGTAGGGGGTATAGTGCAAAAGATACTATGAATATTAACTATGGCGGTACAAAAAATGCTATACAATATTGTAAACAATATGGAATTAAAAAAATTATTTTAACAAGTTCAATTAATGTTCAACTAAAGAAAATGGGAGCTTATGCAAAAAGCAAACAGCTTGCCGAAAAAGCAGTTGTGGATTCTGATATGCAATATATAATATTTCGTCCAGCACTAATTTATGGATATCATCAAAAGTTAGGTTTAGGAGTAATAGAGAAATCTATTCGCAAGATGGGTATTGTTCCAGTTTTTGGAAATGGAAAAAAACTAGAACAGCCTGTATTTGTAAAAGAATGTGCAGATATTATGGCTTATTATATTATACATGAACAAAAAAACAGAATTATTGAAGTATTGGGAAAAAAAGCATATACATATAACGAATTATGTAAAAGTATTGCAAAATTGATAAATAAAAAAGTAATATTAATTCATTTACCTATCTTACCATTTGAATTATGTTTAAAATTATTTGAGAGGTTAAAAATATCGTTTCCTTTGTCAGTAGAGCAAATATATCATATAGATACTGATTTGGCTGGAGATATGACAAACATTTATAATGAAACAGGTGTATATGGAGATTTATTAGAAAATAATTATTTAAAAAAAAAGATATGAAAAATTCTATTTCAAACAGTTCTTTTATTACAAAATAAAGGAACTGTTTTATTTTTAGTATTCGTTTTTAGTTGCTACTTTCTAATATGTTTTATATAATGATAGTAATTATTTTTATAATAAGGAGGTAATATTTTTGACAGAAAATATACAGACACTAATGCAAAATATAAAACCACTTTATCAGCAAACAATGGAACAAACAAGGGAGTATCAAGATAATTTAATAAAGCCTATTGGAAGCTTGGGAAGGTTAGAGGATATTGCAATACAGATTGCAGGTATTACAGGGAGTGTAAAAAATGATTTAGATAAAAAGGCGATTATAGTAATGTGTGCAGATAATGGTGTTTATGAAGAAGGTGTCAGCACAGCACCTCAAGAAGTAACAGCAGTGCAAACATATAATATGTTAGAAGGGAAAACAGGTGTTTGCATATTATCAAGACAATATAATATTGATTTAAAAATTGTAGATATCGGAATAAACGGCAATGTAAAACATACACAGTTAATTGATAGAAAAATTAATTATGGAACAAAAAATATTGTAAAACAGCCAGCAATGACAAAAGAAGAAATGGAAAAAGCAATATTAACAGGTGTAGAATTAGTAAAACAATTAAAACAGCAAGGTTATAAAATATTAGGTACAGGAGAAATGGGTATCAGCAACACCACAACTGCAACAGCAGTGATTACAGCATTGACAGACAGTACAGTAGAACAAACCACAGGAAAAGGCGCAGGATTAACAAAAGCATTATTTGAGCATAAAAAAGAAGTATTAACAAAAGCATTAGAAATGCACAATCATACTCAAAATATGCCTTTTGAAATTGTTCAAAAAATGGGAGGGTTTGACATTGCAGGACTAATGGGCTGTTTTTTAGGTGCAGCATATTATAGAATACCCATTGTAATAGATGGAGTCATATCAATCAGCGCAGCATTAGCAGCATACTGTACACAGCATTTGGTAAAAGATTATGTATTTGCTTCTCACCATTCAGCAGAGCCAGCATATAGTATTGCTGCAGAGAAAATGAAACTACGTCCATATTTTGAGTTAGATATGAGATTAGGGGAAGGTACAGGCTGTCCTTTTACAATGTATTTGGCAGACGCCGCAACAAAAATTGTAAGAGAAATGGCAACATTTGAGCAGGGAAATGTAGACAAATCAAATTACATAGATATTAGAAAGGATACAACAATATGATATTAGTAACAGGGGGGGACAGAAGTGGAAAGAGTGTTTTTGCAGAAGAATTGGCAAAAAAAACAAATGGTAATGTACTTTATATTGCAACAGCAAAAGCTATTGATGAAGAAATGAAAAAACGCATAACAAAACATAAACAGCGTCGTCCAGAGCATTGGCATACATTAGAAAATTATACCAATTTAGCGGAACAAATAAAATATACACAAAATCAATATGACTGTATATTACTGGATTGCATTACATTACTTTTAACAAATTTAATATTTGAATATAGTAATACTGATGATATAAATAACATTGATTTTGAAAAATTAGAATATAAATTGATTTCAGAATTAAAAGAAATTGCAGAGGTTTGTAGCACATCAAAAAGTCAAGTAATTATCGTAACAGGAGAAGTGGGACTTGGTATTGTGCCTATGGACAAATTAAGCAGATATTTCAGAGATATTATAGGTAATGTAAATCAAATATTAGCAGAAAAAGCAGATGAAGTTTATATTGTGATATCAGGAATTTCTATGAAAATAAAGGGGTGATGCGATTGCAGCTATTTTGGAGTACCATTAGTTTTTTAACAATATTACCTGTACCTCGCACTGACAAAATATTACCCTCAGAGGAATTTTCAAAAGGTATAGTATTTTATACAGTGATAGGGCTTTTAGTAGGACTGATTGATTATATTTGTTATGGCATTATAACATTCTATATGGATATGCCTTTGATAGGTGCAGTTTTTGCTGTACTATCAGAAACCATTGTAACAGGAGGATTTCATTTAGACGGTTTAGCAGATACTTTTGATGCTTTTTATTCTGCAAGAAAAAAGGAAAAAATGTTAGAAATTATGAAAGACAGCAGAATTGGCACAAATGGGGCATTAGCTTTATTATTTGATATAGTATTAAAAATAGTGTTTTTAATAGAGTTATCAAAGAGTGATGCTTATTTAGCGGTATTACTTGCACCCGTTGCAGGTAAAATGGCGACACCTATATTGATAAAAAGTAATTATGCAAGAGAGCAAAAAGGTTTGGGAAGTTTATATTTGAGTCAAAAATATACAAAATATATGATAGTAGCGGTATTGATAGGTATTGCATTAATAGGAGGATTTTTACAAATAAAAAGTATATTGCCTATATTGTCAGTATTACTTTTTGCTTTTCTTTTTAGAGAATATTGTCAGCATAAAATAGGAGGCATGACAGGAGATACATTAGGTGCGGGATATGAATTGTCAGAAATTATATTTTTGTTGGTAATGACATTGCAAGGAGTGATGATATGAAATTGTATTTAGTAAGACATGGACAAACAGATATGAATAAAGAAAAATTATATTATGGCTGGACAGACTGCCCTATCAATGATGTGGGAAGAAAACAAGCAGAAACATTGCACCAATATTTTAAAAATGTAAATTGTCATAAAGTGATTACAAGTGATTTAAAGCGTTCTGTAGAAACAGCAGAAATTATTACAAAAGGGCAAAATGTTGTATTAGAAAAAAGGCAGGCATTTCGAGAGTTAAATTTTGGGCTTTGGGAAGGGAAACATTATAAAGCACTTCAAAAAGAATATCCAGAGGCTTTTGAGCAGTGGGGAAAAGACTGGAAAAGTTTTTGTATGCCAGAGGGAGAAGCATTTTTTACATTTTATGAGAGAATACGAAAAGAATTAGAAAATGTCATACAACAAACACCAGAAGATAATACAGTACTTTTGGTCACACATAATGGTGTAATGAGTGCTATGCTTTGTGTTTTAACGGGTGCTGGCTATGATGGATTTTGGAGATTCTTTTTGGAACAGGAAACATATTCACTTGTATCTGTTAGAAATGGATTTATTACGATAGAAAAAATAAATTGCCCAGTAAAGTAAATAATGAAACACTGCGGGAGTGTTCAAAAAGAGTAGTTTTAAAAATAATTTTTATTTCTGCTTGTTATCAGGAAAACGAAGCTTTCCATAAAAGTTTTTGCCCTGCTTTTAGGGGAAAGTGAGTGAGAGTTTGAGAGCAATGCTCTCAAGATTTAAAATACTTGTTTAGCCACTCCTATGATTTTATATTGCGATTTTAGTGCTATTATGGTAGTATAAAATAGAAAAATTTGGTATATTATGTGTTTTATTTCAAAAAATAAAATACAGCAAAAAGAGGAGGCAGAATGTCAGCTATGAAAAAATTAAATATGCTTTATGAAGGAAAAGCAAAAAAAGTATATCAAACAGAAAATGAAGATTTGTATATTGTGGACTATAAAGATGATGCAACAGCGTTTAATGGTTTAAAAAAAGGCTCTATTGCAGGAAAGGGCGTTATCAATAATAAAATGACAAATATTATATTTCAATATTTGGCACAAAATGGTATAGAAAATCATTTTGTAAAGGAATTAAGTGACAGAGAAACACTTGTTAAAAAAGTAGAAATTGTGCCATTAGAGGTAATTGTCAGAAATATTGCAGCAGGTAGTTTTTCACAAAAATATGGTGTAGAAGAAGGAACACAATTAAATAATGCGATATTAGAATTTTCATATAAAAATGATGCATTAGGTGACCCTATGATAAATGATATGCAGATTACAGCAATAGGTATTGCTACTATACAAGAATTAAAAACGATTACGGAAAGTGCATTAAAAATCAATGAATTAATGAAAAAATTCTTTATAGAAAGAGATATTATATTAGTAGATTTTAAAATTGAATTTGGAAAATATCAAAATAAGATAATACTTGCTGATGAAGTTTCACCAGATACTTGTCGTCTTTGGGACGCAAATACAAAACAAAAATTGGATAAAGACAGATTTCGCAGAGACTTGGGCGGTGTAGAAGAGGCATATGAAGAAGTCTGGAAAAGAATTATATCAAAATAATTGATAAAATATAATCATAGCAATATAGAAAGGAGCATACAGATGAAAAAACAATATCAATCTCCATTAAATACAAGATATGCAAGTAAAGAAATGTCACATTTGTTTTCTCAAGAATTTAAATTCCAAACATGGAGAAAATTATGGATTGCTTTAGCGGAAGCAGAAAAAGAATTAGGACTTTCTATTACACAGGAACAAATAGATGAAATGAAAGCACATCAATATGACATTAACTATGAAGTGGCAGAGGCAAGAGAAAAAGAAGTCCGCCACGATGTTATGAGCCATGTGTATGCTTTTGGAAAACAAGCACCAAAAGCAGAACCTATTATTCATTTAGGTGCAACAAGCTGTTATGTAGGAGATAACACAGACATTATTATTATGACAGAGGCAATGAAATTGATTAGAAAAAAAATAATCAATGTGATAAATGAACTTTCTAAATTTGCATTAGAATATAAAGATATGCCTACATTAGGTTATACTCATTTTCAACCTGCACAAACAACAACAGTAGGAAAAAGAGCAACACTTTGGCTACAAGATTTGGTTATGGATTTAGAAGATATAGAATTCCAAATTAGCAAAGCAAAATTATTAGGTTCAAAAGGTACAACAGGCACACAAGCAAGTTTTTTAGAATTATTTGATGGGGATAAACAAAAAGTAAAACAGTTGGACGATATCATTGTAAATAAAATGGAATATACAGATTATTTTAAAGTATCTGGACAAACTTATCCAAGAAAATTGGACTCTCAGATATTAAATATACTTTCTTCTATTGCACAAAGTGCCTTTAAATTTAGCAATGACATTAGACTTTTACAGCATTTAAAAGAAATTGAAGAACCTTTTGAAAAAAGCCAGATAGGTTCATCAGCTATGGCATATAAAAGAAATCCTATGCGTTCTGAAAGAATTGCCTCACTTTCAAGATATGTCATTGCAGATGCAGTAAATCCAGCAATTACAGCATCTACACAGTGGTTTGAAAGAACATTAGACGATTCTGCGAATAAAAGAATTAGTGTACCAGAGGCATTTTTATGTGTAGATGCCATATTAACATTGTATAGAAATGTAGTTGATGGACTTGTAGTATATCCTAAAGTTATTAGAAAACATTTGGATGATGAACTTCCATTTATGGCAACAGAAAATATTATGATGGACGCCGTGAAAAAAGGTGGCAATAGACAGGAACTGCATGAAAGAATTAGAGTTCATTCTATGGAAGCAGGAAAGATGGTAAAAATGGAAGGAAAGCAAAACGATTTGCTTCAAAGAATTGCAAATGATGATATGTTTGGATTAACAATGGAAGAATTAGAAGCAATTATGATACCTGAAAATTTTGTAGGTATTGCGCCAGAACAAACAGAGGACTACATTAAAAACTTTATACAGCCTATATTGCAAAAAAATAAAGAAGTATTGGAAGAACAAGGAGACGAAATAAGAGTATAAATGATACAAGAAATATTTTTATAAATATTTCTTGCAATCAATAGCACAAAGTGCTATACTAAAAACGACGCAAATAAATTTTTAATAGTAAAGAGTGGGTGAAAGCCCACTCTTATATTTTGTAATGAGGTGAAAATGTGGCGAAAGAAAAAAATACAGAGAAAAAGGTTTTAGAAATTGCAGAACCTATTATATTAGAAAAAGGATTAGAATTAGCAGATTTAGAATTTGTAAAAGAAGGACCAAACTGGTATTTAAGAATATATATTGACAAACAGAGTGGCGTTACTATTGAGGATTGTGAAACTATCAGTCGTATATTAGAGAAAAAATTAGATGAAAAAGACCCTATTGAGCAGGCATATATATTAGAAGTAAGTTCTCCAGGCATAGACAGACCATTAAAAAAACCAGAACATTTTCAAAAATATATAGGTGAAATCATTGATATTAAATTGTATAAACCACTGGAAGGTAAAAAGGAATATCAAGGAGAATTGAAACAATTTGAAGACGGCATCATTACGATTACAGACGAAAATGGAAAGGAATTACAATTTGTACAAAAAGAAACAGCTAGTGTTAGACTAGCGGTTATATTTTGAAGTATAATATAAGGAGAAAACAGAAAAATGGATAGAGTAGAATTTATAAATGCGTTAAATCAAATTGAAAAAGAAAAGGGCATTGATAAAGAAGTAATATTTGAGGCAATAGAAACTTCTCTTGTATCAGCTTGTAAAAAGAATTTTGGTACAAGTCAAAATATAAAAGTGGTAATTAACAGAGAAACAGGTGACGTTGCCTGTTATGCACAAAAAGAAGTTGTGGAAGAAGTAGAAGACGATATGCTACAAATTTCTTTAGAAGATGCAAGAAATATCAATCCTTATTTTATTATAGGAGATATTATTGACATTGAGGTAACACCTAAAAATTTTGGCAGAATTTCCGCACAAACTGCAAAGCAGGTAGTTGTACAAAAATTTAGAGAAGCAGAAAGAGAAATATTGTATAATCAATATATTACAAAAGAAAAGGATATTATGACAGGTATTGTACAAAGACAAGAAAGAAAAAATGTTATTGTGCAGTTAGGTAAAATTGATGCTATATTAACGCCAAATGAACAAATTCCTACAGAAAAATATAACTTTATGGATAGAATGAAAGTTTATATTTTAGAAGTAAAACAAAGTACAAAAGGTCCTCAGATATATGTTTCCAGAACACACCCCGAACTTGTAAAACGTCTTTTTGAGCAGGAAGTACCAGAAGTATATGATGGAACAGTAGAAATTAAAAGCATTGCAAGAGAGGCAGGTTCCAGAACAAAAATTGCAGTTTATACAAAAGATAAAAATGTAGATGCTTTAGGAGCTTGTGTAGGACAAAATGGATATAGAGTAAATGTCATTGTAAATGAATTGCAGGGAGAAAAAATAGATGTAATAAATTGGAGTGAAGACCCCAAAGAATTTATTGCAGCAGCGTTAAGTCCTTCTAAAGTACTTGCAGTTGCTATAAATGAGCAAGACCAAAGTGCAAAAATTGTTGTACCTGACCATCAGCTTTCACTTGCCATAGGAAAAGAAGGACAAAATGCCAGACTTTCTGCAAAGTTAACAGGCTGGAGAATTGATATTAAAAGTGAAACACAAGCAAGAGAAACAAACTTTTTGGGAGAAGAACAGCTTATTAATGAGGAAAGTGAAGAACAAAGAATGTTAAGAATGTATCAAGAAGCATTTGCAGATTTAGAAGAACCAGAAGAAGAGGAAGAAGAATTGGAAGAAGTAGAAAACGAGAAATGTGAACAAGAGTTTGCAGAGTAATCATGATATATTGCAGTTTATAGCAATTTATAGCAAGTAGCATAATGGAAAGGAGGTTTTGTAAATGAAACAAAGAAAAATTCCATTAAGAAAATGCACTGGCTGTCAAGAAATGAAAAATAAAAAAGAATTAATTCGTGTTGTCCATAATGATGCAGGAGAATTTTTTTTAGATGAAACAGGAAAAAAACCAGGGAGAGGTGCTTATATCTGTCCAAATGTAGAATGTCTAAAAAAAGCACAAAAGTCAAAAGGACTGGATAGGTCTTTTAAAAAGGCAGTTCCACAGGAAGTATATGAGCAATTAGCAAAACAATTATGTGGTGATATAGAAAATGGATAAAATATATTCCTTTTTAGGCATTTGCCAAAAAGCGGGAAAAGTAGTTTCAGGTGAAACAGGGTGCGAATTGGCAATCAAAAACAAAACAGCAAAATTAGTATTATTGGCAGAAGATGCTTCCGCAAATACAAAAAAGAAATTTGAAAACAGTGCGAAATATTATGAAATTCCTATATTGACATTAGGCTCTAAACAAGAAATGGGTATTGCTATAGGAAAAGAAAGCAGAGCAGTGTTAGCAATTACAGAACAAGGATTTGCAAAAAGCATATTAGACAAAATGAAATGATAAATATTGGAGGTGGAGCAATGCCTAAGGTTAGAATTTATGAGCTTGCAAAAATGTTAAAAATAGAAAATAAAGAATTGATAGAAAAATTAAAAGAATTGGGTATTGATGCAAAAAGTCATATGAGTGTTTTAACAGAAGAAGATGCTGCTGTTGTTATGGAGATGTTTGACACCAAACAGGATACCATTACCGCACAGGAAAAAACAGAACAGCAAACAGAGCAAGTGGAGCAACAGCAGTATGATGTAACAGAGAAAAAGCAAGAGAATCAAGAGAATCAAAATCATAAAAAAGGGAAAAATAAAAAAGAAAAAAATCATAATCAACAAAATCATAATCAGCAACAAAAAGTAGAACAGCCTGAGCAAAGTGAAGAAGACGTTGCAGTAAAATATATTGGTGAAAATCCTACTGTAAAGGAACTTGCGGAAGTGCTTGGAAAAAATGCATCAGAAATTGTAAAATTACTTATGAAAAAAGGTATTATGGCAGGAATCAACCAAAATGTGGAATTTGATATGGCTGTTGCGATTGCAGAAGAATTTGACATTATATTAGAAAAAGAACAAGAAAAAGATATTATGGAAGAAGTGTTCGGACAAGAGGAGCAAGATGACGAAAAGGATTTAAAAGAAAGACCTCCTGTTGTTGTTGTTATGGGACACGTTGACCATGGTAAAACATCACTTTTGGACTCCATTCGTCATAGTAGTGTAACAAGTAATGAAGCAGGTGGTATTACACAGCATATTGGTGCTTATACAGTACAGATTGCTGGAAAACCAATTACATTTTTGGATACGCCAGGACATGAAGCATTTACAGCTATGAGAATGAGAGGCGCACAAATTACAGATATTGCTGTATTAGTAGTGGCTGCTGATGATGGTGTTATGCCTCAAACAGTAGAAGCGATTAATCACGCCAAAGCAGCAGGTGTAGATATTATTGTAGCAATAAACAAAATGGATAAACCTTCTGCAAATCCAGACAGGGTAAAACAAGAGTTAACAGAATATGGATTGTTAGCAGAAGACTGGGGCGGTGAAACAATATGCGTTCCTGTTTCTGCAGTGAATAAACAAGGTATTGACCAGCTTTTGGAAATGATTACATTAGTTGCAGAAATGAAAGAATTAAAAGCAAATCCAAATAAAAAAGCAAGAGGTGCGATTGTAGAAGCACAGCTTGACAAAGGTAGAGGTTCTGTTGCAACAGTGTTAGTGCAAAGTGGTACACTTCACGTAGGTGACCCTGTTGTTGCTGGTAGTGCTTATGGTAAAATTAGAGCCATGACGGATGATAAAGGTAGACGTGTGAAAAAAGCAGGTCCTTCTACACCAGTAGAGGTATTAGGATTATCAGAAGTACCAACAGCAGGCGATACATTTTATGTTGCAGAAAATGAAAAACAAGCTAGACAGGTTGCAGAGAGTGTCATTGCTAAAAATAGAGAAAATCTGATAAAAGATACTCCTCAAAAAGTATCACTTGATGATTTATTTACACAAATACAATCTGGTAATGTAAAAGACTTAAATGTTGTTGTAAAAGCGGATGTACAAGGTTCTGTTGAGGCAGTGCGCCAAAGTTTGGAAAGACTTTCTAATGAAGAAGTACGTATTCGTATTATTCATGGTGGTGTTGGTACAATTACAGAATCTGATGTAATGCTTGCGTCTGCATCAAATGCCATTATTATTGGTTTTAATGTACGTCCAGAACCAGCAGCAAAATTGTTTGCAGATGAAGAAAAGGTTGATGTTCGCCTTTATAGAGTTATTTACAATGCTATTGAAGATATTACCGCAGCTATGAAAGGTATGCTTGACCCAGTGTATGAAGAAAAAGTATTAGGTCATGCAGAAATTCGTCAGTTGTTTAAGGCTTCTGGAGTAGGTAGTATTGCAGGAAGTTATGTATTAGACGGCAAATTTGAGAGAAATTGTCAAGCTAGAATTACAAGAGATGGTATTGTGATATTTGAGGGAGAACTGGAAAGCTTAAAACGTTTTAAAGATGATGTAAAAGAAGTTGCAGCGGGATATGAATGTGGGCTTGTATTTAAAAAATTTAATGATATTAAAGTAGGCGATTTTGTAGAAGCATTTAAAATGGTAGAAGTACCAAGATAATTAAAAGGCAAAACAAAGTTTTGAAAAAAAATTTTTGACTCGTGTAAGGCAATGTCCCCAAAATATTGAAAATAAAAATCAGGAGAAAAAATATGAAAAACAACACAAGAATTTCACGTATTAATGATGAAATCATGAAAGAAATTTCACAGATAATACGTTCAGAAGTAAAAGACCCACGTATTGGCACAATGACAAGTGTCATACGTGTAGACACCACAGCAGATTTAAAATATTGCAAAGTATTTGTATCTGTATTAGGAAATGCTGAAGAAAAACAAAGTGTCATGAAAGGACTAAAAAATGCAAGTGGTTTTATAAGACATTTAATAGCAGAAAGAGTTAATTTACGTTTTACACCAGAATTACAATTTAAGTTAGATGAATCCACAGAATATGCCATTCATATGAACCAGCTTATAGAACAAGTTGCAAAAGAAAGAGAAGCAAGGGAATCTGGTGAATGAATATGAATGATACATTTGACAAAATAAAAGAAGTATTACAGCACTGCCAAAATATTGCCATTGGGGGACATCAAAACCCTGATGGTGATGCAGTAGGTGCTTGCTTTGCACTTGCCTATGCTTTGAGAAAACAAGGCAAAACGGTATCTGTTGTTTTAGAAGAATATTCTAAAAAGTATGACATGATTTCAGAAAAAGAATTGATATTATCAAAATCATGTTATCATACTGCGGAATTTGATGCATTTGTAGCATTAGATAGTGGTGATAAGCAGCGTTTAGGAGATGCTGAAATATTATTTGATAAATCAAAATATAAAATCAACATTGACCATCATGTAAGTAATACTTATTTTGGAGAATATAATTATGTAAATGGTGATGCTTCTTCTACATCAGAAATTGTATATCAATTTTTAAGAGATGATAGTGTATTAGATAAACAAATTGCGTCTGCGCTTTATGCAGGTATATTATATGATACGGCAGGTTTTCGTCATAGTTCCACAAGCCCTGCAACAATGTCTGCGGCTGCGGAGTTAATGACATATTCTATACCAGCGAATAAAATTTACACCACATTTTTTGACAACAGAACATTTTCAGAATTAAAACTTTTAGGTAGAGCATTTGAAAAGGCACAAAAATATTTTAATGAAAATGTCATATATACTTTTTTAACACAAAATGACATTGAAGAATGTCATGGTACAAATAAAGAAATTGATAGTGTTGTGAATTTTATAAAAGGTGTAGAGAATATAAAAATTGCTTGTTTCATTTATCAAAAAGGAGAAAATGAAGTAAAAGCAAGTTTTAGAGGAGAAGACGGTTTTGATGTATGCAAATTAGCACAACATTTTGGTGGTGGCGGTCATGTAAAGGCGGCAGGCTGTACGATATACAGTACAATAGAACAGGCATGGCATGATATACAATGTGAAATAGCAAAATTATTTTGAGGAGGAAATTGTGGACGGTATTTTTAATATATACAAACAAAAAGGATTTACTTCTCATGATGTTGTTGCCATAGTCAGAAAAACAATACAGCAAAAAAAAGTAGGGCATACAGGTACATTAGACCCGGATGCAGAGGGTGTTTTACCTATTTGTGTAGGAAAAGCGACCAAATTAGCCGATTATATTATGGAAGGAAAAAAGGGGTATCGTGCTGTTGTGACATTAGGTACAAGCACAACAACAGAAGATGCATCAGGTGAAATCATAGAAAAAAAAGAATTTACATTTGATGAACAAAACATCACAAAAGCAGTTCAATCTTTTTTAGGTACTTATAAGCAAACACCACCTATGTATTCTGCTATAAAAATCAATGGTAAAAAATTATACGAATTAGCAAGAGAAGGCAAAGAAATAGAAAGAAAAGCAAGAGAAATTACAATATTTGATATTAAGATTACAAAATTTATGCCACCAGAACAGTTTGAAATAGATGTGATTTGTTCAAAAGGGACATATATCAGAACACTTTGTGCAGATATTGGCAAAAAATTAAACTGCGGTGCACATATGCATAGTCTTTTAAGGACTTCCTCCTCTATGTTTACATTAGATACTGCAATCACATTAGATGAATTAAAAGAGCTTGCTGAAAAACAACAACTACAAAAAGTATTGCTGACTTTAGATAGTGCATTGCAACAATATAGTAGTATTATAGTATCTTCTAAAGCAAATAAACTGCTTTATAATGGCAATAAAATTGAACAACGCTTTTTTGAAAAAGGAAATCAAGAAATAAAACAAGGACAGAAAGTGTTAGGATATGATAATCAAAATAATCTGATTGGTATATATGAAATCAGTAAAGAAAAAGATAGGCTGTATATGAAGCCTTTGAAAATATTGCTTTAAAGAGGTGTATCATGGAACATATAACAGATACAAATATCACACAGCAACAACCCACAGCAGTTACAATAGGTAATTTTGATGGTCTGCATATGGGACATAGAGCATTAATTTCACTCACAAAACAATTTGCGCAAGAGGAATCATTAAAAAGTGTTGTATTTTCATTTTCTCCACACCCTATGTTTGTTTTTGGAAAAAAGCCAGATTTTGCACTTGTTATGGCACCCTCCGAAAAAGAATACATGATGGAAAAAATGGGAATAGATGTCTATATTGAATATCCTTTTGATAAACAATTTTCATCTATGACAGCAGAACAATTTGCTTGTGATATCATATTTGAACAATTAAATTGTAAAGTGCTTATTGTGGGAGAAAATTATAAATTTGGCAAAAATCAATCTGGAGATTATGAGCTTTTGAGGGTATTAGGGGAACAAAGAGGGGTAAAAGTAATATATGTTCCCTCTGTGTTGTTTGAAGGCGATAGAGTAAGTAGCACAAGAATACGACAATGTTTAAAAGATAAAAATTTAGAAGAAGCAAACAATATGTTAATATCCCCTTATTTTATATTAGGAAAAGTTGCAGAAGGAAAAAAACTAGGCAGAACAATAGGCTTTCCTACTGTAAATATCAAAGCGCATAGTCAAAAATTATTTCCGCCCAATGGTGTTTATGCAACAAAAACACTGCATGATGGTAAAACTTATTTTGGTGTCACGAATATAGGTAAAAATCCTACTGTTGATGGCACATTTAAAGTAGTAGAAACATATCTTTTTGACTTTAAAAAAATGGTTTATGGAGAAACCATACAAACCTATTTTTATAAATTTATAAGAGAAGAACAAAAATTCCCATCTGTTGAGGCACTGCGCCAACAAATGGAAAGAGATGCAGAAAGTGCAAAACAATATTTTCGTTCTAAAGAGTATGATAATTGGCGATAAAAACAATGATATTAATTGAAAACATACTTGTCAAGTATTCAAAAATGTGATAAACTAAAATGGCTGTAAAACCAATGCCCAGTATTTGGAAACTCCGACCATTTACTTAGCGTTTGGGGATACGAAAATAATTTATATTATATTTAAGGAGGCTTTTATCATGCCAGCAATTAACAAACAAGAAATTATAGCAAAATATGGAAGAACACCATCTGACACTGGTTCACCAGAAGTACAGATTGCGTTGTTAACAGCAAGAATTACATTGTTAACAGACCATTTAAAAACACACAAAAAAGACCATCATTCCAGAAGAGGTCTTTTGAAAATGGTTGGACAAAGACGTGGATTGTTGAATTATTTGAAAGATAACGATATTGAAAAATATCGTGAATTGATTGGAGAATTAGGATTAAGAAAGTAAGAAGTAATAAGAGGAATAGAGAGGAGAAATTTCCTCTCTATTCTGTTATTTCTAGTATCAAAAATAGTATCAAAAAAATAAAGAAGCGTCACTATAGATTTCCAGCTTTGTAAATATAGTATTATGTTGATAAAGCTGAAGGTCTATAGTGCGAAATATCATTTATGTAAAGGAGATTATTATGTATAGAAGCTATACTATGGAATTAGCAGGCAGAACATTAACTGCTGAAATTGGTAGAGTTGCAGAACTTGCAAATGGTGCTGTATTACTTCGATATGGTGAAACAGTTGTATTAGTAACAGCAACTGCATCTGAAAAACCAAGAGAAGGCATTGACTTTTTTCCATTAAGTATTGATTATGAAGAAAGATTATATTCTGTGGGAAAAATCCCAGGAGGATTTATAAAAAGAGAAGGCAGACCATCAGAAAAAGCAATATTAACTTCAAGATGTATTGATAGACCTATGCGTCCTCTTTTCCCAAAAGATTATAGAAATGATGTTAGTATTGTAGCAACAGTTATGGCGGTTGACCAAGATTGTTCACCAGAAGTCACAGCAATGATAGGTGCAGCATTAGCTTTAAACATTTCTGATATTCCATTTACAGACCCTGTTGGTTCTGTTAACATTGGTTATTGTGATGGAGAACTTGTTGTCAATCCTACAGCAGAACAAAAAGAAACAACATTGCTATCACTCACAGTATCTTCTAAAAAAGATAAAGTGATGATGATAGAGGCAGGGGCTTATGAAATTCCGGATGATTTAATGATGAAAGCAATACGCCTTGCTCATGAAGAAAATGGTAAAATTGTAAAATGGATAGAAGAAATTGTTGAAAAAGAAGGAAAAGAAAAAGCACCTTATGAAGAACACGTGATACCAGAAAATGTTTATAATATGATAAAAGATTATATTACAGACGCTCGTATGGAAGAAGCAGTATATGCAGAAAAGAAACAAGACAGAGATGCTAAAATAAAAGCAATTACAGAAGAAGTTAATGAAAATTTAACAGAAAAATTAATAGAAGAAGTAGGAGAAGAAACAGATATTGTTACATTGATTGACGAAACAATATATAAATTTGAAAAAAATACAGTAAGAAGAATGATATTAAGAGAGCATAAACGTCCTGATGGTAGAGGTATAGAAGAAATCAGACCACTTTCCGCAGAAGTAGATGTTTTGCCAAGAGTACACGGCTCTGCATTGTTCTCAAGAGGACAAACACAAGCATTAACCGTTACGACATTAGGTGCGATTGCAGAAATGCAAAAATTAGATGGACTAGATGAAACAGAAACACATAAAAGGTATATCCATCACTATAATTTCCCAGGATTTTCAGTAGGAGAGGCAAAATCATCAAGAGGACCAGGACGCCGAGAAATTGGACATGGTGCTTTAGCAGAGAGGGCATTGCTTCCAGTAATACCAAGCGAAGAAGAATTCCCATATGCTATTAGACTGGTTTCTGATATATTAAGCTCAAATGGTTCTACATCTCAAGCAAGTATATGTGGCTCTACATTGTCACTTATGGCAGCAGGTGTGCCAATTAAACGTCCTGTAGCAGGTATATCTGTTGGACTTGTAACAGGTGAAACAGATGACGATTTTATAGAAATTACAGATATTCAAGGATTAGAGGATTTCTTTGGAGATATGGATTTTAAAGTTGCAGGTACACACAAGGGTATTACAGCAATTCAAATGGATATGAAAATAAAAGGTTTGACATTTGAGATGATAGAGCAGGCATTTGCACAAACAGGCAGAGCAAGAGCATATATATTAGATGAAGTTATGGCGAAAGCGATTGCAGAGCCAAGAAAAGAACTTTCACCACACGCTCCAAAAATTGCATCTATGACTATTGATATAGAAAAAATTTCAGAAGTCATTGGAACAAGAGGAAAAGTCATTAAAAAGATTATAGAAGAATCTAATTGTGAAATTGATACAGAAGATGATGGCAGAATATTTATAAAAGGTAAAAACAAAGAAGATATTCAAAAAGCGATAGATATGATTTCTGGTATTGTTATGGAGCCAGAACCAGGAAAAACTTATAGAGGAACAGTAACAAGACTGATGGCATTTGGTGCTTTTGTTGAAATTGCACCAGGAAAAGAGGGACTTGTTCATATTTCAAAATTATCTCCTCAAAGAGTGGCAAAAGTAGAAGATGTTGTTACAGTAGGGGATACAGTAAGAGTAAAATTATTGGAAATTGATAGCCAAGGAAGGCTGAACCTTTCTGTAAAAGACGCAGACAAATAATAGCATAACAACAATGGGGTTGTATACAAAAAAGACAGAAATATTCTGTCTATTGTTGCAGCCCTATTATTATGTATAAATATAAAAAAAATGCTTATGATAATAGTAATTTGTTTTGATAGGAGAATTATTTATTATGGTGAATATAAAAAAATTGGACAATGGTGTTCGTGTGGTATTAGAAGAAATTGATTATGTAAGAAGTGTTTCTTTTGGTATATGGGTAAGAAACGGCTCTCGAAATGAAAAACCAGAATATAATGGTATGT
Organism: uncultured Clostridia bacterium; assembly: GCA_910587735.1. Taxonomy (GTDB): domain Bacteria; phylum Bacillota; class Clostridia; order Lachnospirales; family Anaerotignaceae; genus Coprocola. The sequence continues at coordinate 63,203 of CAJUNT010000009.1, forward strand.
CACATTTTATAGAGCATATGCTTTTTAAAGGAACAGAAAACAGAACAGCAAAACAAATAGCAGAAGAAATGGACGCTGTGGGAGGGCAAATCAATGCCTACACTACAAAAGAATATACTTGCTATCATACACGTGTTTTGGACAAACATTTTGATAGAGCATTAGATGTTATGAGTGATATGTTTTTACATTCTCGTTTTGCTCAAAAAGATATTGAAAAAGAAAGAAATGTCATTATTGAAGAAATCAATATGTATGAAGATGCGCCAGAGGAATTAGTGCATGATACTTTGCAGGAGGCAATATGGCAGGAAAGTAGTTTAGGACAGCCTATATTAGGTACTGTGGAAAGTATTTCAAAATTTTGTACAGAGGATATGAAGGAATTTTTTGAAAATAGATATCATACAGAAAACACAGTAATATCAGTAGCAGGACATTTTGATATAGAAGAAATGTATACAAAATTAAATAAAACATTGGGACAATGGAAAAGAAAAAGTGATTTTGTATATTATGATACCAAAACAATATATACACCCAAAATAATTAAAAAAGAAAAAGACATTGAGCAAGTACATTTATGTATTGCTTTTCCAGCATTGGAGAGAGACCACACTCAAAAATATGCTTTAGCGGTGTTTAATACTATATTTGGAGGTGGTATGAGTTCTCTTTTGTTCCAAAAAATAAGAGAAGAAAATGGATTAACATATACCATATATAGTTATACATCAGCATATGTGGATAGCGGTTTATTCGCTATTTATGGGGGTATGAATCCAAATCAAACAGAAAAAGTAATACAATTAATATTTGAAGAAATAAAAGCATTAAAACAAAATAAATTTCCTCAAAAATTGATTGATGTAACAAAAGAACAAATTATAAGCAATTTTATTATAGGTAGAGAAAGTACAGTAAATTTGATGACATCTTCGGGTGCTTCTGTATTGTTAAGAGGATTTGTGCAAGATACAGAAGAAATATTGCAGCAAATTGAAAAAATAACAGCAGAAGATATACAAAATATTATAGAAAAAATATTTGTAAAGCAAAATATGAGTGTTTCAGTGGTAGGAAATATTAAAAATATAAATATAGAAAAGTCACTGGAAAATACTTTCTAATAAAAAATGATTAATTGGGAAATGATAATGTTGCGGGAAACCGCTGTAATGATATATTTATAAGGAGGTTGTATCTATGAAAAATATCAATTGGATAGTGTTAACATTAGTTATCATAGGTGCATTAAATTGGGGACTCATAGGATTTTTTGGTTTTGATTTGGTAACATCTATATTTGGTGGTACATTTTTCTGGATTGCAAGGGTAATATTTGCCGCCGTAGGTATTGCTGGATTATATGCACTAACATTTTATAAAGGTGTATCATCATCAAGACAATCGTAATGATGATTTTATTTGGGGGCATATTGCCCCATATATGTTAAAAAGTTACATAATAGGAGTGAATAATAATGAAATTTACAAAAATGGAAGGTTGCGGAAATGATTATATTTATATTAACTGTTTTGAAGAAACGGTTGATAATCCTCAACAATTAGCGATAATGATGAGTGAAAGACATTTTGGCGTAGGAGCAGACGGTATTGTTTTAATTATGCCTAGTGATAAAGCAGATTTCAGAATGAGAATGTTTAACGCTGATGGCTCAGAGGGAGAGATGTGTGGTAATGCCAGTAGATGTCTTGGAAAATTTGTATATGATAGAGGTCTAACAAATAAAACTAGAATATCAATGAGTACATTAGCAGGTATAAAATATTTAGAACTGCATATTAAAAATGGTGTAGTAGATACCGTAACAGTAGATATGGGAGAACCTATATTTGAAGGTAGAAAAATACCAACTACATGTAATAAGCAATTTGTACAAAAAGAATTACTTCATTCAGAAGATAAAACATTTGAAATGACTTGTGTTTCCATGGGCAATCCTCATGCTGTAACTTATGTAGAAAATACAGATAATTTCCCAGTGGAAAAGTACGGCAAACCATTAGAAGTACATGACTTTTTTCCAAATAAAACAAATGTAGAATTTGTGCAGGTAATAGACCGAAATCATTTAAAAATGAGAGTGTGGGAAAGAGGTAGCGGAGAAACAATGGCTTGTGGCACAGGAGCCTGTGGTGTAGTTGTTGCAACAGCAAAAAACGGCATTTGTGAGAGAGAAGTAGATGTAATGCTTTTGGGAGGGACATTACATATTAAATGGGACGAAAAAGATAATCATGTTTATATGACTGGAGAAGCAAGATTTTGTTTTGATGGACAATGGTTAAAATAATATTTGTATTATAACAACAATCAAAATCATAGTATTTTGTAGATATATACAAATGATGATAGTTTTGTGAAATAGATTTTAAATGAGCAGAACTGTATAAAAAGAAGGAGGAATCTTTTATGAAAGAAAATTATATTCAAAAATTGATTGCGGAAAGATTAGGAGGGAAAAAATTTGGAAAGGATACTGTAATATATAAATTTGAAAAAATCAAAAGAGCAAGACGCTTAGCAGAGGCGGAACATCCTGAAATGAAAATGATTGATTTAGGTGTAGGTGAGCCAGATGCTATGGCAGATGAAGGAGTCATCAGAACATTGGCAGAGCAAGCAGCAGTATGGGAAAATAGAGGATATACAGACAATGGCATACTAGAATTTCAGCAAGCAGCCGCAGAATATATGAAAAAGGTATATCAAGTAGAAGGAATTGACCCCGAAACAGAAATTTGTCACGCTATTGGTTCAAAACCTGCGCTTGCTATGATGGCACAATGCTTTATTAATGCAGGAGATATTACATTAATGACAGTACCAGGATATCCTGTTATGGGCACTATGACAGAGTGGTTGGGCGGAGAAGTTTATAATATGCCATTAAAAGAGGAAAATGACTATTTGCCTGATTTAAAAGCAATACCAAAAGACATTGCAAAAAGAGCGAAACTACTTTATATCAATTATCCTAATAATCCAACAGGTGCTTTTGCAACAAAGAAATTTTTTAAAGAAGTCATTGCATTTGCGAGAAAGCATCATATATTAGTTGTACAAGATGCTGCATATGCTGCACTAACATTTGATGGTACAGAACCGCTCAGCATACTTTCAATAGAAGGTGCAAAAGATGTTTGTGTAGAAATTCATTCTTTAAGCAAAGCATTTAATATGACAGGCTGGAGAATGGCATTTGTAGTGGGAAATGCTCTTGCTGTAAAGGTTTTTGCAACTGTAAAAGATAATAATGATTCGGGACAATTTGCTGCAATACAGTTAGCAGGTAAATATGCTATGGAACATACAGAAATTACAGAGCAAACAAATCAAAAATATTCCCGTAGACATGATATGCTTGTAGAAACATTAAACAGTTTAGGATTTCATGCAGTCAAACCAAAAGCATCATTTTATCTTTATGTGAAAGCACCAAAAGGCATAAAAGGCGGAGAACAATTTAAAACGGCAGAGGATTTTAGCCAATATTTAATAAGAGAAAAATGCATTTCAACAGTGCCATGGGATGATGTAGAGCATTATATTAGAATGACAGTAACATTTTTAGCTTATGGAGAACAAGAGGAAAAAGAAGTGATGGAAGAAATCAAAACAAGACTTTCTGATGTAGAATTTGAATTCTAATCATGTTATAATATGCCATATGTTTGTACATTGAATATATCAAAGTGTGCCTTAATGATTGTAATATAACATTGATATTTGTACTGTAATGCAATTAATATAGTAATATTTGTCATTTACATCAAATAGGCACACCAAATTTTATATCATAAATATAGGAGTGAAAAATAATATGGCAAAAGAAACACAATTTCATGTATCAGAGCAAACACCAGAAAGGGTAATATTAATAGGTATAGATTTAGATAATAATGAAACAGCAGAGGTTTGTTTAGATGAATTAGAAGAATTAGTGAAAACGGCTGGCGCTGTCAGCGTTGCAAAGGTAATACAAAAAAGAGAAAGAATACATTCAGGACATTATATAGGCAAGGGAAAATTAGAAGAAGTCAAAATGATGTTAAAAACATATGATGCTTCTGGTATTGTTTGCGATGATGAGCTTTCTCCTGCACAGATGAAAAATTTAGAGCAGATACTGCAAACAAAAATTATGGACAGAACAATGGTGATATTAGATATATTTGCCTCTCGTGCCATATCAAAAGAGGGTAAAATACAAGTAGAACTTGCACAGCTAAAATATAGACTGTCAAGACTTTCTGGTATTGGTGCGTCTATGTCAAGACTTGGTGGCGGTATTGGCACAAGAGGACCAGGAGAAACGAAATTAGAAACAAACAGACGTTATATTAAAGATAGAATTGGAGAATTAAATCAAGAATTAAAACAAATTGAAACACATAGACAACTTTTGAGAAATCAAAGAAGTAAAAAAAGCACACCACTTATATCATTAGTAGGATATACAAATGCTGGAAAATCAACACTAATCAATGCGCTGACAGATGCAGGAGTATTAGCAGAGGATAAATTGTTTGCCACATTAGATACTACAACAAGAAAAGTAAAATTGCCAAATGGTACAGAAGTATTGCTAACAGATACTGTGGGATTTATACAAAAATTACCTCATCATTTAATACAAGCATTTCGTGCCACATTAGAAGAATTAAATTTTGCAGATATATTAATTCATGTAGTAGATGCTTCTAATATAAACAGACAGCAGCAAATGGACGTGGTATACCAAACATTAAAAGGATTACATTGTGAAACCACTCCTGTTATTACAGTATTTAATAAGGTAGATAAAAATATTGAAACACCTTTACCTATCGATATGATAGCAAGAGATAAAACTGCAATTTCTGCAAAAACAAAAAAAGGCTTAGATACTATGCTTGAAAAAATAGAAATATTATTAAAAAGTTTTCGCACGAATATAAAAGTATTTTTACCTTACACAGAGGGTAGTATATTAAATAGTATTCATGGAAAATGTGAAATTATAACAGAAGAACATAGAGCAGAAGGTGTTTATTTAGAAATATATGCAGAGCAGGAAATGGAAAATAGATTACAAAAATATATTGTGAAATAATGTTTTATATTGTAGAATATTAATAGACAATAAACAGCATTTCATAATATATATTATGAACAACATTGATAGAAATAATAAATATAATAAAATTACGACAATTTACAATGATATACGACAAAATACAGCGCAAAATCATGTAATATGCTGTCGTATATTATCAAAATTGTTGTATTTTGTACTATTTTGTAACAATATTTTACTGGTATTTTATGCAAAAGGTCTATATAATATAGTTCAGAGCAAAAAAACAATATTTCAAGGAGGTCAATATGGAACGTATTTTGACTTTTTGCAAAAAAATGATTGATGAAACAGGTCAGGAACATCTTCTGTATTATTGGCTGTTAAGAAAGCAAAAAAAAGGAACAGAAGATACCATTTATGGTATAGAAATTGCAAAATATAGAGAAGAACAGTTAATTGAAAAGGAACAAATAGAGAGTTTATCTACATCAGAAAGTCGTGTTGTGGAATTGATACAAAAAATGGCACGAGGAAATGTAACACCTATGACATTGCTTCCCCTCGCAGATGATTTTCTATCTGCATAAAACACATACATACACACAGCAAAAAGCCACCTGTAAATAAGGTGGTTTTTTGTTGCTGAAAATAAAAAATATAGTATTTTAACAAATTTTTGATATCTATAAAAAAATATCAATATAGTGTTGTATTTCTGTGCTAATATCTGTAAAATAGATAAAATAATATACATATATTTGTAATAGCAAAATCGAAAACAAGGAAGGATGGAACATATGCAGCAAAAAATTTCTATTGTAGAGCTTTATGGTACAAATGTATTTAATGATGCGCAAATGAGAGAACATTTACCCAAAAAAATTTATACAGAATTACAGCATACCATTGAAGAAGGAGCAGAATTAAATGCTTCCGTAGCAGAAGTCGTTGCAAATGCCATGAAAGATTGGGCAATGGAAAGAGGAGCGACCCATTTTACACATTGGTTTCAACCTATGACAGGCATTACAGCAGAAAAGCATGATTCTTTTTTAACTGTAAATAATGGAAAAGCAATTACAGAATTTTCAGGAAAGGAATTAATAAAAGGGGAATCAGATGCATCTTCTTTCCCTTCTGGCGGACTGCGTGCTACATTTGAGGCAAGAGGCTATACAGCATGGGATTGTACTTCTCCTGCATTTTTAAGAGAAGATTCTGCTGGTGTAACACTTTGTATTCCTACGGCATTTTGTTCTTATACAGGTGAGGCACTGGACAAAAAAACACCTTTACTCCGTTCTGTTGAGGCTATCAATAAGCAAGCATTAAGAATACTCCGTCTTTTTGGCAACACAACATCTAAAAAAATCAATATATATGCTGGAGCAGAACAGGAATATTTTTTAATAGACAGAGAATTATATAAACAAAGAAAAGATTTAATATTTACAGGCAGAACATTGTTTGGTGCAGCACCTCCAAAGGGACAGGAATTAGATGACCATTATTTTGGAAGCATTAAAGAAAGAATAGCAAAATTTATGAAGGAATTGAATGTAGAATTATGGAAAATGGGTGTTTCAGCAAAAACACAACATAATGAAGTTGCGCCAGCACAACACGAACTTGCCTTAATATATGATACTTGTAATATTGCTACTGATCACAATCAGCTTGTTATGAAATCTATGAAAAGAATTGCAAGTCATCATGGGCTTGCTTGTTTACTTCATGAAAAACCATTTGCGGGAGTAAACGGCAGTGGAAAACATAACAACTGGTCTATGGGTACAGATGATGGACAAAATTTATTAGACCCAGGTAAAACACCTCATGAAAATGCACAATTTTTATTGTTTTTGGTAGCAGTAATTAAAGCAGTGGATTTACACGCGGCATTGATTCGCCATTCTGCATCTAATCCAGGAAATGACCACAGATTAGGAGCAGGAGAAGCACCTCCAGCAATCGTTTCTATATTTTTAGGTGACCAGTTGACGGATATTTTTGAACAAATAGAACATGGAGAAGCAACTTCAAGCATACAGGGAGGCAAAATGAAGGTAGGTGTTAATACATTACCTACACTGAAAAAAGATGCTACGGATAGAAATAGAACATCTCCATTTGCTTTTACAGGAAATAAGTTTGAATTCCGTATGGTACCATCTTCAGGTTCTATTTCTGGACCAAATTTTATATTAAATACAGTAGTAGCAGATGTTTTAAAAGAATTTGCGGACGAATTGGAAAAAGCAGAAGACTTTACCACAGCAGTACACGAACTAATTCATAAAACATATGTAGAACACAAAAGAGTCATATTTAATGGTAACGGATATTCTGAAGAATGGATTGAAGAGGCAGAAAAAAGAGGACTACCTAATTTACCTACCATGGTAGATGCTATACCAGCATTAACATATGATAAAACAATAGAAACATTTGAACGTCATAAAGTATTAAACTTTGCTGAATTGCAGTCCAGGGCAGAAATTCATTATGAATCCTATATCAAACAAATTAATATTGAGGCAAAAACAATGATTGATATTGCATCAAAACAGATATTACCTGCAGTTGTAAAATACAAGAGCAGTGTAGCAAGTTCTTTAAGTAGTATAAAAGAAGTTGGAGGAGATACCAGCGTAGAGCAAGAATTGCTAAACAATATTACAGAAAATGTAAAATTGTTTTATCAAAATTTAAAAATATTAGAACAAGAAACAGAAAAAGCACATCATTTACAATGCTCCAATCAAGAACAGGCATTGTTTTATCGCAATCATGTAGCAAAAGCTATGGAAGAATTAAGAAAGCCTGCTGATGAGTTGGAAATGCTTGTAGATGAAGATATATGGCCATTCCCAACATATGGAGAATTGTTATTCAACATATAAATAGTTTATACCCACAAATTGATAATGATTTGTGGGTATTTTTATATATACTGTAAATGAATAAATACTTATACTTGTCAGACAATATCAACAATAATAAATTGTAAGATATCATTTTCTTTGTGTATACAAGTTAGGAAATAACTGTCTTTTTATTAACAAACACGAAATATAAATCAGAAACAAATCATTATACTTGTCAAACAAAAAAAGGATATTTTTGGTAAAAATTTAATAAATTACAAAAAAATATACAAATAATTTTATAAAATGAATCATAAATTATAATATATGATATTGTTGTTTTACTGCTTTTAAAAAAATTTTGAAAAAATATTGTGAAAATGATTGCATTATTGTGCAAATTGAGTTATAATACTTACAGTAAGAGAAAGTTATATAAAAATGTATTAAAATACATACAATAATTGATTTTTATATTATGCAAATTTGATATGTCAAAATATACGAATATACAATTTTAATAATATAAAAGTCATTTTCTAGCGTAATAGTATAATCAGGAGGTAAGTATTATGGTACAAGATGATAAAAGAATCACCATAATTACAGGACATTATGGCAGCGGTAAAACAGAATTTGCTGTCAATTATGCTATGAAATTAAAACAGATTTCTCCCAAGGTCACCCTTGGTGATTTAGATATTGTAAATGTATATTTTCGTTCAAGAGAAAGAAAAAAGGAGTTGGAAGAAAAAGGAATACACGTCATTTCTTCCAGCATAGAAGGAGATAGTGTAGATATTCCTGCGGTTGCAGCAATCGTATCTCCTGTAAGAGATAAATCAACAAGATATATTGTTGATTTAGGCGGTAATGATGTAGGCACAATGGTGCTTGGCAGATTAAAACCTCTTTTGAACGCTGCGGAAACAGATTTCTTCATGGTAGTAAATGTAAACAGACCAGATACCTCATCCCCAGAAGGTATAGTGGAAGAAATGAAAAGCCTTGAAGATGCTTCTGGTTTACGTGTAACAGGATTGATAAACAACACAAATCTGATTCGTGAAACAACAGCAGAAAACATTGCAATGGGAGATAAAATACTCAAGGAAGCAAGTCAGCTTTCTGGAGTACCGATCAAATATACAACATATGTGGAAGAAGTTGTAAAAGATGCTGAAAAATTGCCTGATGATTTAGGCGGAGAGCTTTTTCCTCTAAAGTTTTATATGAGAAAAGATTGGATGTAGGCAAAAATAATGGAGGTGTATCAAAAATGGCAAAAGGTAAAGTAACGATTGACGAGAACATTTGCAAGGGCTGTGAATTGTGTGTTTCTGTTTGTCCCAAAAAAGTACTGAAATTGTCAGAAACAAGAATTAATGAAGCAGGATATAACCCAGCAGAAGTAGTAAATGATGATTGTATCGCTTGCACAAGCTGCGCAAGAATGTGCCCAGATTCAGCGATTACAGTGGAAAAAATAGATTAAGGGAGGAGGATTTTAATATGGCAAAGGTATTAATGAAAGGCAATGAAGCAATTGGAAAGGCAGCTATCGAAGCAGGTTGTAAATTCTTTTTCGGTTATCCTATTACACCACAGAGCGAATTGCCAGAATATTTATCTGATGAATTACCAAAAGTAGGCGGTACTTTTGTTCAGGCAGAAAGTGAATTAGCAGCAATCAATATGGTATACGGAGCAGCAGCAGCAGGAGCGAGAGTATTAACAAGTTCCTCCTCTCCAGGACTTGCTTTAAAACAAGAAGGTATCGGTTATATTACAAATGCTGATTTGCCAGCAGTTGTTGTAAACATGATGCGTGGTGGTCCAGGTCTTGGTACAATTCAACCAGGTCAGGCTGACTATCATATGTGTGTAAAAGGCGGTTCTAATGGTGACTACCATAATATCGTTTTAGCACCAGCTTCTGTACAAGAGGCAGTTGATATGGTTATGGACGCTTTCGATTTAGCTGATTTTTATAGAACTCCAGTTATGATTCTTTCTGATGGCTTAATTGGTCAGATGATGGAGCCAGTTGAATTTAATTATTCTCCTAAAAAAGATTTACCTTCAAAAGATGCTTGGGCATTAAAAGGTAAAGGTAATGGCGAAAAACACATGATTGTAAACTTAAATATGGACGCTGAAGATTGTGAAAACCACAATATCGCATTACAGAAAAAATATGATGTTATCGAAAAAGATGAACAAGCTTGGGAAGAATATTGCATGGACGATGCAGAATATGCTTTCGTTTCCTATGGTACTGCTTCCAGAATTGTAAAATCTTCTGTAGATACATTGAGAGCAGCAGGTCATAAAGTTGGCTTAATTCGTCCAAAAACATTATACCCATTCCCAGTAAATGCTTTCCAAAGACCTAACATCAAAAAATATCTTGATGTTGAAATGAGCATGGGACAAATGGCAGACGATGTAAAACTTGCTTGCAATGATAAAAACAAAGTTGTATTCTATGGCAGAACTGGTGGTATCATATTAACACCAGAAGAAGTTGTTGAATTTGGTAAGTCTGTAATGGGAGGTGACAAATAATGTCAGTCGTATATGAAAAATCTAAAGCTTTAACAGATGTAAAATTACATTATTGCCCTGGATGTGCTCATGGTATCGTACATAAATTACTGGCAGAATGTTTGGAAGAAATGGGTGAGACAGGAAACGCTATTGCTTGTGTACCTGTTGGATGTGCCGTTATGGCAAATAAATATTTCAACTTTGACGCAATTCAATGTGCTCATGGTAGAGCGCCTGCAACTGCAACTGGTATTAAAAGAGTAGACCCTAGCAAAATGGTAATCACATACCAAGGTGATGGTGACTTAGCTTCCATCGGTACTTGTGAAATCGTTCATGCAGCAGCTAGAGGTGAAAAAGTTACAACTATTTTCATCAACAATGGTATTTATGGTATGACAGGCGGTCAGATGGCTCCTACAACATTACCAGGAATGAAAGCAACAACAGCTAAAAAAGGTAGAGATGTAAAAATACAAGGTAATCCTATTAGAGTAAGTGAAATGCTTGCAACATTGGATGGTCCTGCTTATATAGAAAGAGTTAGTGTAACTAACCCTGCACAAGTAGCACAGGCTAAAAAAGCAATTATGAAAGCATTAAAAGTACAAAAAGAAGGTCTTGGCTTTGGATTTGTAGAAGTTGTTTCAAGCTGTCCTACAAACTGGGGATTAACACCAGTCAAAGCAATGAAATTTGTTAAAGAAAAAATGATTCCTTACTATCCTCTTGGCGTATTTAAGGATCTTACAGGGGAGGGAAAATAATATGAGTACACAAAGAGTATGTTGTGCAGGTTTCGGTGGTCAAGGTGTTTTAAGTATGGGTAAATTGCTTGCTTATGCTGGCATGCTTGAGGGAAAAGAAGTTTCATGGTGTCCTTCTTATGGTCCTGAAATGCGTGGTGGTACAGCAAACTGTTCTATCGTTGTATCTGATGAACCAGTAGGCTCTCCAGTAATTACAGCAGATGCTACAGCTTCTATCGTTATGAACCAGCCATCTTATGATAAATTTGTAGAAATCGTTGGCGCAGGCGGAACAATTATATTAAATTCTAGCTTGATAGAGTCAAAAGTTGACCGTACAGATGTAAAAGCATATTATGTTCCAGCAAATGACATTGCAAAAGATTTAGGAAATCCTAAATTAGCAAATATTGTATTGTTGGGTGCATTGTTAGAAGTTGACAAAACAGTATCAGAACAAGCTGTTTTGGATGCATTTACAAAAGTATTTGGCGAAAATAAAGCAAAATTTATCCCTATCAATAAAGAAGCACTTGCAAAAGGCGCTGAATTTGTAAAAGCTCAACAATAATATTATAGAAATCCTTTTATCAAAACCGACTATTAAAACTGCCACAGTAAACTGTGGCAGTTTTTGCGTTTTTAATAAATATCGACATTTTTTTATTTTTAGGAGGGAGATTATATGAAATATCAATGTCCTTGCTGTGGATATTATACTTTTGACAGTGAACCAAATGGGAATTATGATATTTGTCCAGTTTGCTTTTGGGAAGATGACCCAATAACAATAGATGATACAACATTTGTAGGTGGTGCAAATCGTGTTAGTTTACAACAAGCGCAACTTAATTTTAAAAAATTTGGTGCTTGTGAAAAACATATGTTACCATATGTGAGAAAGCCAAATATAAATGAAATGAATACTAAAAAATTATAATATTATATTGTATATTTTGATAGAAAACGGTATACTGGATATATTAAAAATTTGAAAACGATTTTATAAAAGAAAAATGTAATAAGGAGGGATATTGATTGGAAAAAAAGCAAAAATTAACGGAATTATATTTATTAACATCATTTTTATGTTTATTTGTGGTACTAATACATACATCATCAGAAGGTGTGACTAATTTGACAATGGGCAGTTTACAACATAAAGTGTTTTTTATGTTTAATAAAGCACTTTCTTTTGTTGTACCAGGATTTATATTTTTAAGTGGCTTAAAATTAACATATTCTTATAAATATAAAAAATTTGAGTTTCTATCATTTTTAAAAAAGAGATTTACAAAAATATTGATACCTTATACTTGCTGGTATATTGCGTATTATGTATTTTTATATTACATACATTTTATAGAAGCAAAAACAATCAAACAGCATATTTTTTCATTTTTAATAGGTGATTTAATATCGCCATTTTATTTTATAACCATTATATTTCAATTTTATATATTGTTTGGTATATTTTTATATTTGTTAAAAAAAGTGAACCACATATTGCTTTTTGTAATTTGCACCATTATACAATTATATTATTTGCAAAATATATATCCTGTATATGAAGATAGATTTTTTGTAACATATTTTATTTATTTTTTATTAGGCTGTATTATGGCAGAACATATGGAACAATTTCAAACAATACTCAAAAAATATAAATGGATAGTATATGCTTTATTTATATTTTTCACATATTGGCATACCACACATGCATACGCATCTAATGTGGAAGGCATTTTTTATGCCTATTGGAGAATTTTTACTTGTCTCTTTTCTATCAGCGGTATTGTAGCATTTTACTGTATATCATATAATATTGTGAAAATAGCACCTCAAAAATTCATTACATTATTTAGTATATTAGATGCAAGCAGTTTTTATATATTTTTAGGACACTGTTTTTTATTGTATATTTGTAATGGTATATGGTCACGTATAGGGCTAGAATCTATATTTATAAAATTTATACTCAATAGTATGATTGTATTTTTGGGTTCTTTTATTGTATCATTTGTTTATGTTTTGGGCAAAAAGAAATGGTATTCCATAAATCGTAAAGTATGATATAATGGAATGAGTCCATAAAGGATTTTAGGAGGGGTTTTTTTGTCAAAAAACAAAGTGAAAATTATTGTTGATGATAAGCCATTTATATTGATGGGAGAAGAAACAGAAGAACACATCAAAAAAGTGGCTGAATATATCAATATTAAAATACAGGAAGTAAAAGGAATTAGTCCCCATATTGCTGCCGATGTCAGAATGACTCATGTATTGACATCGATTAATGTAGCAGATGATTTTTTTAAAGAGAGAGAAAAAAATGCAGTATTAACAAAACAATTAACAGATATCGAAAGAAAAAGAGCATTAGAAGAAACAAGAAATAAACAAATGAAAGAGTTAAAAAAACTATTAGAAACTGCAAGAAAAGCAATCATTGATTATCAAAATAAATTAAAACAACAAGAAGCACTATTAACAGAACAGCAAAAAAAATATCAAGATATTTCTGATGAACTTGAAAAATGTAAAATAGACTTGGAAACAACAAAAAAGCAAAAAATAGAATTGGAGAAAAATCAAAAACAAATTGAAAGCGCATTGACACAAAAAACGTCACAACTTCATGAAACAGAAGAAACACAAAAACTACTTTTAGAAACAAAAGAAAAATTGAAACAATGTGAACAAGCATTAGAAAATACAAGACAGCAATGGAATCAATCAAAACAACAGCTACAACAAGCAGAAACACAGAAAAATACATATCAACAGCAATTAAAACAAGCAAATGAAAAATTAAATGAACAGAGCCATATTACAGTATGGCAAGAAAAAGAAAAACAATATCAACAAGAACTGGAAAGTGTTATGTTGCTTTGGGAAAGTGAGAAGAAAACAGTACAAAATTTGCAAAGACAAATAGAAACAACTTCTGATTTGGAACAAAAAGAGTTTGAAAGACAAACATATTGGGAAAAAAAGGAAAAAGAAGTCTTTCAAACACTTCAAAATTTAAAAATAGAGTTAGAACAACAGAAACAAATATCAGAGCAATATCAAAAGGAATTGCAACAAAATAAAGAAAACGAAAGCACAGCAATACAAAGTGAAAAGGATAAACTACAAAGTGTTTTATTGCAACTAGAACAGGAGAAACAAAAATCTGAGCAGTTACAAAAAGAGTTACAAGAGAATAAAGAAAACGAAAGCACAGCAATACAAAGTGAAAAGGATAAATTGCAAAGTGTTTTATTGCAACTAGAACAGGAGAAACAAAAATCTGAGCAGTTACAAAAAGAGTTACAAGAGAATAAAGAAAACGAAAGCACAGCAATACAAAGTGAAAAGGATAAATTGCAAAGTGTTTTATTGCAACTAGAACAAGAGAAACAAAAATCTGAGCAGTTACAAAAAGAGTTACAACAAACAAAACAGCAAAACAACGATGAAACAGATACGATGTTGAAAGAAAAACTAAAACAAAAAGAAAAAGAATTTGAACATCAATTATTTGATTTAGAATTACAATTAGAAGAAGAACAAAAAAAATCTCAAGAGTTACAAAAACAATTAGAACAAAAAATGTTATTAGAACAAAAACAACAAGAATTTTCAGAAATACAACAGCAGTTAGAACAAAAAAATGAAATTTTAACATTGCAGACAGAATTAGAGGAGCAGAAAAAATTGACAGAGGAATTAAAACGAAAATTGCAAGCAACAGAACAGCAAAATCTGTATATTAAAAAGAATCACAGTCAAATGGGAGCACATAGAAAATAAAAACGATTTTGTCAATAAAAGTCAATAAGAAAGGAGAAAAGCAATGCAAAAAACACTATTACCAGAATTATTATCGCCAGCAGGAAGTATGGAAAGTATCTATGCAGCGGTAAATAATGGTTGTGATGCAATATATGTAGGAGGAAAACAATTCAGTGCAAGGCAATACGCAAATAATTTTTCAATAGAGGAATTAGAGCAGGTATGTGATTATTGCCATTTAAGGGGTATAAAGCTATATGTCACAGTAAACACATTATATAAGCAAAAAGAATTAGAAAATTTATTAAAATATATCAAACAGCTTTATGAAATAGGTGTTGATGCGTTAATATTGCAAGATATTGGCACTGCGGAACTCATTAAAAAATATTTTCCAGATATGTCTTTGCACGCAAGTACACAATTAACAACGAATCATTTAAAAGATGTTGATTTTTTATATCAGCAAGGATTTTCTAAAATTGTATTAAGTAGAGAATTAAATTTGAATGAAATAAAATATATTTCAGAAAATACAGAGGCAGAAATAGAGGTTTTTGTACATGGTGCGTTGTGTGTTTGTTATTCTGGACAGTGTATTATGAGTAGTATGTTGGGAGGACGTAGTGGTAATAGAGGAAGATGCGCACAAACTTGCCGTCTGCCTTATACATTATATAAAAAATATGATACCATAGAGCAGGGACATATACTTTCACCAAAGGATATACAAACTATTACAATATTACCAGAATTAATTGAAAGTGGTGTGTGTTCTCTCAAAATAGAAGGGCGTATGAAAAGTCCAGAATATGTTGCAGGCGTCACACAAATTTATAGAAAATATTTGGATATGTATGCGCAGTCACCAGAAAATTATGTAGTAGATAATCATGATTTAAAAATATTAACACAGCTTTTTAATAGGGGCGGTTTTACAGAAGGATATTATAAAACAAATGCAGGTAGTAGCATGATGAGTATAGAACGTCCTAAAACATGGGGACTAAAAACAGGATTTGTAGATAGTTATAATGAAAAACTGGGTAAGGTGACTATTAGAACAAGAGAGCCTCTTGTACCAGGAGACGGCATTGAAATTTGGACACAAAAAGAGCCTCATGTAGGAAGTAATATTTCTCGTGCGTCAAAAGCAGGGGAATATATTACATTATCAATACAAGGAGATATCACTAAAAATGATGTAGTTTACAAAACACATGATAAAGCATTAGAGGACACATTAAAAAAGACATGGGAAAAAGATAATAGAAAACTAGCTATATATGGTAAGTTGAGCGCAAAAAAGGGACAACATTTACATTTTCAGCTTTGGGACAACAAAGGAAATATGGTATATCAGCAAGGCGATATTGTAGAATCGGCACAAAAGCAAGCACTTTCACATGAAAAATTAAAACAGCAGATTATGAAAACAGGTGCAACGCCTTTTGCAATACAAAATTTAGACATAGAAGCAGATGACAATATTTATATTGGTATCAGCGCGATAAATGAAATACGTAGAGCAGCAACAGATGCTTTACAACAAGCAATATTAAAAAAATCAAAAAGAAAAGCGAAACAGTATGAAATAGAAAAAAGAAAACAAATGCCTATTATAAAAACAAAAAAATTAAATGTGCTTGTGAGTACAAGAGAACAGTTTGATGTAGTAAGTAGCGACAGACGTGTAAATATATTATATTATGAGTTGACAGATGATTTCAAAAAAAATTATAGTAAGCATATTGAAAAATGTCATAGTAACCATATCAAATTATATGCAGCACTGCCAAGAATTGAAAGAAAGCAATGTGAGAATTTATATATAGATATAATAGAAATACTTAAAAAAAGTGATATTGATGGTTTTTTAGTGAGGTCACCAGGGCAGTTTTTAGAGATTTCACAAACTGGTAAAAAAATAGCAATCGATTATAATATGAATGTATTCAATGGAGAAAGTGTTGACTATTGGCAAAAAAAGGGTGCTGATAATATTTGTATTTCATTAGAAAGCAATTTACAGGAAATCAATGCAATAGCAAATGAACATTGTGAAATGGTAGTATATGGCTATTTGCCACTTATGATAACACAGCAGTGTCCGATAGGAAATTATGCAGGAGGAAAAATAGAAGGTATTTATTGTTCTGAAAAGGATAATGATGATTTATATTTTTTGAAAGATAGAAAAGGTATGAAATTTCCATTAATGCCTGATTGTAAGCAATGTGTTTGTACAATATTAAATGGAAAGCCTTTATTTACATTAAAATTTTATGATGAAATATTACAAAGTACAACAGGAAGTATTCGCTTGCTTTTTACAAAAGAAGGTAGCAGAAGAACAGAAAGGATATTAAATGCTTATGCAGAAATGACATTATATGATACAGTACCAACAGCAGAAACAAAAATTTTACTCCATGAAATGAGCGAAAAAGGTAATACAAAAGGTCATTATTTTAGGGGTGTAGAATAAGAGGGATATATATGTTTGACTTAATCATACTATTTAGTAGATATTTATTTTTGCTTTATATCGTACTATTTTTATGGCAAGCTATTGTATATATTGCCTATGAGCAAGGCGGTTATTTAGGAAGTCCTTCTCATGCCATAGCAATGCAGAAAGGATTAATTGTATGGTTTCATATCACAGCATTTTTAATACTGTCATATGAATCGGGAAAATTTTTTTTCAATATGGAAACATTAGCAGTAGGAGTGGCAGGGCTTGCATTTTTACTACTTTCCATGATGTTGTTAGATAAATTTTATTATGAAGGCTGTCCTCTTATTTGGACAGGTATGCTATTTTTGTTAGATATGAGTTTAATTATGTTGCAAAGGTTAGAACCTATGCTTGCCGTAAAGCAGTTAATATGGATGGCATTAGGTATTGCCATTATGCTTTTTATACCATTTATATTAAGAATGATACCTCGTTTTGAAGTATTTGAATATGTTTATATTATAGTATCATATGCTTTGATACTAAGTACATTACTTTTTGGTACATCAAAATATGGTTCTGTAAACTGGTTAAAAATAGGACCAATAACATTTCAGCCTTCTGAGATTGTCAAATTTTTATTTATATTTTATTTGTCGAGTGTTTTTAGGAAAAGAGTAGAATTAAAGGAATTGCTTATTACAGGCACATTAAGTGCTGGTATAGTGCTTTTGCTTGTATTACAAAAAGACTTAGGTAGTGCTTTAATATTTTTTATGACATATATGGTAATGCTTTATATATCTACATCAAATGAGATATTATTTTTTGCAGGTATGGGTGCAGCAAGTGCAGCAGCAACACTTGCGTATCATCTATTTTCCCATGTAAGAGTAAGAGTTGCCGCATGGAGGAATCCTTGGGCAGATATAGATGGAGGAGGATATCAGATATTAAATTCACTTTTTGCCATAACAACATGGGGACTTTTAGGCAGTGGATTAACGAAGGGTATGCCTAACACTGTTCCAGTTGTAGAAAGTGATTTTATATTTGCAGCAATATGTGAAGAAATGGGCATATTATTTGGTATGGGAATTGTTTGTCTTTATATTATGCTTTTTTTTAGAGGAATATTAGTTGTGATACGTTGCCAAAGGAGATATTATAGTCTTTTAGCAGCAGGTGTTATAACAATGTTTGCTTTTCAAGCATTTTTAATTATAGGCGGTGTTATCAAATTGATTCCATTGACAGGTGTTACATTGCCTTTTGTAAGTTATGGAGGTAGTTCTGTACTTGTCAGCATTATGATGATAGGGTTACTACAATGGGTAAATGTTTATTGCGAACAGCATGAAGCAGGTTACCAAAATACCATAGAGCAAAATGCAGAAAGTGCAGAATGGAACGAATGGGACGGTGATGACTTCCATGAATAATATGAAAAGAAGTGCGCAAAGAATATTTTGGCTCATTACATTGATGTTTTTTTTAATATTAGCATTTATGGCGAAATTAGCATTTATAGATAGACAAGAAATTTCTTCAAGTAGTTATAATCCAAGATTAAATTATGCTGATAGTAGTGTAAAGAGGGGCAATATTAGAGATAGTAATGGAGATATATTAGTAGAAAGTACAGAAAATGGAAATAGAAAATATAATCGTTCTCGTATGGCAGCACATATTACAGGATACAGCAGTAAAGGTAAAACAGGAGTAGAGGCAGCAGAAAATTTTGAATTACAAACGCCTCATAATGAGGTATTACAAAGAATTAGTAGTATATTTACTGGAAAAGCAATACAGGGTAATGATGTTGTTTTAACAGTGGATATGGATATACAATCTGTTGCAGGAGATATATTAGGAAATAAAAAAGGTGCAGTTGTAGTAATAGAACCATCTACAGGAAGAATATTAGCATTACAGGCATATCCAGATTTTGACCCTAATACAGTAGCAGAAAATTGGGAAACATTAAAAAATGATGAAAAAAGTCCTCTTGTAAATAGAGCAACACAAGGACTTTATCCACCAGGTTCTACATTTAAAGTCATAACTGCTTTAACAGCGTTAGAATATTATAGCGATTGGCAAGAATTTACTTATGAGTGTACTGGCGAAGCTGTATTTGAGAATAAAGTAATACATTGTTATAATAATAAAGAGCATGGCACAGTAGACATGAAAAAAGCGATTGCAACATCTTGTAATTGTTATTTTGCAGAACTAGCAAAAAGAGTAGGCGCAGAAAATATTAGAAAAAAAGCAGAAGATTTTTATTTTAATAAAGAGTATCATTTTTTACTGGCTCATAATATTAGCCAAGTAGCATTACAAAAAAAATCAGAAGAAAACGAAATTGTAGAAACAGCAATCGGACAGGGAAAAACACTTGCTACACCATTACATATGGCTATGATAGCATCAGCGATTGCAAATGATGGCATCATGATGAAACCATATATTGTTGACCATATACAGTATTATAATGGTGATATTTCTAAAACAACAGTACCTGAAAAACTAGAGCAGGTGATTAGTATAGAAGAAGCAAATACCATAACAGATATGATGATAAGCTGTGTTTCAGAAGGTACAGGAACAGCAGCGCAAATATATGGTGTAGAAGTTGCTGGAAAAACAGGAACAGCAGAAAATGCTACAGGAAGTGACCATTCATGGTTTATAGGATTTGCTCCAGCAGAGAATCCTAAAGTTGCCATAGCTGTTATGATAGAAAATGCAAACCAAGGAGGAAGTGCTACACCTATTGCAGGAAAAGTATTGCAAGCAGCACTACAAAAATACCAATAACATATTTTAAAAAAATTTGGACACTATATGTTATAAATATATAGTAAAGATGGTGGAGTATTTGGCTGGTTTATTACAAGCGGCTTCTGCACCGGTTGCCATTTGTATTGTTTATATTTTTATAAGAGATAAATATGAAAAAGAGCCTTATATGATGCTGTTTTTGGGGCTTTTATATGGTGTTTATAGTACAATCGTAATATGGGCAGTAGGCATTACGTTAGAAAGAATATTCCCACATATTGAAACACCGTTTTTCAGTGCTTTTTTTAGTTCTGCGGGAATAGAGGAGTCTGTAAAATTTTTATTTTTATATTTTTTAGTGTTTAAAAATGATAATTTCAATGAACCATTTGATGGTATAGTATATGGTATATTTATAGCGTTAGGATTTGCATGGCTAGAAAATATTATATATGTATTTCATAAAGAACTAGGAGGATATGAAACGGCATTAGCAAGAGCTGTTTTTTCTGTACCAGGACACGCATTATTTGGTTTAGAAATGGGATATTATTTAGCTTTAGCAAAATATTATCATAAAAAAACAGATTTGATAAAAACATTTATCGTTCCATATTTATTACATGGTATCTATAATTATATTTTATTTTTAGACAGAAAATTATTATGGATTCCATTTTTAGCATTTGTATTATTTTTGTGGGCGATTGGACTAAAAAGAATAAATATACTTTTAAGTCGTTCGCCATTTAAAAAGGGATTACATCAAAAATAATTATTTTTATGCAAATGTGACTTGAAAAAGAATAAAATACCATGTATACTAAAAGCAGATAAAAAATAGTACAAAAAGTGGAGGTAATATTTTGGTAGAAGCAATTAGCTGTGGAGGCGTTGTCATTTATCGATGGAAAATATTGCTTTTATATAAAAATCAAAATGGAAAATATTTAGGTTGGGTACTACCAAAAGGAACAGTGGAGCCAGGAGAAACCTATCGTCAAACGGCATTACGAGAAGTACGAGAAGAATCTGGCGCAACAGGTAGTATTATAAAATATGTGGGAAAAACGCAATATAATTTTAAGGGAAATGAAGATTTTGTGAATAAAACAGTGCATTGGTATTTAATGACAACAAATTCTTTTTATTGCAAACCACAAAGTGAAGAATATTTTGCAGATGCTGGTTTTTATAAATTTCATGAAGCATATCATTTATTAAAATTTAACGATGAAAGACAAATATTAAAAAAGGCATATTTTGAATATACAGAATTGAAAAAAAATAAGGAATTTATAAGGAAAAAAATGCTCAGAGGCTATCGGTAGTATTATCTATAACAGAGAATATATCATTGCATTAGTTCTGTTAAAATAAAAAAAGAAAGAAGGAATCAAAATGAAAAAGTATTTAGAAAGCAACACCTCTCTTGAAGACATAAAGGCTGCAATACGTGGCATACAAAAGAGAGAAGACAAAAGAGCATTGTATATTTTTATTGCTATTGTAACAGCAGTATTGGTTGCAATATTGATTGCAGTAGTATATTTGCTCAAAAATAAAATGAATGATGATGAAGATTTTGATGAAGATTGGGATACAGATTGGGACGATTTTGATGAAAATGATTGCTGTTGTACAGATAAAGATGTAGATACTTCTGTAAAAGTAGAAAAACTTTAATAAAATAAAAAGCAGGCATATGCCTGTTTTTTATTTTAAAAAATTTATAAACAATAAAAAATAAAAATAATAATTGTAGAAATCAGAATATACATACAATACAATATGATGATATAATACAAAACTATAACATTAAATATTTACTATAATAATATTATGTATAGTTATATCAATAAAACGAAAGCAAAATAAAAAAACCGCTCATACGAGCGGTATAGTCATTTATACAATACTATTGTTTTGTTTATCTACTACCTGCATAAAATGACCAGTGGTAGGGATTTGTTGTGTACGATAATACTCTACATCATCAGAAACGAATATTTCTTTTTCAAATACATTTGTAACACAACTATATTTTTTCAATTTATATACCTGTATACCCCCACCATTTTTAGATGCTGTTAAGGGGAGTAGTGAAGTATGAAACAACAATGCTTTATCTGCATCTCTTATTAACACAAAATCAGTATCTTCTTCCAATTTTTTCATAAATAGAATATTTGCTTTATTAGAATAAGCATTTATAATTTTTTTTCTGTTTGTTTTTGTGGCATAGCTTGCAAGCTGTACTTTAACCGCTTTACCATTATCAAAGAAAAACACCATAAAACCGCTGTAATCATATGTTGTTGTCATATATATTATTTTTTCATCTTGTTCCATTCCCAAAACATTAAAAAGATATTCACCAAAAGAACTTGCTTTTGTATCTGTAACATCATTTGCTTTTAATTTATACAAATTTTGTTTATTAGAAAATAAAAGAATATCCGCTTTATTTGTTGTTTCAATTTCAAATATAATTTTGTCGTCTTCTTTTAATTTCTGTTCTCCAGCGGAACGAAGTGACACAAGAGATATTTTTTTAAAATAATTTTGTTCTGTTAAAAATAAACGAATACCATAATTCTCTATAAACGCGTGTTCTGGAATTTCCTCAATATCATCTTCTGATATAATTTCTGTTTTTCTATCTTGTCCATATTTTTTGATTACCTGTTTTAATTGTGAGGCAATGACATCTTTTATTTTTTGTTCGCTATTGAGGATATCTTTTAAATTTTGTATTTCTTGTTTTAAAGTATCCAATTCTTCTGTTCTTTTTAATATATATTCTTTATTGATATTACGCAATTTTATTTCTGCAATATATTCACTTTGTTTTTCATCAATAGAAAATTCATTCATAAGATTTGGCACAACCATATCCTCTTTTTCTGTATGACGAATAATAGAAATCGCTTTATCAATATCCATCAAAATTTTAGAGAGTCCAATTAAAAGATGATACTTTTCAGATTTTTTAGTAATATCAAATTCCAACTGATTTTTAATAGAACCAATACGAAAATCTATCCAATATTTTAATATAGAACGAACACCTAACGTCATAGGTTTACTATCTATCAATATATTAAAATTACAATTAAATGTATCAGAAAGAGGAGTCATTTGATAGAGGCGGTGCATAAGTAAATCTGCCTTTGTATTTCTTTTTACATCAATTGTAATTTTTAAACCGTTCAAATCCGTTTCATCACGTACATCAGTAATATCCCTTATTTTTCCAGATTTCACAACAGCGAATATTTTATCCATAATTGCTTCAATATTTGTTGTATAGGGTATTTCATAAATTTCAATACAATTATTTTTTTCATCATGGCGATATTTTGCACGAACTTTTACGTTGCCTCGACCTGTTTCATAAATGCGTTTTAATTCATTTTCATTATATATCAACTGTCCGCCGGTAGGAAAATCGGGGGCGTGCAGTGTTGATAATATATCTGCATTTTCATTTTTAAGCAGTTGTATTGTTGTTTTACAGACTTCTTTTAAATTAAAACTACATATAGAACTTGCCATACCAACTGCAATACCTAAATTAGGATTGACCAATATATTAGGGAATGTAGTAGGCAGTAAAAGAGGCTCTTTCATAGAACCATCATAATTATCTACAAATGTAACTGTATTTTTATCAATATCAGCAAATATTTCTTGACAAACACTTGCCAGTTTTACCTCCGTATAACGTGGTGCAGCATATGCCATATCACGCGAATACTGTTTACCAAAATTCCCTTTAGAATCTACAAAAGGGAGTAATAACGCGCCATTTCCTTCTGTCAAGCGTACAAGTGTTTCGTATATTGCACTGTCACCATGAGGATTTAACTTCATAGTTTGTCCCACAACATTAGAGGATTTTGTTCTGTCACCTTTTAATAAATTCATTTTAAACATAGTATAAAGTAATTTTCTATGAGAAGGCTTAAAGCCATCAATTTCAGGTATAGCACGAGAAACAATTACACTCATAGCATAAGGCATATAATTCCATTCCAATGTATCTGTTATTTTTTGTTCCTCAATAAAATATTGTTTTGGTGTATCTGGTGTTTTTGCTGTTTTTTTAGGCATATTGTTCACTCCTTGAGAAACAAAAGTTTTAACTTAAATCGCTTAAATCCAAATAACGATAACCTTCTGTTTCAATAAATTCTTTTCTTCCTTTTAAATTTTCTCCTAAAAGCAATTCAAATACTTGTTGTGTTTTTTCTAATTCATCATCAGAAACAAGTATCAGCCTTCTTGTTTCTGGATTCATAGTGGTTTCCCACATCATTTCGGGCTGATTTTCGCCTAATCCCTTTGAGCGGTTAATTTTATATTTTTTATTTTTTAATTTTGTTGTAATCGTATTCTTTTCGCTGTCAGAATAAGCAAAATACGTATCTTTCCCACAAGTAATTTCATAAAGAGGGGATTCTGCAATATATACTTTTTTCTCTTTTATCAATGTAGGTACAAGCCTATAAAGCATGGTTAATATTAATGTTCTAATTTGAAAACCGTCTACATCAGCATCTGTACATATAATAATTTTACTCCAGCGAAGTTGTTCCAAATCAAATGAATTGATATTAGTGTTATGTTTTGATTTAATTTCTACACCACAGCCTAATACTTTTAATAAATCTGTAATGATATCGTTATTAAAAATTTTATTATAATCTGCTTTTAAACAATTCAATATTTTACCACGTATAGGTATAATTGCCTGAAATTCTGCATCTCTACCCAATTTACACGCACCCAGAGCAGAGTCACCCTCTACAATGTAAATCTCTCGCTTTGTCACATCTTTTGAACGACAATTTACAAATTTTTCAACTCTATTATTCATATCAATATTACCAGTCAATTTTTTTCGTATATTGATACGTGTTTTTTCTGCTGTTTCACGACTTCTTTTATTAGCCAATATCTGTGCAGTAATTTTATCCGCTTCCAATTTATTTTCTATAAAATAAATTTCGAGTTGATGGCGTAAATATTCCGTCATAGCATCTTGTATAAATTTATTTGTAATAGATTTTTTAGTTTGATTTTCATAGCTTGTAATAGTAGAAAAAGAATTGATAACCAATATCAAACTATCTTCTATATCATTAAATGTAATTTTTTTTTCCTCTTTTTTATATAAATTGTTTGATTTTAAATATTTGTCAATGGCAAATACAAAAGCGTTTTTCACAGCTCTATCTGGAGAACCACCATATTCCAAAAAACTAGAATTATGATAATATTCTAGTAAATTGATTTCATTATTAAAACAAAAAGCCACTTGGAATTTTAATTTATATTCTGGTTTATCTTCTCTGTCACGACCTCTTGTTTCATGCTCATAATATTTTATGTCTGTAAAGCCTTTTTGCTGGTTTAATTCTTGCAAATAATCTTTAATACCATTTTCATAAACATAAGTATAGGTAGTATCTGTAAATTCATCATATAATATAAACGTCAAACCAGCATTTACAATGGCTTGTTTTTTTAATATATCTTGAAAAAAGGATAGAGGGATATCAATATTTGTAAAAACATCTTTATCAGGTAGCCATGTAATAGATGTACCTGTTGTGCTTTCATCACTTTTCTGTTTTTGTAGTCCTCCTATATTTTCTCCTTTTTCAAAATGAAGTGTATAACAATAACCATCTCTGTGTATGACAGCATCCATATATTCTGATGAGTATTGTGTAGCACAAGTACCTAAGCCGTTTAACCCTAAACTAAACTCATAGTTTTCGCCAGAATTATTTTGATATTTTCCACCTGCATATAATTCACAAAATACAAGTTCCCAGTTGTATTGTTGTTCTTTTACATTATAATCTACTGGGATACCTCTGCCATAATCTTTTATAGCAACAGAGTGGTCTTTGTAGCGAGTTACCTCTATTAAATTGCCGTAGCCTTCTCTTGCCTCATCAATGGAATTGGAAAGTATTTCAAATATAGAATGTTGACAGCCTTCTAAACCATCAGAACCAAATATAACACTTGGACGAAGGCGAACTCTGTCCGCACCTTTTAGAGAAGTAATACTTTCGTTATTATAATTTGTTGTTTGATATTCGTTCATATGCATAACCTCAATTTTTAAGAACTGTTGTTCTGTATTATTATATATTTAACACGATATTATAAAAAGTGTCAAGTAAAAATAAAATAGAAAAAGCCATTGATTACTCAACGGCAAATAAATATAAACGGAGAAAGAGGGATTCGAACCCTCGGAGATTTTCACCTCAACAGTTTTCGAGACTGTCACCTTAAACCACTCGGACATTTCTCCTTAGTGTACTGACAGTGGTAATTATATCAATAGTAATAAAAAAAATCAACTCTTTTTTATGATTTCATATGATATTATTCAAAATAATGTAAAAAAGTTGTGATATATTTCTGTTGTTTTATAGCTTACACAAGTGTTTCTAATGCATTTGACTGTTGCAATTCATAAACTGTTGTATTATAATATTTTTTGAATACATTTGCTCAAATCTATTATTTAAGGGATATAAAATTATTTTTGTTATAAATGATTCTTTATAAAATTACTGTAAATGTGAATACGGTAAATTTTGAAATAATATTTGATGAAACAATATTGTCCCATTTGTTGATAGAATACGATATTACTCCAAAATAGGATATGAGTCAAAATGATATAGTAGGGGAGGTTTATATGTGTATTGTTCTAATTGTGGGAAAGAGGGAAGCGGAAAATACTGTGCAGAATGTGGAGGTCTTTTGATAGAAGGCGAAACTGAAAAGAAGCAATATATTCAACCGCCAAGAACACCCCTTGAAACAGATGTAACAGAACGTGTGAACGGTCATGCAATCAATATGACAGAAATTATGGAGCATTATGAACAAAATAAAGAGTATGGCATTGAAGTACTTGCCTATTATTCTGGAATCAGTTTGCAAGAGGCAGAAAGATACATTGATAATAAAATACATAAACAAACACAGCCCAAAAGAACATTGTTTGGTAGTTTAAAAAGAAAGTTGATAGGAGATAAAAAACAAGCAGAAAATCAAGAAAAATCTATCAGTAGTATATTTCCATTTTATCAACAAAAGCCTCGTGTAAAAACTGATTTTTTAGAAATAGATGACAAAAATATAGTGACATTTCGTAGTATTGATATGATGTTTAAAGGGACACTTGTAGCAAAATCCAAAAATGATAAATATGTTATGGCAGTTGGTTCTTATGGCAAAAAAGTACCAGTGGACTGCTACGTTTTTTTCAATAGGGAACGTCCATTATATAAAGTCATTACAAAATCACCTTTTAAAGCAGCATATGTAACAAATACAGGGTCTTTTTCTCTTTTTACATTAGATGGAAAATTTTACTTGTTTGATTTTGGACAAAAAGACAATACTGTATTAGAAATAGACGATAGCGAAATACAATTTATTACAAATTATTTTTGCGAACCATTTACAATACTGCTTTATAAAAAAGAGGGCAGGTATTACCTTTTTATATATGACACACAAAAAGGCAGTTTTATATATAAAAAATATTTTGATATGGATTCTGAACAAATTTTAAAAAGTACATTAGAAGTAACAAATAATACCATTGAGTGGAAATTCCCATGCGGATTATATTTACAGTATGATTTTAGAGGAAATGCTATTGATTTACAAGAAGAAAAAAATACATTAAATCGTTTGTATTATCCTATTGCCTATGTAAAT
The DNA here is from genome assembly GCA_910587735.1 of uncultured Clostridia bacterium. Taxonomy (GTDB): domain Bacteria; phylum Bacillota; class Clostridia; order Lachnospirales; family Anaerotignaceae; genus Coprocola. Next base: position 91,248 of record CAJUNT010000009.1, read on the forward strand.
AATGCAGTAGACAAAATTGAATTATTAAGAAAAGATGAAACACTTCTGGAGGCAAGAATACGTGAAATCAGAGCGCTTTTTGAGCTTGCTATTGAAAAAGTAGGCGATATGTATTGGTGTTATGATAGTTATGCTTGTTTTGAGGCAGAATTTGGTGATGTTGCTTTAGCAAAGAAGTACTTACCTAAAGCAGAAAATAGCCAAAATATCAGAAATGCAAATCTTTATAAAATTTGTGGGGAATATGCTCTAAAAAGGGATAAAAAGGATTATGCTCTAGAGTTTTTTGAAAAAGCAATTCACTTTAAAGTAGATAACGAAATAATAGAACTCTATAAGGCACTGAAACAAGAATTGGCAGAAAAAGAAGCAGAAAAGAAACAAAATAATATATTATCCTCTTTGTTTAAAAAAGAAAAAGAAAATGAGAAAAACGAAAATGAAAAACAGAACGAGAAACGTAACGAAAAGCAAAATGAAAAAACAAAAGAAAAAGAAATACAAAAACGCAAAAAAAATGCTCCAAAATCACCTATGGAGGCATTTTTGCCAGAGGATATGCTGGAGCAAGAGCAACAACAAGAGCAACAACAAGCAGAAGAAATATCGAATCAAACAGAAGAAAACAATATTAATGAGATAAAAGAAAGTGACGATACAGAACAAAAAGAGCCAAAAAAAGAAGAAGCAGAAGAATCCAGTTTTGAAAAAAGAAGAAAAGCAAGAGAAGAAATGCGTTCCAGACATAGACAGATAAGAAGAACTGGACAAAAACCAGAGGAGTAAATCAATGAAAAATTTATTAGAACGTATTAATGCTTTGGCAAAAAAACAAAAATCAGAAGGATTGACAGAGCAGGAAATACAAGAAAGAGAAGAACTTAGAAAAGAATACATTAAACAATTTCGTGCTGGTATGACTGATATATTAGACAATACTTATATTAAAGAGCCAGATGGTACATTAAAAAAACTGCAAAAAAAATAAGCCCCTTATAACAAGGGGCATATTATTGTGAATAAAGGTAAGATGTTAGTGTTTTTTATCAAATTTTGCAAATTTTTATTTTTTTTACTGTTCTGAAATTGTTTTTGCTAAAGAACGCAAATCAGATTCTGTCTGCAAATGAGAGCCTTTTTCTTTTATTTCTAATTTTGAATGGAGAGATAAATTGTTATAAAATTTTTGAGCAGAATCACAGTTCAATAATAAATCTGCTAAATTTCTGTATGTTTTGTGCATATGAATTCCTCCTTGTGATTTATTGTTTTTCAAAAGGTTGTTAGCATGAGTGTATAATGAAGCAATGTTTTTAATATTTGTTATCATTTTGTACATTGTACATTTGTTGCTTCACATATAGAATGTGCAGAAAACTATTTTTTATACAACATTTTTAAATGGATAAATAAAGGAGAATATTTTCATGCTGGAACAATATAAAACAGTAATAAAACAAGGACAAGCAGAAATTGTAGAAAAAAAGTCTCGTTTTATTGCGACAATACGTCCTGTAAAAACAGAACAGCAAGCAAGAGAATTTATAGAGGAAATGAAAAAAAAATATTGGGACGCAACGCATAATGTATTTGCCTATCAAATTGGTGAAAGAAATGAAATACAGCGTTTTAGTGATGATGGTGAGCCACAAGGTACAGCAGGTATGCCAGTGTTAGATGTGTTACAAAGAGAAGATATCAAAAATACAGCGATTGTTGTTACAAGATATTTCGGAGGTACTCTTTTAGGAACAGGCGGACTTGTAAGGGCTTATGGAAAATCAGCAAAAGAGGGTTTATTCTCTGCTGGTATTTGTAATGTTGTATTATATAGAAAGTTTTGTGTCACAATATCCTATACGGATTCTGGAAAAGTACAATATGAAATACTGCAAAATGGATATGAATTATACGATACCATATATACAGAAAATGTTAGCTACATTGTGTTAGTAAAATTTGAGCAAGGTGACGCTTTTTTAAAAAAAATAATAGATGTAACAGCAAACCGTGCAGTCATTACAGAAGAACCATCTTTTTACGGCACATGGATAGATAATAAAATGGAAATCATAGAAAACTAATGTTATTTTACTGTAAAAATACAGATAAATATATTTTGTAATAAGTTCATTTTTTAAGGAGGATTTTTATGTCAGGACATTCTAAATTTGCAAACATCAAGCACAAAAAAGAAAAAAATGATGCAAAAAAAGGTAAAATTTTTACTATGCTAGGAAGGGAAATAGCTGTTGCTGTAAAAGCGGGCGGTGCAGACCCTGCAAATAATGGAAAACTGCGTGATGTCATTGCAAAAGCAAAAGCAAATAATATGCCCAATGATACCATTGACAGAAGTATTAAAAAAGCTGCTGGTGGTGGCGATGATGTAAATTATGAAACAGTAGTATATGAAGGATATGGACCAAATGGCGTCGCTATTATTGTAGAAGTATTAACAGACAATAGAAATAGAGCAGCTGCAAATGTTAGAAATGCATTTACAAAAGGTGGCGGCAATATGGGCACAAGTGGCTGTGTATCTTTTATGTTTGATGAAAAAGGTTTAATTGTTGTAGATAAAGAAGAAGTGGACATGGACGAAGACGAAATGATGCTTTTAGCGATAGAGGCTGGTGCAGAAGATGTTGCATCTGAAGAAGATAGCTACGAAATCACAACATCACCTGATGATTTTTCTGCTGTAAGAGAGGCATTAGAGCAGTCTGGTATACCTATGGCAAGTGCAGAAGTAACAATGATTCCTCAAACATATACAGAATTGACAGGAGAAGAAGAAATTAAAAAAATGAATAAAATACTTGATTTGTTAGATGATGATGACGATGTGCAAAATGTTTATCATAATTGGGACGAATAATAATATTTTTATAAGCGGTGTGATAAAAAATCATACTGCTTATTTTTTAAAGAGAATATACAAAAAAAGGGGAAACTTTTTTATTTACAAAAAGTTCCCCTTTATTATTTATTATTTTACAATATTTTGGCAAAATCTCATCAATATAGAAGAAACCTGCGCACGTGTTGCACTACCATTTGGAACTAATGTAGTATCTGTAACACCAGTAATCATACCTACTTGATTTGCCCACTGTAATGCTTCAACAGCATAAGCGTTAATATCTTTTGCATCAATATAATTAGATAAATTATTTTTTTGAGTAGTATCATAACCTTTATATTGCGCATAACGATATAATATAGCTGCCATTTGTTCACGAGTAATGGTGTCGTTTGGACCAAAATTTCCATTACCATAGCCAGAAACAATACCATTTGCGGAAGCCCAAGCAACAGCATTTGTATAATATTGATTTTGTTCCACATCTATAAAATTGGAGGCTGTTGCATTGGGGTTACCATCTAAACGATGCAATATAGTAACTATCATAGCTCGAGTAGTTGTAACATTAGGACTAAACATTGTAGTATCTGTACCAGCCATCATATTATTTGCATACACATATTTTACAGAATTGTAATACCAATCATATGCATTCACATCAGTAAAAGGCAATACAATATTTTCAAAAGAAGTATTATTATTTGTACTGTTATTTGTTGGCGGTGTTTGTGATACTGTTTGTGTAAATTCTGCCTTTATAAAAATATCAGAAGAAGGCATAACAAAAGTATATTGATTATTTTGTTTTTCTGTTAATTTTAATTCTTTGTCCTGTTCATCCAATGCGGTTATGCTGTATAATTCGTAGCCATTTTGAGGTTTTACAGTAATTGTTATGATTTCTCCTTTGCGAGAAGAATTAGAACTTACAGTAATAGAACCATTTTTTATAGCATTTGAAATATCAACATCATATTTTTTACTAGAGCTGGAAGAATGAGAGCCACTAGAACTACTTTGACTTTTACCAGAAATACGAACTGTATCATATTGTGTTTTATTGAAATCTTTATCAAGCAATTTCAATGAAGAAGCAGATTCAATAGTAAATGAATCATCTGATGTAACATTTCCTATTACAATATTTTTTTGTTCATTTAAAGGTGTATTTTTAGAAACAATATATAATGTAATATCTGAACCATTTTGAGTGTATGTAGTATATATATCATTTCCATTATCATTTTCATATTGTTTATCGTTTTTTGTGTCTGTTGTCAATGTCATTTCCAAACCATAGCAGTCATCAGATACATCATTTAATGTTAATTGTTGATTTTTCCCATTACTTTTAGAAGAGATTGCAATAGAAGGAGATGAGGCAAATGCTGTAACCATCAAAAGCAATACAAATAAAAAAGTAAATGGTAAAAATAAAAAAATATTTTTTTTCATAAATTTTCCTTTTTTCCTTTCTAATTGAATAATAGATATACTTTAGCAGAATTGCTTCCGCCAAAGTATATTTTTATATTATTGTTCATCTAAAACAATGGACTCTTGTAATTCTGTATCACTTCCGATAGGAGGTTCTTCTATATCTGTATTATCATTATCTGCGTTGTCTATATTAGCAGTATCATTTGTATTTTCTGTATTTGTGATAATATCATTTTCATCAGTATTATCTTCATTATCAGATACAACATTATCAACATTTTCGTTTATTGTAGAAACATTTTTATCATTGTTTTCAGCTTCAGCATTACTATAGCTATAATTTTCATCAGATTTCAGTGTAACAATAGGGATACCATTTTGACTTGTTGTACCATCTGCATTTGGCACAGTATCATCAGGGAAACTTATCCAAAGCGTTTGACTTGTCACACGACTATTACTATCGCTTTCTGGAACATCTGTTCTGCAAAGTAATGCTTTAATTTCCATAGGTAAATTATCTGTTACATTACTAGACTGATTTAATTCTTTTTCAGCTTCCATATCTGGAACAAATATAAAGAATCCATCGCTTGTATCACTTACAGCACCATCTTTTGGAATTTCACTCAAAAGCAAAGCGTAACCATTCATAGGTCGTTCTATAGCGGTTTCTGGTTTTTCTGTTTCTGCCGCTTCTGCTGTAGTGTTGTACTTTGCTTGTATTTCTACAGTATTATATCCAGGATTTCCTCTATAATTACCTAATATTACTAAAGTACCTTTTTTAATCACATCATCAGAACCATCACCATATTGATAATCATGTGCCAATCTAGCAACATTGGCATTGTCATAACTATAAAAATCAATACGGTCGCCAGGATAATCTAAAAGTTCAACATCTCCAGTAATACCTTCTATATGCATTACAGCAACATCATAAGTCCATATACGAGTATCGGAACTTTCTGCACCTGGTTTATTAAAATAAACTGGTGTATTTGCATCAATATGTCCTTGTTTTGCTGTTGTCCATTCAGATTGTTGTTTATCTGCTTTTACTTTAATTGTGATATTGCCACCAGTAGAGGATATAATACCTGTTACAGGAACAGCATTTCCTTTCATTGTGATAGTAATGCCACTATCATCACGAGATATATCATAGTTATCAGCGTCAATTTTTTTATCATATGCAATTCTAATTTCATTTGCTGTCACTTCTGCACCCATATTACCCAACAAATCAACTGGTATAGCGGAATAGGTATAAGCTAAATTATTCGCTGCACCCAAATCATCATTATAAGTATTTGTAGTTGTAAAACCAATCGGAATACCATTTCTAATAATTTCATATCCCAACAATGAAGCATTGTCTGTATTAGATAATGTGATTGTAACAACATTATCATTTGCTTGTGCTGTAATAGAAGTAGTACCGTTATTTGCATTCCCTCCAGAAAGCCTATACTGATAAGAATTATCATTCAAATACCATATTGCACGATTTTCTTTTGAATATTTTTGCAATGTTTGTTTTACATCTGCACTTAAAACCATTCCCCAACGAGTAAAGAATTCTGAAAGGTCTTTTTGTACCACATCAGATGCAATTAAAGCAACTCTTTCGCCATAAGTTTTACCATTGTATTCTCCAGCTTTCCATTTTTTGAAAAATTCATTATAAAATTTCAAAGGACTTCCAGCATCATCATATGCTAAATGAAGTTGCCAATACATACCAAGTTGCACAAATACATCATTTGCAACACCTTCCCGTCCAACAGCTACTTTGTTATATATAGAATCCCATTTATTACTTTTTGTCAAACGGGTATCTGTTGCCATGTTGTTTCCATTCCATGCCTGTACAGCAAGGGAATAAATATTATTTGTAACTTCTGCCTTACCCAATTTGTCCATGTTATGACCAATTTCATGAGCGATACCCCAACCAAAAAGACCATTACTACTACCTGTATTTGCAGATGTTGGTTTTCCACAGACAAGTGCAGACGCAGAGCCATATTCAATACCAACATGATTTCCAGCCGCATACATAAATGCACCTGCAAACATTCTCATATAACGAATATTTTGGCGAACAGTCATAGGATATTGATATCCAGAAAAAGGAATATCTGCATCAATAATACCTTGTACTTTATTTGCTACAAAAAGGACTTCTTCCCAAGCAAGTACATTTTGATACATAGTATTTACTTCATCATTAGATACACCATTTAATCCAGCAAGAACTTGATCAGCAGGCAATGAAAGCAATACACTTGGTGTTGAAATTTCAGTAGCATTTTTAATATTTATTTTTAAATTGCTTTTATCCAAATTGTTAACATGATTAGAAAGTGTATTCACATAATTTTGTATTACTGATTTTCTTTGTTCTTCTGACATATCATACCATTTTGATAATTCCAATACTGGTATCGCAAAAGTTGTATCATTTTCCATAATATGGAGTTTTATTTTTTCTGGCTGACTTCCAGCATAAGTAATATAAAGCATACCACCTCTAGTATCAGCAAGAGAGCCTATTTTATCCACAATAATATAATTACGTCCATTTTCAATTTGAACAGCTTTTCCTTTCCAAATGCCAGATTCTCCATAATATTGTGTAGGTACAATAAAAACAGGGCTGTCATTAGGCACTTCTGCATAAATTGCTGTTGTAGATTCGGCAAGCGCAGAAACTCCCACAGGTTGTAAATCACTTGCACCTTGTTTATATTGGCTATCAAATGAACCGCTTCGACTTTGGAAATCACTTTTTATCACGCCTATATTGCTGTTATCTCCAGATAAAAGTTTTTGAGCCAATTCCAATTCTTGTTTTAATAAATCAACGTCCATATAGAAAACACTTAATTGTGTCAATCTATCTGATAATTGTTGAATTTGTGATTGTGTTACATCAGATTTCAATGTTGTAAATGCATTATCAGAAAAGAGTGAGGCAATTTCAGAGGAAAGTTTGTCAGCGTCATAAAATGCGATTTCTGAAATGCTTACACGTGCTCCACCGCCTTCTATTTCTGCTAATTCCACAGTAATACTTTTTACATTTTTAATTTCTGGGAATGTCATAACAATATAATTATCTTTTGTTAATGCTCCAGCTTTTCTGCTAAATCCTACAACTTTTTGATTTCCTTTATCATCTGTTACAATATTACCTAAAACAGTTTTACCAGTATCATCTACTGCTGTAATAGAATAGCGGTTAATTACTTTGGTATGTTTTGCGTCCAAATAAGGTGCAAACAATATATAATTCATATCATGAGGTGTTTTAAATGTATATGTAATTGCACTATTTCTTGTCCAACTACCAGCTACCCAATATGTATTTGCATCATTATCAACAACATGCTCTAATTCAAAATTAGGACAAAGATTCTTATCTACATTATTTTTATCAGCAATGACGATAGATTCTATTTCACTTCTGTCAATACGTCCTTCTGTTGGGAAAGCAGGGGGGTCAAAATTTTCTGAATTTGGTGTACCCAATGCAGTAGAAGAATAAGGACCAACACCTTTACTATTTCCGGCTTTTACTGCAATTTCATATATTGTACCATTTACAAGCCCTGTAATGACACTATTTGTATTTTCTATATTTTTGCCAAATTGTATAAAATTGCTTTCGCCTTGTTTTCTATAATACACTTGATAATAAGAGGCATCTTTTGTTTTTCCCCAGCTAATACGCAAAGATTCATTTGCAGGTGTAACGCTAATATTAGAAGGCGCACCTGGTATTTTGGAAGCTTCTGGTATAGCAGAAATGATATCCGATGGTGTACCTTTCCACTGTCCATTTGATGCGGTCACTTGAAAATAGTATGTTGTAAGATTTTTAAGTCCACTTACTTCTGCTGTTGTAGTGTTAGTTGTTGTACTTTGATTCAAATTATTTTTGTCTGTACCATAGTGAATCACATAATTTGTAACATTACTTACAGCGTTCCATTTCAATCCAACTGCTCCATCTTTTGGTGTTGCAGAAAGTCCTTTTACTTTACTGTCAATATTTTGTGCATCATCTAATATTACATCTTTTAAAAATTGTATTTGAGTAAGTTTAATATATTGTGGTATACCATCTTGTCCAATCACCTTTGTTACTTTAATTGTTACTTTTTTTACGGCAACCTTTTTACCCAAATTGATTGTTACAGTACTTTTATCTATCAACTTACCTATTGCATGAACATTTTTAGGTGCTTCATTATCGAAATGAAATTCTTCTGTACTGCCGTCTGCCAATTCTAATATTGCTGTTCCAGCAACAACAGCGCCTGCACCATAAGGACTTGTCAATACAATTTCACTCATTTCAACACTATTTTGAAATGTAATAGGTATAATAATATCAGTACTGTTTGTATTTGAAAATGTAATATCTTCTTTACCATTGAATAAATTTTGAACATTACCTTGTATGGAGAGTTCATTTGTATCAAGAGATGCACTAACAATAGCGGCTGTCTCATATTTTTGAGCATTTCCAGAAACTCCTATATTGTAATGTATATAAGCGATATCAGAAATATCAACAATATCATCACCATTCAGGTCATATAAAGCAGTACTATTTTTTTGTCCTAATTCATTAGAAAGTATTTTTCTGTCATTTTCATCAACAACACCATCATTGTTGATATCTCCCAAAGAAAATGTTCCATTTGATGTACTTACAACAATATGCTGACTGTAATCAAATAACGAAATATTTTGTGTAAATGTTGCAAAACCCTCTCCGCTCAATTCAATGGTATAATTTCCAGTTTCCAGATGAGAAACCATCATATCATAACTACCAATCAGTGATTCTGTAGTTAGTTCTATACCATTTTTATTTTTTGCCACAACTTCCGCAGAAGCATATTGAAATCCTGTTCCTGTTTTTGTTGCTGTGTTGAATGAAAATGTTGCATTTTCTTCATTTTTAGTCAATTTTAATTTCATATTACGCTTTTTAATTGTGTCTAATGACTGAGGTAAATCAAATTTTACAGTCAAGGCAATAGAAGCGTCGCTTTGTATCATCATTGCGTTGTTTTCTGAGGCGATAGCAATGTTTGGCAAATACATTGTATATACTGGACACGCAATGATAACACTCAAAAGTATTGAAAATAATTTTTTCAAACACTTCAAAATAATTCCTCCTTTATTAAAATTTTTCTATTTCTATCAAATTATAATATACTGTAAAGAATTGTGTCAATGCTTGTAATTATAATATATTTTTGATAGAAGTATAGAATTTGTAATAATATAGAATAATATTGCATACACTAAAAATAGAAAAAAACTTTTAAAATAAATATAACGTGTTTGGGGAGAATGCATATGCCAAATCAGCAAAATAAATTATCTATGTCTTGCATTAAAAATTGTACACAACCTGAAAACAAATCATTGATTATACATTCTATTATAACGGCTTGTGATGCTGGTACATTATCAGAAGAAAATTGTCAAGGAGAAATCAAAATATTTGAAAAAAATTTATTAAATAATGATACAAATTTTATATTGATATTAGTACAATTTGATAAAAATAATACACTTGCTGCAATATATGAACAATATGGAGATTTTTGCACAATATCCTCTGTACTTGGAAGATATTATGAAATTGTAGAAGTAAATTTTATATTAGAACCAATATCAAAAAATACATTGATATTGTTTAGGGAACAAGTAGACATGGCAACAGGAATTTATGAGACAAGCGACTTTTTAAAAGGATATTTATGGAATGGAAATTTTTATTCTCAAGTATTAAATACACCATATAATATTAAAGCATATTGGAACAATGCATGGATAGATTGTAGTTCTCAAAATAAGCAATGGGAAAAAGCACAACAAAACTGTAATTTAACATGGAACAATGTTGATAAAATTATATTATATATTTATAGAGCGCAAGAGTATAGTATATCAAATGTAGAGGACAGCATAAATTTACCAGAAGATAATACATTTCAAATTGTAGAGAGCCGTTTTGTTGTAGAAACATTAAGTTGGAGTGAAAAATGGAATTGTTTTATACTATATGAGGGAGTATGCAAAACAACAGGGCAAGATGTTGGCGTGATACATGACTTAAATAATTATGTATATTCTCTTGTTGAAGATGTTTCACCTCAGTACGTTGTATGCACAGAGAGCAATGAGCATATGGTAATATCACAGCAAGATTTAGAATTGATGTAAATAAAAAGCCATTCATTGATATTTTTTCAATAAATGGCTTTTTTAGTTTATTTGTGAACTGTATAAATATCTATTATATAGGGAATAAATATGTTGAAAAATAACCTTATTATGGTATAATGAATATAAGTTTATGCTATAAAAAGTGCAAAAAGGAGGTAATTGATATATGGTAAATTTAACAGCTGAAGAATTAGCTGCATTAAAAGGGGAAGGCTTTTTGTTAATGAAAGATAAAGAACAATTTGTTCTTCGTATTGTATTTCCAGCAGGGCTTGCAACAGCAGAAGATTTAAAAAATGTTGCAATATTAGCTGAAAAGTATGGTAAGGGAATTGGCGCTGTTACAGTACGTTTAAACATTGAAATTGTAGGTATTCCTTATGAAAACATTGCTCCAATGAAAGAAGAAATGGACAAACTCGGTTTATCTTATGGTGGAACAGGTGCAAGAGTGCGTCCTCTTGTATGTTGCAAAGGTACAGTATGTAAATTTGGTTTGGTAGATACACAAGCAATTTGTAAAGAATTGCATGACAAATTTTATCCTATGGCTTTACCACATAAATTTAAAATCAATGTAACAGGCTGTCCAAATAACTGTGCAAAAGTACAATTAAACGATTTAGGATTTATGGGTGCACCAAAGGGCAGATTAAGAGTATTTATAGGTGGAAGATTCGGCAGAGAGGCAATGATAGGGGAAGAAATTTGCAGAATTGAAGCAGATAAAGCAGTAGAAGTAACAACACTTTGCACAGACTTTTTTAAAGCACATGGCAAACCAAAACAGAGGTTTGGCAATTTATTAGATGATATGAAAGATACACAAGAATATGCAGATTTTATTGCGTCTATCAAAGCATTGGCAGCAGTATAATTTATAATTTATCCATTAGCCTCGTATATTGCGAGGCTATATTTACTTGTATAAGGAGAGTGTAAAAAATGTTACCAAAACCGATATGGTTTGAAAATGACAAAGTAATGATATTAGTCCAAACACAATTACCAGAACAGTGCATTGTAAAAGAAATGAAAACAATAGAAGAAGTATGGGAGTCCATTAAAAAGTTAGAAGTAAGGGGTGCGCCTGCAATAGGACTTGCTGGAGCATTCGGCGTTTATATTGGTATAAAAAATTGGTCACAAACAAAAAATGTTATTGTAGATGATTTTTTAACAAAAGTAATAGAGATAGGTGATTATATTGACACAGCACGACCAACTGCGGTTAATCTTCATTGGGCAATAGAGAGAATGAAACAAAAAGCAAAAAGCATTTGGAAATGTCATTTACAAAAGCAGTCAACAATATCTGAAATGACACAGAAGTTATTGCAGGAAGCACAACAAATGTTGGAAGAAGATATTGCAGCGTGCAAGGCAATAGGAGAATATGGTGCTGATATATTAGAAAATATTACGGATTTTAAAGCATTTTTGACACATTGTAATGCAGGAGCATTAGCAACATCTATGTATGGAACAGCACTTGCGCCTGCATATATTATGCAACAAAGAGGAAAAAATATTAAAGTATTTTCAGATGAAACAAGACCACTTTTGCAGGGAAGTCGTCTAACAGCGTGGGAACTTTCTCAAAGTGGCATTGATGTCACAACAATATGTGATAATATGGCTGGTGTTGTCATGAAAAACAAATGGGTACAAGCTGTCATTACAGGAGCAGACCGTATTACAAAAAATGGAGACAGTGCAAATAAAATTGGTACTTATAGTCTTTCTATATTGGCAAAAGAACATAATATACCATTTTTTATTGCTGCGCCTCTTTCCACAATTGATTTTGATATGGAAACAGGAGAAGAAATACCCATTGAGCAAAGAGATGCAGAAGAAGTGCGTCATTTTGGTGAAAAACAAACAGCACCAACAAATGTAAATGTATTCAATCCAGCTTTTGATGTAACACCTCATCAAAATATTACAGCAATTATTACAGAAAAAGGAGTTGCTTATCCACCTTATTCAGAAAGTTTAAAAGCACTCAGAGAAGGGAAAAAACCTCATGACAAAAAAGGTTTATTTGAAATGCAAAAGCAAGTACTAAAAACAGCAAAAGCAGTTGTAGCATCAGGATTAGTTTCAGGTACATTTGGTAATATTAGTATGATAGACAGAAAAGAAGGTATTGTAGCAATTACACCTTCTGGTGCATCTTATGAAGATATGACAGAAAAAGATATTTGTATTACAGATTTAGAGGGTAATATATATTTAGAAAATAATAAAAAACCTTCTTCGGAGTTGCCTATGCATTTGGCGGTATATCATGCCAGAGAAGATATTAACGCTGTAATACATACCCATTCATTGTATGCTACTGTACTTGCTTCCCAAGGAGAAAAAATACCTGCTGTACTAACAGAAATGGGTTTAGCAGGCTCTGGAGAAATAGAAATAGCACCATTTGCTTATCCAGGAAGTAAAGAACTTGCTGATGAAACAGTAAAAGCACTTGGTAAAAATTATGCTTGTCTATTAGCAAATCATGGTGTTGTAGCTGGTGCACAAACATTAGATAGGGCATTTATGGTTGCGTCTATTGTAGAGGAAGGTGCTCATGTTTATTATTTAGAAAGGCAGTCTGATAAAATTTCTATTGTACCAAAACAAGCATATGAAACCGTTTTTAAAGCAATGCAGCAATATGGCAAGTAAATAAAAGGAGCAACGATATATGAATATATTGACAGTAGAAAAACTCCATAAAAGTTTTGGAAATAAAATACTTTTTGATGATATTACATTTGGCATTAATGAGGGCGATAAAATTGGTATTATTGGTGTAAATGGTACAGGAAAATCCACATTACTTAAAATCATAGCGGGAGTAGAAAAAGGGGATAGTGGTCAAATTGTTACAATGAATGGTTTAAAAATAGCATATTTGCCACAAAGCCCAGCATTTCATCATAAAGGCACTGTATTACAGCAAGTATTTGAAAGCAATGACGAAACAATGAAACTGGTAAGAGATTACGAAACAGCAATTACAAATAATTTATCTGACCCTTCTGATGCTTATTGGGAAAAGCAAGTTGCAATATTAACAGAGCAAATGGATAAACAAAAAGCATGGTCATTAGAAAGTGAAGCAAAAACAATATTAACAAAATTGGGAATTACACAATTTCAACAGCAGGCATCTCAACTTTCAGGAGGACAAAGAAAAAGAGTAGCATTAGCACGAGTATTGATTTCTCCAGTAGATTTATTGATACTAGATGAACCAACGAACCATATTGATAACGATACCGTAGAATGGCTTGAAAAGCATCTTTCTCATTATACAAAAGCATTGATAATGGTAACGCATGACAGATATTTTTTGGATAGAGTAGCAAATCGTACAATAGAATTAGAACAAGGAAAATTATATCCCTATGAAGGTAATTACAGTAAATATTTAGAGTTAAAAGCAGAAAGGGAAGAACTATTACAGGCTGGAGAAAGAAAAAGACAAAATTTTTTACGTACAGAATTGGAATGGGTAAGGAGAGGTGCACAAGCAAGAAGCACAAAACAAAAAGCAAGATTACAGCGTTTTGAAGAAATTGCTTCACAAAAAGCACCAGAGCAAAGAGGAAATGTAGAAATCAGTGCAGCCTCTTCACGTTTGGGTAAAAAAATTATTATAGCAGAACATATTTCAAAAAGTTATGATAACATCACATATATCAATGATTTTAGTTACACTATACTGCGTCATGATAGAATTGGTATTGTAGGGAAAAATGGGTGTGGGAAATCAACACTTGTTAAAATGATGACAGGTACATTAAGTCCAGATAGTGGTACAATCGAGATAGGAGAAACAGTTAAAGTCGGTATTTTTTCTCAAGAAAATGAAAATATGGAGCAGTCACAAAGAGTAATTGACTATATCAAAGATATTGCGGAATATGTTCCCACTGCGGACGGCAGAATTACAGCATCACAAATGCTTGAAAAATTTCTTTTTTCATTGGATATGCAAAGAAGTCCCATATCCACATTATCAGGTGGTGAAAAAAGGAGACTTTATTTATTAAAAGTGCTTATGGAAGCACCTAATGTATTGTTTTTAGATGAGCCAACAAACGATTTAGATATACAAACACTCACCATATTAGAAAATTATTTAGATACATTTTCTGGTGCTGTCATCACAGTATCTCATGATAGATATTTTTTGGATAAAATTGCAAACAGAATATTTGCATTTGAAAAGAATGGAAATATAAAACAATATGAGGGCGGATATAGTGATTATAAACAAAAAGCGGAACATGATATTGTAGAACAAACCCCCACAGTAAAAAAACAAAATACACAAATGAGAACACAAAGAGTCAAAAAAATGACTTATATGGAGCAAAGAGAATATGAAACAATAGGAGATACCATAAGCGATTTGGAACAAAAATTACAGGAGATAGAAAAACAAGAATGTGAATGTGCAAGTGATTACGTGAAATTACAAGAAATTACTTTACAAAAACAAGAAATAGAAACAATATTAGAGGATACTATGCAAAGATGGGTATACCTGAGTGAATTAGCGGAAGAAATAGAAAAAAACAAAGAGGAGCATAACAAATGGAAGATTTGAAACAAAAAGCACTAGAAGCGCATAGAATGTGGAAGGGGAAAGTAGAAGTAATCAGCAGGGCAAAAATAGAAAACAATGAGGAACTCTCCATTGCCTACACACCAGGCGTTGCACAACCTTGTATTGAAATACAAAAAAATCCAGAATTATCTTTTGAACTGACAAGAAGATGGAATACTGTTGCAGTGATTACAGACGGCACAGCAATATTAGGATTAGGGGACATTGGTCCAGAGGCAGGTATGCCTGTTATGGAGGGGAAAGCAGCACTTTTTAAATGTTTTGCAGATATTGATGCTATTCCTCTTTGTGTTCGTTCAAAAGATGTTGATGAAATTGTAAAAGCAATCAGTTTATTTTCAGGAAGTTTTGGTGGCATCAATCTAGAAGATATTTCTGCACCAAGATGTTTTGAAATTGAGAAAAAATTAAAAGAAGTAACAGACATTCCTATTTTTCATGATGACCAGCATGGTACAGCAGTAGTTGTATTTGCGGGATTAAAAAATGCATTACGCATTGTGGGTAAAAAAGAAAGTGAAGTTTCTGTTGTCATTTCTGGTGCAGGCAGTGCAGGCACAGCGATTGCGAAATTGCTTTTAAATGCTGGCATAAAAGATATTGTTATGGTTGACCGTAGTGGAGCAATTCATAGTGAAGAAATTTATGAAAATAAAGCATTTACAGAATTAGCAAATATAACAAACCCTTATCATAAAAAAGGAACATTATCAGATGTTATAGTAGGTGCAGATGTATTTATTGGTGTATCTGGACCAAAACTGTTAACAGCAGAAATGATAAAAACAATGGCAAAAGACCCTATTATATTTGCTATGGCGAATCCTGTTCCTGAAATCATGCCAGATGAGGCAAAAGCAGCAGGAGCAAAAGTTGCTTGTTCAGGACGTTCTGATTATCCAAATCAAATCAATAATGTGCTTGCTTTTCCGGGAATATTCAGAGGAGCATTAGATGTGAGAGCAAAAGATATTAATGAAGAAATGAAATTAGCGGCAGCGTATGCCATTGCAGATTTAATTACAGAGGAAGAGTTAAAAGAAGATTATGTCATACCTTCTCCTTTTGATAAAAGGGTTGTATCAGCGATATCAAAAGCGGTTGCAGAGGCTGCAATTCGTACAGGTGTTGCAAAAATGTAGAAATATTTGCATTCTGCAAATATTTCTGTTATAATGTTTTAACATGTAAGTAATACAATTATGATTTATATTTTTTAGGAGTGTGATTTCAGTGGAAGACCCCGGCAGTTGGTGGCTTATATTAATTTTATTGATTTTGGTATGTGGTTCTGCATTTTTTTCTGCATCAGAAACAGCATTAACATCACTAAACAAAATTAAACTGCGTAATATGGTAGAAGAAAATGTGAAAAATGCAGACAAAATTCAAAAACTAATAGACGACCCCAATAGACTGTTAAGTTCCATATTGATTGGAAACAATTTAGTAAACAATGCAGCAGCATCTTTGACAACAATGATTGCAGTATCTCTTTTAGGTGGGCAATCTGGTGTTGGTGCAGCAACAATGATAATTACCATTATCATATTGATATTTGGTGAGATTACACCAAAAACATTAGCATCACAAAATGCAGAAAAGGTTTCAATAGGAGTAGCAAAAATTATTTCTGGTGTTGTAATCATATCTACACCTGTTGTAAAAGTGATGAATTTGATTACAAACGGTTTAATTCGTATACTAGGGGGCGACACTTCAGGAAAAACACCTACCATAACAGAGGCAGAGTTAAAAACAATGGTAAATGTTAGTCATGAAGAGGGCGTATTAGAAGTAGACGAAAGACGTATGATAAACAATGTGTTTGATTTTGGTGATTCTAAAGCAAAAGATGTTATGACACCTCGTACAGATATGATTTGTGTAGAGGACAACATCACATATGACGAAATTGTTTCTATATTCAAAGAGGAACGTTTTTCCAGACTGCCTGTTTATCATGAAAGTGTAGATAATATTGTAGGTATTTTATATGTAAAAGATATTATATTTATAGATGTGGAACATTTTAAAACAACAGACTATATGAGAGAACCATTTTTTACTTATGAAAGCAAACCTATTTCAGAATTATTTTCGGAAATGCGAAACAATCGTATTCCTGCGGCTATTGTATTAGATGAATATGGTGGTACATCAGGGCTTGTTACATTAGAGGACATGGTAGAGGAAATTGTAGGAGATATTGCTGACGAATATGACGAACAAGAGAAAGAAATAGAAGTCATAAAAGAAGATGAATTTGTTGTCGATGGTTCTACAAGATTAGAAGATGTCAACGAAATGATAGGGTTACATTTAGAATCAGAAGATTTTGATACAATAGGTGGTTATGTAATAGGTATACTTGGTTCTTTGCCAGATGGTGGGGAAGAAGTAGAAGAAAATGGTATTAAAATTGTAGTAGAAGAAGTTGACAAAAATAGAATTGAAAAATTGCGTATTTATACAATATAGCAAAATGAAGAAACACCTTTTCGGTTATACTGAAAGGGTGTTTTTTGTGCATAATTATCATAACAACTAGAATATATTGAAAAAGAATATAATATTTTAGGAGGTATGATTTATGAAAATAATAAAATCAATTGTTTTAACAAAGAAAAAAATACTGTGTTTAATAGGAGGCATTGCAGCACTTGCATTTGCAGTACATATTGCTCCACCAGCAATACAATCTGTATTTCATGTAGCAGAATCAGAAAGAAAATTGCCTATTTATTGTGTAGATACACAGGAGCAAAAAGTTTCCATTAGTTTTGACGCAGCGTGGGGTGCATATCAAAAAGTACGGAGGTGCTTTTTATGAAAGATGCTATTACAAGAAGGGCGGGAGTATATGCAAGAGTATCAAAAGAGGATATAACAAAAAAGAAATGCACCACTTCTGAGAGTATTGAAAATCAAAAAAGATTAGCTGAAATATATGTCAAAAATAGTCAAGATGATATTGAAATTACCTCCTATTATATTGATGACGGTAAAACAGGCACTGTTACAGACAGACCAGCATATCAAAAGCTATTAGAAGATGCCAAAAATAATAAAATAAACATGATAATTGTAAAAGACTTTTCTCGTTTAAGCAGGGATTCCGTAGATGCCTTAAAATTTATAGAATACGATATACAAAAATTAAATATTAGATTTGTGTCTTTGGGAGAAGGTTTTGATAGTTTATATACTCAAAATGGTATTGATGATTTAAAAATGAGTTTTTTAGCAGTATTAAATAGCACTTATCCTGCAGATATATCCAGAAAAGTTTGCATGAATTTAGATATGAAAAGGCAGGACGGAAAGTTTGTAGGAGCTTTTGCTCCTTATGGCTATAAAAAAGATAGTAATAATAAATATTTACTTGTAATAGATAAGCCAGCAGCAGATATTGTAAAAAAAATATTTTGTTTCTATTTAGAAGGTATGTCAAAACAATCGATTGCAGTTTATCTAAATAAGAAAGGAATATACTGTCCTACGGAATATAAAAAACAAAATCAATCATTGTATCAGCCAGCAAAAAAAGGATATCCTTTTTATATATGGACATATTCTACAATACATAAAATACTTTCTAATGAGGTTTACATAGGCAATTTAATACAAAAAAAAACAAAAATGATAAAAGTATTAGAACATGATAAAAGCCGAAAAATAAAAGTACCTATTGAAAAGGGAAAAGAAATTAAAATCAATCAAACACATGAAGCAATTATTGATGAAAAAACATTTCAAATTGTGCAACAAATGTTAAAAAAAAGAACAAGAAAAATAAAAAAACAGCAAAATACAGCATTATTTTCAGGATTACTAAAATGTAGCGATTGTGGTAGAGCATTATATCGTTGTTATAGTAATGATACAAAAAGACAAAAAATGTATTATTATCGTTGCAGTAGTTATAAAAATGCTCCTAATATTGCCTGTACTCCCCACACTATAAAAGAACAAGTATTGATTGATATATTGCAATATCTATTAAAAATATTATTTGGGCTTTTTGACGAAAATCCAGATATTGCGTTAATACAGCAAAATAAACAACAATTACAAATACAATTAGAAAAAGAGCAAAAAAAATATCACGAAGGTAAAAAAAGGTTATTATATGCTTTTGTAAATGGCATAGCAGAAGAAAATGACATAATAGAGTATCAAAAAAATTATCAAAAAAAAATACAAAATATAGAAAAATCATTGCAATCTATACAACACAAACAACTATATCACACAGAACCACAATTAAATAGTATATTATTACATTACTTTATAGAAGGTATATTGATAAAAGAAAATAATGATATCACAATTTCTTTTTCTTTTTGCTCTCCATTTTTGTTTTGAAAATATAGTCAAAACATGGTATACTTGTTTCATAA
Source organism: uncultured Clostridia bacterium (assembly GCA_910587735.1). Taxonomy (GTDB): domain Bacteria; phylum Bacillota; class Clostridia; order Lachnospirales; family Anaerotignaceae; genus Coprocola. The sequence continues at coordinate 110,860 of CAJUNT010000009.1, forward strand.
CAAAATCATTGAAAAGAGATGAAATAAATATGAAATATGTTGTAGATATTCATACGCATACTGTTGTCAGTCAGCATGCTTATAGTACTATATATGAAAATACAAAAGCAGCAAATCAAAAAGGATTAGAATTAATTGCAACAACAGACCATGCACCTGGCATGAAAAACACAGCACCTAGAGCCTTTTTTACAAATTATCACGTTTTACCTCATACATTGAATGGTATAGAATTATTGCATGGTGTAGAATTAAATATTATGGATTATGATGGTAATATTGATTTAGAAAATGATATACTACAAAAATTAGATATTGCCATAGCAAGTTTACACCCTCCATGTATACCATTTGGCACAATGCAACAAAATACCAGAGCGTGTATCAAAGCAATGGAGAATCCTCTTATTGATGTTTTGGGACATCCAGGTGACCCAAGATATCCTATTGATGTAAAAGAGATTGTAAAAACTTCAAAACAAACAAAGTGTTTAATTGAAATTAATAATGCTTCTCTTGTACCAAATGGATTTAGACAGGGTAGCGATGTTATCATTGAACAAATATTAAAATATGCCATGGAATATGAAACACCTATTGTATTAGGAAGTGATGCACATTTCTATATGCAAATAGGAGATTTCGCCTATTGCAATGCAATATTAGAAAGGGTTCATTTTCCAGAGGAATTGATAGTAAACACTTCTGCACAAAAATTAAAAAAAGCATTAAAAAGAAATCAATAACTTCTTTACTTTAACACTTTAGAATGTTACTATATAAATATAGAAAAACAATGTAAAGAAGGTGTATTTGTGTGAATCCAAAAATAAAAACCCCCTGTACAGATAAATTATTTCAATATATATTGTCTATGCAGACCATAGAAGAATGTTATCAACTTTTTGAAGATTTATGTACTGTTCATGAAATACAAGCGATTGCACAGCGTATGGAAGTTGCAGAAATGCTTGATAATAAATGTACTTATGTTGAAATTGCTGCAAAGACAGGTGCTTCTACTGCAACAATCAGTCGTGTAAATAGAGCTTTAACATATGGCACAGATGGATATAAATTGGCAATAGACCGAATAAAACAAAAAAATGAAAATAAAACAATAGATGAAAAATAAAAGGGAGGTTATACTGCCTTCCTCTTTTTTTGTTTTAAAAAAGAATAGGAGAAATGAAATCATGATAAATTTTACGCAATTAAATGAAATGCAACAAAAAGCTGTATTACAAATAGAGGGGTCTGTATTGATATTAGCGGGTGCAGGTTCAGGAAAAACAGGCGCACTTACTGTACGTGTAGCGCATATGATTGAAAAAGGTATTCGTCCATGGAATATACTTGCTATTACATTTACAAATAAAGCAGCAAAAGAAATGAGAGAAAGAATAAACAAATTGGTAGGAGAAAATGCAAATGATATTTGGGTAAGTACATTTCACTCTACTTGTGTCAGAATATTAAGAAGTGAAATACACCACATGGATTTTGATAATCATTTTTCCATTTATGATGCAGATGACCAAAAAAAATTAATGAAAGAATGTTTTAAAAGATTAAATTTAAGTTTAGTGGATAAAGAATATTCTATCAGAAATGCACTTGCTGTCATCAGTAGACAAAAAGAGGAAATGATAAGCTGGACAGAATATGCAAAAAGTATAGATAAAGATAATATAATAGAAGTACAAAATGCAAAAGTATATCAAGTGTATCAAACAATGTTAAAAGAAAATAATGCGCTTGATTTTGATGATTTGATATATAAAACAGTATTACTTTTTCAACAGAATCCCGAGGTATTAGAAAAATATCAAAATCGTTTTCGTTATATTATGGTAGACGAATATCAAGATACAAACACATCTCAATATATGCTTATAAAATTATTATCTCAAAAATATCATAATATTTGTGTAGTAGGCGATGACGACCAAAGTATATATGGGTGGCGTGGTGCAAATATTAGAAATATATTAGATTTTGAAAAAGATTTTCCAAATACAAAAATCATTAAATTAGAACAAAATTATCGTTCCACAAAAACGATATTAGATGCTGCAAATTCAGTCATTCATAATAATGTAACCAGAAAAGAAAAAACGCTTTGGACAGAGAACGAAACAGGCAATGTAATATATATTTATAAAGCAGAAAATGAATATGATGAAAGTCGGTTTGTTGCAGAAAAAATAGAAGAACTCAAAAAACAAGGAAAAAATTATAATGATATTGCTGTATTGTATCGTGCGAATGTACAGTCACGTGCCATAGAAGACCAGCTTGTTAAAAAAACAATACCTTACCATCTTTTTGGAGGTGTACGTTTTTATGAAAGAAAAGAAATTAAAGATGTTATTTGTTATTTAAAAGTATTGTCCAATCCTGCTGATACCATTGCATTGTCAAGAATTATTAATGTTCCAAAAAGGGGTATTGGTGATACTTCAATAGAAAAAGTAAATGCTTTTGCGGCTTCCAAAAACATGACATTTTATGATGCATTATATTATTTGGACGAAATACCAGAATTAAAAACAAGAGCAAAAAAATTTCAAGAGTTTTATGAATTGATAGAACATTTGAAACAAGATTCTGAAACACTTTCAGTAGTAGATTTAATTGATGCAATTATAAAGCGTTCTGGATATTTGCAGTCATTGCAAAATGAAAATACAGATGAAGCATTAAATAGAATAGATAATATTAACGAATTTATCAATAAAGCAGCGGAATATGAGATGCAGAACCCAGAGGGAGGACTTTCTGGATTTTTAGAAGATATTGCTTTAGTAGCAGACATTGATTCTTATGAAGAAAACGATGGCAATGTCACACTTATGACATTGCATACAGCGAAAGGATTAGAATTTAATTATGTATTTATAATTGGTATGGAAGAAAAGATATTCCCTTCTTATAAAAGTGTAGTAAGTGGTGGAACGAAGGAAATGGAAGAAGAAAGACGCTTGTGTTATGTAGGAATTACAAGAGCAAAACAAGAATTATATTTATCTTATGCAAAAAGTAGAACACAAAAAAATATATTATTAGCAAATGAACCTTCTCGTTTTTTAGAAGAAATACCAAAAGAACTAATTGAAATGCCAGTACGTCCTATTTCTGAAGCAGCAAGAGAATATGCTTTAAAATCAAGTAGAAGAATTAAACCAACATTTACAAAACCAAACCCTTATGGTATGGTAAAGCCTAAAATAGAAATCCCTTCTCCCAAAAATATAGTATTAGATTTTAAAGAAGGAGATAAAGTACGCGCTCCTAAATATGGTATTGGTACAGTAAAATCCATTTCTCCAGGAGGTGCAGATTTTGAGGTAGAAGTTTCATTTACTGGAAAAGGTGTCAAAAAATTTATGGCAGGGCTTTCTAAATTGAAAAAAATTGAGGAGTAAGGAGTTTTGACAATGAAAAGAATGAAAGAACTGATTGTATTATTAAATAAAGCAGCTTATGCATATTATCAGCAAGATAAAGAAATAATGTCTGACCATGAATATGATATATTGTATGATGAATTACTGCAATTAGAAAAGCAAACAAATACTGTTTTAGCAAATAGTCCTACTCAAAAAGTAGGTTATACAGTAATAAGTAATTTAACAAAAATAAGACATGATGTTCCTATACTTTCATTAGATAAAACAAAAGAAATTGATAAATTAAAAAGTTTTTTAGGGGAACAAAAAGGAATACTTTCTTGGAAGTTAGATGGATTAACCATTGTATTAACATATCAAAATGGTGAATTGGTACAAGCTGTCACAAGAGGCAACGGCACAATAGGAGAAGATGTAACACATAATGCAAAAGTATTTCAAAATGTACCTTTAAAAATTTCTTATACAGGTGAGCTTGTGATAAGAGGAGAGGGCATTATTACGTTTTCAGAATTTAAAAAAATAAATGAATCATTAGAAGAAGGGGAAAGCTATAAAAATCCAAGAAATTTATGTAGTGGTTCTGTAAGACAGTTAAACAGTGAAATTGCTGCAAAAAGAAATATACTTTTTTATGCTTTTACATTAGCAAAAGCGGATAATATTGATTTTAATGATTCTAAATTAAGTCAAATGGATTGGCTAAAAAAAATAGGATTTACGGTAGTAGAGCATAACGAAGTTACAGCGGATACAATAGAAAATGCAGTACTGAATTTTCAAAAAAATGTAGTACAAAATGATTTTGCATCAGACGGACTTGTTTTAACATATGATAGCATTTCTTATAGTGACAGTTTAGGAACAACTTCAAAATTTCCAAAAGATTCTATTGCTTTTAAATGGGCAGATGAAATAGCAGAAACAACATTGTTAAATGTAATTTGGAATACATCACGCACAGGACTTATGAATCCTATTGCTGTTTTTGAGCCAGTAGAATTAGAAGGCTCTACAGTAAGTCGTGCCAGTGTGCATAATGTCAGCATATTAGAGGAATTGCAATTAGGAATAGGCGATAAAATAAAAGTCTATAAAGCGAATATGATTATTCCTCAAATTGCAGAGAATTTAACAAAAAAGAATAATATTGAAATACCAAAACAATGTTTTGTTTGCGGAGGCGAAACAGAAATACGTACATTAAAAGATGGCAAAGCATTATATTGCACAAATCCAAATTGTCAAGCACAGCAAATACGTTCACTTTCTCATTTTGTTTCAAGGGACGCCATGAATATAGAAGGGCTTTCAGAGGAAACATTGAAGAAATTTGTAGAAAAGGAATTTGTAAAAAATTATACTGATATTTTTAATTTAGAGCAGTATCAAAATGATATTGAAAATATGGAAGGATTCGGAAAACGTTCTTATCAAAAGCTGATAAATTCTATACAAAAAGCAAAAGAAGTACCTCTTGCCCATTTTATATATGCATTAGGTATCAATCATGTAGGTTTAAGCAATGCAAAATTACTTTGCAAAAATTTTAAATATGATTTAGAAGAAATACAGAAAGCAGCAGAAGAAGATATTGTTGCCATTGATGGGTTTGGAGAAATTATAGCACATAGCATTTATCAATATTTTCATAATGAAAAAGACATGGAATTACTTCAAAAAGTATTACAGTATATTACATTTATACCACCAGAAATTACAGAAGATACTGAAAAATTACATTTAAATGGTATGAGTTTTGTTATTACAGGAGATTTAGAACAATTTGAAAATAGAAAAGAACTGCAAAAGAAAATAGAGCATTTTGGCGGAAAGGTAACAGGCAGTGTTACAAAAAAAACAGTATGTTTAATAAACAATGATACAACGTCAAATTCTTCTAAAAATAAAAAAGCGAAAGAATTAGATATACCAATATTAAATGAATATGAATTTATAGAAAAATATATGAAAGAAATGTAAAAATATATCTAAAAATAGTAATGATTACTATTTTAAGGTGTATATTGCTAAATGTTGTATGTTTGAATTAAATTTGTAACGAATCCCTTTGACTTCCATTGCTTTTTGTCGAAAAATACAGTAAAATAATAACAGATAAGGTTCTGTTAACTTAACATGAAAATAAAAATACGAAAAAGACTTTTAAAAATA
>CAJUNT010000010.1:0-75681 GCA_910587735.1 uncultured Clostridia bacterium
ACAGTGGCAGGAGAGCCAAAGGGCAAAGCAAGACCTCGTTTTGCAAGGGTGTATGATGGTGTAAGCGTGAGAACACCAAAAGGCACAAAAGAATACGAACAAAATATAAAAGTTACGTATTTAGAGCAATGCGGAAATGTGAAATTTCCAGAGGATAGTCAACTAGAATTGTCTGTTGCTGCATACTTCAAAATACCAAAAAGCGCAAGCAAAAAGAAAAGAATAGCAATGCTTTGTGAAGAAATCCGCCCTACAAAAAAACCAGATGGTGACAATATTTTGAAGGCAGTAGCAGACGCTTTAAATGGTGTTTGCTACAAAGATGATAAAAACATTGTGAAAATGAGCATTGAAAAGTTTTATAGCGATATGCCTAGAATTGATGTTATAGTACAGGAAGTTGAACAGTAAAGGGTGTGTGTACATGAGAAAACATAGAAGAAAATGCACAACATTTGAATGTAAAATACTGTTAAAAAATATTTGCTGTGCAGACTGCAAAACAAAAGAATGTTGTCGGTTTGCCTGTCAAAATCAGCCTGAAAAGTGTGGGCTGTTGGAGAAAAAGAAAGGGAGATAAAAATGAGTGAACAAAAAACAGTAAGAGGATATAAAGTATTTAACCCAGATTGGACTTGTAGGGGGGTTCAATATCAAGTCGGCGAGTGTTACGAAATGGACAGAAAGCCAGTAGTATGCGAAAAAGGATTTCATTTTTGTAAAAAGCTGGTTGATTGTTATGACTATTATAAATTTAATGATAAAAATAAAGTTGCTGAAATAACTGCATATGGTGATATAGATATTGACCAATATGGAAAAAAGTGTTGCACCAATAAAATAAAAATTGAAAAAGAACTGAAACGGCATGAAGTACTTGCTATGGTCAATATAGGGGAAAATTGTACAGGAATTAAAAATACTGGAAATAATAACAGCGGAGACTACAACGACGGAAACTACAACAGTGGAGACTACAACGACGGAAACTACAACAGTGGAGACCACAACATAGGAGACTACAACAGTGGAGACTACAACGACGGAAATTACAATAGCAGAAACCACAATAGTGGAGACCACAACAGTGGAGACTACAACGACGGAAATTACAACAGTGGAGACTACAACATAGGAGACTACAACAGCGGACACGATAACATCGGAAACCACAACAGCGGACATTACAACATCGGACACTACAACAGTGGAGACTACAATACTAGCAATTTTAACAATGGCTGCTTTAATACAAAAACAATAAAAATAAAAATGTTTCTATTTAATCAATTATCAAATTGGACATTGAAAGATTGGTATAACAGTGAAGCAAAGAGAATATTAGATGGATATGTTTCAGTGTCTCCTGTAGAAAAAACAAAAGAAGAAATTTTTGAACAGCAACAGCAAAATTGGAATCAATTAAGTCAGCAAGAAAAAGATATTGTTATGGCAATACCAAATTTCGATAAAGCGATATTTAAGGAAGCAACTGGTATTGATGTGGATAAAGGAGTAATGAAACATGAGAAAGATTGTTGATGATATAAAAAATATGAGTATGTGCGAATTATCAAATAATTGTATGTTTATAAAAAATGGCGAGGCATGGTATAGAGATTTTAGTGAAGAAATGCCTTTCAGAGATTTGATGAAAAAACTGATTAAATATCATGTCCCTAGTGAGGATATCTATGAAGATATAGATGATATGGATGATGAAAGCTTTGATGATATGATGTTAACAGATTATGGAGCATTGGCTGACTGGGAAAGCATTGAATTTGTTTTAGCTGTATTTTATATGATGGGTTGTGGAATGGCTGAGGTCAGAGAATGGCTAAAAGAATATGAAGAGGATTACTGTTCAAAAGGAGAAATTGATATGAATATAGAAAAAGCAAAAGCTGAAATAATAGAAAAAATAAAAAACAGGAAAAAACTTACAGAGGATGAATTGGAAGAATTGGCTTTTAATAGTAATTTTAGGGGTGAATTATTTTCAGATAATCTAATTGAAGTCATTAAAAGAGATGACACAAGATGGTCTAAAAACATGACAACTGTATTAGAGTTTGATGGTGAACTGTATGCCATTGATTGGAGAAAAGGGCTTACAGAACAACAAGAAAATGCTTTTTATAAACAACCTTATAGAGTAAGAAAAACAGAGAGGGTAATTACTATAGCGGATTATGAGAGGATAAAAAATAGAAAAAAGTATCCATGAAGCAATAACGAAAAAAGCAATAGAAAAGGGAATGTCTAAATGTTTTTTAGAAGATTATGGCTTTATTATGGGATTTTTAAAAGATAGTTGTGATATAGCCAGAAGGTAGCAGGTGAAGTATGAAAAATAAAAATATGATAGCAAAAAGAAGGATTTTCGTGGAAAAAAGATACAGGCATTTTAAAGGGAAGTTGTATAGAGTGGTAGCCATTGCAGAACATACCGAAACAGGTGAGTTATTTGCTGTATATCAAGCATTATACAACAGTAGGGTTTATGTTAGACCATATGATATGTTTGTGTCTGAAGTGGATAATATAAAGTATCCGAAGGCAAAACAGAAGTATCGGTTTGAATTGGTGATATAAGGAGAATTTTTATGGATAGTTATGTACAGCAAAAAAGAAAAGAAAATATATTAAAAATAGATTTAGATTTGGAGAAAGCTCCACCTAATTATGGAAACTTGATTAGTGATTTAGTTAAAGTACATCAAAAAGGTTATGAATTGTTAAATATATTATTAAATAAAAGGTATCGTATAAAAAATTATCAAATATGTGAAGATGAAGATAAATTTTATAATACTGTTAAAGCGTATAAAAGGTTTTTTTATAAAGTTTTTGAATTTGAAATTGCAAAATTAAATAATCATTTGAGTGAATGGGTGTGGGGTGAATTAGAAGAGAATAACTTATACAATAATCATTTCTCGGAAATATATAATAAGTATAGTAAAATAAATTTTGATTTTAAGGTAAATTATTTGTATATTATATTTGTATATAATATTATAAATAAGCAATTTCAGATATTTATTTATAATGGACTTCCTGAAAGTGACTTTATTTATTTAATAAATAATTTAGATAAATTGTCATAGTAAGGAAACTATAATAAAATGAAAGGGAGTGAAAATATATTTTGATATTTGATGAAATGGTAGAGGCTTTAAATAATTATTCAGCAAAAGAAATACAATATAAAACCGGACTGAAAAGAAATAGAATATATAATTTGAAAAATGGTTGTACATTTTATTTAGATTATAACTTATATTTCGCATTGAAAAAATTAGGCTATGAAATAAAATTAGAAAAAGATAAAAAAAATTAAAAAAATTTTGATTTTGTTTGGAAAAACAAACACTTGATTTGATACAATAGATATAGATGACATATCTATTGTATTTTTTTATGATAAGTGAAAAAAACAAATTTTTATTTCACAAAGTAATATTTCAAATTCAACTCAAATAAGGAGGCTGGTAAGGTGGTGATATAGTGGAAAAAAGAGAACAAGCATATCAATATTTTTTGCAAGGTATATCATACAAGGAGATTGCAGAAAAGTGTGATATTCCTTTCAACCAAGTAAAGTATTGGGTATATAAATATTGGAAAAACAACAATAATGAAGTACAAAAGAGAGGCGCGCCAGAAGGTAATAAAAATGCCGTAGCAAATAAAGGTGGTGCACCCAAAGGCAATAAAAACAATTATAAGCATGGTATTTATGAAAAACTGCTTTTTGAATTTTTATCAGAAGATGAAAAGAAACTTTTTTTACAACAGGACATTGACGAAGAAAAAGAATGTAAAATGATGGTAAGATTTTGTGATTTGCAGATATTCAAATTTATGAAAAAAATAAAAGAACTGGAACAAAAAAAGGAAGTGCCTCATGATTTGATATTGCGATACAACGGTGAAATCGAAAAAGCAAAAAAACAGAAAATAAAATGTATCGAAATGCTTTTTGCCATGAAAGAAACGGAAACAAAAAAAGGATATGGAACAGCATACGATGGATTTATAGAGGCGTTAAAACAAGGAGCAAAAGAAGTATGGAGCGATAATCATGATACAGAATAGAGCATTATTTCAATTTCAGCCATTTTCTAAAAAGCAAAAACAAATATTAACATGGTGGCTTCCAGAATCCCCTGTCAGTGATTGTAACGGCATCATAGCAGATGGTGCAATACGTTCTGGCAAAACGGTATCTATGGCTTTATCGTTTGTATTGTTTGCTATGCACAATTTTGAATATAAAAATTTTGCTATGTGTGGCAAGACAATAGGTTCATTCAGAAGAAATGTATTAGCGGTATTAAAAAATATGCTACTTTCAAGAGGATATATATTAGAAGAACACAGAAGCGATAACATGATTGAAATAAAAAGAAATGGTGTCATAAACTATTTTTATATATTTGGTGGTAAAGATGAACGTTCTCAAGACCTAATACAAGGCATTACACTTGCCAGTGTATTTTTTGATGAAGTGGCATTAATGCCAGAATCATTTGTGAATCAGGCAACAGGACGTTGTTCTGAAAACGGTTCTAAATATTGGTTTAATTGCAACCCCAACAGCCCAAAACATTGGTTTAAACAACAGTGGATAGATGAAGCTGAAAATAAAAAGCTACTTTATTTGCATTTTACTATGAATGACAATTTATCATTATCAGAAGAAATTAAACAAAGATATAGAGAAATTTATGCTACAGGTGTGTTCTATAGAAGATACATATTAGGAGAATGGGTAGGTGCTGATGGGTTAGTATATCCTATGTTTGATGAAGACAAACATATTGTATCAAATACAGAAGGTACAGGGCTATATTATATTAGCATTGACTATGGAACAAATAACCCTTGTGTGTTTCTATTATGGAGACTAAACAAAAATACTGCTGTATGTGTCAAAGAATATTATTATGACAGCCATGAAAGAAATGGTTGTCAAAAAACAGATGAGGAGTATTACAATGATTTAGAAAAATTTGCAGAAGGATATAGCATACAAAAAATAATTATTGACCCTTCTGCATTGAGCTTTAAAACAACAATAAAAAGACATGGAAAATATATAGCAAGGGACGCAGATAACAGTGTATTAGATGGTATACGGTTAAGCGCTACATTATTACAAAGCGGACATTTATATTTTCATGAAAGTTGTCAAAATACCATAGAAGAATTTGGCGCTTATGTATGGGACGAAGACAGTTCAGAAGATGAGGTAATAAAAGAATATGACCATGCTATGGATGCCATGAGATATTTTGTCCAAACAATTATGAGAAGAATAATAAAATTTGAAGGTGTTTAAATATGTTTGATACGCTAAAAATGTTTTTGGGCAGGTGGAAAAAGAAAATGATACCATATGACAAAATAAAAGAAATGACAGGAGAAGATATTCCGTTTTATTCTGAAATGGAAAGAAATACACGACTTTGGTACAGCTTATATAAAAATAAACCACCATGGAGTTGTGGTGTAAAAACAGACAGAAATATCATATCAATAGGCTTACCTTCTGCTATTACAAGGGAATTGGCAAAGCCAGCAGTGATTGAATCAAAAATTACAATACAGGGGGGACAAAAAGCAATTTTTTTACAAAATCAAATTGATGTTATGATGAAAGAATTGCGCCATAATTTAGAAAAAGGTTTAGCATTTGGAAATATGATATATAGACCTTATTTGTATGATAATCAAATAGGTATTGCTTGTCATTTTTTCGATACTTTTTTCCCGGTTGCTTTTGACGAAAGAGGAATATTGACACAAGTAGTATTTTTGCAGAAAATAAAAAATAAAAATAACTGGTATGTTATATTAGAACACCATAAACTAGAAAATAGCATATATACCATACAAAGTAAAGCATTTTTATCAAATGAACAGGGGTTAATAGGACAGGAAATACCATTAAAAAATATAAAGTCGTGGCAAAATGTTTCAGATAATGTTGCTATAGGTGGTATAGAAAAGCCTCTTTTTGGATTTTTTAAAACACCTTTCGGAAATAATATTGATGATTGTTCTAATATGGGTGTATCTGTTTATTCTTCTGCTGTAGATTTAATCAAACAGGCTGATGAACAATGGGAAGCACTGCAATGGGAATACAAAAGCGGTGAAAGAAAGTTATTTATATCTCCTGAAGCATTACAAATACCAGGAAACAAACAAAATACAGACCGTTTATTTAGACAATTAGATATAGAAGAAAAAGGGTTTTATCAAGAATTTTCACCTGCTTTCCGTGATAGTAATTTATATAACGGACTACAAACAATATACAAAATGATAGAGTTTAATACTGGTTTAAGTTATGGCGTGCTGTCTGACCCCCAAACGGTTGCTATGACAGCAACAGAAATTGAAAGCTCCAAACAAAGAATGTATGCTACAGTATTTGACATACAAAATGCTTTAGAAAATACAATAAGTGATTTAGTATATGCAGTAAGTACATTAGCAGATTTATATCAATTAGCACCAAATGACGAATATGAAATACTATTTGATTGGGGTGATGGTATTATTAAAGATACGCAGGCACAACAAGAAGAATTGGAACATATGAGGGCAGATGTTGCAGCGGGATTGTTAAAACCAGAATTGTACATTATGAAAAAGTATAATGTAGATGAGTCTACTGCAAAAAGTATGATGGTAGAACAAAGCGAAGTAACAGAGGTGTACTAGTATGCGTGATGATTGGCTTGAAAATATAACAGAAGAACTTGCTGAAAGTTATATTGTATTAGAAGAAGAAATATTAGCAGATATTTGTAGGAGATTTCAAACATCTGATACAGCAACTGCTTCTGCGTTGCACCAAATTAGACAACTGCAAGAGCAAGGCATTGATATGAGAGTGATTGAAAGCAAAATCAAAAAGACATTACATATCACACAAAAGCAATTAGACGATATGTTTCAGGAAGCTGTAGCAAGGGAACAAGCATATACTGCTGAATTGCTTGATAAGGCAAAAATAACAAAGCCATCTATAGGAAATCAAGCATTGCTTTTACAAGAAATAGCCATCATAAAACAGCAGACAAAAAAAGAAATGTATAATATTACACAAAGTTTAGGTTTTTCGTTTAAAGTGAATGGAAAACCACAATTTTATTACATAGCGGAAGCATATCAAAAAGTGTTAGACGTTGCCTATTTAGAAGTATCTACAGGAGTACTTGATTATAATACGGCTGCTAAAAATGCAGTAAAAAAGCTGTCTGATAGTGGTATGAAATATGTTTATTATGATAAGGAAGGCAAAAAGCCGTTTGAACCACCTAAAAGATATGTCAATCATGTAGATGTTGCAGTGAAAAGAGCAATCAGAACAGGTATCAGTCAAGCACAAGGTATATTATCAGAAAATACAATAAATACATTAGAAACACCTTATGTTGAAGTCACTGCACACGCTGGTGCAAGAACAGGAAGTGGCATAGCAAACCATGCAGGGTGGCAGGGACAAGTATATTATTGGAAAGAGAAAAGCGAATACGGAGAAAACACACTTCATTATCCGGATTTTGTAGATACAACAGGATATGGAGAAGGTGCGGGACTAAAAGGCTATAACTGTTCTCATAATTTTAGAGCATTTATACCCAATGTTTCAAGCCGTATTTATACAGATGAAGAATTGTACCATATGGCAAATGATACATTTTCATACAAAGGAAAAGATTATACTATGTATGAAGCAACGCAGTACATGAGGAAAATAGAAAGGGATATGCGACAATTAAAAAGAAATTTGATAGGATTTAACAATCCGAATACACAAAAAGAATTTGAAAACACTGCTATCAAACTACAGAAAAAAAGTAAGGAATATACAGCATTTAGCAAAGCTGCTTCACTCAAAAAGAGAATACCAAGTACACAAGTATTGGGATTTGATAAAGCGTTAGCAGCAAAAGCAAGGAGGGCTTATAAATGAAATATGATTTATATGATGCAAATGGAAAGTTACTAAAAGTACTAAATTCGGAAATTCTGCAAGCAAGCGAAAACTACATAGATGGACTGATAGACGGTATGTCTGATAAAAATAAAATTGATATAGCAAATAGTTTATTTGAAATGAAATGGTACACTTGTCCCGTTTGCCATAATAAGCTAGTAAAAGTAGCTGATAATTTTGAAGCAAGGGGAATATATATAAAATGCAAAAAGTGTAAAAATCAAATAGAAGTCAAACAAAACAGAGCCAGAGCCACAGAGCCAGAGCCATAAGAGATATTGAAAAAAACAATGTCTTTTATGGCTTTTTATTTTTTCAATACAGAAAGGAGAATATAACAATGAAAAAAGAATTTTTACAAGAATTGGGTATTGACAAAGATGTCATTGACAAAATACTGGAGGAAAACAGCAAAGATGTTGAAAAGTACAAAAGTCAAGCAGAAAATAGCAAAAATGACAATACCGCATTACAAAACCAAATAAAAGATATGGAGCAAAAACTGACAGAATTGCAAAAAAGTACAGGTAATGCAGAAGAATTAAAAAAACAGTTGGAAACTGTACAACAAGATTATGAAAAAGAAAAGCAAGCATTTCAAAAACAAATAGCAGAAAGAGACTACTCTGACGCTATGAAAAACGCTATTGAAAAATGTGGCATTAAATTTACATCTGAAATGGCAAAAAAAACATATTTGAAAGAATTGCAGGAAGCAAATCTTACTATAAAAGAAGGTAATTTAGAAGGTTTTGAATCATTCCACAAAAAGCAATTAGAGGCTGACCCCAATGCTTTTGTAGCAGATAAGCCACAAGTACAAAAACCATATTTTATGCCTGCTATGGGAAAAAATAGCGGAAATACACCCCCATCAATGGGTATGTCTTATGCAAAAAAATTTAGTGAAGCAATCACACAAAGGAGTGAAAATAAATGAGTTATGTAGTACAAAAAGATTTTACAACAGTACCAAATTTTTTAGCAAGTGAACATATGATACAAAAAACAAGACAAGCCACAACAGAAATGTCTAATTTGACAGAAAATAATAAGCAATTTATAAAGGGCGGTACGATATATCCTTCTAATGACGCAAATGCAGAAGGTATTGTGTTTGAAAGTGTAGATGTAACAAACGGCAATACCCCTATTTCTGTCATTGTTGCAGGAAGAATATACAAAAATAGATTGCATACCGCACCAACAGAAGAAGCTATGACAGCAATGAAAGACATTACTTTTATAGATGCACCAGCTATGGAAAGGAGTTATTGATATGCCATATGAAGCAATGATTGACCAATCAGAATTATTAGACTTTTCACAAAATTATGTGATACAAAGACCAGCAAATGTAATAGATAGATTTTTTACAGATGAAAAAACAGCCAGCCTTATGGCAAAATGGTTTTATTTGACAGGAAATGACCAAATACCAGCAGTGGCAACAGCACACGCTTTTGATACAGAAGCACAAATTGCAAGCAGAGTGATTCCTAAAATGATTGAAACAAAAAAATTGCTTATCAAAAGAAAAATCAATCAAAGTGAAAGATTGCAGTTGCTTGAAGAAAGAGGTGGACTGAACAATGCTATATTAAATGATGTACTGTTTAATGATATTAGAATGCTCGCAGATTCTGTAAAAGACAGAACACTTGTAGCAAAAGCGGAAGTTCTCGCAACGGGTACTATGAGTGTAAAAGAAAATGATTTAGATATTGCTGTTGATTATGGTGTTCCTGATGAAAATAAAATGACATTAGACTGGAGTCAAAATGATGTTGACTATTTAGGCGATATACAAAAAGTGGTAGATGTTGCTACGGAATCAGGTAGAACCATTACAGGTATGATTACCAGTCGAAAAAACATTAGTAAAATGATGTTAAATAAAAATATACAGACTGCTATATTGGGTACAAATGGTAGCGGTGCTATGGTATCTCGTATGCAGATACAAGCATTGCTTGCAGAGTATTTCGGTTTTTCTGAAATAGTGGTGTCTGATGATAAATATAAAGTGGAAAACGCTGACGGCACTACAACAATGCATAGATATTTCCCAGAAGATGTTGTGACATTTTATGCAAGAACTGGTGCATCATTAGGTGTAGGACTTTGGGGTGTCACTCCAGAGGAGGCAAAACAAGGCGCATTTACACAAAAATCAATGAATCAATTTATCACAATCACACAATGGGAAAAGCCAGACCCTGTTGCAGTATGGACAAAGGCAAGTGGATTATTTATACCAGTGTTACCAGACCCTAGTAGCTTGTTTATTTGCAATATAGGTGGTACAAAAACAGTTAGAACAAGAACCCGAAATACAAAGGCTAGTGATACAAAAGTAGAAGATACAAAGGTAGAAGATACAAAGGTAGAAGATACAAAGGTAGAAGATACAAAAAAAGCAAATCAAAAGAAAGACGTGATTGAATGATAGTTGATTTTACATACTATAGAGAAGTGTTTGAAGGTACTGCTATATCAGAGCAGGATTTTAAAAGACTTTCAAAAAAGGTAGAAAGATTTATAAATTATGCTACTTGCAATCAGGCACATAAAACAAGTGGAAATGTGTTAGAAACAGTGAAAGAATGTATATGCGAACTTGCCGAACAATATCAAATAATAGAAAAATCAGAAAAACAGGCACTTGGTGAAGGGGAGAAAGTGATATCTTCCGAAAGTGTGGGAAGTTGGAGTGTTAGTTATGACACTCCAACAAAAGCAGATGTGAATACTTCGGAATATACCACAGAAAAAAATAAAAGACTTTACAGCATAGTAAAAGAGCATTTAGCTTTTACAGGTTTGCTTTATAGGGGGGTGAGTTGATGTTTCCGAAAAGTATTACAACGGATATTACAATGTATAACAAAGTAGAGCAAGACAGACAGCAGAACAGACCAGCAAAATGGAAATAACACATTTAAAAGGTGTGTTTTTCGATGAGGCAAAAGCACAAAATGTGAGAACAAGCGGTATTACTTCTGCTGATTCTCTCAATTTGATAATACCATTTGATGTAGAAGTCATAGGAGAAAACAAGGAATACAAAGAACCTAAAATGTATCAAGAATCGCCAGAAAATGCATGGACGATACAAGAAGGGGATTTTGTGGTAAAAGGATTGGTTGATAAAGAAATTTTAGCGCAAAGTGATTTGGGAGACAATTTTGACAATGTATACAGAATTAATACAGTAGACGCTAAGTTGTTTGGTAGCCGTAATTTATGGCATTGGGAAGTAGGTGCAAGCTAATGAATGTCAAAATAAATTTGAATTTGAAAACGCCAGAACAGATTATAAAAGAAAAAGGATTAGAGCCTGGAGGAAAAGTACAACTTGCACTTGCTGACGCTTTAGTTGCTTATGGTGATAAAAGAACACCAAAACAACAAGGTATTTTAAAAGAGAGTGCATATTATTTGTTAAGTGGCGGGCAAGAAATCTATTATCCTGGTCCTTATGCCAGATATTTGTGGTATGGTGTGGCAATGGAAGGAAAAGCACCAATGAAACCAACAGACAGACCTTTGCAATTCCAAGAAGCGCATACAAGGGGAAAAGAATGGCTAATTAGAACATGGCAAGATGACGGCAATAAAATACTTCATGAAATCGCTGAAATGATTGGAGGAAAAGTGAAATGACAATAGCAGACGGCTTGATTGCATTTTTGTGGTCGTTTACAGATGAGAATGGACTTTCTATCAAAAATATATTGATGGATATTGTAGAAGGCAATCCAGATGTATTGTCGGTATCTCCATCCTCTGACAACACCATAAAAAGATATTTAAACGGCGATGAAGTAAGAGAGGCAAACTTTCAAGTGTTTTTGAAGGCTTATACAAGCGAAAATTCTAACAGAATAAAAAATACACACTTGATAGATAAAATGAAGGAATGGATAAACAGACAAAATAAATTAAAAAATTTTCCAGAAATAGGAGAATACAAAAGTTGCAGAAAAATAGAAGCAAATAACGGTATGATATACGATACAAATGAAAGTGGTGAAGGACTGTATTTGCTTCAAATAAAAATAACATATTATGAAAAAATGAAAAAATAGGAGTTGATAATATATGACAGTAGCAGAATTGATGAAAGACCGTACCATTAACCAAGCTGCAGAAGGAGAAGTAACAGCAGATGATTATGTATTTGCCATAGATATATCAGATGACAAAAGGGCAGAAGTAGACGATTATGTTGTGGTACAAGAGCATACCGTTAGTGTAAATGCTAGTTTTAGCCCAGATACAACAGAATCACAGTATATCCGTTCTGGAAAATCTACAACAAAAACAGGGACGCAAGAAACATATTCTATTTCTGGTGACAGATATGTGGGCGACCCCGCACAAGACTTTCTTCTTTCTTACAAAATGATATATGCAAGAGGCGAAGACGCACGTATACCATATGTCAGATTTAATATATTAAATGGCAAAGGTGTAAAAGGTATCGGAACAGTTATTGTAAATAGCGATTCCAGTGGTGACGCAGGTTCAAACAGTACTTTTAATGTGGAAATTAGAAAATCTGGGGCAAATCCTCAAGAATTCCAATATGTACCTAAAACAACAGGAGGGTCAACAGGAGGAGAAGGCAGTACAGAAACTCCAGGAGGCACAGAAGAAACACAAAGCAGAACAACAACAATGAAAAAAGCAGTAAAAGAGCAAATATAAATATCTGAATGGAATGATTTCACAACATGAGTATACTTTTAAACAGCTTTCCCACAAAAATCAATGGTTGTGCTATCCATACCGATTTTAGAGTAATGATACAATATGAAAAATTGATTAAAAATGACAATTTGTCAGAAGAACAAAAAATCAATATTGCATTGAATCGCTTTTATATAGAAAAACCTGATAATATGGAAAAGGCAATAAAGGGGCTAAATTGGTTTTATCAATGCGGAAGAACAGAAAAAACATCTAAATGTAATGGACGCAATGTAATTGCATATGACTTTACACAAGATGACTATATGATATATTCAGCATTTTATCAGAGCTATTATATTGATTTAGAAAATACCTATATGCATTGGTGGAAATTTTCATCGTTATTGCTTTCATTGCCTAAAGATACCCTTTTTATGGAGATTGTAGGTTATCGTGTAGCAGATACAAGTGATATGCCTAAAAAAATGAAAGCATTCTATGACAAACAGAAAAAGCTATATGCTGTAAATAAAAATCATAAAAGGAAATATATGACATTAGAAGAAAGAGACGCAGCATTTCAGGCAGAAATGGATAAAAAATTTCAAAGGGTAATGTTAAGAAATAAAAAGGAGCGAAATTAAATGAAATTTGTATTAAATAATAAAGAATATGAATTAGACTTGTTTGATGTAGATGTAATGGAAAACTATGAAACAGCAACATTAAACTCTGCAGAAAAAATGATTGAAATGGGCAAAAGTGAAGACAAATGTCAAAAGCTATCAGATGTGATGAAAATAGGTTGTGATATTGTATTTGATTTCTTTGATACTGTTTTTGGCAAAGGTGCGGCTGAAAATATATTTGATGGGAAAAGAAATTATAAATTGTGTTTAAAGACATATAAAGAATGCAATGAACAATATAGAAAATTTGCAGTAAAAAATTTGCCAGAAGAATTAAATCCGATACTATCCAATTTGGGAAACAAACAAAATTATATAAATGCAAGAAAGAAAAAAATGAAAAAGTATAAAGCAAAAAATGAAATGAATGTCGTACAACATTCATAAATAACAAATGAAATATAAGAGCCAGAGCCAAAGAGCCAGAGCCGTAAGAGATATCATATCTTTTACGGCTCTTTTTAATAAAGTGTGGTGATATAAAAATATGGCAGATGGGAGTATTGTGATAGAAACAGGGCTTGATAATTCGGGGCTAGAGCAAGGCATAAAAGCAATGGAACAGGCAATGCAAAAAGCAGCGACTGAAATGCAGAATCAACTCAAAAGTTTAGGAAGTGATTCCAAAAGCAGCATGGACGCAGCAGCACAGTCTATTACGCATTTGCAAAATGCAATACAAAATGCTGGAGCAACAGCAGGACAACAATTATCAAGTTCATTAGAACAAGTAGCACAAAATACAAGTCAAAATATTGATACGATAAGCAATTCTTTGCAGGATATGACAGAGCAGGCTGGGCAAGCTGGTGAAGAATTATCACAAAATATAGGGGATTCTCTGGGAAATGTAGGAGATACCATAAATGAAAATGTGAGAGAACCCCTTGAAGAACTAGGAGATACATTAGGTGGATTAGATGACAGTCTAGACGGTTTAGGAGATGGATTAACAGAACCTCTTGAAGATTTACCCAAGCCATTAGATGATGTGGAAAGTGGTTTAGTGCATATACGAGATGGCATAGAGGACATTGAAAGAATCAGTCCGCAAGCGTTCGGTAGAACGGTTGGAGATATTGACAACATGGACAGGGAACTGAAAGAGGCTGAAAAAAGTGCAGAAAGAGTAAAAGAGACTTTTTCAAAACTGGGTAGTCATGTTGCTGACGCTATGAAAAAAGCAGGTGCCGCAGCTACTGCAGCATTTGGTGTAGCGGTAGGCGCAGCTGTAAAAGTAGGTACTGATTTTGAAAGCGGTATGTCACAGGTAGCTGCCACTATGGGCATTACAGTAGATGAAATTGCAGCAGGCAGTCAAGAATTTGAATCGCTCTCACAAGCTGCAAAAAATGCAGGTGCAACAACACAATTTAGTGCAACACAAGCAAGTGAAGCATTAAACTATTTAGCTTTAGCAGGGTATGACGCACAAAAATCTATTACAGCATTACCTACTGTACTGAATTTAGCTGCTGCAGGCGGTATTGATTTGGGTTATGCCTCTGATATGGTTACTGACAGTATGTCGGCATTAGGATTAAGCACAAACCAGTTAGAAGGGTTTGTTGACCAGCTTGCTAAGACATCACAAAAGTCGAATACTAATATTGCACAACTGGGTGAAGGTATATTGACAGTTGGTGGTACTGCAAAAGATTTAGCAGGCGGTACAGTAGAATTAAATACAGCGTTAGGTATATTAGCAGATAATGGTATTAAAGGGGCTAAACTTTTGGTCGCTTAGATAGAAATATCTTTGAATAATAATTTGGTGAATTCGGTGAAACCTAAATGATTAATTGCAGATAATGGTATAAAAGGCAAATATATAAATACTAAAAAACCAGCAACAGTTTTTGCAATTAATAATATGGCAATACCGAGCCAAGCCAATTACGAAAGTATTGGAAGGTGTAGAGACTAGATATAGTAGGCTAAGTCAATAAGATATGCTGAACTATCCACGAGAGCCAAACATCTGAACAAGTTATGTTGAAGATGAAGATATAGTCCAACTCTTAGCGAAAGCTAAGTTCTAGTATAAAGAGACTAGACAATGAAGTATTAGGAAGGTGGAACGGCGTTAAGAAACGTCATATTGTCATTATCAGCTCCAACGGATATAGCAAAAAAAGCTATGGAAGAATTAGGGCTTGAAGTATTTGACGCAAATGGAAAATTACGCCCATTAAATGAAACATTTCAAGATTTAAACGGCAAGTTAGGCGAAATGTCTGACGAAGATAGAATCAACGTGTTAAATACCATGTTTAATAAAGTTGACTTGAAGTCAGTCAACGCTTTGCTTGCTAACAGTGGTGAACGGTTTGACGAATTAAGCGGGTACATTAGAGATTCTGCTGGTGCAGCGGAAGATATGGCTAAAACCATGAACGACAATTTAAAAGGCAAGCTGACAATATTGGGCAGTGCTTTAGAAGGCTTAGGAATTGAGATGTATGAAGAATTCCAACAGCCTTTGAAAGAAGCAGCAGAGACAGCAATTAAAAGTGTAGATTCTATTAGTGCAAGTTTGAAAAATGGCAAACTTTCTGAAAGCATGGCAAGTGTAGCAAGAGGTATCGGTACGATTGTATCAAAAGTGGCAGAACTTGCTATTGGTGCATTGCCTAAACTGATAGATGGCTTTGCATTTCTGGTAGACCATGCCAAGTTATTAGGTACTGTTTTGGCAAGTACAGCAGGCGCTGTTGTCACATTCAAAAGTACAATGCTTATCAATGATATTGTGAAAAGCTGGAACGCAGCAGCAACAGCAGCTAGAATGTTCGGGGCTGGTATGACATCATCATTGACAGGTACGCAGGCAGTTGTTGGCGCACTAAAGGGTAATATCAGTAAATTAGGTGCTGTTACGGCAGCATTGGGCGGTCCTATGGGTGTTGCAGCGTTGGCGGTTGCTGGTGTGACCGCTGGACTGATTGCTTTATCATTAGCAACAGATAAAGTAGCCAAAGCTGAAAAAGAAGAAAAAGAAGCTAGAGAAAAACTTATAAAAAGCGTTGAACTTGAAAACGAAAAAATTGAAGAAATTAAAAAAACAAAAGAAGAATCTCTTAGTATAGCTGAAAATGAGATTAGTACTGTAGAAAATCAAATAAAAGTTCTAGAAAATTTGGTTGATGCTAATGGAAAAGTAAAAGAAGGTCAAGAAGGTAGAGCGAAAGTTCTTGCTGATGAAATTAACAGCGTAATTCCTAATGCAATTACGCTAAGTGAAAAAGAAGGTGACACTTATCTAACTACAGCAGAAAATTTAGAAAAGCTGATTAAACAAAAGAGAATCAATGCAGTATTAAGTGCAGGAGAAGAAGCTTATACACAAGCATTAAAAGAAAGACCAGCTTTATTAGAAAATTTAACTAAGGTTAGTCAAGACTATAATGAAGCATTAGAAGAAGTTGAAACAATACAGAATAGACTTAATAATTTAGGTCCTTCTCCGCTTATAGGAGAAAAACGAAAACTAGAATCTGATTTAAGGGCTGCAAAAGATGTTGTTGAAGAATTAAAAAGCACATTAGATGAAACAACAGAGGCTTTTAATGAAAATGAGAAAAGTATTTCTAATTATGTTGATATGTCAACAGCAGTAGCAGAAGAAAATACAGAAAAAATAGATGAAATATTACAAGGACAATTAGACTCATTAAAACAATATGGAGCAGATAGTAAAGAAGAATCACAGAAACAATATGATGAAGCCGTTGCCCAAAGACAGGCAGCAGAATCAGCATTTAAAGATATTAATGATGTATCAGCACAAGAATATTTATCTAGTTTAAAAAATAAGGAAGCAAATGCAAAGGCTATTAGAGATAATGCCTATGCTGAAGCTGAACAAGCAAGCAGAGCCGCAGGAGAGGCGCAAGTTGTAGCAATGGCTGATGGCATAAATGGGCAGGTTGAAGCGATGAAAGCTGCTGCATTAAGAATAAGAGATGAAGCAATAGAAACTGTTAAAGGAATACAAGAAAAAATGCTGGAATCTGGTAAAAATGCTGCATTAGGTTTTGCTAATGGTTTAAAAGACAGTACGAGTATCAATAGTATAATTAACAATGCTATGTCATTGGGTAGTATAGCTATTACATATTTGAATAAATCATTAGATGAGCGTAGCCCTTCCAAAGAAACAGAAAAATCTGGTAAATACTTTGACGAAGGTATGGCGATAGGCATAGAAAAGAATAAAGGTTCGGTTATTGAGAGTGTAGAAGACCTTACAGAAAGTTCTTTAGCTACAGCTAGGGAGCAAGCAGAAGAATACAAAGATATAGGCGATTTGTTCGGTGAAAATTACTTAGCTGGATTAGAAGAAAAACTTGATACTACAACAGAATTGATTGAAAAAAATACAGACAAGACCATAAAGGCATACGAAAAAGCAATAGATGAAGAAACAGAATCAGTAATTCAAAGAAGAGAAGAACAAACAAACGCTGAAGTTGAGAAATTACAAGAACAAATAGCAACGCTGAAAGATGTCAAAGATAAAGGGCAAAAAGAGGCAAATAAGGCAGAAATAAAAGAATATGAAGACCAAATAAAGCGTTTAAAGGATAGTTCTAAAAAAGATATAGCAAGAATTAAAGATGAAGCAAAAGAGAAAAAAGACGCATACAAAAAAGGTATGCAGGAAATCGAAAAAGCTGGGCTTGATGTTATCAAAAAAGCTACTAATGATATTGAAAAGGAATACGAAAGCCGAAAAGACAGCATTGTAGAAGAATATCAAAGTCAGAAAGACGCAATATTGTCTTTGCAAGATGATTTATACTCTAAAGTATCAGAATACGGTGAACTGTTTCATTATGATGATGAAACGGGCGAAATGGTATTGAATGACATTGAAAAAATAAATGCTGAAAAGGATAAGTTTTTAGATTTAATTGAAGATTTAAAACAAGCAGGATTTTCTAGTGTTTCACTAAAAGAAATATTAGACCTTGGTGTAGAAGAAGGCATTGCCTATATAGAGGAATTAAAAAGAAAATATGGCACTGGTGAGAGATTAGAAAATTATGCAAGTTCTTTGGACGAAAGAAGAAAACAAGAAGAACAAAGAGTACAAAAAATATTGGAGGAAGATTTAAAAGCAATAGATACCTCATTCAATCAAGCAATGGATAAATTAGCAGATGATATGCAAAAAGTTACAGAAGAAACACTACATCGTTATATCAGTGAATTTGCTACTATTTATCCAGAAAAATATGCCGAATTGATACAATTAGACCCTGAATTCTTTAACAATATGTTAAATACTCTAAATGCTGAAATATTAGGGAATTTAACAGAACAAGAAGGCGTTGTTGTCCCTATTAAGGCAGAAGCGGAAAACTTCCCGGAAAAGGTAACGGAACAGATACCAGGTATACAAGAAGCAGGTTCGGAAGCCACTGTTGCACTTGGGGAGCAGATAGGAAAAGACGGCAAAAAGGTTGTAACGGAGGCGGACGACGTTGGAGAGGACACTGTAAGGGCATTAGAAAGCCACGAGCCGGAATTTCAACAAATAGGCGAGGAATACATGGACAGGCTGATAGCTGGTATGCAAAGCAAATGGGATACTGCTGTTAATGTGGCACATGAAATTGCAGAAAGTCTAAAAAATGAATTAGAAGATGTTGCAAGTTTTTCTATGAGAGATACAGATGACGCTATGTCAGCAAGGAGTTTGATGGAAAGTGTAGAGCCTGCAATGATAAGCCGACTATATAACAGTATGGTTGACAGTATCGGTTTTTATCAAAGTAGATTAGCAGCAGCAAGCACAAGCTATATTACCAATAATTCTTCTAGCAGAGTAGAGAACAACATGGGAGATGTGAATTTTAACATTGCCGAAGTGAAGGGCGAAAATGCTGACAGAAGTATCAGCAAAATGATGGAACAGGCTGAATTTTATAGAAGGCAAAAACGACTGGCGGTAGGGGTGAAATAGCATGAGATTCAAACAAAGTACAGAACCATATTTCATATTTAAAGGTATCAACAGCAAAAGTATGAGGCTGTTGATATCCTCTATGCCCAATATCATAAAGCCTAAAAGACGTACCACAACAATCACCATACCTGGCAGAAATGGCAGTGAAACAGAAGACAGTGGTACATATGAAGGCTATACGCTTTCTGTGGGGTGCGGTGTAGAGAATATCACACAAGCTGAACTTGACAAGCTATGGGAATGGCTGGACGGTTCAGGAGATTTGATACTCTCTACAGAACCATCAAAAGTATACAAGGCTAGAATAGATAGCAATATAACGCTTAGTGATATGTATTGGGTGTTCCAAAATTTTTTAATACAGTTTGATGTAGAGCCTTTTAAGTATTCTGTTAATGCAGCAAATGACTTTAGGGTTATGACACAAAATGGCACATTATACAACAAGGGTACTTATTATTCAGAACCCATTATAAAGTTGTATGGTTCAGGTACATTGAGTATTAATATAAACGGTACAGATTACAGTTGCAGAAATGTAAGCGACTATGTGACAATTAATTCCCCTATGCAAATGGTGTATAGAAATGGTGTTAATATGAACAGTCAATATTTAGCTAGAAAATTTCCTACATTATTAATAGGGGAAAATACTATTTATTTTTCAAGTAATGTTACAAAGATAGAAATAAAACCTAATTGGAGGTGGTTATAATTGGCTAAGACATATAATGTTATGAAAATAAATGTAAAAGATGAAATAACGGATATCATAGTTGCAAAGCAGAACGATGTAGATAGCCATTTTTTAGATGTATATTTCAGAGATAACGGTGTCCCTATAGACTTGACAGGGCATGAAGTTAGAATATATGGCAGAAAGCCAGACGGCACAAGTTTTTTTAATGATGGTGAAATTACAGACGCTGTAAATGGGCGGTGTCAGTTCCCTCTTACCAGTCAAGCACTTGCTGCTATTGGAAAATTGGAAGTAGAACTTTCAATATGGGAGAATAACGACAGGATATTAACAACGCAAACATTTATAGTATTTGTGACGGAAAAAATACGAAATGATAATGGTATAGAAAGTAGTAACGAATTTGGTGCATTGGTGATACTGTATCAAAAACTATATGATTTTATTGCTGATGTGACAGAACTGTTGAATTTGGTGGGACAGCCAGCAGATACAGGCGGTACAACATTAGAAGGTACTGTTATGGCAAAGATAAATAGATTGATGAGTGTTGCTGGTGTAGATAATGCTTGGAAAATAAAGAGCTTGCAACATGGTGAAGTAGATATAGGAAATACTGGTAAAGATACTATGCCAAGATATATTACAGTAAATAGTGTTAATGTTGAAAAATCTATACTTTGGTCATTTTTTCTTAAAAACAAATCATATATTAGTGCTGGTGGTGCGATTATACGAGAAAATCCAACATTGATTAATCATAATACAATTAGACAATATCCTTGTCTGTATAGTAATTGTAATGGATTTTATTATTATTTATTAGAATTTGAATAAAGGGAGGTTTTACAATGAGATATGCGCAAATTGATGAAAATGGTGTTTGTTTTGCAGATTCCTATTTATCGGGTGAAGTTCATGCGGATAACATGATACCATTAGCAGAAAATGAGATTTCACCATTAGGCAAAAAATACGACAATGGTATATGGATAGAAGTGGAACAACCACAAGTACCACAACCAGAAAGCGATACCGAAATCATTATGCAGGCTATAACAGATTTAGAATTGCAAGGGATAGAAGCACAACGACAAAATGAATTATTAGCACAGCAAATAACAGATATAGAATTGATGATGTTAGAAAGGGGAATCTAATATGTATGAAATATTAAAACAAAGATATCAAATGAATTTTGTAAGAAAAGACCAGCTTTTAAAATATGTCGCATTAGGCAAAATCACAAAGGAAGAATATCAGCAAATAATAGATGATGTATCAGATAAAGAGGTTATAGTATGATAACAATACACGATAAAAGAGAAAGAAGTTTTAACACATTGGGATTGGGTATATTGCACCCTACACAATGTATCATTACAGAAGAACTAAACGGATTGTATGAAATGGAATTGCAACACCCCTATGATGTAAATGGAACATGGAAGTATTTGACTATGCAAAATATTATATATGCTCCTACACCAGATGGTGAACAGCCTTTTAGAATCTATCGTACTAATCCTAATATGGATACTGTAACAGTATATGCAAGACATATTTTTTATGATTTGCTTGATAATATCATACTACATTGTGATTTCCCTTTTGGTACAACGGCAAAAGAAACACTTCAAGTTACAGCAAGTAATTTGGAATTGTCTCAAGGATTTTCATTTTATACAGATGTGAATGACAATATGCCAGGAAATTATACACTTGATAAAATAAATGGTGTAGAAGCGTTAATTGGTCCTTATACACCTCAAAATGATATTCAGTTTGAAAACAGAAGCTTTATATCTAAATTTAAAAGCGAAATTATACGAGATAAATTCCAAATTTCAATGGTGAAATCAAGAGGGCAAAACAGAGGATTTGAATTGCGATATGGCAAAAATCTGTTGGGGTTGCAAGTAGATGAGGATTGTAGTGATATTATCACAAGAATTTATCCTTTTGGCAAAGATGGTGAAATGCTTTCTACAAAGTATGTTGATAGTGCAAAAGTAGGTGATTATGTTTACCCCAAGAGTGTGGCGATTGTGTATCAAGATGCTGTATTTCCAGAAAACAATAGTACAGATGAAGAAATTGACGAAGAATATGAAAAAGAAAAAGATATCATATTGGAATCTTTTGCAGATGTCACATTTATGCTTGATAAGCCAGATATACCACAAAGAAATATTGTTGTTGATTTTCAAATGCTTTCTCGTATTGACAAATACAAAGATTATAAGCATTTAGAGAATATTTATTTGGGCGATACCATTAAAATTATAAATGATGTTATGAATTTTGAGGAAGAAGCGAAGGTGATTGCTTATACTTGGGACGCTATTGCCCAAAAGTATAATAATATGGAATTTGGAAATTTGAAGGCAGTTTTGACAAGTTATATAGATGGTGGTGGCTTTTATGCTACAAATGGTACAGTTATGAAATAATGTTTAAAAGGAGGTTAAAATATGAAAAAAATTAACTGGAAAATTAGATTGAAAAACCCATATTTTTGGTTTGGGCTGGTTGCGATAGTGTTAGCTGCTGTAGGAGCAAAACCAGAAATGTTTACAAGTTGGACGATATTAGTAGGACAAGTAAGAGAATTGTTCAGTAATCCCTTTGCATTGGGGTGTGTGGTAGTAGCTGTTGTGGGCTATATCAATGACCCTACTACACAAGGTATTACAGATAGTAAGCAAGCGTTGACATACAATAAGCCTAAAAAGGATTGAGGTGATAAGCATGAACCAAGAAATAACAGGTATAGAATATTATGAAATACCAGCACATATAAGCAATTACACAAAGGGTAGAAAGCAAAATATAAAATACATTGTAGTACATTACACTGCAAATGATGGTGATACTGCAAGAAATAACGGCAATTATTTCAGTCAGCCTAATAGAAATGCTTCGGCGCATTATTTTGTAGATGAAAATGAAATCATACAAAGTGTAAAAGATACTGATACAGCTTGGCATTGCGGGGCAAAAAGCTACAAGCACCCAAAATGCAGAAATGACAACAGCGTAGGCATTGAAATGTGTAGCGAAAAAGATGATAAAGGGCAATACTATATCAATCAAGCAACACAAAATAGAACGATTAGGCTAATCAAAGTGCTTATGGGAAAATACAACATACCAATAGAAAATGTACTTAGACATTATGATGTCACTGGAAAAATTTGTCCTGAACCTTTTGTTAGAAATCAAGTACAATGGTTGGATTTTAAAAAAATGTTGAATGAACAAAAAAAAGGTGGTGCAGATATGATATACAATTACATGGATGAAAATATGCCAGTATGGGCTAAGCCTACCATACAAAAGCTGATTGACAAGGGCGCATTGAAGGGAAATGAAAAAGGTGAATTGATGTTAACAGATGTAATGTTAAGGATATTTGTAGCAAATGACAGAATGGGGTTATATGATAGATGAGGTGGTGCATATGGGCGAAGAAAAATGTTGTCCTTGCGAAGCTGTAAAAGAACTACAAAAAAAGTATGAAGAAATACAACAAAGGCTATATGAAGGAGATACCCATTTTCAAAAATTAGATATGCAGTTCACGCATATTGAAGAAGGTATTGCAAACATACAAGCGGATTTAAAAGAACTAAAAGAAAAGCCTATCAAAAGGTATGACGCTATATTTGGAAACGCTATCAATGTCATACTTGCTATACTGCTTACTTATCTCGCTACAATGGCAGGATTATTGCAGTAAAAAATATTTTGTCGTATACTGTAAATAAAACGGAGGTGCGACGATTGTGTTAGAAGAAAAAAAAGAAAAAGAAGAGCCAAAAGGTTTTTTAGCGTCTGATTTATTATCTATGCTGAAAAAACAGTTGAAAGCATTATGGATAATCATTTTTTTATTGCTTGTTGCTTTAGTTGGTACAAATATGGCATGGCTATGGGTATTTCAAAGCTATGACTATGTTAGTGTAGATTCCAGCGGAGAAGCACCAGCGAATTATATAGGAAATGACGGTGATATATATAATGGCACGAGTGAAAGTAAGGAAAAAGAGCAAAAGCAAGGGAACTAAACGTAAAAGAAAGTAAGGTGTTAATTTGAATAAAAATCAGATACCTAACTTTTTGGAAAAAGAATTAAACTTTTTTGTTGAACAATGCAATTTTACAGACAGAGAAAAAGAATTTCTGTATTTGAGCAACAAAGAAGAAACACTTGAAAGTATTGCAGAAAAATTAAATTATAGTGTTTCGACTGTAAATCGAATCAGCAAAAGAGTGAAAAATAAAATTATGAAAGTGTTGTAAAGGTGGCTATATGCTACCTTTATTATTTTGAAAAAATGAGAAAACGCCTATATTCTGACACTCCCATTGAGCAAGATATTGCATCATAAACAAATAGAAAAAAGACTAGCGTTATACTAGTCTTTTTTTGATAAAGGTTGGATAGATTTCATTATGAATACTAAAGAAATTTTTAGACGAATCAAAAAGGGAATAGAAAACGTCAAAAAAATTGGATACTTTAATAACATTCCTTTATCTGTATTAAAATATAACATCTTTTGTCGAATTTTGCAATATGTAAATGAAAAATATTGTAAAAAACTATAATCAATATTAGTCATTTTCCTCATTTTCCTTCGTAAAATCAATATAAGGTATATTATACGGAACGATTCCAGATTGACTTGTAATAAAAGCTACAATAGGACGCATATAAGATAAAAGTAATGCTGGAGCATTTCTTTTTAAAAGATTTTTAGCTACATCTTCTGGAATATCTTCTGTCCATTTAAAAGGAGCTTCTAATTCTATTTCTATGTAAAAAGGAAAATTCTCATTTGATTCTCCAAATTCCCCACGTAATTTTACAATAGCTTGTTTTTCACTTTTTTTCCCTATTACATTTGTCTGAAACTTTAAGTCAATTTTATCAAATTTATCTCTATCAAAATCTTCATTCAAATGATAATTTATTTTTTTTAATATAGGATTTTTAAATTGAAAATTGCTTTCTTGCATAAATTTATCCCTTTCTGATTATGCTACTTTTTTATAATCATTATCACTAAAATTTATTGTTTTCCACGTGTCCTTTTCATTATAAAATTCTTGTATATCATTCTCTTCATTTTCTAGTTTAAAAGTATAGTAATCGTTTTCTTCGCAAATTGCTAATAATTCTTCATCAATAAGCGGCGTGGGTGGATATAAAATTTCAAATTCTTGGCTTGGGGTAATATTAGAATATCTTCCTACTTCTTTATCATATAATTCTTGCATTTTTTGAATATCTTCTTCTGTACGATTGTTTAAGGATTCCAAGCAATTTTTTAATAAATCTTGTAATTCTTTATTCATTTTTTCTCACTCCCTTATTAATTCTTTATTAAATATACAATTTGAATTTTTTACGTTATAAATATATTTTGCTGATAATATCGGTTCTATTCTGTTACTTTTTATATCATAATAAAAAAGGGAAGTTTCTGGAGTATAATTATACTTTCCTATTATTCTAATTACAGTATATTTTGAAAAATATTTTTTAAAATCCTCATCTTTAAAAAGAATATTCAGTTTTTCCCCTAACTTTACACCTTGGGAAGGTTTTTTTGATGTTTTACAATATGCTTCCCATATATCATCAACCACGTTACAAGTATTTATATCTGACAAGTCTAATAAATTATCAATATAAATATGAGCAGATACAATTGAAAGGGGTTTTCTATTATTTGTCTTTCGTTTTTTTTGCCCTTTCCAATACTGTGCATTTGCCAAATTGTCCCAAAAATACATACCAGAACCTAGCCAAATACCATCTTCTTCACTCCAAATTAAATAATTATCTTCTTTTAAAAACTTTTCACAGCGTTGTTTGTCATTACAGTGATATACTTTTATATTTTCCCTTATCTCCATATTATAATCCTTTTTCTGAAAAATAGATAGAAATTTTTAAAGACAAAATATGATAAATTCGTCATATTTTACTTAATATAACATTTTATGACGTGTTTTGCAATATATTTAATACAAAATGTTGTAAAAAGTAGAATATTGTGGTATTGTGATAATAATATATCAAGGAGGGGGAATATTATGAAAAAAATGATAGCAGTGATATTATCAGTTTTTATGTTGTTTAGTGTAGCAGGATGTAGCACAAAAGCAAATGGAACTATATCAGAAGTAAATAATATAGATGAAGAAACAACTGTTACTTTTGAGGAAAAGCCAGATAATATTAGTGATGAAATATTTATATATGGTACAAATATATTAGATATTGTAGACCAATATTTAGATGATAAAGTAGAAATAGAAGAAGCGAATAATACAATAAAGGAATTAAAAGAAAAAATAAGTCAAAATGATAAATCAGGTATATATTCTCTTATTAGTTTATTAGATTCTAGTTTAGAAACTTCAGATAATATAGATGAATTAAAAAAATATAGAGATTATTTAGCTGGATTTTTAGCAAAAACATTACGTTATAATGAAACAGCATTACCTACATTTGATATTACAGGTGATACATTTATTAATCAGTTAAATATGATATTAGAAGAAACAGACCCTACACTATTATTAGGAAATTTTGAAAAAAAGGAAATTTCAGAAGGTGCAATAAAAGAGATATATTATTTATTTACTACTGATACAGGTATTTTAGTAAGATATGTAGTTGATAAAAAAACAGAAAGACTTGCAGGTTTTACAGTATCAACTGATATACAAAATTCAAATGAAAATGTTTTTCTTGACATTGGAAGCTATTTTGTTATAGCTAATGTGGCATTGAATTTGGATACAACAATAGATGATTTTGAAGAAAATCTTCATTTATCAGATTTTAAAACGAAAGATTATTTTATGTACAATACAGAAAAAGCAAATTATAGTAAATCTATATCAGATACTCAATTTTCATTAAATATTTATCCTAATTAAGAAAAAGACTAGCAGAACGCTAGTCTTTTTTTTGTATCCATTCAATTTTGTATCCTATTAAATCAAGGACTTCTTCTACTTCTGTATACTTTAATGTACCTCTAGCAAGTTTTGAACTAAAATTTTGTACAGTAGTATCTTTTCCATGCTTTTTATTTAGTTTTTCTACTATTTGCGTCATAGTCCAACCTGATTTAATAATAATGGATTTCAATTCTTCTTTTAATGGCAATATAACACCTCCTTTAAATTATATTAACACATAATAATCTAAAAATCAAATATACAGTTTAAAAATTCTATAAATATTTAAAAAATATATTGACTGTTTTAATTGTATGTGTTATATTTTAAATGTAGAGTTTAATTGTAAAATATGTATTTGAAAGGAGAATTGTTTATGAAGCAATTAATGAAACAATTAAAACAAACGCCAATAGAAATTTTATTGCAAGTAGATGGAGAAGGTAAAACAACAGCAAGAAAGTTATATGAGTTTTTGAATTTAGCAAAAGGGCAGTTTTCAAGATGGGCAAAAACTAATATATTAGAAAATGCTTTTGCAGAGAATGGTATAGATTTTGAGGGGTTCGACATCAATGTCGAGGGTAATTTAACTAAAGACTACAAGCTAACTGCTTCCTTTGCCAAGAAGTTAGCAATGAGTTGTCAAAATGAAAGAGGCGAGCAAGCAAGAGAGTATTTCATCAAGGTAGAAGAAAAGTTGAAACAGACAATTAGTAAGAAAGCCACATCTTCAAATGACGAAAAAGCAAAGCTATTAAGAGCAGAAGCAATGTCATTGAATGCTAAAACCAGAGCATTTAAAACCCTCTTGCAGTCAATGGACAACAAGAAACTCTCCCCACTTGCAATGGAAGTTTTCGGCTTGAAGGCTTTAGAAAGTGCTTTCGGCGCAGACGTCGGCAACTACCTACCGAAAGTCGAAAAGACCTACTCCGCAAAAGAAGTCGGGGATATGCTTGGTATATCCGCTAACAAGGTCGGTAGGCTTGCTAACAAAAAAAGACTGATGGTTTATCAGTCTTTTTGATTATCAATTATTATTGTTAGTAGCTCTAATTATAAATGAAAATTTGTTATCAGCAGTAACTTTTGCATATTCAGCTTTATTAGATTTATAAAAAGTACCATTTGTTGATGTATAATCTGTCATATTAAGATTTTCTATTAAATCATTTATTTCTGTTTCTGAATCTAAAATTGAAACAGCTGTTGCAAAATAAATTGAGGCATTAAAGTGAGTATTTTCGTTTAAGCTATCATTTTCTATTATTGTATCAAAAAGATATATATTATTTGAATCCTTATTTACTGTATAACTTACAAAAACATCATTTTTCATAGTATAATATATAATTTGTTTTACTCCATCTTTTTCACTTTCTTCTATTTTTAAATCTGTTAAAACTAAATCAGGATGTGTAATTTCTAGCACATTATTCATAGCATCAATAAACTCATCACCAGTTATATCAAATTCAGCAAGTTCTGTTGTTTCAGCTGCAATATCATTATCGTGTATATCTTTACTATCTGTATTATCTTGTGTTTCTTCCTGTTTTGTTGGTTCGGGTTCATTAGGAGTTGTGCTATTGCAAGCTGATACTCCAAACAATACAAAAACAGATAAAAGTATAGCTATGTATTTTTTCATAATATCCCCTCTAGTCTATTTTTAATCAAATATAACATATAAAGTCATATTTTGCAATAATATGCCAAAAAATAAAATAATTTTACAAGAAAAATTTTGAAAAAATGGTTGACTTTTTGAGCCACGAATATTATACTTTAATTGTGGCACAGAAAGTCGGGTGATAAAATGAGTCCACGAACAGGTAGACCTAAAACCGATAATCCAAAAACAATAGAAGTTAAAGCAAGAATTGACGAAAAAACAAATGAGAAACTAAATAATTATTGCACTAAAAACAATATTACAAGAACAGATGTTGTTCGTAAAGGGATTGAAAAGGTTTTAGATGAAAAATAAAAGAACGTCACCGTACGACCAAGCACAAATGACGTTCTACACACGAAAGAAGGTTCTTTCTATAAATATTATACTATAGAATAGGGCTTCTTTCAACATACAATTTTTTAAATTAGAAAGGAGCTTTTTATTATGGGAAAATTAATGCAAAAATCAAATCAAACACCTATTGAGATTTTATTGCAAGTAGATGGAGAAGGTAAGACGACAGCAAAAGCACTATATGAATTTTTAGAATTAGATAAAAGCCATTACTCAAAATGGTGCAAAAGAAACATTTTAGAAAATGATTTTGCAGAAGAAAATGTTGATTATGAGGTTTTCGCCCTCAAGGGCGAAAACCCTCAAGGTGGCAGACCTACAACAGACTACAAACTAACAGCCTCTTTTGCCAAAAAGCTAGCAATGAGTTGTCAAAACGAACGTGGAGAACAAGCAAGAGAGTATTTCATCAAGGTAGAAGAAAAGTTGAAACAGACAATTAGCAAGAAAGCCACATCTTCAAATGACGAAAAAGCAAAGCTATTAAGAGCAGAAGCAATGTCATTGAATGCTAAAACCAGAGCATTTAAAACCCTCTTGCAGTCAATGGACAACAAGAAAC
Source organism: uncultured Clostridia bacterium (assembly GCA_910587735.1). Lineage (GTDB taxonomy): Bacteria > Bacillota > Clostridia > Lachnospirales > Anaerotignaceae > Coprocola. The sequence continues at coordinate 29,669 of CAJUNT010000010.1, forward strand.
TCTCCCCACTTGCAATGGAAGTTTTCGGCTTGAAGGCTTTAGAAAGTGCTTTCGGCGCAGACGTCGGCAACTACCTACCGAAAGTCGAAAAGACCTACTCCGCAAAAGAAGTCGGGGATATGCTTGGTATATCCGCTAACAAGGTCGGCAGGCTTGCCAATGCTAACGGCTTGAAAACGCCAGAGTATGGTAGGTATGTGGCTGATAAGTCTAAAAATAGCGACAAAGAAGTAGAAACGTTTCGTTATAACGAAACTGGTGTAAAAGTGTTGCAGGAATTGGCTTGGTAAGGAGGGCTATATATGAATACGATAATAGATTTGTACGAGAGTATTTCATTAGAAGATTTGCATTATAAAGATATTGAAGAGTATACAAATGCTGTTAAAATAGTAACAGATTTTTTAAACAAATGTATTTCTTTAGATAAAAAACAAAAAAACGAACTAGATGACTTAATTTGTATAAATAGATGTGCTGCACAAAAACAAGGCTTTGAAATAGGCTTTAAATATGCCATGTCCTTGATAAAGGAGTGTGGCTTAAAATGATTGATAAAAAAGTATTTCACGCATTTTTAGATGAAGTCAAAGGAGTTGAAAAACAAAAAAAGAAGTATGAAAAGGCTGCTCGAATACAAAGGACAGAAAGAGAACCCTTTCCCTATTGGGACGAAGTATTTATGATAATAGGTGGTAGTATGATGTTATCGTTTTTTGTTATATTTATGATATTAACAAAAATAACATTTTAAATATAAAACCCTCGCTTTTTAGTGAGGGTTTTTACTATTGCAATAAAATTTTGACATTTTTCTGATACTTTTTCGATACTTTTATGACATGGAAAGTATCGCTTTTTTATGCAAAAATAAATTTAACAAATAAATGGACGGTGATGGTATGGAGTTTGTAGAACAAGTAATGTTACACTTTAAATGCTGTGAAACCAAGGCGAAAAGTATTATTGAAAAGTATATAAAAAATGATATGATAGACGATTTAAAAAAACTTGTAAGGGAGGGATAGACAATGTATTATTATCCACAAAATAACTATGGTTATACACAGAATTATCAACAGCAAGAACCACAAAGAGTACAACAAGTATATCAACAAAATATGGTGCAACAACAGAATATGACACAACAACAAATTGTGATGCAAGGCTATCCCGTACCAGATGAGGCGACAGCAAGGAATGCCATGGTAAGTACAGACGGTACGATATCTATATTTCCAGATATTTTACATGGCAGAATATACACAAAACAGCTTGATATGAACACATTTGCGCCAATATTTAAAGTGTATCAAATTGTGGAACAGCCTCAACAGCAAGATAATACAAATTATGTCTGTTTAGAGGATTTCCAAAAACTACAAAATTATGTTTCAAGTTTAGAAATGAAAATAAATGAAATGATAAATTTACCGAAGATAACAGATAAAAAAGGAGTGGATAAAAATGTTCAATCCAATGCAAATGCTACAAAATAATCCTATTATGCAGATGATGGGAATGTTGCAAAATAATAAAAATCCTATGGCTGTTATGCAGAAATTAGCAGGACAAAATCCACAACTACAACAAGTTATGAACATCACACAAGGTAAAACACCTCAACAAATGCAACAGATGGCTGAAAATTTAGCGAAAGAAAAAGGCGTTAATTTGCAAGAGTTTATGAAACAAATGGGCATAAACAGACCATAAAGGTTGTTTATATATTAAAAAAATAAAGGAGTTGAAAAACATGGATAATGATTTTATGACTGGTTTTGTCGCAGGACAGAGCGACGGCAATAACAATGGCTATGCTAACGGTATGTGGGGCATGGAATGGATGTGGATATTCGTTATATTTGCATTATTTGGTTATGGCGGTAACGGCTTTGGCGGTTTTGGTGGCAATGGTAGAGGAAATTGCGCAACAACTGCCGATATTGCAGACGCTTTCAATTTTAATCAACTTGATAACGGGATTAGAGGATTGGAGAGAGGCGTTTGCGATAGTACATATGCATTGACAAATGCTATTACAGGCGGATTTAGTCAAGCTGAATTGTCCAGATGTAACAATATTGCCGCTTTAATGCAGCAATTAAATACTATGGCATTCCAGATGCAGCAATGTTGTTGTGAATTGCAAGGAGCAATAAAGGATGTAAGATATGATATTTCCAGAATGGGTTGCGATATCATTCAGAACGCTCACAACGACACTGATAGGGTACTTGCAAGATTGGACGCTATGGAAACAGCCAGATTGCAAGAAAAATTAGCAGAGCAACAAGCAGAAATTCAAAACTTAAGACTAGCTGCTTCTCAATCTGCGCAAAACGGCTATATTGACGCAATAGGTAATTCTATTGTAGCAAGATTAAAACCACCAACACCACAACCATCTTATTTAGTACCAGCACCATATCCATATTGTGGCAACAACAATAACTGCTGTGGCGGAAATTGGAACAATGGTTGTTGTGCATAATTGAATAGTGTTTTTTTCTAGCAAGTGTAATAAGGCTTGCTTGTCAGCAAAAGCTGTTTAAAAATTGTTAGGGGATTGGCTGATGTCATTCCCCTTTTTCATAATATAGAAGGAGTGATAATCATGATTGAAGCAGTAAATACAGCAATACAAACAGTAGAAGCAAATGGCACACTTGTTTTTAGTAGCACATCTGTCAATAGAGGTTGTACCGTAAGACATAGACAAGGCAGCGGAAGATTTACAACATTAAAACCAGGTATATATAAGGTAAGTTTTCAAGCAAATGTTGCTATACCAACAGGTGGTACGGCTGGTGCTATTAGCCTAGATATTGTACAAGATGGGGAAAGTTTAGCAGGCTCCAGAATGATATCTACACCAGCAGCAGTTGATACTTATAATAGTGTTTCTGCTGTGGTATTAGCAGAAGTATATAGATGTGATAGTGCTAATATTGCTATAAGAAATACTTCCGGCGTTGCTGTGAATGTACAAGACGCTAATATTGTTATTGATAGATTATGCTGATTGGGGGTGGCAGTATGAATAAAACAATGAGACTTGCCATGTTGAACCAAAGCAACAGAAATAATAATAACAGAAATAACAACGATTATAGAGGAAATCAAATAGGTTTTCGATATGATGATGGTAGTTATAATACAAACAGACGAGAGTATGACAGATATATAGATTATGATAGAAATAGGGAATATGACAGACGGATGGAATCCGAACCGATTTATAGCAGAAGGCAAAGAGATGATAACGGACGTTATATGAGTAATATGCATTATGGTGACGAACATAATGATAATGTAATACCTATGCAGGGGTATGTTGGTATTGCTTATACTATGGATAATGCTGGTATGGGTAAAATGGATAAAAAACAGGCTGAAAATTGGACACGTCACATGAAAAATGAAGATGGTAGTACTGGTGCGAAATGGACATTTGAGGAAGTCAAAAAAGTCATGCAGCAGAATAATGTGGATTGTGACCCTGTGGAATTTTATGCTACTATGAATATGTTGTACTCTGATTATGGCAAAGTGTTTAAAAAACATGATGTCGCTACTATGCAATTTTATGTAGATATGGCTAAGGCGTTTTTAGATGATGAAGATGCTGTGAAGGATAAATTGGAACAATATTATAGATATGTTGTAAGACATTGAAAAAGAAGGGAGTGAAAACTCCCTTCTTTGTATACCAAAACCGCCCTACAACTTTATTTTTTGTCCTTTTTTTGTCCTACTTTTTTATAAAATTTATTACAGATTATCAACTTTTTAAAAGAAAATAGTATAAAAATATTATGAATTTAATACTTTAATATACTTTTTGAAAAATATAAAATAATGTAGCATATTAATTGTTTTAATTAAAATAATGAAAGAATAGCATTCGCAAAAAATAAAATTTTTTGTCAAACTTTTTTATAAAAAAGTTTGTAGGGTGCAGGGGAAACGCCTTGCAAATAAAAAATAATAAGCAAAATAGTGTTTTTGAGATTCCTTTTTTACTTGTGAAAAATTTCCCTGTTATGCTCCCTTTCAAAAATACGCCTGGAAAGCATTTAAGACCTTGAGAGCGTTGCTCTCAAACTCTCACCCGCTTTTTTAAAAGTGGGGCAAAACTTTACTGGGAAAACTTCGTTTTCCCGAATGCGAACAGTAGTAAATCAAAAGTTTATATAAAAACGACATTTTACAGAAACAAATAAAAAATACCCTCGAAAATATCGAGGGTATTTTTTATTTAATAATTAAAACATTTCATCAAATGTCATAGGTTTTTGAAGTGCTTCTGTTACTTTTGCCATTTTTGATGTATCACCAATAAGTGTAATGCCTACTAATCTCTTATTTGAGAAATAGTATTTTTCAAATGTATGTTTTGCCTCATCTTTGAATACAACTGTTTTATATTTTGCATTTGGATTTTTACCATTATCACCAATAGCATATAAACTGGTATCCATACCATGGAATGTTAAAGGTGCTAAAATTGTTTGATATGTTGTTTCTTCTCCAGCAGCATTTGCACCTGCAACTTTACCCATTTCTGTTGCCTCGCTCCAAAGTGCATAATTGATATTGTTAAATTCAGCACAGTCACCACAAGCATATACATCTTTTATACTTGTTTCCATTTTTTCATTTACAACAATCGCTTTATTGATATCTGCACCAGCGTCTTTTGCAATCGCTACATTTGCTCTGACACCACTTGAAACAATTACAATATCCGCTGTAAGTACTTCTCCAGTACCTAATTTTACACCTGTTACACTGCTTTCGCCTTCAATACTTTCTACTGTTGCACCAAGTTTCATAACAATGCCTTGTTTTTCTGCTGCTTTTAATATCATATCACTTGCATCATTGTCTAATTGACGATTCATAAGGCTTGGCATCATTTCTACTACACTAACATGGCAATTTGCTTTTTTAATTTCCCATGCTGCTTCTAAACCAAGTACACCGCCACCAATGACAACTGCATTTTTAGCTGTTTTTACTAATTTTCTAACTTTTTCTACATCTGCAATTCTACGTATTGCAATGACTTCTGGTTTATCTGCACCCTTAATAGGTGGTACAAAACATTCTGCACCAAGTGCATAAATACATTTATCATATTGCAATACACCACCGCTTGCAAGTGTAATTTCTTTTTTATTACTATCCAATGATTTTACTTCTTCATTTAACATAACATTGATGTTATTTTCTTTGTACCAGTCTTCTTTTTCTACAACAAGCTGTTTTGCGGAAACATCTGCAAGTAATGTTTTTGTAAGCATTGGACGGTTATAACTAATATATGGTTCATTTGTAACCATAGTGATAGAACAAGTTTTATTTCTGTTTCTAATTTCTTTTGCTGCATTTAATCCAGCAACACCATTTCCGATTACTACAAATTTTTCTTCTGTATCTTTTTGGTAGTCAGATTCTGATACTTCTACTGGTACAAAGTTTTCAGCACCTACACCACATACAGGACAGGCATCCATACCTTCTGGGAATATTTCGCCACAAACAAGACATTTTACAAGTCCCTTTTTAGCTGATTTTAATTTGTCATTTTCTTTGTTTTGTAATATACAACCGAAATTGTAACCATATTCATATGCGCCTGTTAAATCATTTTCTCCTGGGCGAAGTTTAATTCTATAGCCTTCTACTACTTTCATACGAAGTTGTTTTAATCTTTCTATAATATGAGGAACACCTTCACCACTCCAGCCGTAGCTACCGAATGCACTTGCTAATTTTCCGCCATGTGTGCCTGCAAATATAGATGTTGTTAAATCCCATATTGGTTTTAATGCTTCTCCTACTATTGTTGGTGTACCAAATAATATACCATCTGCAAATCCTAATTCACCTAATACCTGTGCTTGGTCAGATGTTACCATGTCATATATACGAACATCTACATCACCACTATCTTGTATACCTTTTTTGATTTCTTCAGCAAGCTGTCCTGTGTAGCCATAAGCAGAAACATAAGGTATAATGACTGTTTTTTTGCTGTTTGGATTGACAACAGTACACCATTCTTTGTATGTGTTTTTGATTTCGTCAATTCTGCTGTCTATTACAGGACCATGTCCTGTGCAAATCATATCTAATTCTAAATCTTTGATACGGTCTAATGCTTTCAGCATAAAAGGCTTAAATGGTCCAATGATATTGTCAAAATAATATTTTGTTGCTCTCATGTAACCTTCATTGTCTTTTAATTTGCTTAAAACAATATCATCAAGACAATAATGAGAACCAAAAGAGTCACAAGTAAATAATACTTTGTCCTCTTTTACATAAGTATACATAGTATCTGGCCAGTGAAGGTTTGGCAAAAGCATAAATTGTAATGTTTTGTTTCCTAATGATAATGTATCATTTTCTTTTACAGCAATACTATAAAAATCATGATTGATGATGTTCTTTAAGAAATTGATAGCACAAGCTGTTGCAACAACGCAAATACGAGGGTTCATTTCTATCAATTTTACAATGCTACCTGCATGGTCAGGCTCTGTGTGATTCATTACAACATAGTCTACATCGGCAATATTTACAACCTCTTGTAATTTTTCTAAATATTCATCAAAAAATTTTACTTTAGCAGTTTCAAATATTGCTGTTTTTTCACTGCCTTTTAATACATAAGAGTTGTATGTTGTACCGAATTCTGTTTCCATTATAATGTCGAATACACGCAGATTTTTATCTAATACACCTGCCCAATATAAATCTTGTTTTAATTGATAAGCCTTCATAATATGCTCCTCTCTAAATTAGTTAAATATTATACAATTTGTAATATCATTATACTAAATAAAACTAAATGTTGTCAATAATAATTATTATCAATAAATAATATGTTTTTTTTACAAATTGTATCAAAATGTGTCTTTAAATATTCGTTTTTACATTTTTTGTCACATTTTATTATAACCATATACCCTATTTCCATACTGAAAAAATAAGAGCATTTAAAAAGAGTAGTTTTAAAAATAATTTTTATTTCTGTTTGCCAGTAAAGTTTTTGTATCGCTTTTTATAAAATTGTTTTAAATTTTAGACATCTCTTTGATTTTTGAATGATATTTTCAATACCTGTTTTTTCTACAAAATAGAGTTGTTTATTTAAAAGTTCATATTGTTTGTATTTTGGTATACATTGGAATATATCTTCTAAATCCATATCTTGTAATGGAGTATCTCTTGACCTATTTATAGCTATTTGCAATACACTAAAAATCTCTCCTAATTATTTATTACAAGATATACTAATAGATAATGAAGTTAGTAAAATGAAAGAACTTACAGAATTGTGGAAAAGTATCCCTCCTAGTCAACTGGAAATTGTTATTGCTATGATACAAGCAGTATTAAAATACAACAAAGATTAAAAAATATACAAAAAATAACCATTTGAAAATTCAAATGGTTATTGATTAAATACTAATTTTATGGACGCTGTCCATACCTGCAAACTTTCTTGAAAAAAAGTTTGACAAAGAACTTTAACTTTTGCGAACGCAATGATATCGTTATTTAAAAAGCAAAGCTTCAATGTTTTAGCAAAAGAATATTTTTTTATTTGTGGGGCGTGGCATCAACACCCCACAAACTTTTTTGAAAAAAATTTTGACAAAAAACTTTACTTTTTGCGAACGCAATGATATCGTTTAAAGGAAAACTTCGTTTTTCATATTACAATGAGAAATTATAGAAATAAAGGAGTACAAAAAATGAGCATATTAAATGTAGAACATTTAACACACGGTTTTGGCGACAGAGCAATATTTAATGATATTTCTTTTCGTTTATTAAAAGGGGAACACGTTGGCTTTATTGGTGCAAATGGTGAGGGTAAATCAACATTTATGAGCATTATCACAAACAAATTACAGCCTGATGAGGGTAAAATACAATGGGCGAAAAATGTACGTGTAGGATATATTGACCAACATACAGCTTTACAAAATGGGCAAACCATTCGTATGGTATTACAATCCGCTTTTTCATTTCTTTTTGAAAGAGAGGCATACATGAATGAATTATATAACAAAATGGCAGATGCTGAACCAGACGAATTGCAAAAAATGATGGATGAAACGGGAGAAATACAAGATTTTCTCACATATCATGATTTTTATGCCATTGATTCTAAAGTAGAGGAAATTGCTAGGGCTTTTGGGCTGTATGATATTGGTTTAGATAAACAAGTGTCAGAACTCTCTGGAGGACAACGTACTAAAGTATTACTTGCGAAATTGCTTTTAGAAAAGCCTGATATACTTCTTTTGGACGAGCCTACAAACTATTTGGACGAACAACATATTGCCTGGTTGAAAAGATATTTACAGGAATATGAAAACGCTTTTATATTAATTTCTCATGATATGCCTTTTTTGAATAGTGTTATCAATATCATTTATCATGTTGAAAATGCTAAAATTGACCGCTATGTGGGGGATTATGAAAAATTTCAACAAAGCTATGCTATGAAACAATCACAACTGGAGGCGGCATACAAAAAACAACAGCAGGAAATTGTAGAATTAAAAGATTTTGTAGCAAGAAATAAAGCAAGAGTTGCTACAAGAAATATGGCCATGTCACGTCAGAAAAAGCTGGATAAAATGGAAGTCATAGAACTCGCAAAACAAAAACCAAAACCAGAATTCCATTTTAAAGAGGCACGTGCTGCAAGCAGATATATATTTCAAACAAAAGATTTAGTAATAGGCTATGATGTACCTTTGTCTAAACCTCTTACATTGGAAATGGAAAGAGGAGATAAAATTGCATTAACAGGCGCAAATGGTATCGGTAAAACAACACTTTTAAAAAGTATGATAGGATTGATACCTCCAATTTCTGGTACTTGTGAATTGGGCGATTATATACACATGGGATATTTTGAACAAGAAGTACAATATGATAACACAACTACTTGTATTGATGAAATATGGAAGGAATTCCCTTCCTTTACACAATATGAAGTGCGCTCTGCACTCGCAAAATGTGGGCTGACAACAAAACATATTGAAAGTAAAGTAAAAGTATTGAGTGGTGGCGAACAGGCAAAAGTCCGTTTGTGTAAAATTATGAATAGAGAAAGTAATGTATTGGTGTTGGACGAGCCAACAAACCATTTGGACGTGGAGGCAAAAGAGGAACTGAAAAGAGCATTGCAGAATTATAAGGGAAGTATACTTTTGATTTGTCATGAAACTGAATTTTATAGTGATGTTGTAAATAAAATTTGGAATGGTGAACAATGGACTACAAAACAACTTTAAATGATAAATGAATAAATAGTGTTCATAAAAAGAAAAGTTTTTTATAGAACTGCGTTGGCAAAAGTAAAAGTTTTTTGTCAAACTTTTTTTCAAAAAAGTTTGTGGGTGTGGGTGAAACCCACAAATAAAAGTTATTTTTTATAAAATCTCTTAAACATTTTTATGGAAAATTTATAATACACTTTTTACTAAATATCATTTTGTTTTGTTAAGACATTGAGAGCGCTGCTCTCAAACTCTTGCAAGCTTTTTAAAAAAAGCTTGGCAAAAACTTTAATGGGAAAACTTCGTTTTCCCTATCGTGAACGGAAGTTTATTAATAAAAAAGCTGTGGATATCCACAGCTTTTTAAGTATTTTGTGATTAGCAGCCACAATTATTTCCGAGCTGGTTATTATTATTACCGCAGCAGCAAAGCAATAATATAATCCATATCCAAGAACTATCTCCGCCGCCTATGCAGCCGCCATTATTGCCGTTACCACAGCAGCACAACAACAATATAATCCATATCCAGCTTTCTCCATTACATCCACATCCAAATCCATTCATACAATAATACCTCCTTAAATTTAAGAAATGATTTCTTGTTACATCTCTATACTATGAGGCATTTTGTAAAATATTGCCTGTCTATTTAAAATTTTTTTGTCGTACAAGCTCAAATTTCTGTTCTTTCATGAAATTGTTTTAAATTGGACTCTTTTAATTCTCTTTTTTTCAATTCTTCAAATACATCGTCCCATGTGATTTGTTTTTCTGATAAAAGTACACTGATATGATACAGTAAATCTGATAATTCATATATCACTTCGTTTTTATCATTGTTTTTAGCTGCAATAATGGTTTCGGCGGTTTCTTCTCCTACTTTTTTTAATATTTTATCTAATCCCTTTTCAAAAAGATAATTGGTATAAGAGCCTTGTTTTGGATTGATTTTTCTGTCTGATATAATATCATATAATTGATATAAAACTTCTTTATTGTCCATTATAATATTTCCTCCCCTTTTTGATTTCTATAAAAACAAGAGCGTTTTCCAGTATGACACGCTGCTCCTTTTTGTTCTATTTTAATTAATACTGCATCTGCATCACAATCGTATAATATTTCTTTTACATATTGAAAATGTCCTGATGTTTCTCCTTTGTGCCATAATTGTTTGCGACTTCTGCTATAATAATGTACAGTACCTTTTTGTAATGTGAGTTCCATAGCTTGTCTGTTGGCATATGCTAACATAAGTACTTGTCCATTTTCAAAATCTTGTGTGATGATAGGAATGAGCCCTTTTTCATCAAATTTTAATTCATCTATGAATGAAAATGTGTTCATATTTTTACTCCTTTGTGTTGTTGTGAAATAGTGTTCGCAAATGATAAAGTTTTTTGTCAAACTTTTTAGGGGAAAAGCTTCAGTAAAACTTTACTGGAAAAATTCGTTTTCCACATTGCGAACAGGATTTTATAATATTTATTTTAGCATAATAAAGCCATAGAAATATACTATGGCTTTATTACAAAATACTATTAAAGATAGGTATTCATATATTCTTTTCTAATTTCTTCTGGTACAAGACTACCACCTGTTGCCCATGCAATGTGTATAGCATTATGCATTTTTTGCTCTAAATGATATTTTGAAATATATTCTTTTGCTTCATTACATTGGAACATATCTACAACACCCATAAATGATGCACAAGCAGAAGGTTCTAAAAATATATTTTCGGTATTTACAATGTCACGCATGAAATCATATATTCTTCTATCTTCTAATGTCATTTCACCACTCAATATATTTTTCATAACACCACCAACAAATCCAGACGGTCTGCCTACTGCTAAACCATCAGCGTGTGTTTGTCCAGAAAGCCCAAAATCCTGCACACAAATTTTATTTTGCATACCTGAAGCCATACCCAAAAGCATACAAGGTGCTGGAGTGGTTTCTACAAAAAATACATGAACATTATCACCAAAAAGCTGTTTTAATCCAAATGTAACACCACCAGGAGCACCACCAACACCACAAGGAATATATACAAAAAGAGGGTGGTTTTCATCTATTGTGATTCCTTTTTCAGTAAACTGTGACTGCAAACGTTTTGCAGCAACAGCATAACCTAAAAATAATGTTACAGAATTTTCATCATCTACAAAATAACTGCTTGGGTCTGCGTCAGATTGTTTTCTGCCTACTTCTACCGCTTTACTATAATCGTCTGCATATTCTACTACAACTGCACCCCTTTGACGCAACAAATCCTTTTTCCATTGTTTTGCATCTGCTGACATATGCACGATAACATGAAAACCAAGTGCAGCACTCATAATACCTATACTCATACCTAAATTGCCCGTAGAGCCTACTTGTATTTTAAATTGATTAAAAAATGATTTCATTTCTGGAGAGGCAAAAACGCTATAATCATCTGTTAATTTAATTTTGCCGTGTTCTAATGCTAAATCTTCAGCATGCTTTAATACTTCATAAATACCACCACGTGCTTTTACAGAACCAGAAATTGCTAAATGACTATCTTGTTTTACAAAAAGTTTACCTGAAATAGATATGTTGTATTCTTTTTCTAAATGTTTTTTCATATTTTCAATTTCTGTAAGAGGAGATTCTATTAAACCATTTTGTGGTTCTGTTTCTGTAAAACATTTTTTTATAAAAGGTGCAAAACGTGCAAGACGTTTTTCAGCATCTTCTATGTCTGACATAGTGATATTGATTTTTGACAGTGCTGTTTTTGCATCTTCTAATTCTTCATTTAGCCAAAATACTTCTTCGCCAGAAGCGATTCTTTTCAGTAATGGCTGGTTTTTCATTTGTTCCCAAAGCGCTTTTTCCATAACTATCATTCCTTTCTCATTTGATGTAATGTGTATTGAAAATAGTATATATCAAAAATTTTATTTCAGCAAGTACTATAAAAAAAGAAGTATATTTTTAAACAGTGTGACTATAATATAAGCAGTACATTTTTTTTATGACATAATATTATAGATATTGTTTACAAATTGTAATTTTACAAAAAAAATTTTAGTTATTTTTTCATTTGTATACATGAGTAAATATATTGAAAATTTTTGGTAAATGTTTTATAATATAGTCAAGCCTATTAGATGTACAATAATAGTAACATTGCTGATAGGTTTTCCTTTGACGACCAGTGGGACGAAAAATGAAAGGTGGGACGAATTATGTCCCTTTACAAAGAGAATTTAATGGACACATTACAAATGATGAAAAAAATAGCACCCGAAGAAATGACAGCGTTAGTAAGAAGATATCGCATATTGCGTGCCATTCGTTTACTACAGCCAGTAGGCAGAAGAACAATTTCTCTTTCATTGGATTTTTCGGAAAGGACTGTCCGCAACGAAACAGAAAAACTGCATATGCAGCAGTTGATAGCGGTTTCAAGGGAAGGAATGAATGTGACAGAAGAAGGCGAAAAAATACTCATGGGTATGGAACCATTTATAAAATATATAGATGGTATTACTGCTTTTGAAAAAAAATTGACAAAATTGTTAAATATTACAGAGGCGTATATTGCAGAGGAATGCTGTAAAAATGTGCAAAAAGAATTAGGAAGGATTGCAGCAGAAGTTGTGTTACGTAATATCAATAAAGAAAGTAAAATTGCTTTAACAGGGGGCTCTACACTTGCTAATATGGTGGAGACAATGCCTTTTTCAAATACAAAAAAAGCAGAGCTTGTGATACCAGCAAGGGGGAGCATTGGCGGCATATTGGAACAGCAGGCAGATACATTGGCGGCTGGGCTTGCCGAAAAATTGGGGGCTAAATATAGACTTTTACAGCTTCCTGACCATATGAGTAAAAAAGCCTTCGACGAAATGAAACAACAGCCATTGATACAGCAAACATTAAAAGAAATCAGACAAACAGATGTTCTGATTTTGGGTGTTGGAAATGCTTTGGAAATGGCAAAAAAAAGACAGGTTGCATCTGATGTTTATGAATTTCTTTTAAAAAAAGGTGCAGTAGCAGAAATGTTAGGCTACTATTTGGATAGCGAGGGCACAATCGTATATACTTCTTATTCTATAGGACTGCGATTGAAAGAATTAAACAGAATGAAAAAAATCATTGTTGTAGCAGCAGGAAAAAATAAAGCCGAGAGTCTTGTTGCTGTCTGTAAAAGAATGCCTCAAGCTATACTCATAACAGACACAGCAACGGCAAAAGAAATGATTAAAATTGCAGAAAAAAATAATATGTGAAAGTATGCAATAAAACAAAAGAAAAATATTTTTCAGATACTGATAATATCAGTTTGTTAATAAAGTCTTTTTGTGGATTTTGTCCACACCTGCAAACTTTTCCTCTAAAAAGTTTGACAAAAAACTTTACTGGAAAAACTAGCGTTTTTCCTTATAAAGCGAAGTGTAGACATAGCCCGCAATGTTTTTTGACAAGCTGAATATTTGTGGGGGTTTTAAAAATAATTTGTAGTATACTGAAATAAAAAAGAATAATGCTATAAAACAATAGAGAAGTAAAAAATATTGGGAATGAAAATAACAAAATGAAATATAAAACATTTTTGTGATATGATTATAAAGTAGTTTTGTTTTTGGAGAGTGTGTGCGGAGGCATGACTTTCATAAAATTATTTTAAACAACCTGTAAAGAGTAGGAAAGGAGATTAAAAATTATGCTGAACAAAAAATCGGTGGAGGACTTAGCAGTAAAAGGTAAAAAGGTGCTTGTAAGATGTGATTTTAATGTACCATTGCAAGATGGTGTCATTACAGATGAAAACAGAATTGTTGCGGCATTGCCAACAATACAGAAATTGATAAAAGATGGAGCAAAAGTTATACTCTGCTCACATATGGGAAAACCAAAAGGAGAACCTAAACCAGAACTTTCACTTGCTCCTGTTGCAAAACGCCTTTCTGAAAAATTAGGCAAAGAAGTTGTATTTGCAAAAGATGATACTGTTGTGGGAGAAAATGCAAAAAAAGCAGTTTCAGAAATGAAAGACGGCGATGTAGTATTATTGGAAAATACACGTTATAGAAAAGAAGAAACAAAAAATGAAGATAATTTCAGCCAAGAGTTAGCAAGTCTTGCAGAAGTATTTGTAAATGATGCATTTGGCTCTAGCCATAGAGCGCATTGCTCTACTGTGGGCGTTACAAAATATGTAAAAGAGTCTGCTGTTGGCTATTTAATGGATAAAGAAATCAATTTCCTTGGAAATGCTGTAAACAATCCAGAAAGACCATTTGTAGCAATATTAGGCGGTTCTAAAGTATCTGATAAAATCAATGTAATTAATAATCTTCTTGAAAAAGTAGATACATTGATTATTGGTGGTGGTATGGCTTATACATTTGCAGTAGCACAAGGTGGAAAAGTAGGTAACTCTCTTTTAGAAGCAGATAAAGTGGAATACGCAAAAGAAATGATGAAAAAAGCAGAAGAAAAAGGCGTAAAATTCCTGATACCAGTAGATACAGTGATTACAAAAGAATTTAAAAATGATACAGAATTTAAAACAGTTCCTACAAAAGAAATACCAGATGAATGGCAAGGACTTGACATTGGTGAAAAATCCAGAGAATTGTTTGCAGACGCAATTAAAAATGCAAAAACAGTAGTATGGAATGGTCCTATGGGCGTATTTGAATTTGCTAATTTTGCAAAAGGTACAGAAGCAGTTGCAGAAGCATTGGCTAATATTGATGCAACAACAATTATAGGTGGTGGAGATTCCGCAGCAGCAGTAAATCAGTTGGGATATGGTAGCAAAATGACTCATATTTCAACAGGCGGTGGCGCATCTCTTGAATTTTTGGAAGGAAAAGAATTACCAGGCGTTGTAGCCGTAGATGATAAATAATAAATAATTATAAAATAATGTGTATTAAAAAGTTTTTTGTCCGACTTTTTTATAAAAAAGTTGGTAGATGTTAAACTCTCGCTAACTTCACTAAAAAGTTGGACAAAACTTTGTTTTACTAATTATAGTATTCTATAAGGGAAAATGTCATGAAAAAATATATAATAATGGTAATTATGATATGTTTTTTTGCAGTTCCGTTTACTGCATTTGCAGAAGAAAACAACAATAATATACAAAAGAAAACATTGCAACAACAGGTAGAACAACAATATATTGAGCCAGAGGATTATATACCAGTTTTGATGTATCACCATTTTAAAACAGAAGAAGTAGAGCCTGGTAATGGTGCAAATATGCATATTGACGAATTTGAAGAACATATGAAAACATTACAGCAGGCAGGATATACACCTATTTTTTTAAGTGAATTGTATGACATTATGAAACAGGCACAAATTGAAAAAGAAACTGGTGTTGTAGTGCCAGAATTACAGTTAGATAAAAAATATGTTGTAATTACAATAGATGATGGATATAGAAGTAATTATGAACTCGCTTATCCCCTTTTGCAAAAATATAATATGAAAGCGTGTATTTCTGTGATTACTTCCCGTATTCATACAGGGTATGTTTATTCATCAAAAGAAATTGAAAAAATGAGCTGGGAAAATCTGAATGAAATGCAAAATAGTGGTTTAGTGGAAATATACAGCCATACATATGACCATGAACCAGTGGGGGATAGAATTTATACAGATGTGCGTTCTTCTATACAAAAAGGTGAAGAAATGCTTGATAAACAGCTTGAAAATAGAAGCCCTGTTAGTGTACTGACGTATCCTAATGGAAATTATAGAAAAAATATAGCATTGCTAATGTATATTTATATGGGCTATGATTTACAGCTTACTACAAACAGTGATGTTGTAAACAGAAATACAAGCGTGTTAGAAGTTCCTAGAATTACAGTCAATTCTGGCTGGACAGGAGAACAACTTTTACAAAAAATAGAACAAACAGCACAAAAAACATTTCAACAATAAAATATAGTAAAAATGAAATATTTTCATATTGAATAAAGGGCAACAAAGACAGCTAAGGGGATAATATTATGAAAAAATGTGTGATAATGGCTATTATGATGTGTTTCATAACAGCAAATATTTCAGTGACAACATTTGCACAACAATATAACGATATGAAAATACAAAAGAATGTCATTCATGTATCCGCAAAAAAACAAAAGAATATTGCTCCTGAGGATTATATACCAGTTTTGATGTATCATCATTTTGAAAGTGGAAAAGTAGAACCAGGTAGTGGAGTAATTGTAAATATCAATGAATTTGAAGAACATATCAAGGCATTACAGCAGGCAGGATATACACCTATTTTTTTGAGTGATTTATATAATATTATGAAACAGTCAAAAGAATGTGGTAAACAGCCAGAAATGAAATTAGATAAAAAATATGTTGTGATTACAATGGACGATGGATATAAAAGTAATTATGAACTTGCTTACCCTATATTACAAAAATATAATGTGAAAGCAAGTATTTCTGTTATCACTTCTATGATGGATGAAGATTTTGTTTTAGAAGCATGGGAAACCAAAAAAATGAATTGGGGACATCTCAATGAAATGCAAAATAGTGGTTTAGTAGAAGTATACAATCACACATATGACCATGAGCCAGTGGGAGATAGAATATATGCAGATGTGTATTGTTCTGTAAAAAGAGGCGAAGAAATGCTTGATAAAAATTTGCAAAAAAGAAGTGATGTAAAAGTACTAACGTATCCTAATGGGAATTATAGAAAAGATGTTGCATTGTCTATACAACATGATTTGGGATACAATTTACAGCTTACTACAAATTTTGATGTGGTGAACAGAAATACAGATATGTTGCAGATTCCTAGAATTACAGTTGATTCTGGTTGTACAGGAGAGCAACTACTGCAATTAATACAACAAGCTGCAAAACATACATTTTTAAAGAAAAAAAGTTTTTTTTAGAAGCATTTCAATTCATAATGACTGGTGTAATTTGTTACATTATTTTAGCTGTATTATTTAAAATTGTAAATGTAAAAAATAAATAATACATTATCTGTTTTATTATTTAAGGGGGATATGCATATGGATTCACAAACTATGTTTGATTTGTTTATGAATGGGTCAGGTATGATTGCTGTAGGCGCTGTAGTTGTTTTAATTATATTATTGATTATAGGAAAAATAAAAAAGAAATAATAATTTTTAGAAAGAGGGCATTTTATTATGAGAAAGAAAATTGTTGCAGGAAACTGGAAAATGAACAAAACACCAAAACAGGCAGCAGAATTATGCGCATTGTTAAAAGACAAAGTGAACACAGATAAAGTAGATGTTGTATTTTGTGTACCAGCAGTAGATATTGCAACAGTAGTAGAAGCTGTAAAAGGTACAAATATTGCGGTTGGTGCAGAAAATATGCATTTTGAAGAAAGTGGCGCATATACAGGTGAAATCGCACCAGCTATGCTTACTGAAATGGGCGTAAAATATGTTGTGATTGGACATTCCGAAAGACGTGAATATTTTGGAGAAACAGACGAAACTGTAAATAAAAAAGTGAAAAAAGCATTAGAGCATAATTTAGTGCCAATTATGTGCTGTGGTGAAACATTGGAACAAAGAGAAATGGGTATTAATATTGAAATCGTTCGTATGCAGGTAAAAGCTGGATTATATGGCTTGAGCGCTGATGATGTGAAAAAAGTAGTAATTGCTTATGAACCAATATGGGCAATTGGTACAGGCAAAACAGCAACAAGTGAACAAGCACAAGAAGTTTGCTGTGCAATTAGACAAGTTGTAGGAGAAGTATATGGCAAAGAAGTTGCGGAAGAAGTTCGTATACAGTACGGCGGTAGTGTAAATGGTAAAAATGCGGCTGAATTATTTGCTATGGCTGATATTGATGGTGGATTAGTTGGTGGTGCAAGCTTAAAAGAAGAATTTGCAAGTATTGTAAATTATTAAAATAATGGTATCATTCTGAATGTAAAATATAAAGTTTTTGGAGAGTTTAAGAGCAAAATGCTCAATATTTTAATGAAATGATATTATTTTATTTGCGGGACGCTGTACCGACCCCTGCCAACTTTCCCCAAAGTTGGACAAAACTTTTATGGGAAAACTTCGTTTTCTTTCAGTCTGTCAATAAAGTCTTTTTTGTGAACGCTGTCCACACCTGCAAACTTTTTTGAAAAAAAGTTTGACAAAAAACTTTAAATTGCCTACGGCAAACAAAAATTGATTGTTGTAAAAACTTCGTTTTCCCTATTACAAACGGAATGATAATATATTTGTAATCTGAAAATAAGGAGGCTATTATGAGTAAGAAAACAACAGTTTTAATGATATTAGACGGTTTTGGTATCAATGACAAAACAGAAGGTAATGCTATCAGACAGGCAAATACACCTACTATAGATAAAATAATTGAAAAATATCCTTGTGTAAAAGGTTATGCAAGTGGACTTGATGTTGGTTTGCCAGAAGGACAAATGGGTAATTCTGAAGTAGGTCATTTGAATATTGGTGCAGGACGCATTGTATATCAAGAATTGACAAGAATTACAAAAGCAATACAAGATGGCGATTTTTATCAAAATGAAGAATTGCTTAGAGCAGTAGAAAATTGTAAAAATAATGACAGTGCATTGCATTTATTTGGTTTGCTTTCTGATGGTGGCGTACACAGCCATAATACACATTTATATGCTTTACTTCAGTTGGCAAAAAGAAATGGTTTGGAAAAAGTATTCGTTCATTGCTTTTTAGATGGTAGAGATACTCCTCCATCTTCTGGTATAGATTATTTGGCACAATTAGAAGAAAAAATGAGAGAAATTGGCGTGGGTAAAATTGCTACAGTTTCTGGACGCTATTATGCTATGGACAGAGATAAACGTTGGGAACGTGTGCAAATAGCATATGATGCCATTGTTTCTGGTAAAGGTGTAACAGCACATAGCTCAGAAGAATGTATTAAACAATCTTATCAAAATGACAAAACAGACGAGTTTGTTATGCCAACTGCTATTGTAAATGAAGAAGGTAAAGCAATCGGTAGAATAAAAGACAAAGATTCTATTATATTCTTTAATTTCCGCCCAGACAGAGCTAGAGAAATTAGTAGAACATTCTGTGATACAGATTTTGATGGATTTGAAAGAGTAAACGCTCCTAAAGATATTACATTTGTATGCTTTACAGAATATGATGTCACCATTGAAAATAAATTTGTTGCATTTAAACCACAAAGATTGACAAATACATTGGGAGAATATATTTCTTCATTGGGATTAAAACAGTTGAGAACAGCAGAAACTGAAAAATATGCACACGTTACATTTTTCTTTAATGGTGGTGTGGAAGAACCAAACCCAAATGAAGATAGATGGCTTGTTCCTTCTCCAAAAGTTGCAACATATGATTTACAGCCTGAAATGAGTGCAATCGGTGTAACAGATGGACTTGTAAAAGCAATCAATTCTCAGGAATATGATTTGATTATTATAAATTATGCAAACCCTGATATGGTTGGACATACAGGCGTATTATCCGCAGCAATTAAAGCAATAGAAACAATAGACAGTTGTTTAGAAAGAGTATTAAAAGCATTGATTGATAATAATGGACAGATGTTTATATGCGCTGACCATGGCAACAGTGACCAGTTGGTTGATTATACTACAGGTGAACCATTTACAGCACATACTACAAACCCAGTACCTTTTATATTGGTAAATTATACAGATGGCATTGGTTTGAGAGAAGGCGGTAAAT
Organism: uncultured Clostridia bacterium; assembly: GCA_910587735.1. Lineage (GTDB taxonomy): Bacteria > Bacillota > Clostridia > Lachnospirales > Anaerotignaceae > Coprocola. The sequence goes on from CAJUNT010000010.1 coordinate 49,734, forward strand.
TGGCAGATATCGCTCCTACATTACTTGAAATGATGGATATTAAAAAACCTGCTGAAATGACAGGAGAAAGTTTACTTGTTAGTAAATAAAAATTTGTGCTATTTGATGAAATTATGTATTTTTAGTTGAAAATGAAAAAAAAGTTTGCTAAAATATACCAAGATATGTTATAAATGCAGAAAGGGGCGTACCATATTATGAAACTTGCTGAAGCATTGATTGAAAGAGCAGAAATTCAAAAAGAAAATGCACAGCTTTTAAGTCGTATGACAAGCAATGTTATTGTGCAGGAGGGTGATGCTCCTATAGAACAGCCACAAGAATTGATTGCAGAATATGAAAAAAATATGGAACGTCTACTATTTCTCATAAAAAATATTAATAAAACAAATGATGCAACACCATTTGAAAATGGTACAATAGCAGACGCTATTGCAAAAAGAGATTGTTTAAAATCAAAAATAAATGTGTACCGCTCTATATATGAAGCAGCAACAATTAAACATGACCGTTACAATACAAATGAAATTAAATTTGTAAGATGTATTGACGCAAAAGAATTGCAGTATACTATCAATCAACTTTCTAAAGAGTATAGAGAATTAGATACAAAATTGCAATGTCTGAATTGGAATGTGGATTTATTGGAAAGTTAAAAATATGGATAGAAAAGATAAAATGCGTAGTACAACCTAGTCAGGAGGAAACCTGAACGCTCAGAGACATTGGACTTGTGTTAATATCATTAATGTAAAAGTCAAATTGTTACATGGGTACAATGTATTGTGTATTGTAATGACCAGTGCTGGTTTTATCTTTTTATGGGCGGGCATGGGGACTGTGTAGAGTATATTGTTAAAAATAGTGTAATAGTTTATGGACTATTGACTATCATTATAAAAGCAGTAAAATTTTTAAATAAAGAGGAGGAAAAAGAACATGAAAAGCTATATTGAAATTACTGATGTTCACGCAAGAGAGGTATTGGATTCTAGAGGCAATCCAACAGTTGAAGTAGAAGTTGTAGTGGAAGATAATGTAGTTGGTAGAGCAGCTGTACCTTCTGGCGCTTCTACAGGTGCTTTTGAAGCAGTTGAAATGCGTGACGGCGGTGCTAGATATGTTGGCGCTGGTGTGCAAGATGCAGTAAACAATGTAAACAATGTCATTGCTGATGCAATTATTGGTATGAATGCACTTGACCAGGTTGCTATTGATACAAAAATGATTGAATTGGACGGCACACCAAATAAAGCAAAATTAGGCGCAAATGCTATACTTGGTGTTTCTATGGCAGTAGCAAAAGCAGCTGCTGAAGCATTGAGAATGCCATTATATCAATATCTTGGCGGATTTAATGCAAAAACAATGCCTGTTCCTATGATGAATATTATGAATGGTGGTAAACACGCTGACAATACAGTAGATATTCAAGAATTTATGATTATGCCTGTTGGCGCTCCTACATTTAAAGAAGCATTGAGAATGTGTGCAGAAATTTATCACAATTTGAAAAGCGTTCTCAAAGGTAAAGGTCTTTCTACAGCAGTAGGTGACGAAGGCGGTTTCGCTCCTGACCTTCCAACAGCAGATGCTGTTATTGACTTGATTAAAGAAGCAGTTGAAAAAGCTGGTTATAAATGGGGAGAAGATATTAAAATCGCTATGGACCCTGCTTCTACTGAACTGTATGATGAAAAAGATGGAAAATATCACTTCCCTGGAGAAAGTAAAATGACAGGTAAAGAAGTTGTTAGAACATCTGCTGAAATGGTAGAATTCTGGAAAGCTCTTTGCGAAAAATATCCTATTATTTCTATTGAAGACGGTCTTGCTGAAGAAGATTGGGAAGGCTGGCAGTTATTGACAAAAGAATTGGGTGAAAAAGTACAGCTTGTAGGCGATGACTTATTTGTTACAAATACAGAAAGATTGCAAAAAGGTATTGATTTGAAAGCTGGTAATGCAATATTGATTAAAGTAAATCAAATTGGTACATTGACAGAAACATTTAATGCAATTCAACTTGCTAACAGAAACAACATGACAGCAGTAGTATCTCATCGTTCTGGTGAAACAGAAGACGCTACTATCGCTGATATCGTAGTTGCTGTAAATGCTGGACAAATTAAAACAGGTGCTCCTGCAAGAACAGACCGTGTTGCAAAATATAATCAATTATTGAGAATTGAAGAAGAATTGGGCGATGTTGCTGAATACTTGGGATTGAAAGCATGGTTTAATTTACACTAATTAAAATATATAAAAAGCCTCGTTATTTATAACGAGGTTTTTTTGTATCGTTATTTTTATTATAGTAAAAAAAGGCTTGATTGCTGTTGCATAAAATGGTAAATTTGTAATATACAATCACAATAAAGGAGGGAATATTTATGTTACATATGGGTACAATTATTTCGCTTATGTCAGCATTGATAATGGGAGGGGGAGGAAGTACACAGGCAACTATAGTAGAAACACCTATTGTTATGATAGAAAATGAAAAAGCAACACCTATTGATGACCCTGTGGAAGTACCGCCTCAGCCACAACAAAATAATCCGTCTGTGGGATATTATGATAGAAAATCATGGTGGTTTAAAAGAAATACGGAAAATACACCACCATCAGCACAACAGGATATTGCTATTTCTAAATATGATGCTTATTATTTGGGAGATACACAAAAGAAAACAATTTATTTAACATTTGATGAAGGTTATGAAAATGGATATAGCGAAAAAATATTAGATGTTTTGAAACAATATGATGTGAAGGCAGCGTTTTTTGTAACAAAATCTTATATTAGAGATAATACAGAATTGATTAAAAGAATGGTGGCAGAAGGGCATATTGTAGGTAATCATAGCGTCACACACCCTGATATGACAAAATTGACAAAAGAACAAATTGAAAAAGAAATTGTAGAGTGTGCAGAGTATTTTAAAGAAGTGACTGGAAAAGATATGCCTCACTTTTTTAGACCACCAGAAGGGGTTTATAGTATACATTCATTGGAACAAACACAGGCATTGGGATATAAAACGATATTTTGGAGTTTTGCCTATGGTGATTGGGACGTAAATAATCAGCCTGGTAAACAAGCGGCATATGATATGGTTATGAACAATTATCATAATGGTAGTATTATGCTTTTGCACGCAGTTTCGCAATCTAATACAGAGGCGTTGCCTGATATTATAAAAAGTTTGAGAGAAAAAGGCTATACATTTATGAGTTTAGAGGACTTGCCATAATGAGTGATATAAAAAATATGGTGTGTGGAGAGGAAAGTAATATGTCTAAAAAATGTGTAAAGCCTCAGATTAGATTTGTTGGTTTTGATGAGGATTGGGAAAGGCGGAAGTTGGGAGAGGTAGCTGAAATTGTTGGAGGTGGAACACCGAGTACAAGTATAAAAGATTATTGGGACGGAAATATAGATTGGTATACCCCAGCAGAGATTGCAGAACAAATATATATAACTTCAAGTCAAAGAAAGATAACGGAAGAAGGTTATAATCATAGTTCAGCAAAGATGTTGCCAGTTGGAACAGTATTGTTTACCTCTCGTGCAGGAATTGGAAAAACCGTTATTTTAAGCCGAAAGGGTTGCACAAATCAAGGCTTTCAATCTATTGTTCCGCATAAAGATAAACTTGACTCATATTTCATTTTTTCCAGAGGTGAAGAATTGAAAAGATATGGAGAAACGATAGGAGCAGGTTCAACTTTTGTCGAGGTTTCAGGGAAACAAATGGCAAATATGGAGTTAATGTTACCAAAAATAATAACAGAACAACAAGTTATTGGTGCATATTTTGAAAAACTCAATAAACTTATTACGCTTCATCAAAGTAAGTATGACAAGCTAGTGAATATTAAGAAATCTATGCTTGAAAAAATGTTTCCCAAAAATGGTTCAAATGTTCCAGAAATTCGTTTTAAGGGGTTTTCTGGTGATTGGGAATGGCGTAAATTAGATGAGTGGGGAACTTTTTATTATGGTAGAAGCTGTCCAAAATGGTCGATAACAGAAAATGCAACAATACCATGTATTAGATATGGTGAACTTTATACTAAGTATGGCACAAAAGTAGATACGATTTATTCATATACAAATATGTCATCTGAGAATCTTAGATTTAGTAAAGGTACTGAAGTTTTGATTCCACGAGTTGGTGAAGACCCAATGGATTATAATCATTGTACATGGCTTTCTATACCAGATGTAGCAATTGGCGAGATGATTTCAGTATTCAATACAAAGAATAATCCATTATTCACAGCAACCATGTTTAATGCAACATTACAGAATGAATTTGCTATGCGTGTTGAAGGTGGAAGTGTAACAAATTTGTATTTTGAAAAGTTAAAAAATATAGAAGTATCATTTCCAAAATTGAAAGAACAAAAAAAAATCGGCGAATATTTTGAAACTCTCGACAAACTTATCACACTTCATCAGAGAAAAGTGGAAAAATTACAAAATATCAAAAAAGCATGTATGGAAAAGATGTTTGTTTGAATTATTTATAAAGTCTTTTTTTGTGGAGTCTGTGTGCACTTGCAAAATTTTGGGGGAAAACTTTGTTTTACTATATGCAAACAGAAATTTATTGATAGAATGAGAAGGGAAAAAATCCCTTCTTTTTTTTGTATTTTGATAGCATTAAGTAATATGTAATAGTATGAATAAAACAAAAGAAAAAGCTATAAAAATAACAGCAAATGCTGTTAACTCTAAAAAACAAGTAAAATAATATGACGAAAAAAGTAATATTTTTGTATAAAAAAAAAGGTACAAGCAGACAGGCTTTGACAAATTTTTTTTAAAAGTCATGTTATATTGTGTATATCCTAAAACGCAGCAAGGAGGTAACAAAAAAATGCAGTATCTTTTTAATGATGACAGCAATTTATATAGCGCTGTTGGAGAGGAGGATGATATTACCATTCCCTCCCATATTAAACAAATAGGCTCTATAGAAAATGATATTAAAATATATGTAGAAGATTATGTATATACCTATTTGTATCAATATGCTAGAAGCGGAGGAAATAAAGAAAAACTTGCCGCTTTGGCTGGAAAGCGCATTGTGATAGATGGACAGCAAAATATTATTATTAGTGGTGCAATACAAGCTAAAAATACAAAAGAACAAAAAGGCGTGGAAAGTTTTACAGATGAAACATGGGAATATATCAATGAACAAATGCAGCATTATTTTAAAGGACTGTGTCTTGTGGGGTGGGTACATACACAACCCAGTTTCGGCACTTTTTTAATGGCAAAAGATGAAACATTCCACAAAGAATATTTTAAAGAACCGTGGCAGGTATTGTTTGTCATAGATTCATTGGACAAGCTGGATACCTTTTTTATACATAATGCAGAAAAAACAGGATTGCGTCCTGCAAAGGGATATTTCATTTATTATGAAAAAAATCAGGAAATGCAGGAATATATGCTAGAAAATAGCTTAGTGCGTCCACGGTTGGAAAAACAAACAGAAAATACAGAGAAAGGAGAAGATAATAAACAAAAGAAACGCCCTACACCAGAAGAAAGAATGGACGCCGCAAAAGAAATTAGGCGTGTATTGAAAAAAAGGGCGAAAGAAGCAGAAGAAGAAAACCGCAGCAGATTAACCATGCTTGCTGGTGTCAGCAGTATATTATGTATTGCTTGTCTTTTTATGGGGGTTAGTTTGTTGAATAATATCAGTAGAGTCAGAAAGCTGGAAACAGAAATCGCTACTGTGCAAAATTCTTACTATGCTATGGCGGAACAGCTAGAAGAAGCGCAAACACAAATGGTATTTGCAGCACAAAGAGCAGAACAGCAGGAGCAACTGAGAAAAGAGGCAGAAGAAAAGGCAGCACGACAAAAGCAGGAAGAAGAACGAAAAGCCGCAGAAGAACAAAAAAGAAAGGCGGAAGAAGAAAAAAATAAAGTACTTGCTACTTATGTTGTGGAAGAAGGGGACAGCCTCGGGTATATCAGCAATAAATTTTATGGGACAAGTACAGCCATAAAAGATATTATGCAGGCGAATGGTATAAACGATAGTAACAAAATTATCTGCGGGCAAACACTGGTCATACCAAAAAGGTAAAAAGGTGGAGATAGAAGAAAATGGACTTCTATCTCCTTCTGTTTTTGTGCGTATTTTTGTTATGAAAATAGAAATTTAATAAAAAATGAAATAAAATTTTATTTGTAATAAGAAAAAAGAAGATTTCCTATAAAAGTTAGCAAAAGTTTATAAGTGTGTTTTTAAGGAAGAATAATAAATAAAAAAGTTCCTCCAATAAAATACAATGATACAAATCAATTTTTTATTTGTGGACGCTGTCCACACCTGTAAACTTTTTTGGAAAAAAGTTTGACAAAAAATTTAAAATCGCCTACGGCAAATAAACATGATTAAATAGGGACAAATTTGACGTGTATCACTTTACCAATTACACGCACACGGTTTTGTTCTTCTCCTGAAAAAATATAGGAGGAATATGCAGGATTTTCTGGTTGCAAAACAAGTATGTTTTCCTTTTTTAATACTCGTTTTAATGTAGCAGATTCATTATCTATTACAACAACAGCAATATCACCATTTTCTACATCGGATTGCTTTCTTACCAGTACAATATCACCATCATGTATGCGAGCATTAATCATGCTATTTCCTTCTACACGAATGTAAATATAATCATAACAAGAATTTAATTCTGATATGTCTATAGATTCATAACCTTCTATATAATCCTCTGAAAAAGTAGGATTTCCCGCATGAACAGAGCCAATAATGGGCAGTTTGATAATGGTATTGTTTTTTGGTAAACTTTCACTTTGTATATAATCGCATGATATGAGTAGTTCTTCATAGGGAACAATGCTACTGGCTATGGCTTGAAGCAAACGTGGAGAGGGTGGTCTGTCTAATTTTAAATTAAGATATTTTGATAGATATGTACGATTAAAACCCGTTTGCTCTGCAAATTCTATTGTTGTTTTGCCGTTCATTAGTTTGATGAGTTGTTCTTTAAAAAGGTTTTTTTGAAACATAAAGGCGAGTACTCCTTTCTTCATTATGCTGTCAATGGTATTTATAGTATTCTATTGATATAGATATAGTATATATTTGATTTTAATGTTAATAGTGTAACATGATACTGCAAAAAAGGCAAATGTATGAAGTGATGTTTTTTATTGACAAAGAACATATGTACTGATATTATAAAAGTGATATCATATGATAAATGGGTCTATTGTAAGGAGTGTGCTATGATGAATTCGTGAAAAAAATTAACAAAGTGAAAAAGAGGAGTATTTTATTATGAAAGAGAAGGTTAAAAATAATGTTACAAAGGAGGAAAGACGACAAATGAAACAAAAACTGTTTAGATGGGGAAGAACAGTTGACTTTTGTAGAAATAAACAAAGAGAAATTGAAAAATTACAAATGATAATAAAAAATTATTTGATGTTAGAAAAAAATGTACCTTTTTTGGGGAAAAAAGATGCAGACTGTTTTATAGAGGCAAAACAATTATATGAAATGGAGGTAAACAAAATGGAAGAATACATATGTAAAGAAATGAAACAGTATTCTGAAATGGAAAGATATATTGAACAACTGAATTATGATGAGCAGATGTTTTTGAAATTACGATATCAAAAAGGACATCAATATGATTATATTGCATTGAACACACATAAAAGTAGAGCAAAGTGTTTTCGTGACCATGATTTGATATTAGATAAATTGATATTGATTTGTAGAAAACAAAAAGCTGTTGCATGATGATTCATGAAAATAATATCAATCATAAAAATGATTTGATATCAATAGTATTCCTTTCGTATATACCTGTCATATAAAAATATTGCTGTGATAAATTCTATTCGTTTTTTATATAAATTTCACAAATAAAAATGTAAAAAATAATAAATATTTCATTTTATGACACTATTGTGGTTCATACTGTATATGGTTCATTTTTATAAAAATATAAATATTTATTTTGCCAAATGTATTGATATTACAATGAAAATTAAAAAAATGAATTTTTGAGACTTTTTGAGATTTTTTAATCAGTATGATACATAACATAAGGAGGAAAATTTATGAAAGAAAATTTGAGCAAAAAAGAAATTGTATTTTGCCGTCTCAAAGCAGAAGGAAAATCTGATATTGAGGCGGCAGAACAAGCAGGATTTTTAAAACAAACAGGAGAAAAATTGTCAAAACAAGAACGCATACAAAAAGAAATTATGAGGCAGTTGAAAGAAAAAAAGAAACAGAATATTGCTGATGATGAGGAAATATTGCAGTTTTTGACAAGTGTTATGAAGGGAGATGCTTATATTGAAAAAAGCGATTCTATTATGAAAGACAGAATGAAAGCAGCAGAATTGTTGGGGAAAAGACAAAATACTTTTGAACAGCCAGAATTGAAAAATGATGCTGTGATTATTGTAGATGATATCGTTAAAGGGAAGTAGTGAATATGGCGGAAAATAAAATTCAGCTTTCTTCACTCATTGCAGAACCATTTTATAATGTGCATAAAAGTATTTGTGAAGAAAAACATACACACTATTGGCTCAAAGGTGGTAGAGGAAGTACAAAATCCTCATTTGTATCATTGGAAATCATATTAGGTATGATGAAATATGAACAGGCGAATGCTGTGGTATTGAGAAAAATTGGTATTCATTTGAAAGATAGTGTTTTTGAACAAATATGGTGGGCAATTTCTATATTAGGTGTGGAAGAACAATGGGAAGGGAAAACATCATCTCCTTTGGAAATTACATACAAAAAAACAGGACAAAAAATATTGTTTCGTGGGGCGGATAATCCTAGAAAAATAAAATCTATAAAATGCCGAAAAGGATATATCAAATATATATGGTATGAGGAAACGGATGAATTTTCTGATATTTCTGAAATTAGAAATATCAATCAGTCTTTGATGAGAGGCGGTAAAAAATTTGCTGTGTTTTATACCTATAATCCCCCTAAAAGTAAAAAAAATTGGGTGAACAGAGAAAGTGAAAAACAAAGAGAAGACAAATATATACATCATAGCACTTATGAAAAAGTACCCCATGACTGGCTGGGAGAGCAGTTTTTTTTAGAAGCGGAACATATTAAAAAAATGCAACTGAATGTATATCGTCATGAGTATATGGGAGAGGCAATAGGAACAGAGGGAACTGTGTTTCAAAATGTAGTGTTGAGAGATATTACAGAAAAAGAAATTGCAACATTTGATAATGTGGCAAGAGGCTTAGATTGGGGGTATGCAGTAGACCCATTGCATTATACAGTGAATCATTATGATAAAACAAGAAAAAAACTTTATATCTATTTTGAAATACAACAGACTGCATTGAGTAATTATAAAGCATATGAAATGATAAAAAATGAAAATGTGCAGAATGGTTTAATTGTTGCCGACAGTGCAGAACCAAAATCTATTGCAGAAATGCAAAGTTATGGTTTGAGAATAATAGGAGCGAAAAAGGGTCCTGATAGCGTGAATTATGGTATAAAGTGGCTACAAAGTTTGGAGGAAATTGTGATTGATGAAAAAAGATGTCCTGAAACAGCAAGAGAATTTGTAGAGTATGAACTGGAAAAAGATACAGATGGTAGTTGGAAATCTAAATTTCCTGATAAATGTAATCATGCTATTGATGCTGTTCGTTATGCTAGAGAGTATGATATGCGTATGGTGAAAGTAACATAAAAGTTGGTGTGTGGAAGAATTTTTTCATTTGTGAAAAGTTCCCCAATGAACAAAACCCGTTGTCTAAGTTTCTCTCTTGTCAAATATCCACTAAAGTTTCAAAACCCATCAAAATATACACTTGAAAGCATTTAAAACCGTGGGGATTCTCCCCACTACCCCTACCAACTTTTGAAAAAGTTGGACAAAACTTTAATAGGAAAACTTCGTTTTCCTTCATTACAAAGAATAGTATGTAACAAATAGAAAGGAGGGAAAAACAAATGTATATTACAGAAATAGAATTGATGAAACAAAAATTAGAAGCTGTTCACAAAGGAAATGAAAGCGAATTGATTAAAGCAATTATTGCAGATGATATGAACAGCTCTATAAAAAAAGAAATGATGGAAGGAGAAAAATATTATTGCTGTCAACATGATGTATTGCAAAAAAATTTTTCTGTAAAACATTTTTCTGAAACATATCAAACACCAGAAGGAAAACAGGAGGAAAGAATGAAATTGCTTTCCAATCCTAACAGGAGTAATCATCATGTGGTGTGTCCTTTTCATCATGTACTTGTGGAGCAAAAGGTTTCTTATTTGGTGGCAAAAGAACCAAGTATATTGGTAAAAGGGGAAAATGATGCACATACACAAAAATATGAAAAACTATTATCTGAATTGGCTGATGAAAAATTTAATGGCGTTTTATATGAATGGATTGTCGGTGCATCTAATAAAGGTGTGGAATATGTTCATGTGTATTATGACAAAAATGGAAAACTGCAATATTGTGTTGTGCCAGCAGAAGAATTGATAGTATTTTATGATTCTGTAAATAAAACAGAAATAGAGCAGGTGATTCGATATTATTATTTTAATATTGTGGAAAATGGCAAAGAACAAGCAGTAAAAAAAGTGGAATGGTGGACAAAAAATGATGTGACATATTACATAGAAAAAAGTGATGGAAGTTACCAAAAAGAACAAAATCCAACAGGACACTGGACAATTATTAAAGAAAATATGGAGGAAATAGAAAAAGAACAACATGGCTGGGGAAAAGTGCCTTTTATAGCACTTAGAAATAACAGCAAAGAATTGTCTGATTTGAAAATGATAAAGGGCTTAATAGATGCTTATGACTTGATTTGTAGTGAAGGTACAAATAGTTTATTAGATTTGGTAGATTTGTATTGGGTGATTGCAGGATATGGCGGAGAAACAGCAAGTGCTATAGCAAAAAAATTACAGGTAAACAGGGCTGTGCAGATATCGGATTCTTCTGGAAAAGTGGAAACGAAACAAGTACATTTACCCATTGAGGGCAGAATACAATGGCTAAAATTGTTGAGAAAAGATATATTCCATTTCGGTATGGGCGTGGATACAGACAGTGAAAATTTGGGAAATGCTCCTAGTGGTGTTTCTTTAAAATTTCAATATGCTATGTTTAATTTAAAAATCAATGGTATTGTGCCTGAAATTAAAAAATCTTTAAAACAACTATTTTGTTTTTTGCTGGAAGACTGCAATAGAAAAAATGATACAGATTATAATGTGAATAGCATAGATATCAAATTGAATTTAAACAGTATTACTGATGATATGGAAATGGTGAATATGATTACAGCATCAAAAGGCATTGTGAGCGAAAAAACATTACTTGCACAACATCCATTTGTGCAGGATGTAAATAGTGAAATACAAGCCGTTTGGCAGGAAAAAGAAAGGGTGATAAATTATGATACAGATGAACAGACAGGACAAGCAGGAAACCATAAATCAACAGCAGTATCAGCAAAAGATGATGGAATGGAATCATGAAAAAGAAGAGCTCGAAAAAATGTATCATGAAAAATTGAAAAAATATGTTATAGAGTGCTTTTTGAAACAACAAGGAGCAAGAAATACAAAGGCATTGCTTGCTCTGATAGATTTAGAAAGTATTATATTGAATGATGATAATACTTTGGAAGGGCTGGATATCAAACAGTTGAAAAAAGAAGTGCCTTATCTTTTTGAGGAACAAAGTGAAAACAAAAAAATAGAGGGTACTGGTTATCAATCTACTAATAAAAAAGCAGATAAAAAAAGTGATATAGCAAAACAATTTGAACAGGCATTAATGAGAAGATAATAAAATATAATTAAAGGAGAGGTATAATATGAGTATTAATACAATAGAATATGCAAAAATATTTATGAAAGCATTAGATGAACAGTTGATTGCAAAAGCAACAAGTGGCTGGATGGAACAAAATAGTGGTCAAATACAGTATACTGGAGGAAATGAGGTTAAAATACCAAAATTACAATTAAATGGTTTGGGAACATATGATAGAGATAATGGTTTTGTGCAAGGTGCTGTGACATTGACATATGAAACAAGATTGATGACGCAAGATAGAGGCAGAACATTCCAAATTGATGCTATGGACGTAGATGAAACAAATTTTGCAGCGGTTGCTGGTGATGTTATGGGACAGTTCCAAAAAACAAAAGTGATACCTGAAATTGATGCATATCGTTATAGCAAAATTGCAGAATTGGCTGAAGATATGAAAAAGGTTTCTTATTATCACCCAGTAAAAGATACTATTGTTGAAAAATTGCTTGAGGAAATTACAATCGTAAAAGATATTGTGGGAGATGAAAATCAAATTATTATTACAATGTCTTCTAAAACAGCAAATTTATTGGATATGGCAAGTAATCATATGCTGGAAACAGGTACATTTCAACAGGGAAATGTGATATTGAATGTGAAAAATATTGACGGAAGCCCTATTATTAGAGTGCCTTCTGCTAGATTGAAAACAGCATATCAATTTTTTGATGGTACTACAACAGGTGAAACAGAAGGCGGTTTTGAACCAACAAGTGATGCAAAAGATATTAATTGGATTATTGCTGTAAAAAATGCCCCTATTGCAGTTTCTAAAACAGATGTGACAAGAATATTTGACCCTATGACAAATCAAAAGGCAAATGCTTGGAAAATTGATTATAGAAAATATCATGATTTATGGATTACTGATAATGCTATGGATGGTATTTATGTCAATATTGATGGACAAGCATCAACTACAAAAGGGGAATAATATATGGAGCAACAATATGATATTGTGAGTGCAGAGGGTATTTGTGAAAAAATAAAACAATTACGAAAGTATAATGATGAACAGCAATCTGAAATAGATGATGTATTGCTTTTTGCTTGCCAAAGAAGTATGGACATTGTGAAAGCATATTGCAATATACAACAAATACCCATTGCATTGGAAAATGTTTGTATTGAAATGAGTATGTTGCTTTTTGATAATGAAAATTATGAGCAATCACACAAAAATACTGCTATTAAAACAATACAAGAGGGTAATGTTTCTATTACATATCAAAATCAGGGCAATGCTTGGAAAGATAATAAAAAAGAATTGCTGAAAGGATTTTCTGAGGAATTAGATAAATTTCGCTGTATGAAGTGGTGATTGAATAAAAAGCATACTATAAAATTTTACTTTTTTTTGTGGGGAGTGTCTAAAAAGAGTAGTTTTAAAAGTAATTTTTATTTCTGTTTGTCATCGGGAAAACGAAGTTTTCCATAAAGATTTTGCCTCGCTTTGGGGGAAGCGAATGAGGTTTAGAGAAAAGATTCAATGTCTTAAATGCACGTTTAGTCACTCCCCTTTTGTGAATGTAGTTGCAAAGTGGGAAAGAGGAGGGGATAGTATAGAAAATATTAAAAAAGATATTGAGCGTTTTTTTAAACAAAAGTGTTTTGTGACAGTATGGCAAGAACAAAAAACAGATTGGGGAGAAACGCTCATAATAGAAGAAGAACAAATAACAGAAATGCCTTGCAGACTTTGCAGAAATGTAAAAACAGCAGTGAAGAATACTGTTTTACCCTCAGAAATAGTATATGATGCCATATTATTATTTCCTAAAGAATATGTGATATTGGCAGGAAGTAAAATAGAAGTGGAACAGGAATATGGCGAAAATTTAGTGTTTTATTGCGCTGGAGAAATGATTGATTACGATACACATAATGAAATTGCTTTAAAAAGAGAAAGTATAGCATAAGGGGGGAAGTATGTGGAAAAGGGAGTTTTACAAATATTGAAAGAAATGGTAATAAAAGCAATTGAAAAACAGTTTCCAGACAGTGCTGTGTATGGTGAGGAAGTCCCTCAAAAGGGAAGTGCAAATTGCTTTGGTGTCACAATAAAGTCTGTGGAACAAAAACCACTTCTAAAAGGCAGACGAGAACAATGGATTACAATTTGTGTGGAATATAAAAATCAAACACAAAAAAGAGTAAAATTGCAATCTACTCAAAAGGCTGAAATGCTTTATGATGTGCTGTCATTGGTGGGGGAAAATGAAAATGAATTTTTATCAGGAAAAATGTACCACAATATCACTGAGAAAGGATTTTGCTTTTATGCCGTTTATTATGTGCAGATTATGCCTATTGTTACAGAGCAGAAAATGAAAAGACTCGAACATAATGGCGATAAAGTTGTAGGGTATTAAATATCGTATAAAGGAGTATGAAATAAAGTGGAGCAAAATGTATTTACAAAACAACAGTTTTTACAAAGTAAAAATTTAATTTGTAGTAAAGATGTAATCAATGCTGTATTGAAAGAAAATAAACTTTACAGCAAAAAAGAAGCTGAAAAAATAATAAAAATGTATTTAGAAGGAACAAAGAAAGGATGATATATTTATGGCATTAGGAGGAGGTACTTATTTAGTACAAAATAAAATATTACCAGGAGCATATATCAATTTTGTATCACAACCCAGAGCTATGGGAACATTGGGAGAAAGAGGTACTGTTTGTATAGCATTAGAATTGGATTGGGGACAAAATGGTATGGTGGCAGTACAAGCAGAAGATTTTCAAACAGAATCACAAAATATATTTGGATATGACTATATCCATGAAAAAATGAAACCTCTAAGAGAATTGTTTTTGTATGCTAAAAAAGCATTGATTTATAGATGCAACAGCGGAGAAAAAGCAGCAGCAACAATAGGACAGTGCAATATACAAGCTGTATATGGTGGTACAAGAGGAAATGATATTAAAATTGTGATTTCTAAAAATGTAGATGATGAAACAGCATTTGATGTGAAAACATATTTGGATTTGATATTGCAGGATACACAAACAGTAAAAATAATAGAAGAATTGAAACAAAACACATATGTTACATTTAGCGGAAGTGGAACACTTGAAGTAAGTGCAGGAATCAATTTGACAGGTGGTACAAATAAACAAGTAACTGGTAACGATTATGCTGATTTTTTGGAAGAAGCAGAAAAAGAAAATTTTAGTGTTTTGGCTTATGCTGGTGAAGATGATGTCACAAAGGGACTGTTTACTGCATTTACAAAAAGAATGAGAAATGATGAAGGTGTGAAATTTGTTACAGTGCTTTTTGATTATGCAAAAGCAGATTTTGAGGGTGTGATTTCTGTTACAAATGAAACAGAAGAACAAAAAACAGCTCTTGTTTATTGGACAGCAGGTGCGCAGGCAGGTGCAGAAGTTAATCAAAGTATTACAAACAGAATATACAATGGCGAATATCATGTAAAAGCAAAATATAAAAAATCTAAATTTGTAGAAGGATTGCAAAAAGGTGAGTTTTTATATTATGAAGATGGCGATGATATTAGAGTATTGAGAGATATTAACACATTTACATCTTTTGAAAGTAATAAAAACAGCGATTTCTCAAGTAATAGAGTGATTAGAGTGCTTGACAGCATTGCAAATGATGTTGCAAGAATATTTAGTGAATATTATTTAGGCAAACAAAGTAACAATGACACTGGACGCAATTTGCTGAAAGCAGAGTTGATACAATATCATGAACAATTAGAAAGTATTGAAGCAATAGAGGGATTTGTACCAGAAGATATTATCATTACACAAGGAACAGAAAAACAAGATGTTGTTGTATATGAAAAAGTACGCCCAACAGATGCTATGGAAAAATTGTATATGAAAGTGGAAGTTATATAAATTAAGGGGGGGTTTAATATGGCTTATTTGAGAGCAAAAGATACTATTAATGGTGCATTGGGTACTTGCTTTGCTTTAATTGATGGTAATCGATATGAAATTATGCAGGCGAAAAATGTAGAGGCAAAAGTGGAAAAAACAAAGTCTGAAATTCCTATATTGGGGCTGACATCAAAACAACATAAAGCTGGTGGCTGGAAGGGTACTGGAACAATGGAGGTATATTATGTTTCTAGTTTATTCAGACAGGTTATGCTGGAATATATGAAAAATGGAAAAGATACTTATTTTGAATTACTTGTGACAAATGAAGACCCTACAAGCGAAACAGGTAAGCAAACTGTGCTTTTAAAGGGTGTCAATATTGACAGTATGCTGATTACAAAATTAGATGTGGAGAAAGAAGCATTAGACGAAACATTGAAATTCACATTTAATGATGCGGATTTGCTGGAGGCTTTTGAAGAATTAAATCAGGTACAATAAGTGAAAAGTTTTATTTATTTTTAAATATTGAAATTGAGTGATATTTTTTGATGTGTGATGTCCTCCATATTGTGATATGGGGGACATAGCATTATCTAATTTAAAATACAGAAAGGAAAATGACATTGAAGGCATTTTATAAACAGAACAGAAAAGATATACAACATAAAAAAATAGTGATTTCAGAAAGATTTTGTGATGAAAACGGAAAGGCAATAGTATGGGAAATGAAACCACTTATGCAAAAAGAAAATGAAATGATATTAAAAAAATGCAGAATGATGCAAAAAGGAATACAACAATATGACTATGAAGTAATGGTGTTAGCAGAAAGTGTTGTATTTCCAGATTTAAACAGCATAAAACTACAAAACAACTATCATGTTGCTGGAAAAGAGGCACTTCTTTTGGAAATGCTTACACCTGGGGAATATCAAAAATTGAAAACATTAATAGAACAATTACTATAAAAAGGAGAATATTATGTATCGATTTTATTTAAAACAAAATGGACAGCAGATATTATTGCCTGTAGCTCCTTCTGAAATGATAACAAATGTGGAAGGCGAAAGCGAAAAAATAGAACTGGTGAATATAGGAGAGGGCAGTATATTAAAAGATATCGGATTGAGAAGAATTTCTTTTACTGTTCTTTTGCCTGCTGTGCAGTACAGTTTTGTGCAAACAGAAGGCGTTTTTCAACAGCCTATATTTTTTTTAAATCAATTTCGTCAGTATAAAATGAGTAAAAAGCCTGTGAGCTTAATTGTATTTAGAAAATTGGCAGATGGTACAGAATTGTTTAGTGGTAATATGGACGTTTCATTTGAAAAATATACTGTACTGGAAAGAGGTGGAGAACAAGGTGATTTTTGGGTAGAAATCAATGTAAAAGAATATAGAAAAATCAGCTCTGTTACATACAAAATGGAACAAAAACAAGGACAAACTGTATTAGAAGAAATGGGGACAAAAAGAGAAGGAAAAGATATTCCTAATACTTATGTTGTCAAAAAAGGGGATTCTCTTTGGAAAATTGCGCAAACAATGCTCAATGATGGTAGCAGATACAAAGAAATTGCAGAAAAAAATAATATTGTAAATCCTAACAAAATACAAGTAGGACAAATATTGCGTTTGGGGTGATAGTATGAAAATTGAAATGCTTATTAAAAATCATGACAAAATATATAATGCAACAAATTTATTGCAAGGAGAAATTATAATTGAAAAAAGTATACTAGGAAGCTGTGGCAAATTGGTATGCTCTATTATAAGAGATGGCAATGTACAGTTTGTGGAAGGAAATCAAATACAGTTTTTTGCAGATAATAAATTGTTTTTTTCGGGCTGGATAATGAAAAAAACAAGAACATCAAAACAAATTATCACTGTAACAGCATATGACCAGTTTTTTTATTTGATTAAAAACAAAGATACTTATGTATATTACAACAAAAAAGCATCTGAATTGATACAAATGATTGCAAATGATTATGGACTGGAAACAGGCGCAATTTGTGATACCGTTTGGCAGATTCCTCAAAGAATTGAAGAAGGGCAAACACTTTGG
Source organism: uncultured Clostridia bacterium (assembly GCA_910587735.1). Taxonomy (GTDB): domain Bacteria; phylum Bacillota; class Clostridia; order Lachnospirales; family Anaerotignaceae; genus Coprocola. The sequence continues at coordinate 67,585 of CAJUNT010000010.1, forward strand.
GATATGATAAATACAGCATTACATTTAACACAAAAAGAAACAGCAAAAGAATATTTTTTTTATGATGAATGTGGAAAACTTACATTAAAACAAAAAAGTGATATGGTTCAAAATGTAGTATTGCAATGTGATGGTAGTATACAAGATTATGTTTATACCACTGATATTTCAGAGGATACTTATAACGGTGTGCAGCTATTTCAAGCAGGAAGACTTGAAACAGAAAAATTATCTTACAGAGATGAAAAACAAGAAGAAATCAAAAAATGGGGCAGATTACTTTATTATCAAAGAGTTGACCACAGATTAACACAATATGATTTAAAAGCAATAGGTGATACCATATTATTACAAAAATGTCGTGTGAAAAAAAATTTGATATTAAAACAAATTTCGGGAGAAGTGATGTTGATACCCGGCAATTCTATATTTATTGAATTACCTGAACTTGCTGAAATTAGTTTAAAAGGTATGTATGTCATTGAAAAATGTGTGTATCACTTTTTTAATGGGGGATATCAATCAGATTTTTATATTAGAATGGAGGAATCAAATTGATAGAAGAACAATATTTACCAGAACAAAAAGAAATTGTGATATCAAATAGATTTGTTGGGGAAAATGGACAACCAATACCATGGAAAATAAAAGCACTCAAAGAAAAAGAACATCAGAAGATTAAAAAAAGAGAGGGAGAGGATATAGAAAAATATTGGGGTAGATTTTGTGCAAATTGTGTTGTTTTACCGAATTTGAATGATGAGGAGCTTTTAAAAAGTTATGGTTGTCATAGTGCAGATGAAGTGTTAAAAGAAATGCTTACTATGGGAGAGTATATGATACTTTTAAAAACGGTAAGAGAACAAAATTGTTTTGAAGAAAGAAAACAAAATATCAAATATGATATAAAAAAGCCATAAAGGAGGGCATAGATGGAGTAGATTATGCTTACTATGTTCTCCGACATTTTCATATATTGCCAAGTCAGTTTTTTCATTTGGATTTGATAGAAAGGATGTTTGTTGAATGTGTTGTAGATTTGGAATTGGAGCAAAAGAGGTGATGTATGTTGTTTTCATATTATAAAAAAATACTTTTGGAAGGAGAAAAACAATATGAATTTTTTTGGAATTGGTATCAGCAAAAACAGTATAAAACAAATATATGGCAAAACAAAACACAATATGAATTTACTCAAAAACATTTTAAAAACAATATTTTTGATAATAATGTGAAAAAATTAAAACAACATGGTGATAGTGAGTACAATAAACAAAATAATAATATTCAAAATGATATAGTTAATATTTTTCAAAAAAATGATAATTTATATCATGATAATCAGAAAACAGAAAAACAATATCAACAGTATCAACAACAAACACAACAAAAGCAATATCAAAATAAACAGATTCATAATAAACAAAAACAATTACAATATCAAACAACACAACAATATGAAATACAAAAGCAATACCATATACAAAATAAAAATGAAAACCAAAAACAAAATATATGGCAAATAGAAAAACAGAATATCAATCAGCAAAATAATACATATAAACAGGAGTATTCTTTATTACAACAATATGACTCAAATAAACAACAACATATACAAAAAGAAAAACAGAAAATACATGATATAAAAAAAAGTACAACACAATATGATTTCTGGAAATATTATTATGATTTTTTACAATATGATATAGATGACAATAAACAATATCATTTTTGGAATGTAGAAAATATTTTTAAAAATCAACACATAAGAGATAGTGTAGTATCAGCTCATGGTGATAATGTACCAGTAAAACAATATACAGAAAAAACAATCAAAAAAAATAATATGCTTTTTAATCAATATCAAAAACAAAATATTTGGCAAAAGGAAAGTGATATGCAAAAAAATGAACAGTATCACACAATCAATACAGAAGTGATACAAAATATTGTTCAAAATAGTTTGGAAGAAAAACAAAAACAACAACAAAGTCAAAATATACAATATGAACAACAAAAACAAAGTATTGATGAAGAAACATTATTTTTACATATTACAGAGAAATTGCTTGAACAAAGAGAAAGAAGTCTAAAAGGAAACAGCTTTAAAATATAATTGATATTAATAGAAATGGGGGAAAATGATGCTGGAGGCGGTGAAGTTACTTGCTTATGATGTTTTACAACAGGAAAATTTGACAGATATTTGTTATGGTACTGTAACAGAAACAGAACCTTTAAAAATTGTACTAGAGCAAAAACTGGAATTAACAGAATCTTTTTTAGTGCTTTCACAAAATGTAATAAAACATACTATTAATTATAGTATGAGAAGAAAAGACAGTGATGAAAATTGGGTACAGTATGAAATGATAGTGGAAAAACAGCTCAAAAAAGGAGAAAGAGTAATACTTATAAAAATGACAGGAGGACAAAGATATGTTGTAATTGACAGAGTAGGAGAGGAGATGACAGAAAATGAAACTGATACCGGAAACACAAATGACAATGAATGATAATGTTGTGATACAAACTGTACCAACATTAACCTATCGCGTGCAGAGAGAAAAAGAAATTGTATCAGGAACACTGGAAGAACTGGAGGCAATGAAACAAGCTGTATTTAAAATATTGTTTACAGAAAGATATCAATATGAAATTTATAATTGGGAGTATGGTATGGAATTAAATGATTTATTTGGTAGGGCAAAAAGTTATGTGATACCAGAAATAAAAAAAAGAATTGAGGAGGCTTTACTCGCAGATGACAGAATAAAAGCTGTAACAGATTTTAAATTTGGAGGCGGAAAGGGCAATTTAGAGGTGAAGTTTAAAGTACATACCATATTTGGTACATTGGAAATAGAAAGGCAGGTTGATATTTAATGTATGAAAGTTATGAAGCATTGATGGAAAGAAAATTAGAACAGGTTAGCCAAAAAAGAGATAGACGACAAGGCAGTATTATATTTGATGCCATTGCACCCAATGCAGCAGAAACAGCTATATTTTATTCCGATTTGTATATGCTTGAAAATCGTACTTATGGAGATACTGCAACAGAAGAAGATTTGACTAGGAGATGTATGGAAAGAGGCGTTTTTAGAAAAGAGGCTACAAAAGCTACTTTTTTGGGTAATTTTGTAGATAAAAATTTAGAAGGTTGCGATATACCCATTGGCACACGTTTTAATTTGGAAGAATTAAATTATGTTGTAATAGAAAAAACAGATACAGAAGGACAATACATATTAGAATGTGAAACAGCAGGAGAGGCAGGTAATCAATATTTAGGCGATTTGATACCCATTACTTATTTAAAAACATTGGCAAAAGGAGAACTCATAGAATTACTTACAGAGGGAGAAGATGAGGAATCTGATGAAAGCCTTAGAAAAAGATATTATAGCAGTTTTAACACAGATGCTTTTGGAGGAAATATAGAGGACTATAAAATAAAAGTAATGGCTTTAAAAGGTGTGGGAGGCGTAAAAGTAACACCTGTTTGGAATGGTGGGGGTACAGTAAAATTGACTGTTGTAGATGGTAATTTCAATGCACCTATAGAGGGGGAAATTGTAAAAATACAACAGGCGATAGACCCTCAGCAAAGAGGATTAGGTTATGGCATTGCACCAGTAGGACATAAAGTGACAGTAGAAGCAGCAAAAGAAGTAAATTGCACCATTGAAATGACATTACTTTTAAAAGATACAGCAAACAGAGCGAAAGTTGTAGAAGATATTACAAATTCCATAGAGGATTATTTTAATAATTTAAGAAAACAATGGGCAGATATGGAGTATTTGACTGTTCGTATTAGCTATTTGGAATCAAGAGCATTGGATGCGGAAGGTGTGATTGATGTGCAGTATACGAAAATCAATGGTAGTACTCAAAATTATATATTAGAAAATGATGAGATTCCATTTTTAGAAAGTGTGGTGACACTATGAAACAAATGTATGAAAAATATTTACCTCCTTTTGTAAGAGATACAAGAGAATTTCAAATATTATCCAATATAGAGGGTGATATATTAGAAGAAGAAAAACAGGCAAAACAAAATTTGGAGTCTGACCAGTGGATTGTTACAGCAACAGAAAGAGGATTAAACAGACGAGCAAAATTATTAAATATTGTAAGAGAACAATATGAGAGTTTAGAGGATTTTAGACAAAGAATACTTTTTTTATGGAATCACCATAGCCCATATACTTATTTTCATTTATTGGATTGGTTGGAGGGCATTTGCGAAAAAGAAAATGTGAATGTGGATATGCAGTATAATGAATATCATTTACATATTGAAATTAGATTGATTAAAAAACAGCTACAAGAGGAAATTAGAAAAACAGTTAGAAAAATGATACCAGCAAATATATTGCTTGATGTGACATTAAGATATAATTTATATGGCGAATTGAAACCTTATACACATGGTGATATCAAACAAAAACAATTTCGCTATATTGATTTAAGAGAAGATGATGTCAGATATTGGAAAACAAAATAATATGATAATGAGTACCTTTATTCATAATACAAAATATGGATAAAGGTATTATTTATTTGTAATATATAAAAAATTTGTATTGATTTGATATTATGGAAAACAATAAAAACAAGGGGGATTTTGATAAACTGAATTTGGAGGTGATAGAAATGTCTGAAACATCTGAAACAGTATTTGGATATATTCGTGTTTCTACAAAAGAACAAAATGAAACAAGACAAATGATAGCATTAAAACAACAAGGGGTAGAAAATATATTTATTGATTGGCAGTCTGGAAAGGATTTTAACAGACCTGCTTATCATAATATGATTAAAAATTTGAAAGAAGGTGATTTAATTGTAATAAAAAGTATTGATAGATTGGGAAGAAATTATGAAGATATTATTGCACAATGGAAATTTTTAACAAAAGAAAAAAAGGTTGATATTCGTGTTTTGGATATGCCTTTACTGGATACAAGCAAAAGCAAGGATTTATTAGGAACATTGATATCTGATTTAGTATTGCAGTTACTTTCATTTGTAGCACAAAATGAAAGAGAAAATATACGCCAAAGACAGGCAGAAGGTATTGCGGCAGCAAAAGCAAGAGGTATGAAATTTGGTAGACCAGAAAAAAAATTGCCTCAAAACTTTTTATATATGGTGCAGAAATGGCAAAATAAAGAGTTATCCGCTTTTGAGGTGAGTGCAGAATTGGGTATTAGTACAGCAACATTTTATAGAAAAGTAAAAAAAATGAAACAATGTATGGAATAAAATATTGATATGGTTTTGTAGACACTTCTATCACTTCTAAAAAATGATATTTCAAAGTTAATGTTTTTATGTTTTTTAATGAAACGTAGTTTCCGTTTAAAAATTTTGATTCGCTTTTTAAAAGCGAGTGAGGTTTGAAGCAAAACTCCAATGTTTTAACAGAAGAATATTGTTTTATTTGTGGACGCTGTTCACACCTGCAGACTTTTTCTTTTACAAACGGAAGTTTATTGTATATTTTAGGGGGAACTTTTTTCACTTGTGAAAAGTTCCCCCACACTTTGGTGCTGTCTACGCTTCGCTCTGGTCGGCACTAAGCGAATGTCCCCCAGACGTTCAGCACCCCTCAAAAACACGCTTGAAAGCATGAAAGACATTAAGGGCTTTGCCCTTAAAATCCCACCCGTTTTTGAAAAAGTGGGGAAAAACTTTAAAAGGGAAAACTTCGTTTTCACTATTGCAAACAAAAATTTATTTACAAAAAATAAATTTTTTAAAATATTATGAATGGATTGATAAATATCAATCGTATTGCATATGTAAAACAAATCATTTATAATATGAATGGGGGAAACCAATTATGAAAATGAAAATTTTAGCAGGTACAGTTATAGCAGCTTTTACATTATCATTAGGAGTAATCAGTGTATTCGCCACAGAATCCATAATAAATACTCCTAATAACAATGTAGTATATCATTATTGTGGTGAGGGCTGTCAGTTTATTGATGAAAATGGCGATGGAATATGTGATTATTATGGTACTGGTGGTTGCTATGGCGTAAACCAAGGACACTATTATGTAGATGAAAATGGTGATGGAATATGTGATTATTATGGTACAGATGGTTGCTATGGAACACATCATGGACAGTACTATGTAGATGAAAATGGTGACGGAGTATGTGATAACTATGGTACAAGTGGCTGTTATGGTAGAAATCAAAATTATATAAATACAAACAATGTAAATAACAATTTTGTACCACGAACACATCATAATAATGGTGGCTGGGGAAGACATGGCGGCGGAGGCTGTTGTAGAAGATAAAAACGAGGGAAGTTATGAGGAGCGAAAATGAGATATATCAAGCAATAGAACAATATTCTGATATGATTCGACGACTTTGTATGATACATTTAAAAAATTATCATGATACACAAGACATATTTCAAACTGTATTTTTAAAATATGCGCTGAGTTCTGTTGTATTTGAAAATCAACAGCATGAAAAAGCATGGTTTATTCGTGTAACAATAAATGCTTGCAAAGATTTGTTGAAAAATTTTTTTCGTACTCATGTCATTTCTATAGACGAAGTAAGTAAACAGTTATTTGAATTATCATCAGATAATATAGATATTTTGGAGGCAGTTAGGTCACTGCCTCCAAAATATAAAAATGTTGTATATCTTCATTATTATGAAGGCTATACCGCTCCTGAAATAGCAAATATACTGCATAAAAATGTAAATACGATTTATACGTATCTAACACGTTCCAAAAAAGTATTATATGAAAAATTGGGGGGTGATGGATATGAATGATAGAATAAAACAGACTTTTGATAAAATTTATGCAGAAAATGAATTAAAAACACAAACAAAAGCATTGATTGCATATCAAATAAGAAATAAGCATAAAAATCGTATGCGTAGGCATATGGTAAGTGTTATGGCTTGTTTTTTGTTTTTTATAATGGGATTTAGTGGGTATCATTTATATTTTACACAAACAGCAATGATTAGTATTGATATTAATCCCTCTATTGAATTAAATATTAACCGATTTGATAAAGTCATATCAATCAATAGTTATAATGATGATGGTGTGGAATTAGTAAATGCTTTAGATATAAAATTTATGAATTATAAAAGTGCTATTGATGAAATATTGAATACAGAAATGATTACAAAAAATTTTGTGAATAATGAAACATTGTCAATCGTCGTTGTAGGAAAAGATAAACAGAAAAGTAAAGAAATGTATGATAATATTCAAAATAATATGTCAGAAAAACAAAATGTTTGCTGTGATATGGGGAATTTTAATGAAGTAAATGAGGCACATCAAGCAGGGCTATCTGTAGGTAAATATCGTGCCTATTTGGAATTGCAAAGTGTGAATGAAAATGTTACAATAGATGATGTAAAGGGACTGACTATGAGTCAAATAAGAGATTGTATCAATCAAGAAAAATACAACAAACAAAACTCAAATTGTGAAAATGAACAACAAAATGAGCAACAAAAACATAATGAAGGAAATGGCAATCAGCATAGACATAGACATGGTATGAATTAGTAATAAAATTAGTAATGAAATTCGTACGAATGAAAAATGTAAAATTTTTGTTATCATTGTGTTTGCAAAAAATAGAATTATTTGTCAAATTTTATTTTAATAAAATTTGTGGGTGTGAGTGAAACACAAATAAAATAATATTTTGTATATTCTTTATTGGGGAACTTTTTCATTTGTGGAAAGTTCCCCTTAACAATATACTTACAAGCAGTAATACCGTGGGGACGTTGTCCCCACTTCCCCTATTCGCTTTTGAAAAAAGCTTGGCAAAAACTTAATAAGGAAAACTTCGTTTTCCTAATGATATAAAAAGGTTATTTATAAACAGACACTTTTTGTATGCTATTATTTTTGACTTTGGAAAAATAACGCAACAGCATGATTTGCAATTTATACAGTAATATTGTGGGCGTTGCCCACACCCACAAGCTTTTTGAAAAAAGCTTGGCAAAAACTTTAAAAGGAAAACTTCGTTTTCCTAATGATATAAAAAGGTTATTTATAAACAGACACTT
>CAJUNT010000010.1:75781-96621 GCA_910587735.1 uncultured Clostridia bacterium
TTTATATGCTATTATTTTTGATTTTGAAAAAATAATGCAACAGCATGATTTGCAATTTGTGCGGTAATACCCCATATTGTATATTGCTCATACTGATAAAACAATTCTGGTATTTTTGGGCGTGCAAAAGGATAATCTTTTCCTTTATGAATACGCTCATAAGGAAAATCATCTTTTGTATAATGTGAAAAATAAAGATAATGTATTTCTGGCTGTGTTTGTTTAAAAAATGTAATGGGTACAGTAAATATTTCTGCTACTTCCTCTTTACTGAAATGAATATCATTGATATCTACATCAGAAACAAAACCTACAAAAGGTGTTATAATCACGCCAAATGTTGTTAATACAATATCTGTATTACCAAGTATTCTAATTTGTTCGGGAGATATGCCCAATTCTTCATGCGTTTCACGCAATGCTGTTTCAAGAGGCGTTTCATTATTTTCTTTTCTTCCCCCTGGGAAACTAATGTCACCTGGCTGATGTATCAAATGTTCTGCTCTTTTTGTAAAAAGCATATGAATATCATTATTGATACAAAAAAGCAATATCATAACAGAGGAATAAGAATATTTTGTAATTGGTTTAGGTGTTCTGTTTTGGAGTGTATATTGTATATTTTTTATAAAGTCAGATGTATTTTTCATAAAAGCACTTCCTTAATGTATAATTTAATCTTTGCGTAGTTTTACATATTTTGATGCACTTCTGCGACGGCTTTCTTCCATTGCAGCATAGTGTTTTTTTGTGGTGTTGATATCGGCATGACCTAGAGCATCAGCGACTAAATAAATATCACCTGTTTCTTTGTATAAAGATGTGGCGTATGTACTTCTTAATTTGTGAGGAGATATTTTTTTTGAAGGAGATATGATACGAGCGTATTTTTTGACAATATTTTGAACAGCACGAATGGTAATTCTTGTGCCTCTGTTAGAAAGAAAAAGTGCTTTTTCTTGTTCTGATTTATTTTTTTGGTGTTCTCTTTGTGTGATATAATCAAGTAATGATTCTTCTACTTCATCATTAAAATAGAGCGTGGATTCATTTCCGCCTTTTCGTGTGACTTTCACACTGCTATTACGAAAATCAATGTCATCTATATCAATACCTACACATTCCGAAACACGCATACCTGTACCTAAAAGAAGTGAAATCAATGCTAAATCTCTTTTTTGAGCATGGGCAATATGTGCCTTTTGTGTGTTAGACATAGCGTCTGTATCGCAGTTTTCTACTAAATCTAATAAATTTGCCACTTCATCTGCTTCCAAACGTATAATTTGTTTATTATGTATTTTGGGGGAATCCACTATTGCGGCGGGGTTACTTTTTACTTTTTGCTTTTTATAAAAAAAGTTATACATAGAACGTATTGCCGACAATTTTCGCGCTTTTCCTTCTGCGTCATTTTGTATATCAATCATTTGTTCTGGACAAAGAGGGTCAGGCTTTTGATAATATGTTAGATATTCTAAAAAGTCCTCAATATCATCTATGGTAATATCGTTCAAACAATCTGATTTCATATCTTCAAATGCCATACCTTTTAATTTTTTGTGGTGTTGTGTAATATATGTGAAAAATATTTTTAAATCATAGGCATATACAACACGTGTTTTGATAGATGTTGTGTTAGCAATATTTCTAAAAAATTCCCCCAAAAAATAAGGCGATTCTTCCAATATTGCGCGTAGACGTATTGTATTGCTTATTTTTTGTTGCTCATGATAAGTACTCATAAAAATACTTCCTTTCTGAAATAGAATATTGTTTCACACAATTATATAGCTGTATTCACAATATATAAAGTATTTTAAATGAATTGTTATGAAAAAGTAAATAATGCGAGTACAGTATACATAAATGTATTTAAAAATGTACTTTATATTACTTCAAATAGCTATTGTTTGTCAATGTTTTGCTTTGTGTAACAATTTTATATGAACAACGTGAAATAAGTATTTTTTTATGCATATAGTCATATGAATCGTGTATTGTGAAAATTAGTTTTTCCAGCCTTTTATATCAGAACGCTGTATTGCACCAAATATTTTTTGTTGTAATTGATTGTAATTTTTGGAAAGATGATAAAGTAATTCTTTTGTTTCCTGCCTTTTTGTATTGCCGTCTGCTAAACAAGCATTTTTGACAATAGAAATATTGCTTTTTTGTATAAATGATTTAATATCTGATTCAGGTACATATATAAGGGGACGTATAGAATAAATTTGTTTTCTGTCTAAAAAACTTACAGGAGAAAAACAATGTATGCGCCCCTCGTAAAATAAAGACATAATGAATGTTTCTGTTACATCATCTTTATTATGCCCTAAAGCAACTTTATTACAATGTAATTGTTCTGCCATATCATTCAATGCACCTTTTCTCATTTTGGCACAAAGAGAACAGGGATTTTTTTCTTTTCTTTCATCAAATATAATTTGACCAATATCTGTATGTACAATAGTATAAGGAACACCAATTTCATTACAGAATGATTGTATATCATCATAATTGGCATGAGGTAGCCCAAGAGAAACCGTAATCGCTTGCAGTTCAAAATGTTTGGGATAAAAACGCTGTAAATTTTTTAGTGCTAAAAGTAAACAGATGCTGTCTTTGCCTCCAGAAACACCTACCGCAATATTGTCACCTTCCTCAATCATTTGATAGTCTTCTACGGCACGACGTACATAACTTAATAGTTTTTGTAATTTCATATATAACCTCCCATATGGTACAATAAAAATCTTATCATTCTGGTGTATTATGATTGACATTATTATACTAAAAAAATATAGATATTACTATCCTTTTTTAGTGATAAGGGATATAATAAAACTATAAATTTTATGTTGTGTTGTAAAAAATATGTGTAATGGTATAAAAAATATAGGAAAGGGTTGATAACATGAAAAAAATAAGTATTTTTATGGTATTTGTAATATTTATATGCACAGGGTGCTTAGGGAAAAGTCAAACACAGCAGACAACACTAGAATATGAAAATCAAATTGATGCCACTACAGAAAATGAAACAGCATCAAATGTTGATTTAGAACAGCAAAAAGAGTATTTTTTAAATCAAAAAATAGCAAGCATGACATTGGAACAAAAAGTCGGACAACTTTTTTTCTGTTCTTTTAGAAAAGATGAACAAAATTTACCTGTCACTGTATGTAATGAGAGCATTGCAAATACAATAAAACAATATCATATAGGCGGTGTGGTACTTTTTGGAGAAAATATTGACACAGAACAACAAACAAAACAGTTGATTGCAGATATTAAAAAACATTCGGATATACCGCTTTTTATAGGGGTAGATGAAGAAGGTGGCAGAGTCAGCAGACTGCACGCAAGCGGTAAAATGCAAGTTGCTGATGTTCCCACAGCAAAAGAAATTGGTGACACAAATGATACAAATGTAAGTTATGAATATGCCAAAACAATAGGTAGTGAATTAAAAGAATTGGGTTTTGATGTAGATTTTGCACCTGTTGCAGATGTCAATACCAATGCTTATAATATTGTAATAGGGGATAGAGCTTTTTCAAGTGATGCAAATATTGCTGGTGATATGGTATCAGCATTTGTAAAAGGATTGCAGGAACAAAATATTAGTGCTTGCGCAAAACATTTTCCGGGGCATGGAGATACCATAGAAGATAGTCACAATGGTATTGCTTTAGCAAATCGTACACTGCAACAAATGCAACAAACAGAATGGATTCCCTTTCAAAAGGCAATAGAACAAAATGTAGATTTTATTATGGCTGGACATATTACAACACCAAATGCAACAACAGATGGTTTACCTGCATCGTTATCTCACGAAATGCTTACAGAACAGCTAAGAAACAATATGCATTTTGACGGCATTATTATTACAGATGCATTAGATATGGGGGCAATTACAAAATATTATGAAAATGCTCCTTTTGATGCTGTTTGTGCTGGTGCAGATATGGTGTTGATGCCTTTTGAACTTCAAAAATCATATGAAACAATATGTCATGCTGTAAAAGAGGGTATCATTACAGAACAGGAATTGAATCAAAAAGTAAAAAGAATATTGTCTTTGAAATATGATAAAGGATATTTTTAACAAATTTGTCATATTACACGATTGCACTATTGAAAGTATATCAAGAAATTATTATAATTATATTTAAAATTTTATTTTTATTGAATAAAGGGGTTGCCTGGTCAGTAAGTCAGTAATGAGATAAAATTCCGTTTGCGATTAGGAAAACGAAGTTTTCCTGAAAAAGTTGGTGAGGTTTGGAGCAACGCTCCAATGTTTTAACGAAATATTATTAAATTAAAAATATTATATATTGTAAAGTTTTAATGAAAATGTTTGAGAGTTTTTATGGAATAGATTTTATTTGTGGACGCTGTCCACACCTGCAAGCTTTTTTGAAAAAAAGCTTGGCAAAAAACTTTACTTTTTGCGCACGGAATTGTTTCATTATTTTATTTACCATGCACAAGGCATGATTCAATATTTTTATATTTATTTATATCCATATTATGGAATTTTCATAAGCTCTTTTTTATAGAACTGGAGAGGTGATTTTGTGAGTATAGAAGAAGAATTATATAAAGAGTTAATAGACAAAATGAATACCTATCACCCAACAAAAGAATTTAATATGATTGATAGAGCATATCATTTGGCAGTGGAGGCACACAAAGAACAAAAAAGAAAATCTGGAGAACCATATATTATTCACCCTTTAAAAGTTGCTTATATTTTAGCAGAATTGGAACTAGACAAAGAAACCATTACAGCAGGTATACTGCATGATACCATTGAGGATACACAATATACTTATGAAGATATTGCCAATATATTTAGTGAGGAAGTGGCGAATCTTGTAGATGGTGTTACAAAATTAGGAAAACTTTCCTATTCCACAAAAGAAGAAATGCAGGCAGAAAATTATAGAAAAATGTTCCTTGCCATGGCGAAAGATATTAGAGTTATATTGATAAAACTGGCTGACCGTCTGCATAATATGAGAACACTGAACTATATGACAGAGGCAAAACAAAGAGAAAAAGCACAGGAAACATTAGATATTTATGCACCTTTGGCTCATAGACTGGGTATTTCTAAAATTAGAACAGAAATGGAAGACCTCTGTTTTCAATATTTGAATCCAGACGCTTATTATGATTTAAAAGAAAAAATTGAAAGAAAACAAATTGAAAGAGAAAGTTTTGTTAAGTCTATTGTAAGCGATTTAAAACAAAAAATGGAGCAGTCAGGTATAAAAGGAAAAGTGGAAGGCAGAAGCAAACATTTTTTCAGTATTTATAAAAAAATGGTCAATCAAAATAAAACATTAGACCAAATTTATGACTTATTTGCAGTAAGGGCGATTGTAGATACTGTTAGAGATTGCTATGGAGTGTTAGGTGTTGTGCATACGATGTATACACCTATGCCGGGAAGATTTAAAGATTATATTGCTATGCCAAAACCGAATATGTATCAGTCATTGCATAATACATTGATTGGTCCAGAAGGTGAACCTTTTGAGGTGCAGATTAGGACATGGGATATGCATCGTACAAGTGAATATGGTATTGCGGCACACTGGAAATATAAAGAGGGTAAAGGCAATAAAAAAGGTACAAGTGAAGAAGCAAAATTGACATGGTTACGTCAAATATTGGAATGGCAACAAGATATGTCTGATAATAAAGAATATTTGGATACCATTAAACTGGATTTGAACATATTTAATGACCAGGTATATGCTTTTACACCACAAGGTAAAGTAATTAGCTTGCCAAAAGGTTCTACTACAATAGACTTTGCTTATATGATACACAGTGCAGTGGGCAATAAAATGGTAGGCGCAAGAGTAGACAACAAAATGGTTTCTATTGAGTATAAAATACAAAATGGAGATAGAATTGAGATATTAACTTCTCAAAATTCAAGAGGTCCTAGCAGAGATTGGCTGAATATTGTAAAAAGTTCTCAGGCTAGAACAAAAATCAATCAATGGTTTAAAAAAGAATTTAAAGAAGAAAATATATTAAAGGGTAGAGATTTAATTGATAAAGATATTAAAAAGAAAAATTATACGCCTTCTGAACTGCTAAAAACAGAGTGGATAAATATTGTATTAAATAAATTCGGTTTTAGAGATTGGGACGCTTTATGTGCGGCAGTAGGACATGGCGGTGTAAAAGAGGGGCAAGTTACAAACAGACTGATAGAGGAGCTTTTGAGAGAAAAGAAAAAACAAGAAGCACAAAATACATTGCTTGATGTGCTGAATAGTGATGTACCTCAAAAATTAGAAAGACATAAAAGTAAAAGCGGTGTTGTTGTAAAAGGGGTAGGAGATGTTGCAGTACGTTTTTCAAAATGTTGTAATCCTGTACCTGGTGATGAGATTGTAGGATTTGTAACAAGAGGACGTGGCGTTACAATACACAGAACAGACTGTATTAATATTATGAATTTGACAGAAGAAGACAGACACAGATTGATTGACGCAGAGTGGGACGTAGAAGGAAAAGGTATGGCAAATGTGTCCTATTTGGCATCTATGCGTATTATTGGTACAGAAAAAGTTGGTTTGATGCTGGAAGTTTCAAGAGTGTTTACAGAGGAAGATGTTTCTGTAAAATCGCTTACTATCAAAACTACAAAAGCAACAGCAATATTTGATGTTTCAATAGAAGTAAAAGGAAAAGAACAGCTTGAAAAAATTATAAAACGATTGATGAAATTAAAAGATATATTGGAAATTGAACGTATAACAAATTGATATTATAAATTAATCCCGTTTGCAATAGGGAAAACGAAGTTTTCCTAGTAAAGTTTGGGTCAAGCCTTTTTAAAGGCTTGCAGGTGTGGACAGCGTCCACGGTTTCAAAGACTGATAAATGAGTCTTTGAAAGGTATTGAGCAAAGTATGGTATAGAGTTTTCAATGCTGAATCATATTATTTTATTTGTGGGTTTCACCCACACCTACCAACTTTTCCCCTAAAAAGTTGGACAAAAAACTTTAAATTTTGCGAACGGAGTTTTAGCGGTAACTTTAAATTTTGCGAACGCAATTTAATAAAGGAGTGGAAACATGAGGGCAGTATTACAGAGAGTAGAAAAAGGAAGTGTAACAGTAGAGGGCAATGTAATTGGAGAAATTGGCAAAGGAATTATGGTTCTTTTTGGTATACTCGAAAATGATGATAACAAAGTAATTGAATATATGCTTGACAAAATAATCAATATGAGAATATTTGAAGATGAAGCAGGAAAATTAAATCTTTCTTTATTGGATATAGAAGGAGAACTTTTAATTGTACCTAATTTTACATTATATGGAGATGCAAGAAAAGGAAGACGTCCTAGCTATTCCTCTGGAGCGTCACCTGCTACAGCAAAAAGTATATTTGATAATTTAGTGACATATGCCCAAACATTACCAATTAAAAAAGTGGCAACAGGAGAATTTCAAGCAGATATGAAAGTGGAAATTATAAATGATGGTCCTGTTACAATACTTTTAGATAGTGAAAAGAATTTTTAATATTGAGGGAAAAACAATGATATATTTTATCACAAAAGGACACACATTGGAACATGATGTACAAACAATCATACAGGTGTTTTATCCTAATTTGCATTATTATGTTACAGAACAACCTAAACAACAAGGTATTACAATAGAAAGTATATTACAACATGAAAAAGCGACAGCGATATATTATGAAAATGGTATACAAAAAGAGTATGCCATTATGGAATATGAATGTGAAAAACTGTCTACAAAAGAGAAAAAAAGAGTGATAAAATGTTCTATATATAAACTGCTTAAAAAAATAACAGGAATATCCCCACAATGGGGATTTGTAACAGGTGTGCGTCCTGCAAAAACAATAAATGAACTTTTTGATAAGGGTTATACAGAAAAGCAATGTATAGAATATATGACAAAGGGCTATGATGTCACAGAAAAAAAGGCAAAACTTTCATTAAAAGTGGCAAAGGCAGAAAGAGATATATTAAGCAAAAATAAACAAAATGATATCAGTTTATATGTGGGTATTCCTTTCTGTCCTACAAAATGCTTATACTGCTCTTTTACATCTTACCCCTTAGCACAATATCAAAATAGTGTATATGATTATTTAAAAGCATTAAAAAAAGAATTGTGTTTTTTGGGGGAATATGCCAAGCAATTTGATTTAAAAACAATATATGTAGGGGGTGGCACACCTACATCATTGACAGCGGAACAGTTGGAGTATCTTTTTGATAGTATTGCACAATATTTTGATTTGAAAAAGCAAGCAATAGAATTTAGTGTGGAGGCAGGCAGACCAGACACTATTACAAAACAAAAACTGCATATTATGAAACAATATGGCGTGAATAGAATTTCTATCAATCCCCAAACAATGAATCAAAAAACACTGCGTTTGATAGGAAGACAACACAGTGTAGAAGAAGTAAAACAAGTATATTGGGAGTCTAGGGAATTGGGTTTTGATAGTATCAATATGGATTTGATATTAGGATTACCAGAAGAAACATTAAAAGATGTAGAATATACTATGAATGAAATAGAAAAATTGCACCCCGATAATTTGACAATACATACATTGGCAATTAAAAGGGCGTCTCGTTTAAAACAGGAATTTGATTGCTATACACTCACAGATGCACAGGAATTGGAAAAAATGATTGATTTGTCTGGGGAGTATGCTGAAAAAATGAATATGCTTCCTTATTATATGTATAGACAAAAAAATATGCTCGGTAATTTTGAAAATGTAGGATATTGTGTTGCTGGTAAAGAGTGTATTTATAATGTGCAGATTATGGAGGAAAAACAAAATATATTAGCAGTAGGTGCTGGTGCTAGTACAAAAACAATTGATTTTAGTCAAAATAGAATAGAAAGAATATTTAATGTGAAAAGTGTGGAGGAGTATATTTCACGTATTGATGAAATGATAGAAAGAAAAAAAATAGGACTAAAATAACGATAAAATTGTGTGAACGAAATTTAAAGTTTTTTGTCCAACTTTTTTACAAAAAAGTTGGTGGGTGTGGGTGAAACCCACAATAAAAAATATAATTTTAATAAAAGACTTTGTTTATAAAAATAACGATAAAATTACATTAGCAAAAATAAAAGTTTGCAGATGTGGACAGCGTCCGCAAATAAAAAACGCAACAACTATTTAGGAGGAATTATATTGAATATTCAATTAGTAAAAGGAACAAAAGATTTATATGGTAGTGAAGTATTACTTTGGCAACAATTAGAAAAAAATATCCGTAAGCTTTGTGCAACATTTGGTATTGGTGAAATGAGAACACCTATGTTTGAATTTACAGAACTATTCGCAAGGGGAGTAGGCGAAACAACTGACATTGTACAAAAAGAAATGTATACATTTACAGATGATGGCAACAGAAGTTTGACATTAAGACCAGAAGGTACAGCAGGCACAGTAAGAGCATATATTGAGCATGGTATGCATAATCAACCACAACCTACAAAATTATATTATATTTCTCCAACATTCCGCTGTGAAAATACACAGGCAGGTAGACAAAGACAATTCCATCAGTTTGGTGTAGAGATGTTCGGCTCTTATAGCCCTGCACAAGATGCAGAGGCGATTTCTGTCGCAACAACATTTTTGGAACAATTAGGTGTGAAAAATGTAGAATTGCGTATAAACAGTTTAGGCTGTACAGAATGTAGAAATAGATATAATGAAAAATTGAAACAGTTTATTTCTTCTCATTTAGACAGTTTATGCGATACCTGCAAACAAAGATATTTAAAAAATCCTTTGCGCGTATTGGACTGCAAAGAACAAGGCTGTCAAAATGTGATTGCACAAGCACCTTCTGTATTGGAATGTTTGGATGAAGAATGCACAGCACATTTTGAAAAAGTACAGGCAATATTAAAAGAAATGGGTATCGCTTTTACTATAGACACTAAAATTGTAAGAGGTTTGGACTACTATACAAGAACAGTATTTGAATTTGTATCAGATGGTTTGACAGTATGCGGTGGCGGACGTTATGATAAATTAGTAGAAGAATGTGGAGGAAAACCAACGGGAGCAGTAGGATTTGGTATGGGTATGGAACGCTTAATTATGATACTGCAAAAGCAATATGGTGAAAGTGAATTGAAAAATGATACTGCAATATATATTGGTGCTATGGGAGAAAAAGGACTCATTCAGTCACAGGCATTGACATTGCAGTTAAGAAAACAGGGTATACACGCAGAATGTGATACTGTGGAAAGAAGTGTTAAAGCACAAATGAAATATGCAAATAAAATCAATGCGCACTATTCTGTTATAATTGGAAATACAGAAATAGAACAAAATCAAATTGAATTGAAAAATATGAAGGAAGGTACAAAAGAAAATATTGTACTTTCTGATTTGATAGATGTCATAAAACAACGTGTGTGATAGAAGTGTGTTTTTGAATTGCGAGGAGGTGAGAAAATGACTAAAAAAAAGCCTCGTATTCGATTTGCTGGTTTTGATGGGGAGTGGGAAAGACGGAAGTTAATGAACGAAGTGTTTTCTATTGATACTGGAAAAAGCAAATTTACACTAAAAACAACAGGAAACTATGAAATTCTTGGCTCTACATCTTTAATTGGGTATGATGATTCTTATGATTATGAAGGAGACTTTTTACTAACTGCTCGTGTTGGGGCAAATGCTGGAGAACTCTATAGACACTCTGGAAAAGTCAAAATCAGTGATAATACGGTGTTTATACAAGGACAACAACTTGATTTTATATATTATGCTTTATTGAATTTTGATATAAAGAAACTTTCTTTTGGTACAGGTCAACCACTAATAAAAGCTAGTGAACTAAAAAATCAAAATCTGTTGATACCTATTTCTAATAGTGAAAAAGAACAAATTAGTGTATACTTCTGTAATCTTGATAGACTTATCACACTTCATCAGAATAAGTATGACAAATTGACCAATATTAAAAAGGCAATGCTTGAAAAAATGTTCCCGAAAAATGGTGCAAATGTCCCAGAAATTAGATTTAAGGGGTTTTCTGATGATTGGGAACGACGTAAGTTAGAAGAAGTAGTTGATATATATGATGGAGTTCATCAAACTCCTGAATACAAAGATAGTGGAATTATGTTTTTATCCGTTGAGAATATCACTACTTTAAAATCGAATAAATATATATCTGAAGAATCATTTAAAAAGGATTATAAAGTATATCCTCAAAAAGGCGACATTCTTATGACAAGAATAGGAGATGTCGGAACTCCAAATGTCGTAGAAACTATGGAAAAATTGGCTTTTTATGTAAGTTTAGCACTTTTAAAGCCAACAAATATAGAATCCTATTTTTTATGTAATGCTATTCAATCCTCATTATTTCAAAAAAGGTTAAGAGATAGAACTTTGATTACTGCGATTCCACAAAAAATAAATAAAGAGGAAATTGGAAAAATTGATATTATTTTGTCTACCTTTGTACAAGAACAACGACAAATTGGGGCATTTTTCAAACAACTTGACAAACTTATTGCGCTTCATCAGAAAAGGGTGGAGAAGTTGCAAAGTATAAAAAAAGCGTGTATAGAAAAGATGTTTGTTTAAATCACCTACGGAGAACAAAAGTTGATTTCCATGTACAAATAACGACATCTATTGACAGAGTATATTTATTGATTGTATAATGTAGAAGCATATAACAGTAATTGACAAATGATGAATTTCCCCCCTTATTACAAAAAAAGGGGGGCATTCATTTGCCTTTTATTAGGGGAGAAAGCTTATATATTATTAGGGGGAAGGTATTATGAAGGCAAAAAAGGCTCTTGCAGTGCTTTTTACATTGAGTATTAGTGTAAGCAGTTTGCCTATTACAGCAAGTGCGCAGGAAATCACACAACAACAAAAAGAGGATATTCAAACAGAACAATCAGAACAGTTTACAATAGATACAGAGGCTGAAAAGCAAACACCAGAAAATATAGGGGCTGAGCAACAAACACCAGAAAATATAGGGGCTGAGCAACAAACACCAGAAAATACAGGGGCTGAGCAACAAACACCAGAAAATACAGAAGCTGAAAAGCAAACACCAGAAAATACAGAAGCTGAAGAGCAAACACCAGAAAATACAGGGGCTGAGCAACAAACACCAGAGCCAGAGAATACAACAAATGAGCAACAAACAAAAGTAAAAACAATTACAATACAATTTGATAGCAATGGTGCAGAAGGAACACCACCAGAAAATATTACTATAGCAACAGGTGAAGAATTTGAACCAGAATATCATACTATGACAAAAGAAAATCACTTTTTTGCAGGTTGGTCACTACAGCAGAATAGTGCAGATATATTGTTTACTGTAAATGAAAAAATAATAGTGCAGAAATTTCCTGATGATGTGACTGAAAATGTCACATTATATGCTGTTTGGCAAGAAGTGAAACCATGTCAAATATTGTATGATTTGGGTAATGGTGAATTGATAAGAGAACACACACAAACAGGAACACTCCCCCAAAATATACCTTATGAAAATCAAAATGGAAATCAAATTATTCAGTGGAAAAATGCACAGGACGATGTTGTTGATGTTTCATCACAAATCATAACGGATAATACAATATATTATGCTGTTTATGAACAACAAATTTCTTTGCTTGAAACAGTAAAACATATCAAATATATGGATGGGGATAATGGTAATTTTTATCCTGATAAAGCATTGACAAGAGCAGAGGCGTGTCAAATATTATATACATTGCTGAAACAAAAACAAATTCCTCAAAAAACATTTACTGATGTTTCTGAAAATGATTGGTATGCAAATGCTGTATGTACATTGGCTACAATGGGACTGGTAGAAGGATATGGAGAAGATTTTCAGCCCCAAAAAGAAATGACAAGAGCAGAGTTTTTAGCAATATTAAATAGAATATACCCATACGATGGTACAATACAAACATTTGCTGATGTGCCAGGAGAACACTGGGCAGCACAAGCAATATCAAATGCAGTAGAAAAAGGTTGGATTTATGGTGAGGGTAATATTTATCCTGACAATACTATAAAAAGACAGGAAGTAGCAGTCATATTAAACAAAGTATTGAACAGAAAAGCAGATAAAAATATCATAGCAGAAAATACTGTCAGAGAATTTTTTGATGTATCCCCTACACACTGGGCTTATTATGATATATTAGAGGCATCTGTTGCACATGAATATCAATATACAGAACAATATGAAGTATGGACATCTTTCCAAAAAGAAACACTCAATATAGCCAGCGGACTTTATAACAAAAATGGTACGCTTTATTATGTGGAACAAAACGGAAATTTAGCAAGAAACAAAACAGTTGATGGTTTTACATTTGGTGCAGATGGAAAATATACAACAAATTCTGAAATATTGGATAATAAACTTTCTGAAATTATACAAAGTCATACAAATAGTAATATGACGCAAGAACAAAAATTAAAAGTGGTTCATGAGTATGTAAGAGATAATTATAACTATTTGAAACGCCCTTTTGTACAGAAAGGACAAACAGATTGGGAAAAACAATATGCATTAGATATGTTGGATATGAAAAAGGGAAATTGTTATAGCTTTGCAGCATTATATTATTATTTAGCAAAACAAATAGGATATGATGCTCATGCAGTGATAGGAACAGTAGGACATGAACATTCTCCTCATGGTTGGGTAGAAATTGCTATGGATGGTACAACATATATTTTTGATGCAGAAATGGAAATGGCTTATAGAAAACGTGGTATTTATCATGATATATTTAAAAAGACATATGATAATGCACCATTTTTATATATTAAGTGGTAAAAAGGAAGATGAAGCATGGTATTTAGTTCAGCCATTTTTTTATATTGGTTTTTGCCTTTTACATTTTTGATTTATCATGTTATATCAAATAATAAATGTAAAAATGTGATATTAACATTGGCGAGTTTGGTATTTTATGCTTTTGGACAAATACAATATTTGCCTTTGCTTTTGTTTTCTGTTTTTTGCAATTATTTATTTGGTATATTGCTTTCGGAAAATACGACTTGTAATAAAAAAAGAAAATGTATTATAGCAATAGCGTTGTTTGTGAATATCGCTTTGCTTTGTGTGTTTAAATATACTGACTTTTTTATAGTATCTCTGAATAGTATATTGCACACCAATATTCCAATTACGGGTATCACATTGCCTATTGGTATTTCTTTTTTTACATTTCAGGGTATTTCCTATGTTGTTGATGTGTATAGAAATCAAAAAGAAGGTACAAAAGATTTTTTGAAAGTGCTTTTGTATATTTCTTTTTTTCCTCAGCTCATCGCTGGACCTATTATAAAATATCATGATATTTCTATGCAGATTGATAACCGCGTTTGTACACTAAAACAAACTGCAGAAGGTTTTAGACGTTTTGTTATGGGATTGTCTAAAAAACTTTTGCTTTCTAATACTATGGGATTGCTAGCAGATAGCGTTTTTTCACTCAGTGCAGAGCAGTTGGATATCCGTATAGCATGGCTGGGAGCAGTTTGTTATGTGTTTCAAATTTATTTTGATTTTAGTGGTTATAGTGATATGGCAATCGGATTGGGTAAAGTGTTTGGTTTCCATTTTAAAGAAAATTTCAATTATCCTTATACAGCAGACAGTATAAAAGAATTTTGGAGAAGATGGCACATTTCGCTTTCTTCTTGGTTTCGGGATTATTTGTATATTACTTTAGGGGGTAACCGCTTTGGAAAATACAGAACAATGCTCAATAAATTGATAGTGTTTTTTGCCACGGGATTTTGGCATGGTGCAAATGTAACATTTATACTTTGGGGATTGTTTCATGGACTTTTTTCAGTGCTGGAACAATGTCATATTATACCCATACAACATATGCATAAAAAATGGACAGGGCATATTTATACTATGATTGTTGTAACAGTGGGTTTTGTGCTTTTTAGAAGTGAAAGCGTGTCACAAGCATTTATGATAATTACTAAAATGTTTACAATATCCCCTGTTACAATGGAAAATACATATTTTTTAGTGCAATTATTGACACCATATACCATATTTATATTTTTTGCTTGTATACTGTTTTCTATTGATATATTGCCTAGATTACAGCAAAGAGGTATTGTGCAAAAAAGTATTGCAGAATGTAGCAGCTATGTCATTGCTATGATACTTTTTATTTTTAGCATAATTGATTTGTCTGCATCTACATTTAATCCTTTTATTTATTTTCAATTTTAGGTGTTGTTATTATGAATAAGAATCATTTGTATTTATTTTTTATATTGTTTTTTATAACAGTTTGTTTCTCTTTTTCATTGGGAATGTTTTTTACAGAACAGCCCAAACCAAGAGCAAATGAAATATTGACGCCAAAACCTGCTATGATACTTCCAGACGGAAGTGTGAACAAAGAGTATTTGAAAAATGTGACTGATTATACTGCTGACCATTTTGCTTTTAGAACAGATTTGATTACAATACATAATGCAATATTGTCAAAAGTGTTTCATACTTCTGCATCAGATGATGTGATACTGGGTAAACAAAATTGGCTTTTTTATAAACAAACAGAAAATGATTATATAGGTAAAAATATATTGTGTGATAATGATATAGAAAACATTGCACATACATTATATATGATACAGCAATATGTAGAAAATCAAAATGCAAAATTTTTATTTGTGATAGCACCAAATAAAAATAGTTTGTATGGTGAGTATATGCCTGATAGTATGTATACCATTCGCAATGAAAGTAATGCGCAACATTTAATGAATGCATTACAAAAACAAAATGTAAATTATATTGATTTGTTTAGAGTGTTTCGTCAAAAAAATGAAGTGCTGTATTATCAATTAGATTCCCATTGGAATAATAAAGGGGCATCATTGGCTTATCATAGTATTATGAATGCTTTAGGTATTTATCATACAAATTGGTATGATATGGATTATAGCATACAAAAAAATCATAAAGGCGATTTGTATGAAATGTTGTATCCAAAAGGGAAACAGTTGGAAAATGATATTGTGTTTGAAAAGCAATTTGATTTTCAGCCAGATAATGAAATACACGCTCCTGATGATATACAGATTGATACATCAAATAATCAAAAACAACATTCTTTGCTTCTATTTCGAGATTCTTTCGGTAATAATTTGTATCCTTTTTTTGCCGATGGTTTTGGGCATAGTAGATTTTCAAGAAAAATGCCTTATACAATCACAATGATGCATGAAGTATCTGCTGATGTGGTGGTATTGGAAATTGTAGAAAGAAATATTTCTAATTTGGCACAATATGCACCTGTATTGCAGTCGCCTTTGGTGGAATTGCATACTACAAATGCTGTACCAATACATTGCGATGTTGATGTGGAAATTACAGAAAGCGATTTAGAAGGATATTGCTGTGTGCAAGGTAGTGTGGAAGAATATGGTAATGTTTATATACAATGGCAAAATGAATGCTATGAGGCTTTTCCAGTGGGAAAAGCACAAAAACAGGCATTTACGGCATATGTTCCAGAAGGAACAGAATATGATTTTAAAGCGATATTTGTAGAAAAAAATGGTGTTTTATATCAATGTTTAATAGAGTAAATTTAACTATTTTTTATATCAATAAAAGCAATGAAAGAGAGGGAGTATAATTATGAAAAAAATGATATTGCTTTTTGCTACTGTGGTATGTAGTGGTACGATATTGACAGCTTGTACCAGTGGAGATGTGACACAAAACCCCACAGAAATAGAACAACAAAATGATACAGAAAAGCAAGATGTCAAAAAGGCTGAACCCGCTGAAAAAGCAACACCCGCTGAAAAAGCACAACAGCCAGAATCACCTCAAGCCCCAGAAGAACCAGAAAAGGCTGAAAAGGCTGAAAAAGCTGAAAAAGTAGAAACAAAACAGGCAGAACCTGCACAAAAAGCAGTACAAACTGATGGCGCAACAAAAGCAACACCAGCACAAAAAACAGAACAGTCACAAGGGGCACAAGAGGCAGAACCTGCACAACAGGCAGAACCTGCAAAAGATGCAAAACAAATTGCAACGGGATATATTGGACAAAGTGCAAGTAGTTTGCAGAGTGCTTTGGGAACTCCTTCTTCTACAGATTATTCCCCTAGCTGTTTGGGCGATGGTGAAGATGGTGAATGGAAATATAATGGCTTTACAGTGTATACATATCGTGAAAATGGCTCGGAAACAGTGACAGATGTGCAATAAAATAAATGTGTAAAATCCCGTTTGTAAGTAGGAAAACGAAGTTTTCCCATAAAAGCTTTTGCCTCGCTTTTAGGGGAAAGCGGGTGAGAGTTTGAGAGCAACGCTCTCAAGGTTTTAATAAATTTATAAAATAAAAAAATAAAGTTTTCTGATTAAAATTTTGGGGAAATTTTTCAAAAATGAATAATTTCCCCTTTTATTATGTATCATTATATTTTGATCTGACACTCCCATACCTAAAGGCATGGGGTTCTTAATTACATAAACTTCTAAATATACTCGAAAGCATATAAAACTAATCTATTTCATTAAGACTTTCACTATCAAAGATACCTTTGTATCCATTAGCGATAGTATGAGGCTCGTATCAAAACCTTTTATTTTTATGGTTTCATTATACCATTTCTTGTTCATAAAAGCAACATTAACATATATCAATAAAAAAATGCTTTCATACCACCCCTAAATGAGTGAGCTTTTCGCATTTAGCTTGTAATACGATTGTTTTATTTGTGAACGTTTTCCACACATACAAACTTTAGCTTTTACGAACGCAATGATGCTACAATTTTATTTTTACAGTTGTAATTATTTTATTTACGAACGCTGTCCCGTACCCTGTCCGCTTTTTGAAAAAAGCGGAGCAAAAACTTTAACTTTTTGCGAACACAGTTTTACAAAAATTTACATTTTGCAAACACAATTACAACAATTATTTTTTTATTGTTGCAATGCTGCCATTAATTTTGGTATGAGTTGTTTTTTCCTAGATACCACGCCTTTTAAATAGCAATGATTTTGACCATTTTCTATTTCTGCACCGAATGCAGATTTAATCATTTCTGGAGCATGGTCACCAACGAATATTGCAATAGAAGATTCTTCTATAATATCTGTTAAAAGGAAAAACAACATATTTAAACCTGTTTTTTCTAAACAAGAAATCATATATTTCTCTATTTTTGGTTGCAATGCCTCCAATTCTAATTTATCCATAGAAGAAACTTGACCTACACCGAAGCTAACTTCTTCTGTACTGAATTTTTTGAAATCTTGATAGAATATTTCTTCTTCTGTTTTATCCTGCAAAGCACTACCAGCTCTAAACATTTCTGCGGCATGAAGTGCAATATCCAATTTTGCAATACTTGCCAACGCCTCTGCGGCTTGTTTATCTGCTTCTGTACAAGTTGGAGAACGGAACATCAATGTATCAGAAATAATTGCAGAACAAAGTAAACCAGCAATATTTGGTTCAATTTCTACTTCATTTTCACAATACATTTGATAAACGATTGTAGCAGTACAACCAACAGGCTGATTGCGGAAATAAACAGGTGCTATGGTTTCTATAGAGCCAATTTTATGGTGGTCTATTACTTCCAATATTTCTGCATCATCAATACCATCTACTGCTTGTGATTTCTCATTATGGTCTACCATAATTACTTTCTTTTTATCCATATCGATAAGTGAACGACGGGAAAGCATACCACAATAATTTCCTTCATTGTCTAATATTGGAAATTCTCTATGTCTGATTTTTGCTACGGCACTTTTAATATCATTAACAAAATCTTCTGTTTTAAATGTATACAGCTTATTTGTTCTCATGAAATAGCCTACAGGTGTACTTTGACAAATTAATCTTGCTACCATGTAGGTATCGTGGGGTGTACTAATGATACGACAATTATGCTGTGTCGCAAGCTTTTGTATTGTTTTGGAAATAGGTGCGCCCATGCAAACAATAATACAGCCAGCCTCCATTTCTATACCACAAAGTTGTGATTCATAACGATTTCCTGTAACAAGTACATCTCCTTCTTCTACATAATTTTCTAAAAGGTCAGGGTTTGCTGCACCAATAAGCAATTTGCCTTGTTCTACAAAACCTTCTTCACTTCCTACTACCATAGTACCGTCTATTGTTTCTAATATATTTTTGTAAGGTGTTTTGGAAAGTGATAGTATATGTGTTTCGTATACGTCCATATTTGCTGTTGCAATGTCTTTTAATGCTATAATGCCTTCTAATATGCCATTTTCACCTATTACGGGCATTGTAGCGTCTTTTGTATCACGCATAAGTGTCCATGCTCTTTTTAAAGAAGTATCTCTTGATAATCCTTGTGGTTTTTTGATAGATAAGTCTTTTACTTGTGTTGCAACATCTGTAATAAGCTGAGGACTTTCTATACCAAATGTTTCTAATACGAAATTCGTTTCATTACTAATTTGACCTGCACGCATAGGAATATAGTTGTTGTCACTAATTTTATTTTTTAAATGAGCGTAGGATATTGCGGAACAAATAGAGTCAGTATCTGGGTTTTTATGTCCTATTACATAAATTGGTTTTTTTTCTGGTACGTTCATAATCATATTACCTTCTTTCTAAAATAAATTTTAAAGTGTACAAAGCGCAGATATATTATAATATTATATTGTTTAAAAATTATGAAATATTATAATCATGTCATATAGTTATATTAAGTATATAAAAATTGAAATTTTTCGTCAATGTTTATTCTCAATAAAAAGACAAAATATCATTTTTATGATATACTGTAATCATATGTGATGTGTAAAAATAATATGAAGTACAATAAAGGAGTCGTAATATGGTGGGAATATTGACAATATTTGGTGTAATATGGATATTTCAGGGTATAAGAGATTTTTTTATGACTGAAAAATTTGCAGAAAGTAAAAAAAATGTTTTGGAACAATATCGATGGGAATATACAAAGGGACTTGGTAAATTTGAGTTAGCAATAGGTGTTTTATTTATATTTTTTGATAAAGTAATGTCACGTTTGTTGATAGGAAAATATAATGTTATATTGTTTTTTGTGGTGATGATATTGATATTGGTGTGTTTTTCAAAATGGAGTAAAAAATATATGATGAATTCCCGTTTATGATTATAAAATTATGAAACAATTCCGAGCGCATAATATAAAGTTTTTGCCCCGCTTTTTTCAAAAAGCGGGTGAGAGTTTGAGAGCAAAGCTCTCAAGGTCTTAACAAAACATCATTAAAAATCCGTTTACAACTAGGAAAACGAAGTTTTCCTTTAAAAGTTTCGGTCAAGCCTTTTCAAAGGCTTGTGGAAGTTTGAGGGCTAGTCCTCAAGGTTTTAATAAAATAATATTATTTTTAAAATTTTAGTGAAAATGTTTGAGAAATGAAAAAATATATTTTATTTGCGGGTTTCACCCGCACCCACAAACTTTCTTGAAAGAAAGTTTGACAAAGAACTTTAACTTTTGCGAACGCAATTATGTCGTTATTTAATAGAGCAACGCTCTCAATATCTTAACAAAATAATATTATTTTAAAATTTTAGTGAAAATGTTTGAGAGATGAAAAAATATATTTTATTTGCGGGTTTCACCTGCACCCACAAACTTTTCCCCTAAAAAGTTTGACAAAAAACTTTACTTTTTGCGAACGCAATTATGTCGTTATTTAATAGAGCAACGCTCTCAATATCTTAA
>CAJUNT010000011.1 GCA_910587735.1 uncultured Clostridia bacterium
GAAACATCATAGGTATCCATCATTTGCTGATGATTGCAGTAATAATGTATTAGAATCTTTCAACAAAACTTTTAAGGCTTGGTACAAAACGAAAAAAGGATTTCATAGTTTTGATTCTGCTATGGATATGATTTCAAATTTTTTGTTTTATTATAATTTTATACACAGTCATTCTTCTTTATCAGACCAATCACCTGCTTGTGTTGCAGGTGTTCTATATTCTCAGGAACAAGCGAATCATTGGTTTTTGTTTTAAAAAATTTTTTCAGATATTCGCTTTTGTTTGTGTGCCTTTTTTTGACTGTATTTTTAAAAGTCTTTTCTGTATTTTTATTTTCATATTAAGTTAACAAAACCTATTTTTTTCATTACATAATATATTACAATTTTACTATAACATAATTGAAGTGTATTATTCAACAGAATTTGTAAAATATATAAAAAAATAATGATACTATTTAAAAATTTAGGTAATAAATTTTTTAAAAATGATATTGACAACTGTTAAAAATATGATAAAATAAATTCATTATAATATTATAAAAGCTATGAAAGTGAAAAGTAAGCAATGCTGCTGCCTTAGAAAGAAAATGTCACCGGCTGAAAGCATTTTTGGTGAAGCAGATTGCCCAAGTTCCCACTGGAGCTGATTTTTTGAACCATTAAAGTAGGAAAATCCGTTTGCTGTGCGTTATACAGTGAAAAGTGCCTGTATGATTTTTATACAGGAATTTGGGTGGTACCACGGAACTAATAGCCTTCGTCCCTTTTTGGGAAGAAGGTTTTTTATTTTTGACAAAGAGAGGAATTGAGAACATGAAACAAAAATTAAAAGAAATTCATGACAGAGCGATTGCCACATTAAAAGAAATTGGACAAATGAAAGAATTAGAAGAGGCAAAAGTAAAACTGTTAGGTAAAAAAGGAGAATTAACAGCAGTATTAAAAGAAATGGGCAAACTTTCAAAAGAGGAAAGACCTGTAATAGGACAGCTTGCAAATGAAGTACGTCAAGATATTGAGCAGAAATTAGAAGAAGCAAAAAAACGCCTTTTAGCTGCGGAACAGGAAATCAAATTGGCAGCAGAAACAATAGATGTTACTATGCCAGGAAGAAAATGCACTTGCGGACATAAGCACCCTATGAGTATTGTTATTGATGAAATTTCTGATATTTTTATTGGTATGGGATATGAAATTGCAGAAGGTCCAGATGTAGAGAAAGATTATTATAATTTTGAAGCGTTGAATATACCAAAAGACCACCCTGCAAAAGATGAACAAGATACATTTTATATTAATGGTGATATATTGCTTAGAACACAAACCTCACCAGTACAAGTTAGAACAATGGAAAAAGGCAAATTACCTATTAGAGTTGTTTGCCCTGGAACAGTATATCGTTCTGATGAAGTGGACGCAACACACTCCCCTGTATTCCATCAATTAGAAGGATTGGTAGTAGATAAAGGTATTACAATGGGAGATTTAAAAGGAGCATTAGCTGTTTTTGCAAAAGAATTATTCGGTAAAGATGTTAAAGTACGTTTTAGACCTCACCATTTCCCATTTACAGAACCAAGTGCAGAAATGGACGTGTCTTGTTTTGCTTGTGGCGGAAAAGGTTGTCGTGTTTGTAAGGGAGAGGGTTATATAGAACTTTTGGGCTGTGGCATGGTACATCCAAAAGTATTAAAAATGTCTGGCATTGACCCAGAAGAATACAGCGGTTTTGCATTTGGTATGGGATTGGAAAGAGTTGCAATGCAAAGATATGGTATTACAGATTTGAGATTATTGTTTGAAAATGATGTAAAATTTTTAAAACAATTTTAATATAACTGGCAATAAAGAGAGGAGAGAATGAAACATGGATATACCTATGTCATGGTTGAAAGAATATGCAAATGTGACAACAGATATCAAAAATTTTATAGAAGATATTACAATGACAGGCTCAAAAGTAGAGGGATATACTACTATGGGCGGTGATATTGAAAATGTTGTAACAGGAAAAATTAAAAAAATAGTAAAACACCCAGATGCTGATAAATTGGTGATTACAACAGTAGATATCGGAAAATCAACAGATTTGACTATTGTAACAGGTGCAACGAATTTAAAAGAGGGAGATTATGTACCAGTTGCATTGGATAATTCTAAATTAGCAGGTGGTGTGAAAATACATTCAGGCAATTTAAGAGGTGTTACATCAGAAGGTATGCTTTGCTCTATACAAGAGTTGGGATTTGATTTACATGATTTTCCAGAGGCGTGCGAAAATGGTATATATGTTTTCCCAGAGGCTGTGGAATTGGGTAAAAATGTAGTAGATGTATTGGATTTAAAAGATGATGTAGTAGAATTTGAAATTACATCAAATAGACCAGACTGCTTTAGTGTATTAGGTATTGCAAGAGAAGCAGCAGCAACTTATCAAATTCCTTTTCAATATCCAGAAATTACAGTACAGGAAAAAGCAGGAGAAAACGCATCTGATTATATTTCAGTAGAAATTAAAAATCCAGAGCTTTGCCCAAGATATGCCGCAAGAGTAGTAAAAAATGTAAAAATTGAGCCATCTCCAAGATGGTTAAGAAAAAAACTCAGAGCAGCAGGCATCAGACCTATCAATAATATTGTAGATATTACAAATTATGTTATGATTGAAATGGGACAGCCAATGCACGCATTTGATATAGATTGTATTGCAGAAAGAAAAATTATTGTACGTAATGCTAAAGATGGTGAACAGATTACAACATTGGACGGCAATGTAAGAAATTTGGACAGCTCTATGCTTGTGATTTCTGACCCTCAAAAAGCAGTTGCGATTGCAGGTGTTATGGGTGGTGAAAATTCAAAAATTAGTGAAAATGCAGAAGCAATATTATTTGAATCTGCAACATTCCATGGCTCTAATATTAGAGTTACAGCAAAGAAATTAGGATTGAGAACAGACGCATCTAGTAAATATGAAAAAGGTCTTGACCCTAATATGGCATGGGACGCAGTAAACAGAGCAGCACAGTTAGTAGAAATGCTTGGCGCAGGCGAAGTTGTTAAAGGCGTTGTAGATTGCTACCCTAACAAAAGAGAAAAATGGACGTTAAATTATTCTCCAGAAAAAATCAATCAACTTCTTGGAACAGATATTTCAGAAGAACAAATGCAAACAATATTTGAACATATTGGATTAGAAGTAAATAGACAAAATCATAGTGTAACTGTTCCTACATTCCGCCCAGATTTGGAAGCACAAGCAGATTTAGCAGAAGAAGTGGCAAGATTTTATGGTTATGATAAAATTGAGCCAACATTAGCAGCAGGTACACCAACAGTAGGAAAAAGAAATAGGGGTCAAATTATTACTGCTATTGTAAAACAAAATATGGTGTCAAGTGGTCTTTGTGAGGCTATGACATTCAGCTTTGAAAGTCCTAAAGTGTTTGATAAATTGAATATTGCTACTGATAGTTATTTAAGAAAAACCGTAACAATATCAAATCCTTTGGGTGAAGATTACAGTATTATGAGAACAACTACATTAAATGGTATATTGAGTTCTCTTGCAACAAATTATAATAGAAGAAATGAATCAGCAGGATTGTTTGAAATTGGAAAGGTATATTTACCAAAAGCATTACCTATTACAGAATTACCAGATGAAATTAGTACATTAACAATCGGTATGTATGGTAAAATAGATTTTTATGACATAAAGGGAATTGTAGAAAGATTGTTTGAAGTATTGGGTATGAGTGATAAAGTAGATTATATTACAGAAAAAAATATTACTTGGATGCACCCTACTAGAACAGCCTCTATTTGCATCAATGATAAACAATTTGGATATGTGGGAGAACTACACCCACAAATTGCAACAAATTATGGTATTGGTACAAAAGTGTATTTATCTGTTATAGATATGCCAGCATTGATAGAATATGCTGACCTTGTAAAAGAATATCAGCCTTTGCCTAAATTCCCATCTGTAACAAGAGATATTGCTATGGTAGTAAAGGAAACTGTTACAGTAAAAGAAATTGAAAAAGTAATTCAAAAACACGCAGGACAATATTTAGAAAGTATTACACTTTTTGATGTATATCAAGGAAAACAGATAGAAAAAGGTTTGAAATCTGTAGCATATTCTATTACATTTAGAGCAACAGATAAAACATTGGTTGACCAAGATGTGACAGAAGCAATGAAAGAAATTGTAGATAGTTTATCAAATGAATTGCAGGCACAATTAAGAGATAAATAATAAATGTAAAAAATAAAAGGTACTTTTTATGAAGTACCTTTTACTTTTTATTATATAATCAGCATAGCATCTCCAAAACTAAAAAAGCGATATTTTTGTTGCACAGCAATGTCATAGGCATGAAGTACATTTTGTTTGCCTGCAAGTGCAGAAACAAGCATAATTAATGTGGATTCTGGCAAATGGAAATTTGTTATTAAACAGTCTACTGTTTTAAAGTGATATCCAGGATATATAAATATATTTGTCCAGCCATTGCTTGCTTTCACAAATCCATTTTCGTCTGCTATGGATTCTAATGTTCTTGTACTTGTTGTACCAACTGCTATAATTCTACCCCCTGATTTTTTCGTCTGATTTATGATTTCTGCTTGTTCCTGTTCTATAATATAGTATTCTGAATGCATTTTATGGTCTAATATATTTTCTTCTTTTACAGGACGAAAAGTACCTAAACCAACATGAAGTGTTAAATGAGCAATAGAAATACCTTTTTGCTGTATTTCATTTAAAAGTTCTGGTGTAAAATGTAATCCTGCTGTGGGTGCAGCCGCAGAGCCTTGTTGTTTTGCGTAAACTGTTTGATATCTGTTTTTATCTTCTAAGCGTTGTGTAATATAAGGAGGGAGAGGCATTTCTCCCAATTCGTCCAGTATTTCTTCAAAAACTCCATCATAATGAAATTTTACAATACGGTTTCCACCTTCTATAATTTCAAGTATTTCCGCCTCTAATTTTCCATTACCAAATATAATTTTATCACCAGGTTTTGCTTTTTTCCCTGGTTTTACTAATGTTTCCCATGTATTGATGTCTTTTCTTGTTAAAAGTAATAATTCTACTTTTGCACCAGTGTCTTTTTTTTCTCCTATTAGTCGTGCAGGCAGCACTTTTGTATCATTTATAACAATACAATCCCCCTTTTTTAAATATTGCAGTATATCTCGAAATGTTTTATGTTCTATATCGCCAGTTTGTTTATTTAATACAAGTAAACGAGAGCAATCTCTATTTTTTAAAGGATGTTGTGCAATTAATTCCTGAGGTAATTCAAAATAAAAGTCTTGTTTTTTCATAGTTGTTCTCCTGTTATTGTTTTTATTGTAATAAAAATTTTATACTACTTTTTAAAAATGGCAAATTCCCTAGAATTTTCTAGGGAATTTTATAATGTAATTTATAAAATATTGACAAGTGTAATTATGAAAAAGAGTTTGTTATTATTCTATTGTAACATCAGTATAGTAATGATACAATATACTTAAAAAATCACTGCCTTGTAAAGCAAGCCCTTGTGCTCCTTTTTGACTTAAACCAGCACCATGACCATTTCCCTTTCCTTCTATTACAAAAACACCTGTACCATTATTTGTACTGACAGCACCAGATGAAGCACCTGTAACAGTGACATTTCTTTGCATTACAGCACTTGTTACATTGTTTGATACATTAGTTGGTGTAGTGTTATATGTTTCTAGTTCTGGGAAAAGTAATGAATCACTACCAATTACATAATTATCTGCTATGGATTCTTCTGGGCTATTTGTAACATTTGCAGCATCAGAAACATCTGATAATTGTCTTGTATTCATGCTGACAGTTGTTTTAGGGCCTCCACCTTTTCCATTTATTGTAAACATTTTACTTGGAAAACTACCATTTAAAGAAGAAAAATAAGTGCGTACTTGGTCACGTGTTAATACTTTTGTACCTTTTGTACCTACTAATTTTAATTCTTGTATACGTCCTCCTAATGATACTTTAGAAATTACCATATCTGTAACTTGTCCAATATTATCACCTTTTGCACTTGCTAAATTAGTAAGCTGTGCAGCAGTAATTTTTTTTGTCCATGTATTGGTATCCACTTCATATACATCTGGAACTGCTTTTAAATAGGGAAGAGGTGCAGTCCATATATCTTCACTATTTTCAGTATAACCTCCGCTACTAGCGAAAAATACAGCCTCTATGGGTTCTCCCTTATGATAAATAACTAATCCTTTTGTAGCATCTACTGCGGCATTTGTAGCAGGAAATTCTGCTGATTTTCCTTTGTATGATTGACAATGTGTACCATCGCAAAGGTCATACCCTTTATTTTCATGTACTTTCATATCCATTTTTTTAATTGCGTATGTTCTTGCAGCAACAGCCTGTGCTTTTAGTGCTTCCTCTGCATAGCTAGGTGACATTTCAGAAGGTACAACACCATATAAATATTCTTCTATAGAAACAGCATTTACTGGTATAATACTGCCACCATTCACACGTGTGGGCTGTATTTTACCTCTATATTCTTTGTTGTTTATCGTGATAACTCCAGTATCATTATCTGCTGCACCAAATTGAGGTGTAATCATGTTTGTAATAAACATTGTTTTTCCTCCAGACTGCACAAGTATCATATTGGATACAGAAGAAACATTTTCAGCAGGCAAACCTGTTTTTTGTCTGACTTGTTCTCCTGTCATACCAGAAACATATATTTGCCATTTTCCTCCTCCTGTATATGCGGGAAGGGCATTAGCAATGGTAGCAGCATTTTGTTTTGCAGATTCATAATTGTCATAATATAAAGATACTGCACCATATGTACCACTACCTGCTGAAAATGTAAATCCTTTTTCAGACTTTATTGTTCCCCCACTAACATATGTTCCATTTTCTTCTGCGCCTACATTAATACTTTTGTTTGAAAGTGTGATTGCACTGCCTATATTTGACAATCCAATATGTATTGTTTCTGGCACAGTGTAAGCAAATGCAGTGATATTCACTATACTACTGCATAACATTACTATTGCAGTCAATAGCATTATTTTTTTGCAAACTTTGTTCATATCCTTTTATTTCCTCCTCATATTCTATAATTAACATGATTAATTATAGAATATTATGGAAAGAAAAACAAATTAAATTATTATGACAACAAAATGAAAATTTTGTTAAATTAATACTAAAAAAATAGTTATGATTTTGATTGTATAGATATAGAGAAAATACATTCCGTTTCTAAATCAATTTTAGCTTCTATTGTATATTTTTGTTGTTTTGGTTGTATGTAGTTTTCAAATTCTTTTATATAGTTTTGCATATTTTGTTTTTTTAATGCTTGGAGCGATTGCTGTTTTGCTGGATTTTGGGGAATATCTGAAATATCTGCTGTAATATCCATATAAATAGTTTCTATTTTTCCAGTATTATCTTTCCCAGTTTGGTAAAATGCAATATTTGATATAGATTTTTTGGGATATTGTGTTAAAAGCATTTGTTTTACAGCATTTGCAAACAAATTACAATGATACTCATTAAAAATATCTTTTTCTAAATTATAATATTCATAAACACAAGTAATATCTTTTATACTTTGAGAAGATTTATCATAATTGTATAATTCAGATTGTGTATAAGCAATAATTTTCCATTCATTATTTTGTTTTTGAAAATCAATATAGTCCCATTTGATATAATATTCACCAGTACTATCTGTCATAATATAGCAAATTTCAGCGTTTGTATTTTCTGTTTTTATTGTATAGCTTTCTACCCAAGGACTAGACCAGCCTATTGATATATCGTTATCCCCTTGTTCTTTTTTAAATTTTTGTTTCATAGCATTAGACATCATGTCGTATCTTTGTTGTCCGTTTCGCATTTGCCATGCTTCTGCCCATGTTTTTGCCATATCATAAATAGTTGTTTGTGCAAAAACAGGTATTATAAATATACAAAAACAAAACAGAACTATTAACATTGATTTGAAACATTTTTGTAGCATAATAAAACACTCCTTTTCAATAAGCTAATATATGATTAATCATATACTTTCTGTTTTTTGATGTCAACAAAAATACTTGTCATATAAAAAACAATATATTATAATAAAAACAATACTATAATAATTCAGCAAATAGGTGCTTATTCTATTTTTATAATTGTAGTTAACTATAAAAATAGAATTGGCTTAATAGGGAAATAAGTGAAAATCTTATACGGTCCCGCCGCTGTATTGACTGAGCTGTATTCAAATATACCACTGCATATTTTGCGGGAAGGGGAATATGAGCGATGATGTCAGAGTCAGAAGACCTGCCTTTTTGTGATGTGGGTAGTAGCAATTACGAGTGATAATTGGCACAATTTATGGTATTTTTGCGCCTTTTTTTGCTTAGGTAGATGAGGGCGCTTTATTATTTTATAAGGAGGGGAAATATGAACAATACAATGATTTTTATAGATGAATTTGCCTATCGTTCCCCTTTTGCAAATTGTCATGCTATGCTGAAATTTATATTTACAGCGGTTGTTTTGATATTATGTTTATTATTTCGAGATATCGCTGTATCCATATATATTTTTGTAACAATGTTTTTGTGTAATGTATTCAAAAATCATGTGAAATGGAATGATTATGTCAAACTGCTTACTATCCCCTTTTTATTTATATTTTTTGCTTGTATTGCTATTGCTTTAGAAATCAATTATAATAATATATTTTTTATTTCTGTTACGAAACAGTCATTTTTAAAAAGTATTTTTGTTATGATGAGAGCATTTGCATCAGTTAGTATATTATATTTTTTTGCATTGTCAACACCTCTTTGTGATATGATATGGATACTACAAAAGCTACATATACCTAAAATAGTAATAGAATTGATGTATATGATATATCGCTATATATTTATATTGATAGATGTGCAGTATCAATTAAAAAATGCATCACTTTCCAGATTAGGATATATTGATTTTAAAACTTCATGCAGAACATTTGTAAACTGTATAGCAAATTTATTAATACTATCCATTAGAAAAGCAGAAAAATATTATCAAGCTATGGTATCTCGGTGCTATGATGGGGAATTAGCGTTTTTAAAAAAAGAAAGTATATGGAATATTTATGATGTGATAAAAGCTGTTTGCTATATTTTTACAGTGATAGCAGTAAAATACATATCATATAGCATTTAAGAAGGAAGAATTATGTATAAAAAACCTCAATTACAAATGAAAAATATATGTTATTGTTATGATGGCAAAAATGAAGTATTAAAAAATGTGAATTTAGATATTTTTGCTGGTGAAAAAATTGCCATTATGGGAGCAAATGGTGCAGGAAAATCAACACTGTTTCTTTGTATGAATGGTGTACTTTTTGCAGAAAAGGGCGATATGATTTGGGAAGGAGAAAAAATTATAAAAAAGAATAGAAAGCAATTAACAAAAAATATAGGAATTGTATTTCAAGAGGCAGATAATCAAATTATTGCTCCTACTGTTTTGGAAGAAATTTCTTTTGGCCCTATGAATTTAAAACTCCCTCAAAAAGAAGTGCAAAAAAGAGTTTATAGTGCTATGGAAAAAATGGGTTTAACATCATTTGAAAATAGAATAACACATTATTTGAGCGGAGGAGAAAAAAAGAAAGTAACGATTGCTGATTGTATTGCTATGGAATCTAAAATGATATTATTTGATGAGCCTCATACAGCACTTGACCCCTTTCATCAACAAATGCTTGAAGATATGTTTCAAAAACTTTCAAATGAAGGAAAAACACTTGTAATATCTACTCATGATGTAGATTTTGCTTATCGTTTTGCAGAAAGAGTAATTGTTTTTTATAATGGCAGTGTTATAGCGGACGATACAGCAGAAAATGTTTTTTGTAATAAAGAAGTATTAAAAAAATCAAATTTAAAACAACCTATGCTTTTGCAAATAAAAGAATTGCTTGCACAAAAGGGCTTATTAAAAAAATGCGATATCTATCCTAAAAGTATAGAGCAATTAAAACAATTATTATAAACTTAAAAAATAAGGAGGAAATAAAATATGTTTCAAAAACAAAAAAGTATTCTATTTTGTATGATTACTATAACTTGTATGTTTGCAGTTATACCTAATGTGTATGCTATGCATATTATGGAAGGATATTTGACTCCTCGTTACTGTATTGCATGGGGAGTGATTTCTATACCCTTTTTATTATGGGGAATACACTCTATACAAAATATATTAAAACAAGACAGAAAGAATATTACATTGCTTGCTATGTCTGGCGCATTTATATTTGTAATATCTTCATTGAAAATACCCTCTGTTACAGGAAGTTGTTCCCATATGACAGGCACGGCACTAGGAGCAATATTATTTGGATTTGCACCAGTATGTGTTTTAGGCATGATTGTGCTTTTGTTTCAGGCAATACTTTTAGCGCATGGGGGATTAACAACATTAGGCGCAAATATATTTTCTATGGCAATCGCAGGTCCTTTTTTGAGTTATATCTTATTTCAGTTTTGTAAAAAATGTAATATCAATAAAAAAATGAGTATTTTTATTGCGGCATTTTTAGGAGATTTATTTACATATTGTATCACAAGTATACAGCTTGCATTTGCTTATCCTTCTATGCTGGGAGGCATCTCAGCATCTATTATAAAGTTTTTGGGTGTTTTTGCACCAACACAATTACCTCTTGCTATAATAGAAGGAATATTGACAGTAATGATTATGATTGTATTAGAAACATATGCTATACCAGAAATGAAGTTAATTGGATTGATAAATGAGGAGGTACAATATGAGCAAAAAAAATAAAATTACAATGTTAATATTATTTTTCATTGTAATTATATTAATTGTATTTCCTGTTTTAGCTTTAAAAAATGCAGAATTTGGTGGCTCTGATGATGCAGGAAGTGTTATGATAGAAGAAATTAATGGAGAATATGAACCTTGGTTTACACCCGTTTTAGAAAAGTATATTGATGGAGAAATACCAGGAGAAATAGAAAGTCTTTTGTTTTGTATACAAACAGCATTGGGAGTAGGAGTGATTGCTTTTTGTATGGGGCGTTTTGTAGAAAGAAAAAAATGGGAACAAAAAAAATAATGTTTATTTCTGCTTGTTATCAGGAAAACGAAGTTTTACTTTAAAAGTTGGTGAGAGTTTGAGAGCAACGCTCTCAATGTTTTAAATGCTTATTTAGCCATTCCCTTATTGTTTCAAACTCTTTGCTTTTTGATTATTTTGCTGTAAAATGATAAAAAAGAAAATCATTTTAAAAAGGAGTTTCTATATGGTAAAAGTAAAAATAGATGTTTTTTCATTAGAAAAAATATGTCTTTCAGGACAATGTTTTCGTTTTCGTGAATTGACAAAAGGAAAATATTGTGTTGTGGCTTTTGGAAAATATTTAGAAATAGAACAGTATGACAAAGAAATCATATTTTATTGTAGTAATAAAGAATATTATGATATATGGAAAGAATATTTTGATTTAGATACGGATTACAAAAAATATTTGAATGGTGTGGATATTACAGATGAATATTTGAATCAAGCAATACAATTTGGAAAAGGTATCAGAATATTAAAACAAGATGTATGGGAAATGATAATATCTTTTATTGTTTCACAACAAAATAATATCAAAAGAATTCAAAAAATTATAGAATTACTTTGCCAAAATTTTGGAGAAATGAAATATACACAACAAGGTATTATTTATTATACATTTCCGAGTATAGAATATTTAGCCAAAGCAACAGAACAAGATTTAAAACATTGTAATTTAGGTTATAGAGCAAAATATATATTGAAAACAACAAATGATTTATTTCAAAATCCCTCTATAATAGAAAATTTAAAAAATATGAATTATACAGAATCAAAAAAGGAATTGATGAAATTATATGGCATTGGCGAAAAAGTAGCAGATTGTATTTGTTTATTTTCATTGCATCATTTGAATGCTTTTCCTATTGATACTCACATCAAAAGCGTTTTACAATCACAATATCAAAATGGTTTCCCTTTTGATTTGTATGCTGGATATGAAGGTGTGATACAACAATATATTTTTTATTATGATTTGTATAAAAATAAAATCAGGTGAAAAAAGTATGATAAAAATTGCTATTTGTGATGACGAAAAAACAATGTGTGAATATTTAGAACAAAAAGTATCTGAAATATTAAAAAAATGGAATATTGTTTTTTCTATTGTATGCTATACAGATGCTTTGGAATGTTTTCAAAGTGGTTTATCATTTGATTTAATGTTTTTGGATATACAAATGCCTCATTTAAATGGTATAGCACTTGCTAAAAAATTAAGAAAACAGTCTTCAAAGTGTGAATTGATATTTGTAACAATATTAAAAGAATATGTTTTATATGCTTTTGAAGTGGAGGCAGCAGATTATATTTATAAACCAATAGAATTACATCGTTTAGAAAAAGCATTAAAACGTGTGATAAAACGACTGGAAAATCAATATAAAAAATGTATTTTTGTTCAGACAAAAAATTATTGCAAAACAATTTATTTAGAAGAAATTTATTATATTGAAGTGATAAACAGAAAAATATATGTTTATACTCAAAATGGTATAATAGAGTATTATGGAAAATTACAAGAAGTACAATATCAATTAGATGAACGTTTTATAAAATGTCATAGAAGTTATATTATCAATATTGATTATTTGAGTCATTATGAAAATGGTATGATTCAAATGAAAAATGGTAGTACCGTTCCAGTATCTCGACTGCGTCAAAAGGAATTGATAGATACTGTGTTTCAGTATATAAAAGGGAGAGAATAATATTGGAGAGAATACTATTGCTTATATTACCAAATGTATTATATTATATTCTACTGCCTATATTATTTTTATATTTTTTTTGTCGGTACTGTAATATCTGTTTTTTATGGAAACATTGTTTTTGTTATGCTGTATTATCTGTAATATTGTTTTTATTTACACACCAGTATTATCATATCAGTCTGGCTTTAGAAATGCTATTGCTGATTGCATATTGTTGTGTTATTTTAAAAGAAAAATTATTAAAATCTATTATGATAACAATATTATTGTTTTCTGTGTATAGTGTTTGTAATGGTATTGTACAGCTTTTTAGTTTTTGGATATTATCTAATATTGATACAACAAAAATGGCAATATTACAATATGCCGACAGCATATATATTTTGATAACAATATTTTTTATGATATGTTTATTATGGATAATATTAATTTATTTTGGTAAAAGTATTGTAGCAGTAAATGGATTGCATTTATTTTTGTTGATAATGCCTATTTTTTTTATTTTTGTTGTAGAAGAACTGATTCGTAATACGATATATGGAGATACCATAGTATTAGATAGTAAACTAGGTATTGTTTTTCCTGTAATTAATTATATTGAAATATTATTTTTGCAAGTAATTGCTTTTATTTGTATATTTACATCATTGATTGTATATCAAAATATTATAAAATCTATTTCAGCAAATCAAACAATACAATTACTGAAACAACAAAATCATTTTCAACAAATTTATATGCAGGAAGCACAAACAAGATATCAGCAAACA
Organism: uncultured Clostridia bacterium; assembly: GCA_910587735.1. Lineage (GTDB taxonomy): Bacteria > Bacillota > Clostridia > Lachnospirales > Anaerotignaceae > Coprocola. The sequence goes on from CAJUNT010000011.1 coordinate 13,663, forward strand.
CGTTCTTTTCGTCATGATATTAAAAATCATATTACAGTACTTTCGGAATTGCTAAAACAAAATTTATCACAAGAGGCATATCAATATTTATATCATATGGAAGAAATATCAAAAAATTTATCATTTACTGTTCAAACGGGCAATGTTGTAATTGACGCATTGTTAAGCAGTAAATTCTCTGTGGCAAAACAGAAAAATATTACTATAAAATGTGATTTGATTGTACCTAAAAATATTAATGAAATGGATTGGTGTATTGTACTTTCTAATGCTTTAGATAATGCCATAATAGAAAGTAGTATGATAACAGAACAGAAAAGATATATTTGTGTAACAGGCACTCAAAAAGGAAATTTTTATGTGATTTGTATAAAAAATAATTGTCGTGAAGAAATAAAAAATATACCAGATATGGGTATAGGACTTTACAATATACAATCTGTTTGCGAAAAATATAACGGAACAATGCACATAAAATTGGAGCAAGGAATGTATCAAATAGATATGCTTTTTATCATTTCACAACAATAAAATAGCATGATACATCAAATATATTGTAATGATAAATACGAGTGTTTATACTAATTACAAAGGAAGGTGATAGTATGAGTAATAGTAATTTATCTATGAATGTATCTAGTATAGGAAATTATATTCCAAGTAGTAGTGGTAGCGATAGCAGTTTAAAATCACTAGAAAAAAAACTACAACAGCTTGAAACAGAAAAACAAAAAGCAATACAATCAAAAGATAAAGAAAAAGAAGAAAAAATTAAAAAACAAATAGAAAGTGTACAAAAACAAATACAAGAAATAAAAAGACAACAACAAAAAACAGAACAATCAGAAAAAACAGACCCCAAAGATCCAAAAAAAGAAGAAAGGAAAAAACAAGAACAGGGGAAATATGTAGATGTCTACGCATAATTATAAAAAAGCTGAGAGAATATATTTTTTCTTAGCTTTTTTTATTGACAAAAGTCCGATATCATACTACAATAAAAAGTATGATATCGGACTGGAGCGTGAAATGATGAAAAATGATAATGAAATAAAATTGAAGGAATTTAATGATATTTATAGACAGATAAGCGATATATATCATGATATTGCTAATAAGTTAGGATTATCAGATAGCGCATTTACTGTTTTTTATACAATTTATGAAATGGGAGGAAGTTGTTTACAAAAAGATATTTGTGAATTGTTTTATATGAGTAAACAGACAGTACATTCTTGTATCAAAAAGTTGGAAAAACAAGAATATATTTTTATCAAACAAGGAAAAGATAAGCATATTTATTTAACAGATAAAGGACAGCAATTTGTGAACCAAAATATTGCTACTGTAATAGAAATAGAAAAAAGCATATTCTCAGAAATGACAGAACAACAAGGCGATATGCTTTTAGAATTGACAAAAAAATATTATAATTGCTTTAAACAAAAAATAAAAAATATGTATTTTGAAGATACAATGTAGTACTGTTTTGTGATAATATAATCAGAATACAGAAAAGGAGAATTTTTATGAGAATACAATTATCAGACCATTTTAATTACAACAAATTGTTAAGATTTGTGTTACCATCTATACTTATGATGATATGCACATCTGTATATGGTGTAGTGGACGGATTATTTGTATCTAATTTTGTGGGGAAAACACATTTTGCTGCTGTCAATTTGGTTATGCCGTTTCTTATGGCAGTTGTGACAATAGGATTTATGATAGGCACAGGAGGTAGTGCCATTGTAGCAAAAACATTAGGAGAAGGCAAAAAAGAAAAAGCAAATGAATATTTTACAATGCTGATTTGTTTAACAGTAATATTGGGTATTATCATAACAATATTAGGATTATTATTTTTACGTCCTATTGTTATAATGTTAGGTGCAGAGGGAGTATTGATAGAATATTGCATGACATATGGAAAAATGATATTACTTTCTATGACAGCATTTATGTTGCAAACTACATTTCAAAGTTTTTTTATTGTTGCTGAAAAACCAGAACTTAGTTTAAAAATATCTATTGCAGCAGGGCTGACAAATATGATATTAGATTTTGTTTTTATTGTTATATTTCGTTGGGGGCTTGTGGGTGCAGCTGCAGCAACAATGCTAGGACAAGTTGTAGGTGGTGTAATACCACTATTTTATTTTGTAAAAAAGAATAGTAGCTTACTTCATTTTAAAAAATTTGTATGGAATACAAGTGTGATATGGAAAACCTGTACAAATGGCTCTTCTGAGATGATGACAAATCTTTCTGCTTCTGTTGTAAATATTCTCTATAATTATCAGCTTATGAGAATTGCTGGAGAAAATGGTATATCAGCATATGGTGTCATTATGTATGTTAATTTTGTGTTTACAGCATTATTTATAGGTTATTCTATAGGAAGTGCGCCTATATTTGCCTATCATTATGGTGCTGCAAACCATAGTGAATTGCAAAATTTATTTCAAAAAAGTTTAAAGTTGATAACAATATTTAGTATTGTATTAACTGTTTTGTCAGAAACAGTTTCGTTACCTCTTACAAGAATATTTGTAGGATATGACAAAGAATTGCTTGATATGACTTGCAATGGTTTTAGAGTGTATGCACTTTCATTTGTTATTTGTGGATTTAATATATTTAGTTCTGGATTTTTTACAGCATTAAATAATGGCTTTATTTCTGCTTTCATTTCTTTTACAAGAACACTTTTATTTCAATTAGGCGCTGTTTTAATATTGCCTTTTTTTATTGGATTAAATGGTATATGGTTCGCCATAGTAGTAGCGGAATTGCTTGCATTATTTGTTAGTATATTTTTCTTTGCTACAAAAAGAAAGCAGTATCACTATTAAAAAGAAGCCTCCAAAAAGAATAGTTTTAAAATAATTTTTATTTCTGCTTATTATTAGGAAAACAAAGTTTTCCATAAAAGTTTTTGCCTCGCTTTTTTCAAAAAGCGAGTAAAGGAGTGGAAACGATGTCACTACAGTCTTTTATACTTGCAAGTATATTTTGAAGGGAAGCATCTGAAAAACGCAAGGGAACTTTTCACAAATGAAAAAGGTTTTCCTATTAAATAAAATAGCATAAAAAATATTATTTTATTTGCAGGACGTGGCATCAATCCACAAACTTTTTTGAAAAAAAGTTTGACAAAAAACTTTAAATCGTCTACGGTGAACAAAAATTGATTTGTATACACTATTAAAATATCATATTGCTTATTTTTATACAGCAGTATAAAATAATAAAAAGAATGAACAAATGATACTTTAAATTGTGGGGAGGAAAACAATATGAAGGAATATCGTTGGGCAACATTAGGCTGTGGTGTGATTGCTAATCAATTAGCAGAGGCATTGGCAAAACAAGGAAGGACACTATATGCAGTAGGAAATAGAACATATGAAAAAGCAGTTGCTTTTGCACAAAAATATCATGTGGAAAAAGTTTATAATGTAATAGAAGATATGTTTACAGATGATAATGTAGATATTATATATATTTCAACACCCCATAATACCCATATTTCTTATATAATACAAGCACTGAAAAATGGTAAACACGTATTATGTGAAAAGTCTATTACATTAAATGCGCAGGAATTACAACAAGCTGTAGAATTAGCAAAACAAAATGATGTTATACTTGCTGAAGCAATGACAATTTATCATATGCCTATATATCAAAAATTAAATGAAATCATACAAAGTGATATATTAGGTAAACCTCGCTTTATACAGGTGAATTTTGGAAGTTATAAAGAATATGATATGAAAAATCGTTTTTTTAATAAAAATTTAGCAGGAGGAGCATTGCTTGATATTGGAGTGTATGCACTTTCTTTTGCCAGATGGTTTTTTTCACAAAATCCCTGTCATATTGTATCACAGGTGAAATTTGCCCCAACTGGTGTAGACGAGCAAGCAGGTATATTACTTATGAATGAAAAGCAGGAAATGGCAACAGTATCATTATCTTTGCACGCAAAACAGCCCAAAAGAGGAATTGCTGCATTTGAAAAAGGATATATTGAAATGGAAGATTATCCAAGAGCAGAACAAGCTACAATATATTACACAGAACAAAATAAAAAAGAAATAATAAAAATGGGAAAAACAGAATATGCTCTTTTATATGAAGTAATGGACATGGAAAAGGCAGTTTCAAAACAAGAAAATGTTATGTATTTGCAATATAGTATAGATGTTATGGAGCAAATGACAAAATTAAGAGAGCAATGGGGATTAAAATATCCAGAAGAGGAATAAAATACAAATGAAATACAAATGATAATATTTTACAATAAATATTACTGAAATTTTATACTTTATTTGAAAAAGTATTGTGCAATATTATTTTAAATGACTATGTTATATAGTGGAATGTATTTGATATATGGACATAAAAAATAATGTATGAAAAAAAGAACATTTTATATTTAAATCATATTCAAATTGAGCAAAAAAAACAAAAATTGTATAGATTGCATAAACAATAAATCATATAAATTGAAAAACAAAACATATTGACGGAATAATAAACTGTTACTATAATAAATATAGTAATTATTTATTATTGACTCGAGCAAAGAGTGAAAAACACTTTTTCTTTATAACAAATTAATGATATTGGAGGAGATAACAATGTTTAAAGTAACAAATACAACAAAAGCACCAGCAGCGATTGGACCATATTCTCAAGCAATAGAATATAACGGATTTTTATTTGCATCAGGACAAATACCTATTGACCCAGCAGTAGGAGATGTTGTTGCAAAAGATATTGTTGCTCAAGCAGAGCAAGTTATGAAAAATATTTCTGCAATATTAGAAGAGAATGGTATTGGTTTTGAAAATGTCATAAAAACAACTTGCTTTTTAGCAGATATGGGCGATTTCCAAACATTTAATGAAGTATATGGAAAATATTTTGTAAGCAAACCAGCACGTTCTTGTGTTGCTGTAAAAGAATTGCCTAAAAAAGTATTATGTGAAGTAGAAATTATTGCAGCAAAAAATTAATGGGAATACAAATGTATTCATTTTAGATTTGGAGGGGAAAATATGGTTACATTAGAAATGATTCAACAAGCACAACAAAATTTGAAAGGCGTTGCACGTTTAACACCGCTGATTTCAGCACCTAAAATTGGGGAAAATGTATCCATTAAAGCAGAAAATTTGCAATTAACAGGCTCTTTTAAATTAAGAGGCGCTTATAATAAAATTTCCTCATTGACAGCTGAAGAAAAAGCAAAAGGTGTAATTGCTTGTTCAGCAGGAAACCATGCGCAGGGTGTAGCATTATCTGCAACAAAAAATGGTATTCATTCTACTATTTGTATTCCAGCAGGTGCGCCACTTTCAAAAGTAGAAGCAACAAGAGGTTTTGGGGGAGATGTTGTGCTTGTACCTGGTGTATATGATGATGCCTATGCCAAAGCAGTGGAATTGACAAATGAAAAAGGCTATACATTTGTACACCCTTTTAATGATGAAAAAGTAATTGCAGGACAAGGTACAATAGGACTTGAAATATTAGAACAAGAACCACACGTTGATGCTGTATTTGTAGCGATTGGTGGAGGCGGTTTAGCAAGTGGTGTAGCTTGTGCTATAAAATCTGTAAAACCAGATTGTAAAGTATATGGTGTGCAAGCAGCAGGTGCGCCTAGTATGTATGATTCTATCAATAAAGGCGAGATTATAGAACTAGAAAGCGTATCTACTATTGCAGATGGTATTGCAGTAAAAAAACCAGGTGATTTAACATTTGAAATGTGCAAAAAATATCTTGATGGTGTTGTTACTGTAACAGAAGATGAAATTGCTACTGCAATATTAACATTGATGGAAACACAAAAAACAGTTGCTGAAGGAGCAGGCGCATCAAGTGTTGCAGCAGTAATGTTTGATAAAGTACCTGAAGTAAAAGGTAAAAATATTGTTTGTGTCATTTCTGGCGGTAATATTGATGTAAGTATATTATCAAGAGTAATTACAAAAGGCTTGACAAAAACAGGAAGAATTACAGAAATTACAACAAAAGTTATTGATAAACCAGGACAGTTAATTAACTTGCTTCAGTTAATTTCTAATGCAGGTGCAAATATTATTACAATAGACCATCAGAGAGAAGATAAGAAATCAGAAGTAAATTCTTGTATTGTTTCTATGGTTTTGGAAACAAGAAATATTGAACATTCTGAAGAAATTTGCAATGCTTTGCAGAAAAATGGATACGAAATATTTGAATCTTAATTTATAAATTATCAAAACAGCGGAATATTATGGAATATTCTGCTGTTTTTTGTATTGTTTCTATTGTTGTTTAAAATAATAAATGCTATAATATGCCAAACGTAATTAATATAAACATTTTGATAAAAATTAGGAGGGAAAATATGTGAAAAAGGCATTCAAAGCAGCTTTTCCATATACCATACCAATATTTGCAGGATTTTGGTTTATTGGTTTGACATATGGTATTTATATGAATGTTTTAGGATTTTCATTTTGGTATCCTATGATAATGAGTTTAGTAATATTTGCAGGTTCTTTGGAATTTGTAGCAGCAAATTTAATGTTAGGAGCATTTCATCCTTTACAAGTATTTTTAGTTACACTAATGATACAGGCAAGACATTTATTTTATGGCATTTCTATGCTTAATAAGTATAATAACAAAGGTTGGAAAAAATGGTATTTAATGTTTGGAATGGGTGATGAAACTTTTTCGTTGAATTATACCATAGAAATTCCAAAAGAAGTAGATGAGGGCTGGTTTATGTTTTGGATTACTGCCTTAAATCATTTTTATTGGTTTTCTGGTGCAACATTGGGAGGCATATTAGGCTCTTTGGTGACATTTAATACAAAAGGCTTAGATTTTGTTATGACAGCAATGTTTGTAGTAATATTTTTGGAACAATTTATGAAAGAAAAAAAGCATTGGACAGCGTTAATAGGAATTTGTTGTTCTATAATTTGTCTGATAATATTTCAAGCAGATAATTTTATGATACCTACTATGATAGCAATACTTTCTATGCTTACACTATTTAGAAAACCAATTGAAAGAGAAGGCGGATTTTCATGACAATTACGCAAAAAATACTGACAATAAGCATTTGTATAGCAGGCACTATGTTGACAAGATTTTTACCGTTTTTTGTATTTTCTTCTAAAAAACCGACACCACAGTACATACAATATTTAGGAAAAGCATTACCATGTGCTATATTTGGTATGTTGGTAGTATATTGTTTAAAAAATGTAACAATATTAGAAGGAACACATAGTATACCAGAAGCAATTGCTATTATTGCAGTGATATTAGTTCACATTTTGAAAAGGCAGATGTTGCTTTCTATTGCAGTAGGGACAATATGTTATATGATATTGGTACAATGTGTATTTATATAATTATGGATTATAAAGCATAATAAGAAGTGTGAAAGTTATTTTTTTAAAACTTTCAATACTTCTTTTTTTATGTTTATAGTACATTTGAATGATTAGTATATACAAAAATAAAAAAAGTAAATGTTAGATTTGTAAAATGAATTTACGAATACATTTGATTTTTTTAGTAATACTAAATTTGTATAAAAATCATGTTATGTTAATAGTAGTAATGCACTATTAGTATAACAAATATAGAAAAGTGTGGTGAAAAAAATTGGATATTTATATCAAGCCCAATGAAAAAATAACCATAACAGGAAGAAAAATTGTTTATTTAAAAGATGTAGGAGAAATTTGGATACCTGGGCAAACAACAGCATCGCTAGAAAATTTAGTTGTATATCAAATACCAGAAGATACAGAAAAAACATATTTAATCAGTGTAATAGATATCATTAAAGCGATTACATTAAAATTTCCAGATGCCACAGTAAATAACGTAGGAGAAATGGATATATTGCTTACTTATCAAAAACAATATAAACAGCAAAATAAAGTATGGCTTTATAGTAAAATTGTTTTTATATCATTGATATTGTTTACAGGAGCATCTACTTCTATTATGTCATTTCATTCTGACGCACAAATACCAAAAATTTTCCAGAATTATTATTATATATTTTTTGGAGAATATAATGATATGCCATTGATACTTGCTATACCTTATACAATAGGTTTAGCAATAGGTATTATATTATTTTTCAATCATTTTTCAAAAATATATGTCACAAAAGACCCTACGCCTATTGAAATTGAAATGACAACATATGAAAAAGAAACCAATACCAGTATTATTGATGCTTTAAACCGAAAACAAAAAAGTGGGGAATGACTATGAATTTATTTTTAAATATTGTTTTAATAATATTAGGGCTTGCTTCTGGAGGAATGGTAGCGGCTGGTATTTTTGCATTTATATCTGCAATCGGTATTGTACCTCGTATGGCAAAAAGAACGCAAACACAAAAATATATTCCTTTTTATGAAGATATCATAACATTAGGCGGTATATTTGGTACAACAACAATGTTTATTAGATATCATTTACCTATTGGAAGTGTTTTAGTAGCAATATTGGCTTTTACAAACGGTATTTTTGTAGGCTGTCTTGCCATTGCATTGGCAGAGGTATTAAATGTCATTCCCATATTTTTAAGACGTTCTCGTATTGTAAGAGGAATACCGATATTTATTTGTACTATTGCCTTTGGTAAAATGTTAGGCTCATTATTATATTTTATAATAGATGGATTTTTTATAATGAATTAAGGAGGGAATATTTATGGAAGAAACAACACAAGCAAAACAAATATATGACAAAATGGTAAAAGAGGCATCTCCAGATAGTCCCATAGTATTAAACTGTATAAAAGCATTTGTATCTGGTGGTTTTATATGCACAATAGGACAGCTTTTAAGAAATTATATTGAAACATTTTCATTAGGAGAAGATACGACTTCTTTAATTGTATGTGTGATATTGATACTTGCTTCTGCAATATTAACAGGATTAGGCTTATATGGAAAATTAGGAAAATACTGTGGTGCAGGAACAATCGTCCCTATTACTGGATTTGCAAATTCTGTAGTATCTCCAGCAATAGAATTTAAAAAAGAAGGCTTTGTGTTTGGTATGGCAGCAAAAATGTTTTTGATTGCAGGACCAGTTATTGTGTATGGTACTTTAACATCTATTATTGTAGGATTAATATACTATTTTGTTGGTTAAGGAGGAAAGAATAACATGAAAAATAAAAGAATTGGCGCACAAACAGTAAAATTATCAGAGCCTGTTGTGATTGCAGGAGTATCCTCCGTTGTTGGTCCTAAAGAAGGAGAGGGTCCTTTGGGAAATCTTTTTGATACAGTGGCAAAAGAGGCATTATATGGTGAAGATAGCTGGGAAAAGGCAGAAAGTAAATTTGTAACAGAAGCATTACAGTTAGCCGTGGAAAAAGCAGGCAAAACAATGGAGGACATAGACTATATATTATGTGGAGATTTGTTAAATCAATGTACAGGTACAACATTTGGCATAAAAGATTTTAAAGTACCTTATTTTGGTTTATTTGGTGCTTGCTCTACTATGGGAGAATCCATGAGTTTGGGAGCAATGCTTTTAGACGGCGGTTTTGCAGAAAATGTTTTAGTAGGTGCTTCCAGTCATTTTTGTGCAGCAGAAAAACAATTTCGTTTTCCTCTTGCATTAGGAACACAAAGACCACCTAGTGCTACATGGACAGTCACAGGAGATGGCTCTGCTGTATTGTCTAAAAAAGGAAAAGGACCAGTTATTACAGAAATTACAACAGGTAAAATTATAGATATGGGTGTAACAGATACTATGAATATGGGTGCAGCTATGGCACCAGCGGCGGTAAATGTATTGACTGCTCATTTTAAAGATACAGGTAGACAGCCTAATTATTATGATGTGATTGCTACAGGAGATTTGGGCTACATTGGAAAACAGCTTGTAATAGAATTGATGGCAAAAGAAGGATATGAAATGGGAGAGAATTTTACAGATTGCGGTATTGAAATATTTGATAAACAAAATCAAGATACTCATTCTGGAGGAAGTGGTTGCGCTTGTTCTGCTGTAACATTTGCAAGTTATTTTTATAAAAAACTTTCAGAAGGTGAAATAGGTAGAATGTTATTTATACCAACAGGAGCATTGATGAGTCCTACTACATCTCAACAAGGCTCTACCATTCCAGGAATTGCTCATGGTGTTGTAATTGAAAGCAGAAAAGAATAGGAGATGACAGTATGGATTTGGTAAAAGCATTTTTAGTGGGTGGTGCAATATGTGTAATAGGGCAAATACTCATTGACAAAACGAAATTGATGTCAGGCAGAATATTAGTCATGTTTGTTTGTATAGGCTGTATATTGGGTGGTTTAGGCTGGTATGCGCCTATTGAGGAATTTGGAGGAGCAGGTGCTACGGTACCTTTAACTGGATTTGGATATAATTTAGCAAAAGGTGTTATGGAAGAAGTGGACAGCGTTGGATTTTGGGGAATATTCACGGGAGGCATGAAAGCAGCGGCAGGAGGAATTACAGCAGCAGTTGTATTTGCATTCTTGACAGCACTTGTTTGTAATCCAAAAGAAAAATGATGGTATTTTGAAAAGATTGAGCAGAAAATTTTTGCTCAGTCTTTTTTTATATTATGTTATAATAAATATAAACGTAATAAAATTTTTTGCACAAATAAAGCAAATGAAAATATAAAAATATTAGGAGGAGTACAGCATGAAACAAGAATATATTGCAGTAATAAAAGCAGTTAATAAATTTTTAAAACAGGGAGAAGAACCAGACACATCTATGATTGCAAAAGAAACTTCTTTTACAAGTCAGCAAGTATATGATTTGATAACGGGTATGGAGGAAAAAGGATTATTAATTGCATTTGAAATTGATATGTGTTGTGGAGAAGATTATGTTGTAAAGGAATTAACAGAAAAAGGAAAAGCAATGTTGTAAACAAGGGGATATACTATATAGTAAAATGATACAAATGAATTTTTTTATGAATGTAGTGCATTTTTAATCATAGTGTGTTATAATAAAAAAATAAATATATTATATAATTAAAAGGAGCGAATTATGGAAAAAGCCATCGGTTCTAAAGTTAATTTGAAAAATATGGAAGATATGTTAGCAGTAGAATATATGTCCTGTGTATGGGATTTAATGGATGAGAAAAAAATACAGAAATTAGATGAACACGTACAACATTGTAATACAAGCAGATTACAACATAGTATCAATGTTTCTTATTATAGCTTTTTAATTTGCCGTTTTATGGGTTGGGACTATCGTTCTGCTGCAAGAGCTGGATTACTTCATGATATGTTTTATTATGACTGGAGAGTAACAAAAGGAAATAGAACAAATCACGCATCTTGGCATCCACGTGTGGCATATGACAATGCAAGAAAAATAACAGAATTAAATAAAATTGAAAAGGATGCCATATTAAAACATATGTGGCCATGTACATTAGTTCCCCCAAAATACAAAGAATCTTATGTATTAACATTTGTAGATAAGACTTGTGCAGTAATGGAGGTAGCAGGTCAAAAATGGAATAAAGTAAAAGCTAGTTTTGCCAATTAATCAAATAGCTTTAGAAAACGAACAAAAAGAAAAAGACTGATTATTAAGTCTTTTTCTTTTTGTTTTGTTCAGGAATGTCTAATATTATTTTACGGCAGTCTAAACAATAATAACATTTTAGTACATTTCCTACTAAAATCGAAAGAGGTGACAAATGACTAGCCGTTAATGGCATTTCTGTATACTCATCAATATAAAGCTGAGGAGAAACAATAGGGTGATGATATTTTGTTGTAATTTCTCCTAATTTCATTTCTTTGTTACAATAAGGACAAATCATATAACATTCTTCTTTCTTTAATTGTATTTACAATATTGATTACAAATGTGTTCTCCTTTGTATTTCTGAAAAAAATAAATCACGCCGAAACAAAAATAATACTCCAAAAACAATCATACTGACAGAAACACATATAGCAGAGGGATACAGCACATTTAATTTATGTTTTAAAAGAAGTATCAAAGGAATCAATGCTGATATCGCATCGAGCATTAAATACAATATATATTCGCTTGTATGCAGTTTTAAAATATAAGCAAGTAATGTTGTACTAATTATAGCACCAATACAAAGAAATGGCAATACATAATTTAATGACCAACCTCTGTAACCTGTTTTAATATCCCAAAATACGGCAAGAATAGAAAGTATTACAAATTGCCACAATATATTTTTAGGTATGTTGTGCCATTTTTTCATGGCAATACTGACGGAAAACCAAAAGCAAGCACTTCCAGCAAGCACAAAAAGTACCCACCAGCCATCTTGAGGACGAGAAAGATTGATGCCAACACAAACAGCAAGCGCAACCAATGTAATAAAAAGTCCCATACGAAACATTTTTTGACTAAGAGGAGGTTGCATATGTATAACAGGAAATACATTTTGTTCTGGTGTGCCATGTAATTCTGATTGACAAAGAGGACAGCATTTTATATTTCCTTTTATTTTTATATGGCATTGTTTACATTCATACATATATTATTCCTCCTGTTCCATATTTGTTGTGATTTCAATTTCTAAATCCATATCAGATAAATGACGAAAAAATCTTTTAGGTAAATCGTTTCTATAATAAGCAGTTGCAATACTGATTACAAAATTGTCTTCAAAAGAACAGGTTGCAATCTGTATTGTTTTTGTACTCACAAATAAATCAAACAAACGAATATATTGTGTAATTTCAGCAGGCATATTGATTTTACCTACATTAGAAATACAAGAAGTTGCCTTTTGATAAGAAAACCAGTTTGCAAAACGCAATATATAATCTTTTGTGGCAAGAGGAACTAATTTCATAGGTATATTGTGTTCTAATGCAGAAAGCGCATTCATATTTTTTTGTAAAGCATCTTTTGTTAATTTTTGTTGAAATTGTTCTTTTACAGAATAAATTACATTTTCTAAACTGCATTTTTGTTCGTCAAATTGATAGCTAACTTGTATTACTTGAAAAAAATTTCGTGTTGTTTGAGAGGGAAAATAATTTCTTAAATTAACTGGTATATTAATAACAACTGGCTTTTTTTGTTCTTTTACACTCATACCCTCATATATGGAATATATCCAAAGTGCAACAAGAAATTCTGTAATGGTACATTGCTGTTTTTTTGAAATAGCAAGCAATGCTTTTACAGAAATACAGCCTTCTATTACACCTAGTTGTCCAATATCAATGCGTTCTCCTTTTATATGATAGGCAAAAGGTGTATGTTTTAATTTTTGTGGTTTTTGTTTTTTAAAATATTTTGAAAAACTGTCTGCACTTTTTTCAAAAGGGGTTGCAGTGTTTTCTAAATATAAATGTTTATCTGAAAGTGTATTACTGTGCTTTTCTAATATATAATAAAATACAAGTGTTCTCAAAAAAAGCAATGCTCCTGAACCGTCAGAAAGTACATGATGTATTTCTAAATTGATTCTTTTATGATAATAGGAAACATCAAAAAGAAGGCTTTTTCTATTGGGATAATATAAAGGAGAACAAGGATAACGGTTTTCTATATGAACAATAGGTTTTCTTTCTGTGTTTTCGATATAATACCAAAATAGCCCTCTTTTTAATATAGAACAATAATAGGGAAATTTTTGTATAGTACGTTCTAATGCTTTTTGCAAATATACAATGTCTATATCTTCATATAATTCGCATGAAAAACGAAATACCTTTGTATCTCTTTGGTCTGTATTTGGAGGAAATATTTTAGCAGCATTATCTAGTTTATGCCATTGTGGTTTTTTTATCATTTTCAATGTTGTTATCACCTTTTTCAATAAAGTATTTTTGTTTAAAAAAAGCGTTTTTATGTGATATATCAATATTTTTTATTATCATAAAAAATTATGAATTTTGCAAAAATTGATTGATTTCTTGATAAGTTTGCTGTATTAAATGATGTTTTTTAGGCAAAGAAGAAAAATAGCCATGTAATGCATTTGACATTCTTTTAATTATGACATCATTACCAGCCTCCTGTAGTTTTCTGCCATATGCCTCACCTTCATCACGTAAAGGACAATATTCTGCTGTGATAATTAATGTACGAGGTTGTTTACTGAAATCTTTTTCTAAAAGAGGTGCAAAATAAGGATTTCTCCAGTCTCTTTTATTTGGACAATACATTTCCATATAGTCAGAAATTGTTTTTGATGTTAAAAGGTAGTCTGTACCATTTTCTCTAACAGAAGGAAATGGAGATGTTTCGCTGTGGTCATGGAATGTAGCAGGATAAATTAATATCTGTTGTTTTGGTAAAAATTCTCCTCTATCTCTTGCCATAATAGAAAGTGCAGCAGCTAAATTTCCTCCAGCACTGTCGCCCATTATTGTGATTTCATCTGTATTTGTTTTTAATAATGTATTATCTAAAAAAATTTCTTTTGCAACGCAATAGCAATCTTCTAATGCAGTAGGAAAAGGATATTCTGGCGCAAGACGATAATCTACAGAAACAATAATGCGGTCTGTTACTCTTGCCATTGTAGAACATACACTATCATAACTTTCAATATTACCCGTTACCCAACCACCACCATGAAAAAATAATATAACTGGGTGAGGTAAATCATTAGGAGGGGAAAATATACGAACAGGTATATCATAACCTTCTCTTGTAATTTTATGATTCCATGTTTTATAATAAGGTGGTTTGATAATTGGTTTTCGTGTTAATGTAACAATTTGTCTATGTATTTTATATGTTTTTTTAATATCTGGGCTGGAATGGCTTAAGAGCTTTAATGCAGCAAGTGTTGCTTTATGAAATGCCATAATGAAAACAACTCCTTTTTTTTATTTTATTATAACATTGTAATATGATTTTAGTGAATTTCAAGCATTTTGTAAATACTTTATATTTTATATAATTTTATAAAATAAAAAAACTGAAATAATTTAATATCATTTCAGTTTTTTTGACTTTGCATTTCAGTCATATTTTGACATTGGCTTTAATCAAGATAAGCGTCTTTTTGTCTTTCTCTTAATATTTCTTCTCTTTGCAAGTAAAGCACAAATTCTCGAATACTATATTCTTCATTTGGCTTTAAATCTTCGTAACAACAGCCATAACAACGTAATTCATGTTCAGAGTCTTTTGTTTTGACTTTTACATCTTGTATACGTAATATACGAGCTTTTACATCGAAAGAGATTTTTGGGGAATGGAAATGATAAATAACAATTTCTTTCTCCATAAGCATTTCAGATGGGCAAGAAAAGAGTATTCCTCCAGCACTAATATCAATAAGTTCTGCAGAAACTTCTTTCATACTACGAAATGGTAAAGATAATTGAATTTTTAAATTATGCGCTTTTACTTTAACATCTTGACGACGTTGTATGGTTTCTAATTTTTGTAATATAGAAAATACAACATTGACATTTCTGGCACCTTCTCCAGTATAAATGTTGGTACATTCGCCATGAAAATAGCACATACCTTTTATATTATGCGTCATTAAAATAATGACATTGTTTTGAATTACATCATTTTCCATGAGTTGTTTGACATCATCTCTTGAAGTATTGCTAAAAACAACAGTAATACTGTCATCGCCTTGTTTAATCAGAGAAGCGTTTTGAATCAATTTTCTACTTAGCGTGTAAATTTTAACCTCTTTATTGTATTCATTTATTGCCATTATTCAATCCCTTCTTCCTTAGTTACATTGAAACACTTTGAATGGGTGTTACTTTTATTATATATGAAGTAAGAAAGGTTTGTAAAGACAATAATTGTGTAAAGTGATAATTTCTTCAATAATTGTATAAAAAGCGTATAGAAAGGAGAAGTGTTCTCGTTGACAGAAAGGAATAGAACATAGTAGAATAGTAAAATACAGCAAAATAAATATAGAAAGGAAATATTATGATTTCTTATATAAAAGGAAAAATAACATATAAAAGTGAATCGTTTATTATAGTAGAATGTCATGATATAGGATATAAAATAACTGTTTCTACATTGACACTCACGAAATTGCATGAATTAGAAGATATTAAAATATATACATTTATGAATGTGAAAGAAGATAACATTTCTCTTTTTGGGTTTTTGACACAACAGGAACAACATTTGTTTCATAAATTATTGAGTGTTTCTGGCATTGGTCCAAAGGGAGCAATGGCTTTTTTATCTGAAATGACTCCAGATGAAATTGTACTTGCTATACTTTCAGAAGATGTAAAAACACTTAGCAAAGCGCAAGGAATAGGAAAGAAAACAGTACAAAGATTGATACTGGAATTGAAAGATAAAATAAAAATAGAAGAAATACCAGAACAGCAAATAGTTGAAAATCAAACACAAACAATACAATGTAATGAAAAATGGGAAGCAATGGAAGCATTAGCATCATTAGGATATAGCAGAAGCGAGGCAATGCGTGCAGTAAATGCTTGTTATAAAGAAGGACTCTCGGTGGAAGAGATATTAAAATTGTCATTAAAAAAATTGACAAAATTTTAACGAAAATAGGTGGTTTTTGTGGAAAACAGACGAATTATAACAGCAGGTTTTCAAACGGAAGATATAGACGTGGAACAAAAATTGCGTCCTGAAACATTAGATAGTTATATTGGACAGCAAAATATTAAAAATAATATGCGTATATTTATGGAGGCAGCAAAACAAAGAAATGAAACACTTGACCATGTTTTGCTTTATGGTCCTCCAGGATTGGGCAAAACAACACTTTCTAATATTATAGCAAATGAAATGGGTGTCAATATTAAAACAACTTCAGGACCAGCAATAGAACGCCCTGGAGATATGGCGGCAATATTAAATAGCTTATCAGAGGGCGATATTTTATTTGTAGATGAAATACATAGATTGAATCGTATGATTGAAGAAATACTTTATCCAGCAATGGAGGATTTTGTAATAGATATTGTAATAGGAAAAGGAACAGGAGCACGCTCTGTACGTTTAGATTTGCCTCGTTTTACATTGATTGGTGCAACAACAAGAATAGGTCTTTTAACAGCGCCTTTACGTGATAGATTTGGTGTAATACATAGACTGGAGTTATATACTATTGATGAACTAAAAACAATTATTTGCCGTTCTGCTGATGTTTTACAAATAGAAATAGAATATAAAGGAGCAGAGGAAATTGCAAGACGTTCCAGGGGAACACCTCGTATAGCAAATAGGTTATTAAAAAGAGTAAGAGATTTCGCACAAGTAAAATATCATAGTCATATTACAGAAGAAGTGGCAAAACTTGCTTTGGATTTGCTCGATGTTGATAAAGTGGGGCTGGATTATATTGATAGAAAATTGCTTTTGACAATGATAGAAAAATTTAATGGTAGACCTGTAGGACTAGATACCATTGCAGCATCTATAGCAGAAGCACCAGAAACAATAGAAGATGTTTATGAGCCATATTTATTACAATTAGGATATATACAAAGAACACCAAGAGGACGTATTGCAACAGAAAGGGCTTATGAACATTTTGGAATAGCATATCATAATGAGCAATGATAATGTAATGTTTGAATTAGAGGAGGATTGTTATGAAATTATCAGTAGAGGAAGTAATCGAATTAGTAAAAGAAGAACTACTTTGTTATGAAGATATGGAGCAATATGCAGAACAATGGGAAAAGGAATTTCTGCAATGGGTAAAAAAGAAATATGCTAAAAAAGTATATGTTATGACAATAAAAGATGAAGATGAGATATTTGAAATAGCAGATTCTTACATTGATGCAGTACAGCAAAACAGTGTAAAGGAGTATTGGAAAACGTTTTAATATTGGGGGATAAATATGGGTAATTTTTCAAAACAGAGAGAGGAAATAAAACAAGCTGTATTGAAAAGTGAACAACATCTTACCGCAGAAGAAATCTATAATATTGTAAAACAAAAGAATGAAAAAATTAGTTTAGCTACGGTATATCGTAATTTGAATTTATTAAGTGATTTAGGCATCATACGAAAAATATATCTTCCAAATGGTTCTGTGCGATTCGATAGTTTGCTATATCAGCACTATCATGGTGTTTGTATAGAATGTGGAAAAATATTTAATATTGATTTGAATTTAGATAATTTATACAATGTGATAGAAGAGCAGACAGGTATACAGTCTGTGCAGTATCATTTTGTTATAGAAGGAATCTGCACAGACTGCCAAAAATAGTACTGTTTGTAGGAGCTTATTATGACAATATTATTTTGAAATAGAGGCTTCTGCAAGCCCCTTTTCAACTGCATCTAATATTAACTGAGCAGTATATGTATTTTGAGAGGATACATCAATAGCAGTGGATTGTTGTTTCACAATTTCGCTTGCAAGTTCTTTTGCTGTTGTTTCAACAAGAGGATAAAAAACAGAAATCGTTTCTGGTGTATCTGTTAAAGAAACAGATTTAATTTTATTTTTATCAACAACAATTTCTACTTCTGCCATTTCACCGTTTAGTGTAAATTGTGCATAATAAGTGCCAGGGTGATATACTGCTGTTTTTTCTTCTTTTGGTAAAAAGAAATAGATAAGCCCTACAATAATGATAACACCTAATATGGCAAAAACAACTGTTTTTACCAATTCTCTAAATTTAATGACCACAAATTTTGTTCCATTCATGATGTGACCTCCTAAAACTGATAAATACGTTTACAATACTGTATGAATTTTATATTGTAATTATGCCATTTGTACAAGCTAAAAAGAAAGAAGGAAAATAATATGAGTTTGCGTTTTGTGATTGGACGTGCAGGAAGCGGAAAAACAGAATATTGTTTAAAAGAAATTGCTCAAAAACAAAAACAACAAAAAGGACATTTTATATTGCTTGTACCAGAACAATATTCTTTGCAGGCTTATAAGGAATTGATACAAAAAACAGAAGGAAAAGGTATTTTACAAGCAGAGGTACTTGACTTTAATAGCCTTGCATATAAAGTATTTCAAAAAAAAGGAATAGAGAAAACAATTCCTTTAAATACTGTGAGTAAATCTATGATATTAAGAAAAATACTCAATCAAAATAAAAATGAATTTTTATATTTTAAAAATAGTTTAGACCAGCAGGGATTTGTAGAAGAACTAAGTACAACAATTACAGAAATGTTTCAATATCAAATGGATATAGAAACATTAAAATTATATGAAAAAAATGATAAGATTTCTCAAAAGGTAAAAGATAAATTATATGATTTACGAATCATTATGGAAGGGTATCAAAATTTTTTAAAAAAAGAATATATTTCTGGTGATGAATTATTAGATTTGCTTGCGGAAAGACTGCAAAATACAGAATATTGGGAAAATACAGAAATCTGGCTTGATGGCTTTTATGGTTTTACACCACAGGAATATAAAGTAATCAAACAGCTTTTACGTTTATCAAAATGTGTAACCATTACATTGACATTAAATGAAAAAAGTTTTTATAAACAAAGTATACCAATGTATTATGGATTTTATGAGCCTTATATGACATCAAAAAAGTTAAAAGAAATTGCAACAGAACAACATTGTACTCTGGAAAAAGAAATTATATTGCATGAAAATAAAAGAACAACAAAAAAAGGATTGCTTTTTTTAGAAAAATATTATTTTCAATATTATAATCATAAAACAGAATACTCTGAAGGAATTTCTATTGTTGCAGCAAAAAATCAATATGAAGAAATGACAATACTTGCTGAAACAATTATATTATTGTTAAAAGAACAAAATTTAAGATATAGAGATATCGCTATTGTAACAAATGGATTGCAGTTGTATGAAAAAAGTTTAAGGGGCATATTGGAAGAACATAATATACCTTATTTTATTGATAAAAAAAGAGAAATTATATCTCATCCTCTTATTGAATTGGTACGTAGTGTATTAGAAACTATTACATATCAATTTAATTATGAAAGTATGTTCGGATATTTAAAAACAGGCTATTCTCTTTTAACACAGGAAGAAACGGATATATTAGAAAATTATGTCCTTGCCTATGGTATTAAAGGTAAAAAATGGTTTTTGGATACATGGGAATATGGTATGCAGAACAAAACAGAAGAACAAAAAACAGAAATTAATTTGTTAAAACAAAAAGCAATTTCTCCTTTACAAGAATTATATCAAATGTCACGAAACAAACAAAAATATACATTGCTGGAATGGTCAAAAGCACTTTTTGAATTTTTGCAGTTTGTAGACGCAAGCAATAAAACATTGCAAATGATAGAACAAGCTGAAACAATAGAACAAGCAAATGAATATCATCAAATATGGTCTATGCTTGTGGAACTTTTGGAAAGTGGAGCAGAAATATTGGGCGATGAAAAAATGACACTGCCAGAATTTTATAATATCATAGAGGCAGGACTGGAACAAAGTAAAATGGGTATTGTGCCTCCTACTGTAGACAGTGTGATTATAGGTGATATTGAAAGAAGCCGTTTACCAGAAGTGAAAGCACTTTTTGTATTAGGGGTAAATGAGGGGATATTGCCTTCTCCTATGGAACAAAATGGCATATTTACAGAGGGAGAAAGGGAAAGTTTATTGATTGCTGGAGCAGAATTAGCACCAGATAATAAAAGACGAGCTTTTGAAGAACAATATTTAATATATAGAGGATTTACAAAACCATCTGAAAAATTGTATATCAGCTATTGTATAGCAGATTTAGAAGGAAAACCCCTTCGTCCATCTTCTGTTGTTGTAAAATTAAAAAGAATGTTTACAAATTTAGAAGAAAAATTTGATTCTGAACAGTTAGGGCATATGGCAACGCCTAAAACAGCAATTCATTTTTTGGGAGAACAAATGAGAAAATACATTTTAAATGAAAATGATGATGATATGGACGCTGTTTGGAAAGATGCTTATAGTTATTATAATTCAAATGAAATGTGGCAAAAACAAATTGCTATGTTGAAAAGGGGACTTTTTGCACAGGAAACAGTAGAATCTCTTTCTAAAAAAATGGTTCAAAAAATATATGGAAATAGAATTTATTCTAGTGTTTCTCGTTTAGAGCAATTTTCACGCTGTCCATTTTCATTTTTTGCACAATATGGTTTGAAAGCAAAAGAAAGACAATTATATCAACTGCGTATACCAGATTTGGGTATACTTTTTCATGAAGTTATGGATTATTTTTCAAAAAGTTTACAACAGAATCATATTTCATGGCATGATTTAGAGCAAAAGCAATCTGATGAAATAATAGAAAATGCTGTAGAAGAAACAGCACCTAAATTAAGTAATCAAATATTGCTTGATACATCTGGAAATCGATATTTAATGCAACGTTTGAAAAGAATTTCAAAAAGAGCAGCATGGACATTAGCAAGACATATGCAGATGGGCGATTTTGAAGCATATGGCACAGAGGTAGAATTTGGTTTTGAATCTATACTTCCTCCTATTGTGATAGAATTGTCGGGGGGAGAAAAATTGTTGTTGAATGGAAAAATTGACAGAATTGATATTATGGATAAAGATAATACAAGATATGTCAAAATTATTGATTATAAATCTGGACAAAAGTCATTTGATTATAGCGATATTTATTATGGATTACAGTTACAGCTTTTGATTTATTTAGATGCCTTTTTAGAAAATAATAAACAGCAATTTGATATCAAACCAGGGGCGGTATTTTATTTCCATATGAAAGACCCTTCTATTATGGTGAAAAAAGAAATGTCATCAGAGGAAATATATGACGCATTGTTTAAAGAATTAAAAATGTCAGGGCTTGTATTAAATGATGTAAAAGTGATAAAAGGACTTGATAATATTTTTGATAGTGGAAAAGAAGACAGTTTGACGCCAAGTGTTACCTCTTCTATTATACCTGTATCCTCTTTAAAAAGTGGCTTAGTAAGTAAATCTGCAAAAGTAACAGATGAACAGAATTATCAAAAATTGATGGATTTTAGCAAAAAGAGAGCAAAAGAAATAGGAGAAGCATTGATGGAGGGAGAAATTGCTCCTTATCCTTATAGAAAAGAAAATAATATACAATGCACATATTGCCCTTATTATGGTATATGTCGTTTTGATAGAACGTCTGCAAATAGTAATTATCGTACCATGCAAAAATTAAATGAACAAGATTTTTGGAATTTGATTTCACCTAAAAAAAATGATTGAAAAATTGTTTTTAATTGTTAGTTATAAAAAAGCCTTTACAATTAAGGCTTTTTTTATTTTGGATATTTTGTTTTGAAATGGAAAAGAATAAGACATTATATAATATTGAGGTGAAATAAATATGACAATGACAATAGAACAGAAAAAAAAGTCAATAAAACAATGTGATATTCATTTTTTAAAGGGAGAACAATTTAAAACAAATATCATTAGTGTGGTGTTGAGAATTCCTTTAACGAAACAAAATGCGACAAAAACAGCATTACTTGCAGAAGTGTTAAAAAATGGTTGTAAACAATATCCATCCAGAAAAGCAGTTTGTCAAAAAATGGACGATATGATGGGAAGCGTTTTTGATATCTCTATTATAAAAAAAGGAAAAGAGCAAATATTGTTTTTTTATTTGGAAACAGTAAAACATGAAAAAGAATTGTTGGAGCAAGCATTTACCTTTTTACAAAATATGTTGCTTTATCCTTTACAAGAAGGAAAGGGATTTCCTAAAAAAATAGTAGAAATAGAAAAAGAGATATTGGCGGAAAAAATAAAAAGTAGACAAGATGATAAAAAAGAATATTCTAAAATACGCTGTCTGGAAGAAATGTGCAAAAAAAATACATTTGGTATTTTTGCAGATGGTTATGTAGAAGACTTAAAAGAAATAGATGAAATGATATTATTGATGCATTATAATAATATGATAAAACATTCTAAAATAGAAATTATTATGACAGGTGATGAAAGTCAAAAAAATGAAATGATTGCATTAGCAGAAAAATTAAATTTTGAAACAGATTTTTTATGGCAAACTGAAAATGAAAATGTCAAACAAAGTAATGATATTCAAAAAGTGGAAGAAACACTTCATACTGCACAAAGTCGTATTGTATTAGGCTTTGATACCAATATTAGCCCAGAACAAAAAGAATTTGCTTGTTTATTAGTTTGCAATGAATTATTTGGAGGAAGCCCTACGTCACTTTTATTTCAAAATGTAAGAGAAAAAGAGGGCGCTTGCTATGATATTAGTTCTTTTTTATTTCGATTGTATCCCATATTGATGGTAAAAGCAGGTATTGAAAAACAATATTATAATAAAGCAGTTGA
This sequence comes from uncultured Clostridia bacterium, assembly GCA_910587735.1. GTDB lineage: Bacteria > Bacillota > Clostridia > Lachnospirales > Anaerotignaceae > Coprocola. Next base: position 37,005 of record CAJUNT010000011.1, read on the forward strand.
TATCATACAAAATTGTTTAAAAACATTACAACAGAAAAAAGTAGATTCGGAGACATTGGAACAGGCAAAACAAAATATGATACGATATTATATTTCTATGAAAGATAGTCAAACAGCATTAATGGATTTTGCATTAAACGAATGGATATTAAAAACAAACAGAACAATAGAACAGTTTATAAAAGAAATAGAACAGGTGACAATAGAAGATGTACAAAAAAGAGCAAAAGAAATCCATTTAAATACCATTTATTTTTTGCAGTGAAAGGAGCAATATAAAATATGGAAATGAGAAAAGAAAATAATATGATAGGAGATACCATTGTTACAAAAAAGTTGTCATCTGGTATGAAATGTTATATAATTCCAAAGAACGGATATCAAGAAAAAATGGCAGTACTATCTGCAAAATTTGGCTCAAATGATATATATTATCGCAAACCAACAGAAGAACAAAAACACGATATGCCATTAGGTACAGCACATTTTATAGAACATAAATTGTTTGAACAGTCTTGGGGAGATGCTTTTATTACATTTTCAAATCAATGTGCTACTGCAAATGCTTTTACGGATTTTCAAAAAACAGCATATTATTTTAATTGTCAAAAAAATTTTGAATTAAATTTAAAATTGCTATTATCTTTTATACAGCATACTCATTTTACAGAAGAATCAACAGAACAGGAAAAAAAGATTATTGCAAGTGAAATTACAATGTATCAAGATGACCCAAGTTGGATTGTATTTTTTAAATTACTTGAAAATATGTATCACAATCATACTGTAAAATATCCTATTGCTGGTACGGTGGATACAATACAATGTGTGACAAAAGAAATATTACAAAAAAGTTATGAGGCATATTATACTCCTGAAAATTTTTGTCTTGTTTGTGCAGGAGATATAGAAAGTGACAGTATATTAGAGTTGGCAGAAAAAATAATGAAACCTACAAATGGTCACAGGGCAGTCACACTTTTTGAAAAAGAGCCAGAAAGCATTGTAAAACAATATTCTGAAACAAATATGTCATTAGTAAATCCCATTTTTCAAATTGGTTTTAAACAAAAGCCTCAAGATGAAATCAAAAGTTTAAAGCAAGTTTATTTAATGCGTATTGCTATGGATATACTTGCTGGAGAAAGTTCTGATTTTTTTGAAAAGGCATATCAAAAACAACTTTTAAAAGAAACTATGGATTGTGAATTTTTTTCAGGGGAAGGCTATGCTTTTACTACATTTTCAGGAACAGGAGAATTTGCGCAAAAAACAGCGGAATTACTTTTGATAGAAATAGACAATATTCAAAAGCAAGGCATACCAGAATCTATTTTTGAAAGAGCGAAAAATAAACAAGTTGGCAGAATGATAAGAGGATTTAATTCTATTTATGCAATTTGTATGAGCCAGTTGGAGCTTGCTATGAAAAACAGAGATTTATTTGATGGATTTCACACATTAAAAAGTATAAAAATAGAAGAAGTGCAAAGAGTGTTTCAAAAAGATTTTTTAAAAGAGAATATGGTAATATCTGTTGTAAAATAGTATGTAAAATGTTTTGTGAAACAGTTAGAAATCATGATAAAATAATTTTTATAAAAGTAAAATATGAGCTAATTTCATAAATGAAGAAAGGAGAATTTGTATGGGGAATATGCCCGAAATATGGTTTCCACATTTGGGTATTCAAATTGAGCATTTAAGCCGTGTGATATTTCAAATATTTGGATATGATGTATATTGGTATGGTGTCATTATTGCAAGTGGCGTGTTAATTGCATTGGCTTTTGCAATACGTGAGGCAAAAAGAACAAGGCAAAATGCAGAAAATTATGTAGATATTGCATTGTTTGGTGTTATTTTTTCTGTAATTGGAGCAAGGTTATATTATGTATTGTTTTCATGGGAATTGTATATTGATGAACCTCTTAAAATATTTGCATTAAGAGAAGGCGGACTTGCTATATATGGAGGTATTATTGCAGGTGTCATAACAGTAATCGTATATACTAAAATAAAAAAATTGAATTTTTGGCTTGTTGCTGATACAACTGCACCTAGTTTAATATTGGGACAAATTATAGGAAGATGGGGAAATTTTTTTAATAGAGAGGCATTTGGGGGATATACAGATAATATTTTTGCTATGAGATATTTAAAACAACAGGTCAATAACATTGCTCCATCTGTATTAAAAAATACAATTACTGTAAATGGTACAGAATATATACAAGTACACCCTACATTTTTATATGAATCTGTTTGGAATATAGGGGTATTGATAATACTTTTGATTATGAGAAAAAATAAAAAATTTGATGGGCAAATATTTGGTTTTTATTTATTGGGATATGCGTGTGGAAGGGTTTGGATTGAAGGACTTAGAACAGACCAGTTAAAAATAGGTCATTTTGCTGTTTCTCAAATTCTTTCAGCAGTGCTGATATTTGTAGCATTTGCATTACTTTGGTATCGAAAACAAAAGTCAATTTCGATTAATATCAATAATGAATAAATATATAACATAACATTAAAAAAGTGTTGCTTTATTAGTTTTTTCTTGTTTTTTTGTTACATTTGTATTACAATAATGTATGAAATAGTATGTTATTACTGTGAATTATGATTAAAAAATAAAAGCATCTGGAGGGAAAAACATGGAGTTTCATCATGTATCGGTGCTATTAAATGAATGTATAGAATATTTGAATATCAAAAAAGATGGTATTTATATAGATGGCACTATGGGCGGGGGAGGACATTCTCTCGCCATTTGTCAAAAATTAACAACAGGCAGACTCATTGCGATTGACCAAGATTTGAATGCACATACAGCAGCAAAACAGATATTAAAAGACCATTTGAAAAAAATTACATTTGTTCATGACAATTTTGAAAATATCAAGACAATATTGCAAAATTTGAATATTGCAAAAGTAGATGGTGTTTTGTTAGATATTGGTGTTTCTTCTCATCAGCTTGATGAAAGTGAAAGGGGATTTTCTTATCAAAAAGATGCACCATTAGATATGAGAATGGATAATACAAATGATTTTTCTGCTTATGATGTTGTAAATACATATAATGAACAGCAATTATATACTATTATATGGGAATATGGTGAAGAACGTTGGGCGAAAAGGATTGCAAAATTTATAGTGGAACAAAGACAGTTAAAACCCATACAAACAACAACAGAACTGGTAGAATGTATTAAAAAGGCAATACCTAAAGGGGCAAGAAAAGATGGTCCTCACCCTGCAAAAAGAACATTTCAAGCAATACGTATTGAAGTAAACAGAGAGTTGGATGTATTACAAAAGGCAGTTACAGATACAGCGGAAGTATTAAATACGGGAGGTAGGTTTTGTATTATTACATTTCATTCTTTAGAAGACCGTATTGTAAAAAATGCTTTTCGTTTACAAGAAAATCCTTGCATTTGTCCTAAAGAATTTCCTGTCTGTGTCTGTGGAAAAAAACAAATAGCAAAAGTGATTACCAGAAAACCAATATTACCTTCTGAACAGGAATTAGAACAGAATCATCGTTCAAGAAGTGCAAAATTGCGTGTTTTGGAAAGAATCTAATATAAGGAAGTGTAAAATTATGGCAGTTAAAAAAAGAAAAGTATCTAAAAAAACATATCAAGATGCAAAGGCATATTATACACATGGAGGAGCAGCATATGATATTGAACCCATAGAAGAAGAATATGCACCTCCTAAAAAACAGATAAAAAAACAAAAGAAAATAAAAAAGAACTCCTCTACAACAATGCAGATAAAAGCAAATCGTATTTACAGCATTAAAATTGCTTTAGTATTAGGTATTTTTTTCTGTGGTACATTGGCTTTTATGTGGTCTAGTGCATTGGCAACATCACAAAGAGTAGAAACACAAAAATATAAAAATAAATTAGCAGACCTCAAAAGTGAAAATGCTCTTTTAGCGATAGATGTTTCAGAGCAAATGGATTTAGATACTGTAAAAAAAATTGCAACAGAAAAATTGGGTATGGTAGAACCACAACCTTATCAAATACAATACATAGATGTTCCAGAACAAAGCTATACACTTCATTATAATGATGAAACAGAACAACCCAAAGAGCAAAATGAAGAAAACACATTAGTAAGAACGATTGTAGGTTTATTTAAAAAGGAATGATGAATGATTTATGAAAAGAAAAAGAATACCCATTGCTCCTATTAAAGGACGATTATATTTCGCTTTTTTTATGTTTGTAATTACATTAACAATGTTAGGGGGACGTGTATATTATTGGAAAACGGTAAAAGGGGCAGAATATGAAAGCAGGGCAAAAGAACAGCAAATAAATAGTTATGATGTTATGGTACAAGCAAATAGAGGCTCTATTGTGGACAGAAACAATCAACCATTTGCTGTGAGTACAGTGGTATATAATGTAATATTAGACTCTCGTGTATTGTCTTTAAAAAATGCTAGAGAAGATTATAGAACAACACAGCAAAATAAAACATTTGCTGCATTACAGGAAGTTTTTCCAGATTTAGATTATGATGAGTTAAGACATGGTGTACAAATCAATCCAGAAACAGGAAATCCATATACAGATAATAGCTGGAAAGTTTTGGCGAAAAAAGTAGACAAAGATGTAAAAGAGGCATTAGAAGAACAGGATTTAATAGGTGTTTATTTTGAACAGGATACGAAAAGAACATACCCTTTAAAAACATTAGCTTGTCATGTGATTGGCTTTATACGTGGTGATTCTAAATCAGGTATTGAAAGTTATTATGATAAATATATGACAGGTACACCTGGAAGGTCTTTTATTGCTTATGATGGCAATAGTACAGCAATGCGTCAAGAATATGACCCAAAAGACGGCGATACTGTTGTAACAACAATTGATTATACCATACAACAATATGCAGAAGATATTGTAAAAGAAACAGCAGAACAATGGCCTGCTGATGCAGTAGGTATTATTGTTATGAATCCTAATACAGGTGAAATTTATGCCATGGCAGATTCTAATGCATTTGATTTGAATCAGCCAGATGAAGTCTTAGCCATGTCAGATGAAGAATTTAAAGAAACATGGGACGCAATGACAGAAGAAGAAAAGTTGGATTATAAATATAATATGTGGAAAAATTTTAATGTTAGTAGTACATATGAACCAGGTTCTATATTTAAGCCCATTACAGTAGCAGCAGCATTAGAAGAAGGCATAATTACACCTCAAGATACATTTTTTTGTTCTGGTTCTGTAGAAATGTATGATGAAATAATGAGATGCCATTTGCGTTCAGGACATAATACATTAGATGTACAAGGTGCTTTGGCACAATCTTGTAATCCTGCTATGATATATATTTCTCAAAAAATGGGAAAAGAAACATTATATCGTTATAAAAAGAATTTTGGTTTTGGTGATAAAACAGGTATTGATTTACCTGCTGAAGAAAATGGTATATTGTATGGTGAAGATGCGATTGGACCTGTAGAATTAGCAACAATATCATTTGGACAAGGTTTTAATACAACATCAATACAAGCTGTTACTGCCTTTTCAGCTGTTATCAATGGTGGAAATTTAATGAAACCATATATTGTTTCACAAGTTGTCGATAAACAAGGTAATATTGTATATGAAAACAAACCAGAAATTAGAAATCGTGTTATTTCAAGAGAAACATCTGATTTAATGCGTATTATGATGAAAGCAACTATTGAAGAGGGTACAGGTAAAAAGGCAAAAATAGAAGGCTATTCTATTGGTGGAAAAACAGGTACAGCACAAAATGGTAGCCGTAAAGTACAAGATAAATGGGCATTAAGCTGTCTGACTTATTTTCCAGTAGAAAATCCACAGTATGTTGTATTGGCGGTAATATTCCGTCCAGAAGATTATCAAGATGGAAAACAAACACCTGTTCCTATGACAAAAAAAATGATGGAAGATATTATCAAATATAAAAATATACAGCCAAGTTATGCAGAAGATGGTACAGCAATTACCAAAAAGCAAGGTACTGTAACAGTAGATGATTATACAAATTCTGATATTTTCTCTACATTGCTGTCATTAGATAGCAAAAATTTGAATTATCGTACCGTAGGTACAGGAAATATTGTAATAAATCAATTCCCACATGGTGGTACACAAGTAGAAGAAGGCAGTCAAATCACACTTTATGTAGAAAAAGGAGAAGATGATGAGGGAACCATGCCAGTACCAGATGTAAGAGGAAAAAACTATTCTGAAGCCGTTACATTGCTCAATGATAGTGGTTTTGAAGTGAAAACAGAAAATGAAAAAACAGACGGCGTTGTGTTGTCACAAAGTCCAAAATATGGTGTATCGGTAGAATTGGGAACAGAAATTACATTAACAATGGGAGAACAACAAAAAGAGGAAGAAAATACATCAAATGAATAAATAAGTAGATTGATATTTTATGAATATGCACCCTGTTTTGTCAATATATTGAACTATATTGAGAAAGGTAGGGTGTTTTTTTATGGAAAAAATAACAATACTCATGAAAAAAAGACTATTGGTGTTTTTGTTTTTGTCCACTATTGGATGGATGATACTATTTGGCAGGGTGGTATATATACAAGTAATATTAGGAGAAGAATTACAGCAAAAAGCATATGAACAGCAAACAAGAGATAGACTCATTACACCAAAAAGAGGAAGTATATTAGATAGAAATGGTGTAGGGCTTGCTGTAACAGAAACTGTAAATAGTGTTAGTGTCATTCCTGTACAGATAAAAGAAAAAGAACAAACAGCAAAATATTTAGCAGATATATTGGAATTAAAATATGATACAGTTTTAGAAAAAATAAAACAAAATGTTGCATTAGTTCGTATTAAAAATAAAGTGGATAAAGATGTTGCAATGGAAATTAGAAAAAAAGAAATACCAGGCATTGTAATAGATGAAGATGTCAAAAGAGTATACCCTTATTATTCATTGGCGTCTCAGGTGTTAGGGTTTGTTGGAAAAGATAATCAAGGCATTATAGGTTTAGAATCAAAATATAATGAATATCTGGAAGGAAAAGCAGGAAAAATATTGACATTAACAGATTCAAGAGGATTAACAGTAGATAGCACACAAGAAAGAATACCTCCAGAAGATGGTAAAACACTTGTTACAAGTATTGATGTTGTAGTACAGCAATATGCAGAGCAGACATTAGCAAAAGCAGTAGAGGCAAAAGGAGCAAAAAATGGTATTATTATTGTAATGAATCCTCAAAATGGTGAAGTTTATGCTATGGCAAATTATCCGAGTTTTGATTTGAATGACCCTTTTACAATTAACAGTGAAGAATTAGCAGGTATTTGGGGAAATATGAGCGAACAAGAAAAGAATGACGCATTGAATCAAATGTGGAGAAATACCGCCATTAATGATACATATGAGCCAGGAAGTACATTCAAAACAATTACATCTTCAGCAGGACTGGAGGAAGGTGTTGTGACACCAGAAAGTGGTTTTGTATGTAATGGTTATTATGTGGCAGGAGATAGGCAAATTAAATGCTGGAGATATCCTAGGACACATGGAGCAGAAACATTTGTGCAGGGTGTTCAAAATTCTTGCAATCCTGTATTTATGATAGTTGCAGAAAGAATGGGAGCAGAAGTATTTGCGGACTATATGACAAAATTTGGATTTCGTGAAAAAACAGGTATAGATTTACCTGGAGAGGCAGTAGGTATTATACATAAAACGGAAAATATAGGTCCTGTGGAATTAGCAACAATGTCATTTGGACAGTCATTTCAAATTACACCTTTACAATTATTAAGGGCAGTATCTGCTATTGTCAATGGAGGGAATTTAGTAACACCTCATATTGGTACTAAAATATTAGATGAAAATGGTAATGTATTGCAGACATTTGAACATCAAAAGGGAAAGCAAGTGATTTCTCAAGAAACATCAGAAAAAATGAAAAAAATATTAGAAAGCGTTGTTTCAGAAGGTACAGGAAACAAAGCATATATTCCAGGCTATCGTATTGGTGGAAAGACAGCAACCTCTGAAAAATTGCCAAGAAGAAGCGGAAAATATATTGCCTCTTTTTTGACATTTGCACCAGCAGAAAATCCACAAGTATTATCATTGGTACTTATCAATGAACCCCAAGGAAATTATTATGGTGGTAGTGTAGCAGGACCAGTTATGAAGGAACTTCTTCAAAATATATTACCATATTTGGGCATTGAAACAATATATACAGAAAAAGAAATGAAAATGGAAGGAGTACAGAAAATAAATGTAATGGATTTTGTTGGTATGACAGTACAGCAAGCAAAACAAATGTTATATGAGCAGGAAATGAATTATGAAATACAAGGAGAAGGAGAAAGTATTGTTTCTCAGTTTCCACAATCTGGAGAAGAAGTAAACAAAAATACAACAATATTGCTTTATACAGAATAAAATATTATGATTGTATTGCTGTAAAATATAATGTAAAAATTTAGTCATACGAATAAAAATCATAAAAGGTTTTTTTTACAGTTTAAGTAATATATTACAAAAAATATTTTGTAATGTTATAGAATTGTGCTATAATAAAACGATATGATATTCCGTTGCAATAGCATAAAGGAGGTTAAAAACATATGATACTTTCGGCATTACTGCAAAATGTAGATTGGACTTTATTATATGGAGAAGAAAAAGAAATTAATAAAATAACATATGATTCCAGAAAAGTGCAAAAAAATGATTTATTTATATGTATTACAGGATTTCAAACAGATGGGCATAAATATGCACAAAAAGCAATAGAAGCAGGAGCAACAGCAATACTTTGTGAAAAAGAAATACAGTCAGATAATAAAGATATAACGATATTGCAAACAAGCAATACTCGTCATGCTTTGGCGATACTTTCCGCAAATTATTACAATCACCCTTGTAACAGCATGAATGTAATAGGCGTAACAGGAACAAATGGCAAAACAACAACAACATATCTTATAAAATCTGTATTAGATACTATTGGACATAAAGTAGGTATTGTAGGAACGATTGAAAACCGTATAGGGGATAAAATACTTCATGCAGATAGAACAACACCAGAATCATTGGAATTGCAGGAATTGTTTTATGAAATGAAACAAGAAAATGTAACAGATGTTGTTATGGAAGTATCTTCTCATTCTCTTGATTTGCATAGAGTAGATGGTATAAAATATAACATTGGTATATTTACAAATTTAACACAAGACCATTTAGATTATCATAAAACAATGGAAAACTATAAAATAGCAAAATCATTGCTTTTTCAAAGAAGTGAAAAAAGTGTGATTAACATAGATGATAATGCAGGAGAATTTATGAAACAGAATGCAAAAGGAGAAGTGTTAACATTTGGTATAGATAAACAAGCAGACATTACAGCAAAAGAAATTGATATATCAGCAGATGGTGTAAAATTTACACTATGTTATGATAATAAGCAATATGCTGTGTTACTGCATACACCAGGTAGATTTAGTATTTATAATGCTTTGGGTGCGATTGGTGCTTGTATATTTATGGGTATTGCTATGGAAGATATTATTGCAGGATTAAATAGTAATGCAGGTGTTGCTGGAAGATTTCAAACAGTAAAAAGTCGTAAAGCAAATGCTATAATAGATTATGCTCATACACCAGACGGTTTAGAAAATATATTAAATACAGCACGAGAATTTGTAAAAAGGAAAATCATTACTGTTTTTGGCTGTGGAGGCGATAGAGATAAAACAAAAAGACCTATTATGGGAGAAATAGCTGGAAAACTTTCAGACTATTGTATTATTACATCAGATAATCCTAGAACAGAAGACCCTTCTGCTATATTAGATGATGTAGAAGAAGGCATGAAAAAAACAAATTGTAATTATATTAAATTAGTGGACAGACGAGAAGCTATTTGCCATGCAGTAGAATATGGGCAGAAAGGCGATTTGATTGTCATTGCTGGAAAAGGACATGAAAATTATCAAATTTTTGCAGACAAAACAATACATTTTGATGATGTAGAAGAAGTAAAAAAAGCTTTTGGAAAGGATAATTTATGATACCTATAACATTACAAAAAATAGCGGAAATTGTAAATGGCACATTGATAGGAGAAAAAAAGGGATTGCAAAAACAGGCAACAGGACTACAAAGTGATTCCCGAAAAGTAAAAGAGGGCGATATTTTTGCCCCCATAGTAGGAGAAAGAGTAGACGGACATGATTTTATACAAAAAGCATTTGAAGCAGGTGCAATATGTTGTTTTGCTGAAAAAGATGTAGATATCAAACAAGAACAATATATTATACGTGTAAATAGTGTTGTAAGAGCATTATTGGATATTGCAGAATACATTATAAAAGAACTTTCTATACCTGTTGTTGCTGTAACAGGTAGTGTGGGAAAAACCACAACAAAAGATATGATTGCATCTGTTTTAGAACAAAAATATTGTGTTTTAAAAACAGCAGGGAATTATAATACAAATATTGGTATGCCCCTTATGACAGCACAACTTACAAAACAACATGAAATTGCTGTGTTAGAAATGGGTATGAACAGTTTTGGTGAAATACATAATCTTTCTGTTGCTGCAAAACCTGTGATTGCTGTCATTACAAATGTAGGTGTAGCACATATGGAAATGCTGGGCAGTAGAGAGGGTATATTAAAAGCAAAAAGTGAAGTATTTGATGGCATGAATGAAAAAGGTATTGCCATATTAAATGCAGACAATGACAAACTACAAACATTAGAAGGAAAAATTAAACAGAATATTATATGGTATGGTGTGGAACATAAAAAAGGCATTTATGCAGATAATATCAAAAGTCATGGTGTAGAATCTATTTCTTGTGATATCCATACAACAAAAGGAGATTTTAATGTTATGATTCCTATGGCTGGGCAGCATATGGTTATGAATGCATTAGCAGCAACCGTAGTAGGATTAGAATTAGGTTTAACAACAGAACAAATTCAAAAAGGCATTGCCTCATTTGTACCTACAAAAATGCGTATGAATATTATCAAAGCAAATGGCTTTACAATTATAAATGATGTATATAATGCAAATCCTGTTTCTATGAAAGCGTCTATTGATGTTTTGGCAAAAGCAGAAGGCAGAAAAGTTGCTATATTAGGCTTTATGGGAGAACTGGGAGAAAATGAAAAACAAATGCATAAAGAAGTAGGGGAATATGTAGGAGAAAAAAATATTGATGTATTGATATCAATAGGAGATATTGCAAATTATTATGATGAGTGTGCAAAACAAAAAGGTACAAAACAAGTGTACCATTTTGATACACAACAATCTTTTTGGGAAAATGGTATTTCATTGTTAAAAGAGGGGGATACCATATTAGTGAAAGCATCTAGAAGTAGACAATTTGAAAAAACAGTTGAAAAATTACAACAAAAATAATTGACAAACATAGTATGCTGTATTTATATGTAGTTATGATAATATGATATAAACACAGCAACAACAGAAAATACAAGGGGTGAAATTCATTTGGAACAACTGATACAAGGGATTTATGCAATTATGATTGCGTTTGTGATAGGTGTCATACTTTGTCCTATACTCATACCAATATTGCATAAAATGAAATACGGACAAACAGAAAGAGATGACGGTCCAGAAAGTCATTTGAAAAAGCAAGGAACACCTACTATGGGAGGAATTGCTATACTAATTGCATTTTGTGGGGGAAGTTTCTTATTTTTAAAACAAAATTATGATGGCATTGCTGTTGTACTTGTGACGTTAGGATTTGGTATAATAGGCTATATTGACGACTATATTAAAGTAGTGAAAAAGCGTTCTTTAGGATTAAAAGCAATGCAAAAAATAATAGGACAGCTTGTGATTACGGGAGTATTTGCTTATTATTTATATCAGTCTAATTTTGGAACAGAAATTTATATACCTTTTACAAAAGGAATGACCATTGATATGGGTATGATTTTTGTACCATTTTTAATTGTAGCAATATTAGGTACTGTAAATGGTGTAAATTTAACAGATGGTTTAGACGGATTAGCAGGCGGTGTAACACTCATTGTAGCAGTATTTTTTATGCTAGTATCTTGGGGAGCAGGAAGTGGCATATTACCAGTTTGTGGCGGTGTCATTGGTGCATTACTTGCCTTTTTGATATTTAATGCTTATCCAGCAAGGGTATTTATGGGAGATACAGGTTCTCTTGCATTAGGCGGATTTGTTGCAGCATCTGCATTTTTGTTAAAAATGCCTATATTTATATTGATTGTAGGGTTTATATATCTTTTAGAATCGATTTCTGTTATGATACAAGTGTTATATTTTAAAAAAACAGGTGGAAAACGCTTTTTTAAAATGGCACCTATACACCATCATTTTGAATTATGTGGGTGGAGTGAAACAAAAATAGTAACTATATTTTATGTTATTACAACATTGCTTTGTTTAATTGCATTTTTAGGCTGTCGGTATTTATTTGCAGTATAGAAAGAAGGGTTTTCATTGGAATATAAGGGAAAAAATGTTCTTGTATGTGGTATGGCAAGGAGTGGTATTGCAGCAGCGGAACTGCTTGCAAAAAAAGGCGCATTTGTGACATTACAAGATTTAAAAACAATAGAACAATTAGGAGATGTTTCTGATATAGAAAAAAAGGGCATTACAATATATGCTGGCAAAAATCCAGATGATATTGTTTTAAAACAACATTTGATTATATTAAGCCCTGGTGTGCCTTGTGATTTGCCTTTTTTATTGGAAGCACAAAAAAATAACATATCTGTATGGAGTGAAGTAGAGCTTGCCTATACTATGACACCATGTCCTGTTATTGCAATTACAGGAACAAATGGCAAAACAACAACAACAACATTAGTAGGAGAGATATTAAAATCGGAATATCAAAATACTGTTGTGGTAGGTAATATTGGTGTGCCATATAGTGAAAAAGTGGAAAGTCTAACAGATGATGACTGGGTTGTGGCAGAAATCAGCAGTTTTCAAATGGAAACAGCGCATACTTTTCACCCTAAAATCAGCGCAGTATTGAATATTACACCAGACCATTTAAACAGACATAAAACAATGGAAACATACATTGCTATGAAAGAAAGAGTTTGGAAAAATCAAACAGAACAGGATTATTGTATATTAAATTGGGAAGATGAATTTTGCAGAGATATGGCAAAAAGAACCATAGCAAAAGTATTTTATTTCAGTAGTCAAACAGTGCTGAAAGAGGGCATTTATTTAGAAAACGGCAATATTAAAATTTGCTGGGAAAATATGCATGAAACATTATTTCATGTAGATGAGTTAAAATTATTGGGAGTTCATAATTATGAAAATATTATGGCAGCATGTGCTATTGCGGTTTGTGCTGGTGTGCCTTTGCAAAAAATAATAAAAATTACGAAAGAATTTGCAGGGGTAGCGCATAGAATAGAATATGTAGAAACAATAAATGATGTTGAATATTATAATGACTCTAAAGGAACAAATACAGATGCATCAATTAAAGCAGTGCTTGCTATGAAACGTCCTATACTTTTGATTGCTGGAGGATATGATAAAGGTGTTTCATTTGCAGAATGGGTAAAATTGTTTCCAGGTAGAGTCAAACATCTTGTATTGATTGGTGTAACAGCGGAGCAAATAGAAAGGGAAGCAATAGAAGCAGGATTTACAGCAATTTCAAAATGTGAAACATTTGAGCAAGCTATTTCACTTTGTCATGACAAAGCAGAAAAGGGAGATTGTGTATTGCTTTCTCCTGCCTGTGCAAGCTGGGGAATGTTTGACAATTACGAACAAAGAGGAGATTTATTTAAGAAATTGGTAAGAGAATATTTATAATATAACAATAAAGAGGTGACACATATGGCGGAAGCCTCTATGGCTAAAAAAAGAAAAACAGCAGTAAAAAAGAAAGCTTCAAAAGCATCATATGACTATATTGTAGTATTTGTGGTAATACTGCTTGTGTTGTTTGGTATTGTCATGATATTTAGTTCTAGTTATTATGATGCCATGACATCAGAAAAATTTAATAATGATATGCTTTATTTTGTAAAAAAGCAATTTAGAAATGGCTTATTTGGTTTAGTGGGTATGTTTTTTATGACAAATTTTAACTATCGCTATTTGAGAAGATTTACACTACCTGTTTATGTAGTAGGCTGTATATTGCTGATATTATTGATACCTTTTGGTACGGTGGCAAACGGACAAAAAAGGTGGCTTTGGGGATTTCAGCCTTCTGAAATTGTAAAAATTACAACAACATTATTTTTAGCTCATTTTATTTGCTTACATAAAGATTATTTAAAAGATTTTACAGGATTTATAAAATGTTTGAGTATTGTAGCAATTCCTTGTGCTATGATTGCCATTACAAATTTTAGTAGTGCATTGCTTTTAGCTTTAATAGGAGGTACAATACTTTTTGCAGCAGGATTTGATATGAAATATTTTGCTTATGTCAGTGGACCAGTTGTAGGTGCAGGCATACTTGCCATATTGTTGCCTGGTTTGGGTAGTTCAAACTCTGGCGGTTATCGTTTAGGACGTATACAAATATGGTTAGACCCTTTTTCAGACCCAACAGATAAAGGCTATCAAATTATACAAGGTCTTTTTGCCGTAGCATCTGGGGGAATGTTTGGATTGGGATTAGGGCAAAGCAGACAAAAAACATTTTTACCAGAAGCATATAATGATATTATATTTGCTATTATTTCGGAAGAATTGGGAATGTTGGGCGCAGCACTGATTATACTGCTTTTTGCAATATTGGTATGGAGAGGCATTAAAATAGCTATGAATGCACAAGACCAGTTCGGTAGTTTGGTTGCAACAGGTATTACAGCACAAATTGCTTTTCAAAGTATTATCAATATCGCTGTTACAACAAATACTATACCCAATACAGGACAGCCATTACCTTTTGTTAGTTATGGTGGTACATCTCTTGCTATTGCTATGTCTATGATGGGAATACTGCTAAATATATCAAAATTTCAAAAGGGAATAGAATAAAATATCATTCTTATTAAAAAAAGTGTTGACAAAATCAAAAACGTCTACTAAAATTTGTATAAGAAAAAAAGCAATGAAAAAGAGGAGTATCTATGATTCAGCTTTCAGAGAGAAAAACAAATGCTGTGAGTTTTTTAGTTTGAATGTAGAGAATGTAGCTTTGGAGCTTTTTTGCTGAAGCAATTTATTGTGTGTAGGTAAAAACGGTTTGCCCCGTTATAAGCTTTTAAGTGTCTGTATTGTTTATAATGAAATGCAATCAATACAGGAATAAAGGTGGTACCGCGAACTTTCGTCCTTTTTGGATAGAAAGTTCTTTTTTTTGAAAATATTTATATATGAAAAACTGTTCTGTTAATGAAATATGAAAAATAATTTTGTAATATTTGATTACATTTACAAGTTTAAAAATATACAAAGTATAGTTTTGTAGTGATATTATGTTGTCATATGAACAAAACAGAACAAAAGAGAGGTATAGGAGGAAAACAAATGAAAGAATTAGCAAAAAATTATGACCCCTCTAAAGTAGAGGAGCGTTTATACCAACAATGGATGGAAAAAAAATATTTCCACACAATTATTGACAAAACAAAAAAACCATACTGTATTGTTATGCCACCACCAAACATTACAGGACAGCTCCATATGGGACACGCTTTAGACAATACCATACAAGATATATTGATTCGATGGAAAAGAATGGCAGGATATAATACACTTTGGCTACCTGGTATTGACCATGCTAGTATATCAACAGAATTAAAAGTAGTTCAGAAAATGGCGCAAGAAGGTTTGACAAAAGCAGATGTTGGCAGAGAAGGCTTTTTAGAGAGAGCATGGGCTTGGAAAGAAGAATATGGCAATATCATATTAAATCAGATTAAAAAGCTGGGTGCTTCCTGTGACTGGGAAAGAGTTCGTTTTACTATGGACGAAGGACTTTCTGATGCAGTATTAGAGGTTTTTGTAAGATTGTACAAAAAAGGTTTGATATATCGAGGAGAAAAAATAGTTAACTGGTGTCCAGAGTGTCAGACAACAATATCTGATGCAGAAGTAAATCATGTGGATACAGCAGGACATTTTTATCATATCAATTATCCTATTGTAGGTAGCGATGAGAATTTACTTCTTGCTACAACACGCCCTGAGACAATGTTAGGAGATACTGCTGTGGCAGTACACCCAGATGATGAAAGATATCAGCATTTGATTGGGAAAAAATGTATATTACCTTTGGTAGGAAAAGAAATTCCTATTGTAGCAGATAGCTATGTTGATAGAGAATTTGGTACAGGTGTCGTTAAAATCACACCAGCTCATGACCCTAATGACTTTGAGGTAGGTGTTCGTCATAATTTGGAAAGAATTAACGTACTCAATGACGACGGTACTATGAATGAAAATGCTGGAAAATATCAAGGCATGGACAGATATGAGGCAAGAGAAAAAATTGTTGCAGAATTAAAAGAACAAGGCTATTTAGTAAAAATTGAAGATATTACTCATGCTGTTGGTACACATGAACGTTGTAATAAAGTTGTAGAACCTATGATAAAATTACAATGGTTTGTAAAAATGGACGAATTGGCAAAACCAGCTATTGATATATATAAAGATAAATCACTTCGTTTTATACCAGATAGATTTGGTAAGGTTTATTTACATTGGTTAGATAATATTAAAGATTGGTGTATTTCTCGTCAACTTTGGTGGGGACATAGAATACCTGCATATTATTGTGCAGATTGTGGACACATTACAGTATCTAAAACAACACCAGAAAAATGTGAAAAGTGCGGTTGTACTTCATTGACACAAGATGAAGACGCACTGGATACATGGTTCTCCTCTGCATTATGGCCTTTCTCTACATTAGGCTGGCCTGATGAAAATGCAGAAGATTTAAAACATTTTTATCCTACAAGCGTATTGGTAACAGGATATGATATTATATTCTTCTGGGTTGTTAGAATGACATTCTCTGGTATGGAATGGATGAAACAAACTCCTTTCCATGATGTATTTATACATGGCTTGGTAAGAGATGACAAAGGTAGAAAATTCTCAAAATCATTGGGTAATGGTATTGACCCATTAGAAGTCATTGATAAATATGGCGCAGACGCTTTGAGATTGATGTTGATTACAGGAAATGCTCCTGGAAATGATATGAGATTCTATTGGGAAAGACTGGAGGCAAGCAGAAACTTCTTAAATAAATTGTGGAATGCTTCCCGTTTTGTGCTTATGAATTTGGAAGAAGATTTGCCTAAAGAAATGCCTTCTCATTTAACATCAGCAGATAAATGGATACTTTCTAAAGTAAATACACTTGCTGAAGATGTAGAAGAAAATATGGAAGGTTATGAATTGGGTATTGCTGCACAAAAAGTACATGACTTCTTGTGGGACGAATATTGTGACTGGTATATTGAAATGGTAAAACCACGTCTTTATAATAAACAAGATGATACTAGAATTGCTGCACTTTGGACATTAAAAACAGTATTGCTTACAGCATTGAAATTGTTGCACCCATTTATGCCATTTATTACAGAAGAATTATTCTTAAATATACAAAATGAACAAGAAAGCATTATGATTTCTGAATGGCCAGTATTAAATCCACAATGGGTATTTACAGAAAATGAAAAAGAAATTGATATGATAAAAGAGGCTGTTAGAAATATACGTAATATTAGAGCAGAAATGAATGTAGTACCTTCTAAAAAAGCACAGGTATTTGTTGTAACAGAAAACAAAGAGGTTGCAGATATATTTGAAAAATCAAAAGTATTTTTCAAAACATTGTCTTATGCAAGTGATGTTTCTATACAATCAGATAAAAGCAATATAGGCGATGATGCTGTTTCTGTAATGATTCCAAATGCTGTCATTTATATGCCATTTGCAGAATTGGTTGATATTACAAAAGAAATAGAGCGTTTGACAAAAGAAAAACAAAAAATGCAAAAAGAAATTGATAGAGTTGTAAACAAATTGGCAAATGAAGGGTTTGTTGCAAAAGCACCAGAAAAAGTAATTGAAGAAGAAAAAGCAAAAGAAGTAAAATATAGAGCAATGCTTGCACAAATAGAAGAAAGATTAGCACAAATGGAAAAATAAAATAGTTTTAAATGGCACTCAGGTATTACTTGAGTGCTGTTTTATGTTATAGATAATAAGTAAAAAATATAGTAGAATATTGTAATAAAATATCGTATGTGATATAATAAGTACTGATATCATATTTTAATAAAGAGGAGGAATGGCATATATATTGTAAAAATTGTGGAAAAGAAATAAAAGATAATGAAATAAAATGTCCTCATTGTAATATATCTATTGTAACAATACCACAAGAGCAACAGAAAGCAGATACTTGTTGGGGTGTATTAGGCTTTTGTTGTCCTATAATAGGAGTAATATTATATATTTTATGGAAAGATGTAAGTCCTGCTAATGCTAAAATAGCAGCAAAAGGAGCATTAGTTTTTGTTATGTTTTTTTTGATAGCTCGATTGTTAGATTATATTCTATAATGAAAATAATAAATAGAAACATTAAGAAAGGAAAGTAAATAAAATGTATTGTAAAAATTGCGGAAAAGAAATAGATAATAATTTAGTGCAATGCCCATATTGTAATACATATCAAAATCAAATGAATATAAACGATAATGACAGTATGTGGTGGTGTGTATTAGGTTGTTGTCTACCCATAGTGGGATTAGTATTGTATATTGTATGGAGAGATGTCAAACCAAAGTCTGGTAAAAAGGCTGGTATTGGTGCATTAATTGGTTTTATTTTAGCTGTTGTATTGCCTATATTGTTTAAGATTTTAATAAGTTTTGCTGTTATAAGCGCAACAAATATAAATATTTTTTAGAATGAAGGAGTGAATAAAATGTATTGTAAAAATTGTGGAAAAGAAATAGATAATAATTTAGTACAATGCCCATATTGTAATACACCTGTAATACAAAATCATATCAATATAGAAGATAGTGGTAGTATATGGTGGGGCGTATTAGGTTGTTGTGTACCTATTGTAGGATTGGTATTGTATATTGTATGGAAAGATACCAAGCCAAAATGTGGTAAAAAGGCTGGTATTGGTGCAATCATAGGATTTGTGTTAGGAATTTTAATTACAATTATCATTTATTTATTTGTATTTTATGTTTTTGCAGTGATAGGAGAAATGGGTGGAATGTATTAATAATTTAATAATAAGGAAGTGAAAACTATGTATTGCACGAATTGCGGAAAAGAAATAGAAGATACTACAATACAATGCCCCTATTGTAATGCAGTTATAACAGAAGAACAAAAAGCAACACAAATATGTAATGAGGATAATGTATGGAGAACAATTAGCTGTTGCTTTCCGTCAATAGGGTTGATATTATATATTGTTTGGAAAATCAAAAAGCCTGCTTTAGCACAAAAAATAAAAGATAGTGCGTTAATTGGTATGGGTGCGCTATTTACGATACCAATGATATTATGTTTTTTGTATTCTTTTATATTAATTGTAGCGATAATTGCATTAATCATTACAGCGGTATTTGATTTATTATGAAAAAATTTGGATTTTTTTTAAAAATATTTTTTGGTTGTCATAGCTTGCCTGCACGCTCATTTTTTTGGAAAGGAAAACAATTTCCCATTTGTGCCAGATGTACTGGTGAACTATTTGGCATGATATTAGAATGTTTATTATTTGTTTTTTTGCATTGGTATGCTAGTTGGGGTTGGTGTATTGTTTTTGTAATGCCTTTGGTGATAGATGGAGTGTTGCAGTTAAAAACAAAATGGTTTAGCAATAATCCATTACGATTTTTTACAGGTACATTTTTTGGCATTGCATTGATTTCTTTTTTATTACATATACATTTTTTATTATGGGAATTGGTAAAAAAAATAGTTTCTATTCTATTTATGTAAAAGGAATTTTTATATTGATGTAATAAGTAAAAATAAATAAAAGCCAGCATTTAAAATATGCTGGCTATCATAATTATCATTTTATTTCTTTTTGGATTCTCCTCTATACCATTTTGCAGCTGTTTCAGGTAATATAGAATTGATATATGTTTCAGTAGCAAATTCAAGCCCTGCAAAGCCACCTATTCTTGGTAATATTTGTATTGACCAATGCAGACTGTTGCCATCGCTTTCGATTTCTTCTGTACCGCCTTCTATAAAACAAATATTATAACTGATA
The DNA here is from genome assembly GCA_910587735.1 of uncultured Clostridia bacterium. GTDB lineage: Bacteria > Bacillota > Clostridia > Lachnospirales > Anaerotignaceae > Coprocola. The sequence goes on from CAJUNT010000011.1 coordinate 57,324, forward strand.
TCATCTCTTAATTCTGTAATACGTTTTAGCATATTTTTTAATATTACAGCTAAATCTTTTAAATGTTGTTTATCTAAATTGCCAAAAGAACAAATATGTTTTTTTGGTATCAGCCATATTTCATAAGAAAAACGTGATGCATAGGGAGCGATAGCAATAAAATACTCTGTTTCACAGCAAACACGACTTTTTTTATTTTTTTCCCATGCAATCATATCACATATTATACAGCTATTATGCTCTTTTTGATATTGTTTTGATGTATTTTGATATGTGAGTTGTCTTTTTGATACAGCAGGTAATCCAATTAACTGCCAATGAGAGTGTTGTATAGACATACCTGCATCTGCTCCAGCATTTTTAAACACTTGTACTTGTTTGATATTTTGTTTTTGTTTAATATGCAAAAAGCGTTGTTGTAAAACAGTTAACACATTTTCTAAGTGTTCTAATGTAAATTGCTCTATTGTTTCGTTATGGTTGGGAGTATCCACTATCACTTCATGTACACCTACCGCTGGCATTGTTTCATAAAAACTTTCTTTTTCTATTATTTCATTGCAATGACTTTCCACAGCTGGAAAGCGATTGGGAAATACTCTTATACTCCAATTTTCTTCTCTATCTTGAAATATTGCCTCTGTTGTTTTATATTCATTTCCTTTACAAAAAGGACAAGTGTTGTTTTCTGTTTGTTTTTTTGTCATTTTTTTTTCAAATTCATAGGGTCTTTTTTGGCGATTTTCTGCATATAATATCCATTCTTGTGTCAGTTTATTTTTTCGCATTTCAGACATAATAACACTCCCTTTATTTCGGTTTTCATGATGTTTCATTATAAAAATTGTATAAATTGTATGAACAAAAATATTTTATAAACAGCTATCAATAAAAAATACAAATAATAAAGTAATATTTAAAATTTTAAACACTTTTATTAAAATTACTCTTTTTGATATAAAAACCATTCATTAATATTATCAAAAACATTGTTTTCTAATGGCTTGACATCTCCATGTACCTTTTCAGAAGAAAGTAGTATAAAATTACGAAAAGCAATACTAATATAAGGTAATTCTTCTGCAATCTTTTTTTGCAAATTACTATATGCTGCTTTTATATCTTCCTCTTTTACACTATTATAGGCTATGCCTAAAAGTGCGTCCATATCTCCATTTTGATAACGGGCATAATTTGCTGCATTAACTTGTGCAGAGTGAAGCATAAAAGAGTAATTGGGTATTACAGAGAAGTGCCAACCTCCTATAAACAAATCAAAATCACCAGACTGTAATTTTTGTGCATAAACATCATAAGGCTGTCCATCTAGTGATACACTTGCGCCAATTCCTCTTAATTCATCTCCTAAGCGTATTGCAATTTGTTTTCTAATTTCATTTTCTGTATTATATAATATAGAAATATGAAATGTTTCTGAAAGTTCATTTGTTGTTCTATCTAATATACCATCTTCGTTTGTATCTTTCCAATTAGATGCCTCTAAATAATCACTTGCCTGTCTCAAATTAAAATCATATGTGGTGACTTCTGGTTCATAAAACCAGTATGTGGGATTGACAGGGCTTTCTGTAATATGTCCCCGCCCTAAATATACACTTTCTAATATAGACTGTTTTGGTGTAATGTGTGCAATGGCTTTTCTAACATTACTATCTTGAAATAAACTTTTTGAAAAATTAAATCCTACAAAATCATAATAATTTGTTGTATATTCATAATATTTTATTTTGCTATCATTATCTGATTTACCAATATCAGATGTATTCATAATAAGTAAATCTGTTAATCCTTGTTCAAAAGAATATAAATCTGTATCTTTATCTGCACTGATATTGACTCTAATATTATCAATATGCGCTGTTGTTCCAAAACTGCTAACGCATTTTTTTAATAGCATTTCTTTTGCAGGAACATAGTTTTCAAATTCAAAATAGCCATTTCCCATAGGAATCATATTTTTATCAGATTTTGTTACATTACTGCCATAATATTCACTACTGATAATAGGCATAAGCAAAGCATATAAATTACCACTGAAATTTTGCTGAAATGTAATATTAATACTATAATCAGATGTTTTAGTATAACTTCTAATGTAATTCATACAATCTTTGTATACTGCATTTGCATCTGCTGCTCTGGATAATGTATTAAAAGAATATATAACGTCATCTGCTGTTAAATTTGTACCATTTTGCCAATAAATGTCATTTCTTAAATTTAAAGAAAGTACTGTACCGCCTTCGTCAAAACTCCAACTTTGTGCAATACAAGGAGAAGGCTTATGGTTTTGGTCTAATTTGATTAATGGCATATATATCAATTTTAATATCGTATCTACAGAAGCATCTTGATTTAAAAGAGGGTTTAGTGTTTCTGCATTTCTCATAGAAAGAGAAAGTGTACCTCCTTCTTGTATGGGTAAATTTTCTGTTATTTCATTTGATTGATGCTGTATTTGTTCTGATATTTGTTGCTGTTCTGTTTGTTCTGTCTGTTCTGTTTGATTTTCATTTAATTCTTTGCGACACCCTGCTAATACTAAAAGCAAGGTAGTACAAATCAATATTATTTTTTTCATCATTTTCTCCTTGCTTGATTGTTGATATGATATTTATTGTATATGGTATATCCACTGATATATTTTTTGTACTATCATTACTTTTTTTACATATTTTTTTGTTTCTTCATAAGGAATATCTTTTAATGTTTTACCATCATCACTATAATTGCTGTCTTGAAGCCATTTTGATACATTACCACTACCAGCATTATATGCTGCTAAAGCCGTCTGTGTTGTTTCAAACTGATTATGCAGTTTATGCAAATACCAACAGCCAATTTGAATATTGATAGTCGGTTCAAAAAGCATTTCTTGATGGTATTCTGAAATGTTTAATATTTCTCCTGCCCATTCTCCTGTTGTTTGTCCTATCTGCATTAAGCCCTTTGCATTTCTTATAGAAATGGCATTTTCATTAAATCTACTTTCTGTAAAAACAACACCATATATTAAAGAGGGGGCTAAGGCATATTGTTCTGAAAAATAATTTATTTCTTTTTGATATTTTATAGGAAAAATATAAGGCAGTAGTACAAAACGGCAAAAAAGTATCACAACTGCAAAATATAATGTTATCTTTGCAAGTTTAATACATAATTTCATATTTTATCTCCATTTCCTATTCTAATATAAAATATAGATTCTAATTGTCTTTTTAAATGCTCTAAATCTTTGCTGTTATCTAATATCAAATTTGCTTTTTGACGATAAACTTCCCAATTTTTTTGAGAACCAATACGATTTTTTGCATCTTGATATGTAATGTTATCCCTTTCCATAATACGCCTTGCTCTGACTTCTTCTTCTGCAAATACAACCCAGATTTCACTGCATCTATTTTCAAGATTTGCTTCTAATAATAGAGGAGCATCTAATACAATACAAGTATCCTCTTTTTTTTGTTTTCTTTCTGCAATTTTTTTATCAATTTCCTGTATAATGTATTTATGCGTACAGTGATTTAAAAAATCCAATTTTTCTTTATTTGTAAATACAATACTGCCCAATTTTTTACGTAGTATATTTCTATCTTCATCTAATATTGCTCCACCAAAATAAGATGTGAGTTCTTCATAAGCAGGTTTTCCCTTTGCAATAATACCATGTGCAATTTCGTCTGCATCAATTACATAAGCACCATTTTGCTTTAAAAAAGCGGATACGATACTTTTACCGCTTCCTGTTCCTCCTGTTAATCCAATTACTTTCATTTTTATCGCCTTTCTATTATTTTTATTTTGTTTCATACCAACAATTTCCTTTATGAACATCTACAAGCATAGGAACATTTAATGTTACAGCTTGTTCCATTGTCTGCTTTAATAATTGAGAAACTGCTTCTACATCTTGCTTGTGTACTTCTAAAAGCAATTCATCATGTACCTGCAATATCAATTTTGCACGTAAACCTTTTTCAATCAGTTTTTTATGTACATTTATCATAGCAATTTTAATAATATCTGCTGCTGTGCCTTGTATAGGCATATTCATTGCTACCCTTTCGCCAAAAGAGCGCATAGCAAATGCTTTAGAATGTAGTTCTGGCATTGCTCTTCTTCTACCAAAAAGTGTTTCTGCATATCCCTTTTCATCTGCTTCTATTACAGATTTATCCATGTATTTTTTGATATTGGGATATTTTGCAAAATATCCTGCAATATAATTTTCTGCCTCTCTTATTGTAATATTTAAGTCTTGGCTTAAACTAAATGCACCAATACCATATACAATACCAAAATTAACCGCTTTTGCATTTCTTCTTTGCAGTTCTGTCACATCATCAAAAGGGATATTGAATACTTGTGATGCTGTTAATCTGTGTATATCTTGATTTTTTGTAAATGCATCAATGAGTGTTTCATCATGAGCAATGTGAGCGAGTACTCTTAATTCTATTTGAGAGTAATCTCCATCTAAAAAACAATAATTTTCATCTGTTGGTATAAATACCTTTCTGAGTTCTCTGCCTAAATCTAAACGAATAGGTATATTTTGTAAATTAGGCTCTGTGGAACTGATGCGTCCTGTTGCTGTAATAGTTTGATGAAATGTAGAATATATTTTTTGTGTTTTTTCATCTAATACAGACAATAAGCCATCTACATAAGTGCTTTTTAATTTTGTTAATTGACGATAGTGTAATATTTTATCAATAATAGGGTGTGAATTTTTTAATTTTTCGAGTACTTCTGCGGCTGTAGAGTATCCTGTTTTTGTCTTTTTTGCTCCAGGTAGTGCCATGTATTCTTTGCTGAATAATATTTCTCCTAATTGTTTTGGAGAATTAATATTAAATTTTATACCAGCAATGGTGTATATTTCTAATGTTAATTTGTCTATGCTTTTTTGCAGTTCTGTACCATATTGCTGTAATGCTTGTTTGTCTACTTTTATGCCATATTTTTCCATGTCTGCAAGTACTCTAATTAAAGGTAATTCAATGTCAAAATATAATTTTTTCTGATTATTTTTTTCTATTTTTTGTAAAAGTACTTCTTTAGAACGATAGGAAATTTCTGCCTGTCTGCAAGCAAATTGCTGTAATTCACATTGTTCGATATCTTGAAAAGATTTTTTTGATTTTCCTTTTCCGAATATTTCCATTTCGGAAGGATATACTTCTTCTAAAAATTCTCCTGCAATATCATCATATTCATAAGAATCTTTTGTCGAGTTTAATATATATGCTGCTAATGCAGTATCAAATATCACATCACTTAATTCTATATCATAATGACGCAGTGATGTCATATCTTTTTTGGCGTAATGAGCAATTTTATAGTATTCATTGCTTTCAAAAAAGTTTTTTGCTGCTTGTAGTAAATCAGATGTATTATTTTGACAGTATAAAAAATAAGCGTTTTCTCCGCCATCATATAAGCTCATACCTTTTATGATATTATTTTCTGAAAGTAAAATATAAGCAGTTTCTTTTTGTTTTTCTAAACATTCAAAAATAGAATTAAATTGTGAGGGTTCTGTTATGGTTTGATAATTAATTTCTTTTTTTGTTTTTTGCTTTTTTTGAAATTGCTCAAAACGATTCAAAAATGTTTTAAATTCTAAATTTTTTAGTATGGTATATGCTTCTTCTGTAAATAAATTTTCTATAACCATATCTTTTTTATCCATTTTTAAAGGAATATCTCTTACAATCGTGACTAATGTTTTACTAAGTATTGCCTGTTGTTGAAATGCTTTTAAATTTTCAGATGCTTTTTTGGGTTTGATATCATCACAATTTTGTATGGCGGTTTCTATATTTTTGTATTGTTGTATAATTTTAATTGCTGTTTTTTCACCAATACTGGGTACACCTGGTACATTATCCGAACTATCTCCCATCAATGCCTTTACATCTATAAACTGTGTAGGTGTCACACCATATTTTTCAATGACATCTTTTTCGTTATAATCTTCTATTTCTGTTTTTCCGCCCTTTGTTTTAGGCATACGTATTTTTAATGTATCACTTGCAAGCTGTAATAAATCTTTGTCGCCAGATATCACTACTGCTGTCATGCCACATTGCTCTGCTTTTTGTGAAAGCGTACCTAATATATCATCTGCTTCATATCCTTCTATTTCATATTGCTTGATATGCATAGCGGTCAGAACTTGTTTTAATAAAGGCATTTGTTGCTGTAATTCTTCAGGCATACCTTTTCTTGTGCCTTTATATTGTTCATACATTTTGTGGCGAAATGTGGGTGTATGCAAATCAAATGCTACTGCTAGGTAGTTAGGTTGTTCTTCTTCTAATAATTTAAAAAGTATGTTTAAAAAACCATATATTGCATTTGTATATTTGCCTTCTGCATTGGTAAGTAGTGGCACACCATAAAATGCTCTGTTGGCAATGCTGTTTCCGTCTATCATCATTAGTTTTTCCATTGATTCATTCTCTCTTTCTTTTTGGAATAGATACCATAGCCTATTATACACTATTTTTGCTTTAAAAAACATGACATTTATAAAATATATTTTTGATTGTTAAAAAACAGTGTATATATTGTCATTAAAATTTATATTTTGTCAATATAAGTATTTGTATTATTTTTTATTATTATAATTTATATATTTATTTTATTGTATGTTTCATCAACAATCCATGTTTTTGAAAATACGATAAAAAATTTTATATTTTATAAATACAATTTTTTCTATATATTAAAAAAACACAGTTTTATAATGATATAAAAAAATATAAAAATTTAGTATTTTTTTATTAAAAAATTTTTTATGGTAAAAATATATAATCAATTTATATATTATACTTATAAAATAAAATATAAATAGTATAAAAAATAGATTTTTTTGTAAAAATAGTATATTAATGTAGCATTTATGTATTTATTTTTAAACAAAGCGCAAAACCATATAATATAAGCGATATTGACAATTTTATTATATTAGTGCATAATAAACAATGAAATATATTGATTATACTAAAATATAGTATGATTATACATAGATAGAAAATTGCAGCAAATTACCTGCAAGCAATAAGTGTAAAAGGAAAAAGTTGGTATGGCTGGTGCAATGAGTATTTTTCATTGTACCTTTTTTATTCAATATTTATTTTATCAAAGGAGGGAATAATGTGCTGTTTATCATTCTATATGTATTATGGTTTTTGTTTAATGGCAAAATAACATTAGAACTTGCTGTGGTGGGTGCTTTGATATGTGGAGGATTGTATTATTTTACAAAAAAATTCATTTGGGAAAAAGAAAGAAAAAGTATATTAAAAGGGCGTGTATTCGATTTTATAAAGTATGGTTTTGTGCTGTTTATAGAGATTATAAAAGCGAATATTGCAGTAATGAAACTGATATTAAACCCCAATATGAATCAATGGCACCCTAGTTTTGTACGCTTTACATCTGATTTAGAACTAGAAAGAATGCGTGTTATATTAGCAAATTCTATTACATTGACACCTGGAACAATTACAGTAGGTATGGAAGGACATGAATTTACAGTACACGTTTTGGACAATAGAGAGGAGGGAAATGTCGAAAACAGTATATTTACACAAATGCTTAGTCAAATAGAAAGGGGAGAGGAGAGTGGCAGAAAATGAGAGTTTTTTACACACTATGTTGTTTGTATGTATGATTATCATTTCTATATTAATGTTTTTATGCTTATATAAAGCATTAAAAGGTCCAAGGTACACTGACCGTATGATTTGTATTAATATTATTGCGACATTAGCTGTTAGTTTTATATGCATACTTTCTGTATATTTGGAAGAATCTTTTTTAGTGGATATTGCATTAGTATATTCTATGTTGAGTTTTTTGGCTGTGGTGGTATTGTGTCGTATTGTAACAGAATATCATCAAGGTTGGTTACTTTATAAAGAAAGAAGAGAGGAGGAAAAACGTGAGTAAAATAGTAGGGGTATTATTTGTGTTGTTGGGTACATTTGTATTTGCAGTAGCTGTACTGGGTTTGTATCGTTTTCATTACACATTAAATCGTATGCATGCAGCAGCTTTGGCAGACACATTAGGCACAGCATTGGTAATGATAGGGCTTATGATATTAGGGATTGATATATTTCATATATTAAAATTGTTTTTGGTTGTAGCATTTTTGTGGATAACTAGCCCTGTAAGTAGCCATTTGATTTCAAAAGCGGAAATTTTAACAAATTTGAATTTAGAAGAAAGGATGAAAGAAAAATAATATGTTGATTGAAAATTTATTACTTTTATTTTTAATTGTTTGTGCTTTATTGGTTTCTGTTACAAAAAGACTGCTGAGAGCAGCTATTATATTTATGGCTTACAGTATTGCAATGTCTGTTGTTTGGATATTTTTGGAATCTCCTGACCTTGCTATTACAGAGGCAGCAGTGGGTACAGGTATTACAAGTATATTATTCTTCCTCACATTAAAAAAAGTACACGAAATAAAAGGAACACATGATGAATGAACCAAAAAAGAAATCTACATGGCGACATTTTGTAGATTGGGTCAATGGAGAGGAAGCCATTGAAGTGCCTAAAAAGATTTCTTTTAAAAAAATAGATTTTAACAAAATAAAAGAAAATTTTGAAAAATATATTTGGAGTGGCAGAAAAAAAGCAATATTTTATTTAGTAATGTGTGCATTTGTATGTACAGTGTTTATTGCTATATTACTGCATACTGTCAGTGCACTGCCATATTTTGGAGGTGGCAACAATCCTGCATCAAATGAGGTAGTACAAAGATATATTGAATCTGGTGTGGAGGAAACAGGTGCGACAAATATTGTTGCAGGTATGATATTAGATTATAGAGCATTCGATACTTTTGGAGAATCTAATGTACTGTTTTTAGCTGTTATTTGTGTTGTGATGCTTTTGAAAAAAGATAAATATAATACAACACAACAGGAAATACGAGAAGAAAAAGAAGATGAAATGTTTGATAAAGAAGATGACAATACCATATTGAAAAGAATCGCAAATTTATTGGCACCTATGTTATTTTTATTTGGTATTTATGTTGTGTTAAATGGACATATTTCTCCTGGAGGAGGATTTTCAGGAGGAGCGATTATAGGAGCAGGTTTAGTGTTGTATGCTTCTGTGAATGGTCAACAGAATATGCAGAGATTTTTTAAATATAAAACATTTGTTTTGATTAATGTAACTTGTTTATTAACATACTGTATATTAAAAGGATATTCTTTTTTTACAGGAGCAAATCATTTACCCAATATCATACCAAAAGGCATACCAGGAGCATTATTTAGTGGTGGCTTAATATTGCCTTTAAATATTTGTGTAGGTATGATTGTTGCTTGTACGATATATGGTTTTTATGCTTTATTTACAAAAGGAGAGATATAAATGACAAATTTAATGACAAATCATTATGAGGCAGCAGCGGTAATATTGTTTGGCATTGGATTTATGAATCTGCTTCTCTCTCGTAATCTGATTAAAAAGTTTATAGGCTTAAATATTATGGATACAGCAGTATATTTGTTTTTAGCTGCAAAAGGATATATAGCAGGTAGAGCAGCACCTATTGTATTGGAAGGAACAACAGCAAGTGTTGAAAAATTTATAAACCCTGTACCAAGCGGATTGGTATTGACAGGTATTGTTGTTTCTGTAAGTGTGACAGCGTTTTCTCTTGCATTAGTGCAAAGGCTTTATAAACATTATGGCTCTCTGGATTTAGATGAAATTATGGAAAAGGCGAAAAAGGAGGGGCATTGATGGCACACGTGAACTATATACATAATATCCCTTTTATTAGTATATTTTTAACAATGTTTGGGGGCATTATTACACCTTTGTTCAGCAATGGAAAAATAGCACAGAAAATCAATTTGATTATTGTGTGTATTGTGGGGGTATTGTCTGCAATACTTTTAGGTAGTGTTTGGCAAAATAAAGAAAGTTTTACATTTATGATGGGACATTTTCCTGCGCCTTGGGGAAATGAATTAACAGCAGGTCCTTTGGAGGCATTGATGGCTTTAACATTTTCATTTGTTATGGCAACAACATTGCTGGGTGGTGCAAAATTTATTCAAAATGATATATTAGCTGAAAAACAAAATTTATATTTTGTTATGATAAATTTGCTTTTTGGCTCTATGCTTGCATTGATATATACTAATGATATATTTACAGCATATGTATTTTTGGAAATTAATACCATTGCATCTTGTGCCATTATTATGGCAAAAGGTACAGGAGAAAGTATTGCAGCAACATTGCATTATTTAATTATATGTCTTTTGGGTTCGGGACTTTTTTTGATAGGCATATCATTATTGTATAGTATTACAGGACATCTTTTAATGCCTAATATACAACAGTCTATTATACAACTTACTAGGACTGGAGAATACGCTTTTCCATTTGCTGTGGTAATTGGTATGATTATCATTGGTATTTCCATTAAAAGTGCGGTATTTCCCTTTCATTTTATGCTGGCAAGCGCACATCCTGCGGCAACACCAGCATCAAGCAGTATATTATCTGGTTTAGTATTAAAAAGTTTTATATTTTTAAATATTAAAATGTTTTACTGCGTTTTTACAATAGATTTGATAAGAAATTTAAGAATTACAAATGTATTGTTTTTGTTTGGGCTGATAGGTATGGTAGTAGGTTCTGTTTCAGCATTAAAAGAAACAAGAATTAAACATATGCTTGCTTATTCTTCGGCGGCACAAATAGGCTATATTTATATGGGCTTGGGATTAGGTAATCATGCAGGTATGGTTGCGGCGTGCTTTCATATATTAGCACACGCAGCAACAAAAGCAATGCTTTTTATTTGCGCAGGCGGTTTGATGTCTGTTTCAGAAGGAAAGGATGGCATACATGACTTGAGAGGTGCAGCACATAAAAATCTTATGGCTGGTATTGGTTTTACTGTTGGAGGACTTTCTATGGTGGGTGTGCCTTTGACAGCAGGTTTTGTATCAAAATTATATTTTGCCTCTGCAACAATATACTCTCCTCAAAAAATGGTAATCACATTACTGACATTAGCAATTAGTATGATATTAAATGCTATGTATTTTATACCTTCCGCTATTGCTATATGGACACCTGTTGAGAAAAAAACAGAACGTCCAAAAGTTTCCAGAAGAATGGAAATTGGTATCGCTATATTTATTGTAACAAATTTCTGTTTGGGTATATTTTATAAACCAATTATTGATATGATTGAGTTGGGTATCGGTTTATTATAATTCAAAATTGTAGAAAAGGATTGATGTGTGTGAGTGGTAATAGTATGCTGTTGTTTCCCGTAATATTCCCAATCATTGCTGGGCTGATTTTTTTAACTGTGAAGGGACAAAAACAACAGCAAATTTATATTGTAAGTGTGATATTTTTAGAAGCACTAATTGCAATTTATTTATGTGTTACAAAAAGCGATAGCTTTACATTTTGGCATATGAATAAAAATGTATTTATTTTATTACAAACAGATAAGTTATCACAATTTTTTGTTTGTTTGATGAATATAATATGGTGTTTTGCAGCAGTGTTTTCACAGGAATATATGAAACATGAGCAAAATACAAAACGATTTTTTACATTTTTTATTATGACATTGGGTGCATTAAATGGTCTTGCTTTTTCTGGAAATTTTTTCACATTGTATTTGTTTTATGAAATGATGACATTGTTAACAGTGCCTTTTGTCATTCATAGTGGTACAGAGGAAGCAACAAAAGCCGCAATGAAATATTTGGGCTATTCTATATTTGGTGCAGGGCTTGCATTGTTGGGAGCATTCTTTTTGAATTACTATTGTGATAGCATAACATTTACGGTAGGTGGCACATTAAATGCCTCATTAGTTTCAGGAAATGAAAACACATTACTTGTTATATTTTTGATAATGATGGTAGGCTTTGGCTGTAAAGCAGGTATGTGGCCTCTACATGGCTGGTTACCTACTGCTCATCCTGTTGCACCTTCTCCAGCAAGTGCTGTACTTTCTGGGATTATTACAAAAGGCGGTGTACTTGCTATCATTAGAGTGGCATATTATTTATTTGGTGCAGAATTTTTAAAAGATACATGGGTACAAAAAATAATGCTTGTACTCGCTGTATTTACTGTTTTTATGGGTTCTATGCTTGCCTATAAAGAAAGATTATTAAAAAAGCGACTTGCTTATTCCACAGTTAGTCAAGTATCTTATGTATTGTTTGGTTTAATGCTTTTTTCACCATTGGGATTTTGTGGTGCATTGCTTCAGATTATATTCCATGCAGTAGCAAAAAATATATTGTTTTTTACAGCAGGAGCAATTATATATAAAACAGGTAAAACATTTGTAAATGAATTAAAAGGAATAGGAAAAGAAATGCCTGTTGTTATGTGGAGCTTTGCTATTGCATCATTATCATTGGTAGGTATACCACCAACAAGCGGATTTGTAAGCAAATGGTTTTTGGCACAAGGAGGATTGTCTGCTAATTATGCTACTTTGGGGCTTTTGGGTACAAGTGTATTGATGATAAGTGCATTGCTTACAGCGGGATATCTTTTACCTATTGTGGCAGATGCTTTTTTCCCTGGCAGGGCAGAAGAATATTACCACAGAGAAAGCAAAGAGCCAAATTATTTGATGACAGCACCATTATGCATACTTTCTATATTTGCTGTGGTGTTTGGTATGTTTCCGAATGGAATGATAAACCATATTATGCAGATTTCATATAGTATATTTCGTTGAATTGGGAAAAGAGAGGTGTAAAAATTTATGAATCAACAATATTTGTTACTTTTGCCTATTCTTTTTCCAGTGATAGCGGGAGCAGTGCTTTTGATTTCTAAACTGGAGGACAGACAGAAACGGCAGAAATATGTTAGCTTTGTAATCATATGTAATGCAATATTGGTATTTGCTGTATTGTATTTTGATACAAAAGATGTATTTGTATTGTATCGATTTAGTCAAAAACTTTCGTTAAAATTTCATATAGATGGTATGTCTATGGTGTTTGCGTCTATGGTTTCTATACTTTGGGTAATTACCACATTTTATGCATTTGAATATATGAAACATGAGGGCAAAGAAAAGCAATTTTTTTCCTTTTTTATGATGACATTTGGCATTGTAATAGGCATCGCATTTTCTGGAAATATGGTAACATTATATCTATTTTATGAATTTTTGACATTAGTGACATTACCACTTGTTATGCATGGTGCCGATGGAAAAGCAAGATATGCAGGAAGAATTTATTTAATCTATATGATGGGAGGAGCGTCCCTTGCATTTATAGGACTTGTGTTTCTTGTGATATATGGCAATTCTCTTGATTTTATTATGGGAGGTATATTAAATACACAGCTTGCTGCAAAAGATGAGGAAATGCTTCATGTCGTATATTTACTTGCGTTTTTTGGATTTGGTGTAAAAGCTGCAATATTGCCATTATATTATTGGTTGCCTACTGCTGCAGTTGCGCCAACACCTGTAACTGCATTATTACACGCTGTTGCGGTTGTAAAAGCTGGTGTATTTGCGATTATACGACTGACATATTACAATTTTGGTACAGAGTTTTTAAAAGGTACATGGGTGCAAAATGCGATATTAGTTATGACAGCACTGACAATTGTATTTGGCTCTACAATGGCATTGAAAACGCCTCATATTAAAAGGAGATATGGTTTTTCAACAATCAGTAATTTGTCATATATATTGTTTGGTATTGCGCTAATGACACCTGCAGGGCTTGCAGCAGGATTATTACATATGATTTATCATGCTGTGTTAAAAATTACATTGTTTTTCTGTGCAGGAGCAATATTATATCAAAACCATAGAGAATATGCTTATGAAATAGAGGGATTTGGTACAAAAATGCCTATGATATTTTTAAGTATGACAATCGTATCAGTTGGTATGGCAGGTATACCACCTTTTGCTGGTTTTCATAGTAAATTTGCATTGGGTACGGCAGCAGTAGAAACAGGAAATTATTTTGCATATATTGGTATTGCTGCGCTTATTATATCTGCGTTGTTAACAACAATGTATTTGTTTGATTTGATAATAAAGGCATATTTTCCTATTAAAAAGGAATATCCAGCATGGTATTATGATGGTGTGGCAGACCCTAATAAATTGATGACAGTACCTCTGTTGGTATTAAGTGCAATTTCTATTATTATTGGTTTGTATCCAAAACCATTTATGCAGATATTTGACGCTATTGCACAAGGCATATTGTAATGATGATAAATGTTACAAAAACATTGTTTTTACTGTCACAAACAGTATTTTATTGATATGAAAGGAGAAAAAGAATGTTAGCATTTCTTGTTTTTTTTCCTATGATAAGTGCAGTGATTTCTTATATCATTGGCAAAAAAAGTAAAACAGCAAGAGATTATTTTACATGGGTTGTTACTGCTGTGATATTGGCAACAAGTATTTCTATAAAAGAAAATGATGTGTATACTTTATCAGGGTTTTGTAGTTTAGGTATTACATTTTATGGACAGGGACTGCATAAAGTATTGGCGATTATGACTGCATTTGTATGGTTTATTACAACAGTACTTTCTAAAGAATATTTTCAAAAAGACAAAAATCGGAACAGATATTACTTTTTTATGCTTATGACATTGGGTGCAACAATGGGAGTATTTTTGTCTGGAGATTTATATACTACATTTATATTTTTTGAAATGATGTCTTTTACTTCTTATGTGTTGATTATGCACAGGGGAACAGGAGAAGCACTCCATGCCGCAGCAACTTATTTAGCTGTTGCGGTAATAGGTGGACTTGTCACATTGATGGGTATATTTATGCTTTATCATATGACAGGTACATTATCACTTTCTGAACTGAAACAAGCAGTATTACTTTTTGAAAATAAAAATCAAATTTATATTGTGGGTATGTTGATATTGTTTGGTTTTGGTGCAAAAGCAGGTATGTTTTTATTGCATACATGGCTTGTAGAGGTATATCCAGCAGCACCAGCTCCCGCAACAGCATTGCTTTCTTGTGTACTTTCTAAAACAGGTGTATATGGTATACTAATATTAGGTGGTATAATATTTCTTCATGATGCAAAATGGGGCATGATTATGGTATATTTTGGTGTTATGACAATGCTTTTAGGAGGAATACTAGCCGTATTTTCTATTGATTTGAAAAGAACACTCGCTTGTTCTTCATTGTCGCAAATTGGTTTTATATTGGTGGGTATTGGTATGCAGGGTGTTTTAGGAGAACATAATGCTTTAGCAGTAGATGGTACAATATTGCATTTGACAAACCACACTATTGTAAAATTGATATTATTTATGTCTACTGGTATTATTTATTTCCATACAAGAAATCTCAATCTAAATCATATTAGAGGATTTGGAAAACAAAAACCGCTTTTAATGGCAATATTTGCTATGGGAGCATTGGGTGTTATGGGTGTGCCTTTTTGGAATGGATATATTAGCAAAACATTGATACATGAAAGTATTGTAGAAGAAATTGCATTACTTGCTGAAGCTGGTAAAAGTGTGACACAAATGAGAATAATAGAATATTTATTTTTATTTGCAGGTGGTTTGACAGTTGCTTATATGACAAAATTGTTTGTTGCTGTATTTATAGAAAAACCTGTTGAACAATATCAGTCAGAAAAAGAATATATGAATATTGTGTCAAAAATATTGTTTAGTTTTTGTGCAGTAATACCAGTTGTTTTTGGTATATTCCCTAAGCAGACACAAGAAATGATTGCGCAATTAGGCAGAGGATTTGTATATGGTCATGCACCTGCTCATGAAATACATTATTTTAGTTGGGTGAATTTAAAAGGTGCAGTGATTTCTTTGACAGTAGGTGCAGTGGTTTATCTATTTTTTATCAGAAAAGTGCTTACTGAAAAAGACAGTAAAGGACAAACAGTATATTTGAACAGATGGCCAGAAGTTTGGAATTTGGAGCATCAAATTTATAGACCAGTGATATTGGGTATATTACCATTTTTAGGAGCGCTTGTAGCAAGAATACTCGCCTCTGTTACAGATGGCATCATAGCACTTTCACAAGTGTATATTTTTAACAGCAAAACAGTAAAAATCACACCAAAAGAAAATGTTTATTTTACAGTGTATCAACAAGGAGGAAAACAGATTTTTAAAGATAATTTGTCAAAAAGTCTTTTGTTTTTGGGAGCAGGTTTTGCATTTGCTATGATATACATATTATTATGATTTAGTAAAAAATATAAGAGATATAGAATATTTTTGAAGTATTCTATATCTCTTTTTTTTAAATAAAATCATTGCAAAAAGTAAATATTTTCACAGTTATGTTTTATTTTGTAGAAATTAAGCAATTGATTTGTGAAGCAATATAGCCAGCACCAAAACCATTATCAATATTCACCACTGCCATGCCTTCCGCACAGGAATTTAACATTGTTAAAAGTGCGGAAACACCTTGAAAAGATGTACCATATCCCACAGAAGTAGGAACAGCAATAACTGGTTTATTGACAAGCCCAGTAATAACACTACCTAATGCTCCCTCCATACCAGCAACTGCTACAATACAGTTTGCAGAACGGATAATATCTATACGAGAAAGAAGTCTATGAATACCAGCAATACCTACATCATATATACGAATGACATTACTACCGTGAAATTCTGCTGTTTGTGCTGCCTCCTCTGCTACAGGAATGTCAGAAGTACCTGCACAACATACAGCAACAAGTCCTTTTTTTTCAACAGGTGTAAACACCGCTTTTACAATTTGAGAAGTCTCATTATATTCTGCTATATCAATTTTTTTCTGTATAGCAAAATATTGTTTTGCAGATGCTCTTGTGCCTAATACATTTTGTTTTTTTTCTGCGAAAGCTTCAAATATGGAAACAACATGACTTGTTTTTTTACCATTACAAAATACAACTTCACCATAATCTTTTCTGGAAGCACGCTCCCAGTCTATTGTAGCAAAATCCATTGTATTTTGAGTGATAGTATGATTTTGTATTGCTTTTTCTGCTTGTTCTACTGTAATATTACCTTGTTTTAATTGTACTAATATTTCTTTTATATCTTTCATAATTACTCCTTACCAGTCCATTGTTCCAGAACGAAAACCAAATAAATCGATTGTGGTATGTTTCCAGCCAAATGTTTTGAAATAACAACGTATTTGTTCTATATTTTCTATTAACAAAGGCATTTGTTCTGGTGAAAATTCAATACGCATAATATCATCATGTATGCGTAAACGAACTTGACGAAATCCTAATTGTTGTAAAAATATTTCCCCTTGTTCTATTTTTTGAAGTAAAGCAGTTTCTAATGTTGTACCATATTTGAAACGAGTAGCAAGACAGGAATTGGAAGGGCGATTTGCCACAGAAAGCCCCATATTTTCTGCTAATATACGTACTTGCTCCTTTGTAATATGTGCATTAGCAATGGGACTAATGATACCTAATTCTTTTATTGCTTGTAATCCTGGGCGGTGTATATGCATATCATCTTCGTTTGTGCCGTCAAATATGGTTTGACAATAATGTTGTTTGGCAAATTCCAGTAGTTTTGTAAAAAGAAATTTTTTGCATTGATAACATCTATCTTTTGGATTGTTTTGTATTAATGGGTTGTCTAATTCATTGATATGCAATATGCTGAATATTGCACCACATTCCTCTGCTACTGCTTTTGCTATTTCAATATCATTTTTTGTATGCAAAAATGTGTCAAAAAGTACAGCATGGATTTTTTTGTGTTGCTTTTGTGCTAGTTGACAGCAAATTTTTAACAAAAGACTGCTGTCCACACCTCCAGAAAAAGCAACACAAATACCTCCATTGATATACTTTGTTATTTCTGTTTCTAAATTATTCAAAAGTGTTTTACACATTGTTTTGTTTTGCAGAACAAATAATGATATGGTACATTGTTTTAAAATCAATGTTGTTTTGTTCTGCTAACTCCTTTACACTTTGATATTCTGGATAATAAAATATAGAGTGTTCATATACTGCTTTTTTGACAAGTGCATCACCATATTCCGTATGTACTTTTTTAATTTCTCTTTTTAATGTGGTACGCTGTACTGCATGACGACGTATTCCTATAGTTGTAGTGTTGCAAAAAAGTATTTTTTCCATTTCTGCAATTTGATTTTGACAGCATAAAACAGTAATACAATAAGCAGGACGATTTTTTTTCATGTAAATAGGTGTAAAAAAGGCATCTCTTGCACCAGCATCAAATAATTTTTGTAAAACAAATCCCATGTTTTCACCAGTACAATCATCAATATTTGTTTCTAAACACCATATGTTATCGCTATCATTTGAGGTATCTTCTATTAAAAAACCACGTAATATATTTGCATGAGGCAAGTCTTTTTTTCCTGCACCAATACCAGATTTGATAATGATATATTGTTCAGGTAATGCTTTTTTTGTATAAAATGCAGCAGCAATAGCTATGCCAGTAGGCGTTACTAATTCTGTATTTATTTCTGTTAATTTTAAAGGTAAATTATATTTTTCAGCAATATTGACAACCGCTGGAACAGGTACAGGTAATGTACCATGCTGACAATGTACGTGTCCTATACCTTCATATATAGGGGAAAATACAAATTCTTCTATATCTAAATTATCAATGCAAATGGCTGTTGCTGTAATATCTATAATGGAATCAATCGCACCAACTTCGTGAAAATGTACTTTTTCAATAGGTATATTGTGTGCTTTAGATTCTGATACTGCTACAATATGAAATATTTTTTTTGAAATTGCTTTTGCATTATCTGTTATAGCACTATTATCAATAATGGTATTGATATCTTGTATTGTTCTGTGTTGATGATGTTCATGATGGTGGTGTTCGTGATGGTGATTATTGTGATACTGTTTGTGTTCATGAGTATGCTCATGCTCTAATATCACATTAAAATCACATGAAGAAATACCGCATTTTTGTGTACGACTGATTTCTATGCTATAACCTTCTAAATTAAGGCTTTTTAAACCTTCTCGTAATACTGTTTCATCAGCACCTAAATCTAATAAACAGGCGACAGTCATGTCGCCACTGATACCAGAAAGACATTGAAAGTATAGTATGGGAGATGGCATATATAACACTCCTTTTTCATTTGTTTCATATTTAAAATAAAAAAATAATTTATAAAATTATTCAACGAAAAATAGATATTTCCGTTGAATAATGTGTGTATTAAATTTCTATCAATTCATAGCTTTGTGTACCTATACCGATTTTTTCAGCGTGTTCTACACAGGATTTCCAATTTGTATCTGGAGAAACTAAATTAAAATAATCATCATTGTCGTGATGA
Source organism: uncultured Clostridia bacterium (assembly GCA_910587735.1). Lineage (GTDB taxonomy): Bacteria > Bacillota > Clostridia > Lachnospirales > Anaerotignaceae > Coprocola. The sequence goes on from CAJUNT010000011.1 coordinate 76,759, forward strand.
TGTTCTGCCATATGTTCTTCTAATATACTATTAGCAATAACAGGCTGTTTATTTACAGCATCTGCACAAGCAACATCTAACGCTACAGGGTCAAAAGAAGCAAACATTCCTACATCTGGAACAATAGCAACATCATTTTCAGCATGACAGTCACAGAATGGTGAAACATCCATAACAAGACTAATATGAAAATGTGGTCTGTCTTTTAATACAGCAAGTGAATATTCTGCCATTTTTCTATTCATGATGTCTACAGCTTCATCATTTACAGCAAATACAGCATCATGAGGACAGATACCAATACATCTGCCACAACCTACACATTTATCATGATTGATAGATGCCTTTTTATCTGTAATAGTTATGGCACTATGCGCACAAATTTTTTGACACATACCACAACCTACACATTTTCTTTCTTTTACACGAGGTTTACCAGCATTATGCATTTCCATTTTACCTGCACGAGAACCACAACCCATACCGATATTTTTTAATGCACCTCCAAAACCTGCCATTTCGTGTCCTTTGAAATGGTTTAATGATATAATAATATCAGCGTCCATAACAGCACGTCCGATTTTTGCTTCTTTGACATATTCGCCATTAATTGGTACAAGTGCCTCATCTGTACCTTTTAAGCCATCTCCTATAATAACATGACAGCCTGTTGAAAAAGGAGAAAATCCATTCAAATAAGCAGAATCAATATGGTCAAGTGCATTTTTTCTTCCGCCTACATATAATGTGTTGCAATCTGTTAAAAATGGCTTTCCGCCTAATTCTTTTATGATATCTACAACAGTTTTGGCATAGTTTGGACGTAAATAAGCTAAATTTCCTGGCTCTCCAAAATGAATTTTAATAGCAACGTATTTTTTATCAAAATCAATATTGCTAATACCTGCTGTTTTAATAAGACGAGTAAGTTTTTGCTGTATATTCATACCTGGTTTTGCCCTGAAATTACTAAAATATACTTTTGATTTTTCCATAAATAACCTCCTAATTTTTATCAAATAACATACAATATATGTTAATATTGTATCAATATCAAAACAAAATAGCAATACGAAAATTTATATATTATTTTCAGATAAAAACAACCCATATATATGGGTTGTTTCGCTTGTTAAAAGTTTGTTTGTAGTTGAGAAAATAAATTTTTCATTGTTACATTTTATAATTAAAATATCACAATGTTGTGGAATCCTTTTTTCCCTTTTTGTATTAACAATTCATTATTTGTAAAATCAGCAATGCTTATTTTATGCTCTATATTATCAATTTTTTTATCTGCAACTTTAATACCACCTTGCTGTACCAATCGACGTGCCTCTGAACGAGATGGCACAATACCTGCTGTTGTTAAAAGTGTAATAATATCAATACCGTCCACAAATTCTGCTGTTGCCATTTCTGTGGTAGGAACAGAGCCCCCTGCTGTACCTTTTCCAAAGAGAGATTTTGCTGCCTCTTGTGCTTTAAGTGCCTCTTGTTCATTATGAACAATTTTTGTTAATTCAAATGCAAGCACTTCTTTTGCTTTATTGATTTCACTGTCTTTTAATGCAGAAAGGCGATTTACTTCTTCCATAGGTAAAAATGTTAAAAGAGAAAGACATTTTTTAACATCTTTATCTCCTACATTTCTCCAGTATTGATAAAATTCATAAGGAGATGTTTTTGTAGGGTCTAACCATACAGCACCATTTTCTGTTTTACCCATTTTTTTACCTTCGCTATTTGTTAAAAGTGAAAATGTCATACCATATGCAGGTTTGCTTTCTTTTCTACGAATTAAATCTACACCAGCAATAATATTTGACCATTGGTCATTGCCACCTAACTGCATAACACAATTATAACGTTTATTTAATTCTAAGAAGTCATATGCTTGCATAATCATATAGTTAAATTCTAAAAAGGAAAGTCCTTTTTCCATTCTTGTTTTGAAACATTCTGCTGTAAGCATTTTATTGACAGAAAAACTAACACCGATTTCTCTTAAAAATTCAATATAATTCAAGTTTCTTAACCAATCTGCATTGTTTACAATAAGTGCTTTATCATCGCTAAAATCAATAAAATGAGAAAGCTGTTTTTTAAAACAATTTACATTATGGTCAATTTCTTCTATTGTCATCATACGACGCATATCTGTTTTACCAGTAGGGTCGCCTATCATACCAGTACCGCCACCCATAAGGCATATTGGTCTGTGTCCACATCTTTGCATATGTGCCATAGCCATTACAGTTAAAAAGTGTCCTACATGAAGGCTATCGGCTGTAGGGTCAAAACCTATATAAAATGTAACAGGTTCACCTTTTGAGAATAACTCTTTGATTTCATCTTCATGTGTCATTTGTTCAATAAATCCTCTTTCTTTTAATACATCATAAGCATTCATAATATTACTCCTTTACTTTTTTATATTGTTTTGATATCGCATAGTATTAGATACAGACAATAAAAAAGCCTCGCCCGAAAGGACGAGGAAACCCGTGGTACCACCTTAATTTATGTCTATCAACACCTTTTTGCTATAATAACGAATAGCCACCGTTCTGCCTTTATCTAAAAATATATAAAAAATATATAAAAGACTCTTGCAGAAAGCTCATGAGTCGTAATTTACAAAATACTGTACTGCCGTCTTTTCACCAAACAGACTGCTCTCTGAAATTGTAACCAGCTTTGCCCATATCTCAATCACTGCATATATCAATCTACTTTTTTCAAATGGTATCATAGTATTGTAATAAAGTCAAGTAAAATATAAAATAGGGAGTGGCTAAACAAGAATTTAAAACATTGAGAGTGTTGCTCTCAAACTCTCACTCGCTTCCCCCAAGCAAGGCAAAACTTTTATGGAAAACTTCGTTTTCCTGATAACAAACAGAAATAAAAAATGATTTTTAAAACGACTTTTTTTGGACATTTCCATAAAATATAAAAAAATTAAAAAAATCTTAAAGAAATTGATATGGAAATATTAAAAAAACGCTTTATAATAGTATATGTTTGAAACAGTTTTTTGGCTTATGAACAATAGCAAATGAAGGGAGTTTATAATTTTATGAGAAAAATTTTGTTATTATTGACATCTATAATGATGACATTGGGTATTGTAGCGTGTGGTGAAGGAAATGGAGAAAAAAATACAAATACTCCAGAAGCAGCTGTAATAGGTTTTTTAGATGCTGTAAAACAAGGTGACCAAGCGAAAGTAAATGAATATGTAGAAAAAGATGATAATATGTATTCAGAAGATATTGCAGAAGATAATGAACAAATAAAAATGATGCTTGAAAATGTTACATATAATGTGAAGTCAGTAAATGCTGATACAGAAGGTATCTCTATTGTAACAGTGGACATTACAAATGTGGATATGAGTGCAGTATTCCAAACATATATGCAGAATGCTTTGGAAGCAGCAACAGATAATCCAAATATGACTGAGGAAGAAGCGATAGCAATTCTTCAACAGTCAATTACAGAAAATAAAGAAAATACTATTACAAAAACAGTGGATTTAGAAGCAACACAGTCAGAAGAAGGTAAATGGAAAATAAAAACAACAGATGAATTGGCTTCAATATTATCAGGTGGTTTGGCAGAAGAAGCTTTTCAATAATATAGTATAGTAAGTCCAAAACAGTTTTAAACAAATATAGAAAATAAAAAAAGAAGTCGATTATTTATAAAACGACTTCTTTTATGATGTTCTGACACTCCCTCCCATGTCTAAAGATAAGAGGTTCTTAATTATATAAACTTCTAAATATACTCGAAAGCATATAAAACTAATCTATTTTATTAAAACTTCCACTATCAAAGATACCCTTGTATCCATTAGCGATAGTATAAGACTCGTGTCAAAACCTTTTATTTTCATGGTTTCATTATAACATTTCTTGTTCATAAAAGCATTTAACTTGTAAGTTTAGATACTTCTGAAGAAGGCAACGAAGGAAAAGCAACTATAGGAGTCGAAATTACAAATATAGATATCAATACAGCATTGCAGAATTATCAGCAAACTGTTGGAGAAAAAACAGATATAACATTAAAGAAGAAATTATTGCATTTATATAAAGAAGCGATTGCTCAAAACAAAGATACTACTATTATAAAAAAGTAGATAGTAGATATTGATGTAATATAGGTGGATGAGCAATGAAAAGTGCAAACAACATAAGGAATTAATATTTACTTTGATAGGAGGATTTATAGGTGGTGATATTTCGATTGACCATTAAGTATTTGAAGTAAATTAAAATAAAAATGATATCTAAAAAATAAGCGAGAAACTCAAAAAAGTTACTCGCTTATTTCTATATATTATAAAAGTACAACAGCATTTTTGCAAATAGCAACAATCACTCTTACAGATTTTTCCATAGATGAAATGGGTATATATTCATATGGTCCATGGAAATTGTGTCCACCTGTAAATAAATTAGGACAAGGAAGCCCCATAAAAGAAAGCCTTGCTCCATCTGTTCCACCTCTTATAGGCTGTATAATAGGAGTGACATTACACTCTATCATGGAATTCTTTGCAAGTTCTATAATATGTGGTTTATCTTGTATTTGACAAGCCATATTTTGATATTCATCATATATTGTTAAATAAATTCTATCATGATATTTTTCGTTTTTTTCTGCAATTAAATTTTCAATAAAGTGTTTTTTATTTTCAAATTCAGTTTTGTCAAAATCTCTTATAATATAAGAAAGCATAGCAGAACCTACATTGCTATTGCAGTAACACAAATGAAAAAATCCTTCGTAATTTTCTGTGTGAGAAGGCGTTTGTTCAGCAGGAAATGAAGATATAATTTCTGAAGCAATCAGTCCTGCATTTATCATGGCATTTTTTGCTGTTCCTGGATGAACGCTTTTTCCTTGTATTGTAATGTTGGCACGTGCAGCATTGAAATTTTCATATTCTAATTCTCCAACAGCACCACCATCTACTGTATAAGCAAAATCCGCACCAAATGATGGTACATTAAATAATTCGGCACCTCTGCCAATTTCTTCATCAGGAGTAAAACGAATAGCAATTTTACCATGTTCTATTTCTGTATGATTTATCATATATTCCATTGCTGTAAGTATTTCAGCAATACCTGCTTTATCATCTGCACCAAGCAGTGTAATACCATCAGAAGTAATAATATCCTCGCCTTTATAATTGAGTAAAGAAGGAAATTCGGAAGGTGATATTGTAGTACCTCTTAATGTAATGTCTTCTCCATTATAATTTTTTGTAATTTGAGGAGAAACGTGTTCTCCAGAGGCATCAGGACTAGTGTCCATATGTGCAATAAAACCAATAACAGGTATCTCTTTTTGTGTTGTGGCAGGTAAATATGCCGTTACATAACCGTTTTCATCTACGGAAACATCACTTAATCCAATTTGATTACATTCTTCTGCTAAAAAATGAGCAAAATTAAGTTGTCGCTGTGTACTGGGACAACTTTTGACAGATTCATCTGATGTAGTATGATGTTTTACATATTCTAAAAATCTATCTGTAACAGTTTTCAAAAAATCATCTCCTTATATTTACATTTTGTTTTTTAAATAATGCTATTTTAACACGATATTTCATTTTTAACCATAACGAAAAAGGAAAAGATTGTTTTTAGTGAATTTTTATGGTAAAAATAACAAAATATGCTATGATTATAGTATATAGTTTTATAATAAAGAAAGGTGTTTGTAATGGTAACAGGTGCGATATTGTATAAAGGAGAACAAGGATATACTTATTTGAAAAAGATTTTTCAATTAATGAATCACTTTCAAAAAGATTATAATTGGTTAATAACAGATTGTGAGGCATGTCCTAAAAGAGGAGGACATTATGAACGAATCACACAGGGGAAAGGATATGCATGGATAAGCGGAGAAGAATTGGCAAATATTATAAAAAAAGATGATTTTCAATGGCATTTTGCTGTACTTTCTGGATTTGATAAATGTTTTGATAAGTCAGAAATATTAAAGTATGAATTTCCTTATGCAGATGGTTATGGAGGTTTTTGGCAAAAGGATATTTCAATACAACACCCTCTTGCTTGTATTGAAATTGTAGCATGAGATAGTGGACTTACATTAATAATAAGTAAAAAAAGTGAAATAGTAGAAAAATTTAGAGAAATGTTTCCTTTGAGTAAGGATTTAGCAGAATATAATAATGACATTGCATATGAAGATATAGAATATCAGCAATGGTTGTATGAAAATAGTTATAAAAAATAAATTTCAAAATATTGTATAAAAAATGCTTGACAAGGATATAAAAATAGAGTATAGTAATTGAGCTGTCAACTTTTGCTATTGTGGAATTTGGAAAATGATGAAAAATAAGTAAAAAAAGTGTTGACAAATAAAATAAAATCATGTAAGATATAGAAGTTGATTGCTGAAGGGTAATCTATAAAAACATTCATTATGGAGAGGTGTCCGAGTGGTTTAAGGAGCTGGTCTTGAAAACCAGTGACTCCGCAAGGGGCCGTGGGTTCGAATCCCACCCTCTCCGCCATATCAATTTTGTGTAAAGCATTTGGAGAAGTACCCAAGTGGTTGAAGGGGCTCGCCTGGAAAGCGGGTAGGTCGTTAGTAGCGGCGCGTGGGTTCAAATCCCACCTTCTCCGTTTTTTTTAAAAAAGTTTTTAAAAATGCTTGACAAGTGATAAATAAAGTGTATAATAGTAATTCGTGACTGTCTAAAAGGAAGTTACAGACAAGCACAAAAAAAGAAATAAAAAAATGAAAAAAAGTGC
>CAJUNT010000012.1:0-7888 GCA_910587735.1 uncultured Clostridia bacterium
GCTCCTTTCTGGGAGAAAATATGTTTTGCTTAATTTTATTGTACTTTCAACAAGGAGCTGTTGTCTATATCATTTTAACGTAACAGAACCTAAAAATATTAGAGGAGAATAAAATATGAAATGTCCGCATTGTGGGTATACTAATCCAGAAGATATGTTTCGATGTCCTAGATGCAGAAAATTTATGGACCCAGAATTAAATTTAATTGATGACATCGATAAAGCAATATATGATTATGAACACAATACGCCCAAAAAACAAGTACAAAGGCAAAACTATGGTAAATATCATGTTAGTACTTATGATATGAAAAAAAAGAAGAAAAACAAAAAAAAAGAAGGACACCCATTTTTAATTACTATCATCATCATCATTATCTTTATCTTTATTTTCAAAATGTTCATTTTATAAAAATTTATATTTCTTAAATATCCATTAACTTTTTTACACTATTAACACTAAAATATATTAAAAAATAATGATTGTAGGGGGTACTATTATGTCCAGAAAATGTTCACATTGCAATACTATCATTAACGATGATGATAAGTTTTTTTGTCCAAATTGTGGAGAATTAATTGATAAAAATTTAAGTTTAATTACAGATATTGATAAAACTGTAAATCGATACAGTACAAAAGATACTACACAAAGCAAAAAGACTACTGTGACACAACCAGAAACTACTAAACCACGTAAACATATATATGATGACAATACAGAAATTAAAAAAATGAAAACGCAAAAAAGTGGAAACAATTCTGCTGTTTTCATTATTATTGCTGTGATTATTATAATAGCAATTATTTTAGCTATATTTGTATTATAAATCAAAACCACGTCTAAAAGACGTGGTTTTTTATACTATAAATTTCTATTGCATTTAGTGTTTCAAATATTAGATTTTTAACAATTATATATTACTCCTCATTTTCTGCTAGCCATCAGCTTTTTAGCAATTCCATACCTTGTTGTATCATTTTATGATATCTCTTTTCATTAACACTTTTCAGCCATGCAATTTTTCCTGCAATTTCCATTTTTGTTTTGTGGGGTATTGCTTTACCAGCATTTTTTAATTTTTGTGCATTATGAATAGATGCCCTCAATATTTTAACCCATTTTCTGGCAACACCAATTTCATCATTATTGATTACAATACCTGTAATATATTGCCTGTTATGTTTTCTTAATATATTTGTTTTTTGTTTATTGATATGGAATCCTTCTGATTCTATTATTTTTTGAATACTATTTAAAAAACTGCCTATGGCAAAATTTTCTAGTTCTCCTATATAACTAAAACTCATATCATCTGCATAACGTGTATATGTTACACCCAATTTTTGACACAAGCCATATATACGTTTATCCATTCTATGACATATAATATTTGTAATCATAGGACTTGCTGGTGAGCCTTGAGGCAATATTCTTTCTGATGTTTTAATATATTTTGTTTCTCCTTTTATTTCAACAGGCATTCTTTCACAGTATGTACAAATCATAGCAAGCAATGAAGCAATATATCCAGAATAGCCTAAATGCTGATATAATCCTCTCACACGTTCAAATGTAATGGTTGGGAAAAAGTTTTCTAAATCCATATTGATTAATAAATCAGGGCTTGTATGATGTACTTTTGCTCCTGTCAATACAGATTTTGATTTTACAAAGCCATGTGCTACATCAGAAATTTCTACTTTTTGCAATATTTTTTCTAATATTTGTCTTTGTGCCATTTTTAGCTGTATTTTAGGTTCTGCAATGTGTCTTGTACCTCCACTTTTTTTAGGAATATCAAAACGGTAATAATTATCAAATGTAACAACATCTCTATGATAGGCTAAATAGCGCAATGTATTATATTCTATACCTAAAGTATTTGCAAGTTCTCTATCCGTTTGTATAATTGGCAATTTCTGTTGTTCCAGTTTTGCAACATCTGTTTCTTTTTTATGCAGAATATTAGAATAGCCTCTACCTATAAACAATATATTTTCCGCTTTTCTTTTTTGCCATGCTTCTGTTTTAAGCTGTTTTTGTCTTTCTCTTTCTGCTTTTCTTTCTGCACGTCTTGCAATGGACTCTTTCATAATTTCCTGTGCTACTACAGCACGTACTTTTTCATAATCCCATGTATTTTGGTATTCCTTTTGAAGTGAAAAGAGTTTTTTTTCAATTTCATTTTTTTCTGTATAAGCTTTTGAAATGACATCAGAAAGTTTTTGAAATTCATCAAGTAATTTTTTTCTGTTTTCAAAATCTTCTTCTGTTTCATTTTGCTGACGCTCATAAGGTGTTGGCAAATGGCTTGGCCAGAAACCATATTCTTGCATTTTCAAAAATGTAAACTCTTTTTTACCTTTTTCACTTACTAATTTTCTATATTCAGACCTCGTATCCATTATAGCAACATCTCCATAATATCATTGATTTTATATTCTTTGTCATATTCCAGATTTTCCAATTTTGACAATTTATCTGACAATTTAAAAGACGCAACATAAAGCGCAAGTATATGCGCACAAGGTTCTGATATATTTTTTGCGCCTTTTCTAAATGTATAGCAGTCACAATTTAATTTTGCAATTTGGGAATCTTGGTCAATTACAATTTTTGCATGGCTAGGAGCATTCCATTTACCCTCATTGTAGGATGTAGAGAATATAAATTCTTTTTTTGGTGTATATCTTACTTTCATGTTGTTAAATGTATTTTTACTATATTTTTCAACTTGTTTTTCAATATCTGTAATTTCATAAAGTTCCTTTGGTATTGGCTCATTGCATAAATGACGAAAACGCACTTGATTATTGATAATATCAAAATAAGCCTCACCTTTTCTAAAAAGCATACCAATACCTGCTTTTATTTTATCTTGTGTTGCAGTATCTTTAAAATGTTCAAATATTTGTTGCATAGACAAAGCACGTTTTTCTTTTAATAATGGATAAACATTTTTATATATGCCATTTCCTGTAAATCCAGCCATAATATTAAAAGCAGTGCCTTTTACCCAGTCATTAGAACTCCAAGAAGAAAAACCAACTGTCATTTGTAGTGTACCCATATCTGCACGTATAAACTGAGGCATACCAAACCCCAAAAATCTTATATAAAACGCATTTGCTAATGGTAATAGTTTTTCAACAACAAGCCAGCGCCTTCTACCCCAAATTTTTTCTTCTCTTTTTTGTTTTCCCTCATAAACAGCATTTAATGTCAGCACTGTTCCAAAAGGTTCAAAAACAATTTGCACTCTTTTTTGAGGTTCTAATATCCATTTCATATAGCGAGGGCTTTTTTTCTCTTTGTGTTTTCTCAAAAATGCACAAATATCATACATATCAGACACAGTTAATTTTAATTCTATACCCTCTAATGCTGCCGCAGAGGATACTTGATTAAACCCTTTTATCCATGTTTCAGGCAAATCAATTTTTTTCTCTACATATTCAGGTACAACATCACTTTCAATACCAAAACCTTCTGGATTTACAGATAATGTTACATCTGTATAAGTACGAAAACGTTGCATTTCCTTTTCCAGTTTTGCAGAAAAATCAATATTTGTTGTACCTAATTGTGGTTGTTGCAATAAATCAAACTCGTTCATAGCAACGCTTAAACAGCCATATGTAGACTCATCAATAGAAAATGCTTCAAATGATACCTGGTCTTTATGTACAGTAATAACAGGGTCAAGTACAAACCATAAATCATAATCTCTATCTTTTATAAACTGCCAAAAGTCTCTTTCTATTTTATAATAATCCTTCCAAGCATCATATTGATCAATTTGCTTTTTCAAATTTTTTTGTATATCTAACAATTTTTTAATTTCTGTATTTTGTTTTAATAACTCACCCTCATAAACATCCATTTTTTGCTTTAATGCTTGTCTAATTTTTGGAGCATATTCTTTATGTGCTTGTATACGTCTTTCAATTTCTTGGTCTAACCATTCAAAATATTCTGGTCTTTCTTTTTGTTTTTTGCTCATATCTGAAACAACAATATCTCTCAGCATAAGCATAGCATCTCTAAAAAGCAAAGGGTGTTTTAATTTGCCCAAAAAAGAAACTTTTTCATCACGTGACAAGTCTGGACTAAATCCTAATGTTGTTTGATTATCCACTTGTCTGCATTGAGAAGGGCTTGCATATTTATAATTTACTTGCATAAAGTATATTCCTCCTTCTGTATTTGAGCAAATGCAACAAGTGCTCTTTCTGCATTTATTTTTACATTTGTACTTCCAATATCAATTAATATTTCTTCTATTTCTTTTCTTTTTTGTGGGTGATAATGTAAAAATTTAGTCATACTATTATATATGTATTCTTTACTTTTTGTTGCTTTATTTGGCAAATAAAGCAATGTTTTAGCATAATAAATATATAAATCAGGTTGTATATATTCCAAATTATAAAATGCTTTTTCCATTTTTTTAGAAAGAAATTGTTTTACTACAATACAAGTATGTTCTAGCATACGAGATATAAATTGTTGTGGTATTTTATCTCCATACCATTCTTCTAATTTTTTCAACCCATATTGATAAACACTCTCTACAGGAGAATCCAACAACATCATATGCATTTTTTCTCTTTTTTGCTGTTCCATATTTTCAAAAACAGTTTGCGCCGTTTGATTCAATGCATATACATTACATTCAAAAAGTAAAAGTAATGTATTTGGTTTTTCTATCAATTCCTGTCGTTGCTTTTGTATTACTTCTGTGAGCATTTTGACAAGTCTTGCAGAACCAATATCTAATATAGATAGTATCACGCTATCTTTTATCATACTGTCTTGTTGTATAGATTGTGCAACTGCTATAGTATTACGTTTCTTCTCTGTCAATGCGCCATGTTCAAATGATATAGATTGGAATGCCTCTTTTAACTGTTCATATGACATACAGAATAATATACTTTCTGCCATATCATATATAAAATCAGGTATTTTTACATTGCTCAATATTAAATTAGCAAAATTTTCAATCAATTTTTGCTTTTGTGCCATTGTAGCATATTGCAGTTTTTCAACGGAATTTTGTAGCAATTCCACAATATTTTCAGGTAATTTTTGCTGTTGTTGCATAGTAATAAAATATTCACTTTTTTCAGTCAATGCTTTTGTAAATGCAATATATTCTTCTGCACGAAATACATCAATATTTGTTTTTACCACTTCATACCAATTTTCTATGGTATCCAAACATAATATATCTGCAATATCCTGTGGGCTAAATTTGCCATGTGTACTTTTAAAATATTCTTTTGCTGTATTTTGCAATACCTCTGATTTTATATTCATCAATGTCAGCATAATTTCTGCATCAAATGTTGTTAATGCTTTCAATTTAGGCATTAACAATTTTTCAAATATTTGTGCAATTTCAGTATGAGGAATTTGTGACAATATAATTAATTCTTTGATATCATAATGTGCAATTTGATTTTGATTTTCTGGCTTTTTCAATATTTCATAGCAAAAATCAAATATTTCATCATCTGTTGTATTTTTCACAATATACATGACATCTTCTATATGTCTGTTCCATATTTGACTGTTTTCTGCTCCTTCAAAAAAGTGGTAGAAGAAATAAGGAGAACTGTTATGTGTTTCCTCTTTCTGCCAACTGGAAAGATATACTTTTGCTGCCTCTATAAATTTTGTTTCATCATTTGCCTTATAGTTGTCAAATATTCTTCTGATATAGCGCTGATAATAATTGTATGCACCTATTTTGCTGCTTCCCTTAAAATAGTTGCTTGTTCTTGGTGCATCAATATAATAAGCAATTTTACCCAATGCATCAGGCATATCATACGCTTTTACCATTTGCAATGTATTTTTAAAAGCAATATTTTTTATATTTGTACCATCTGTATAAGTATTCTTATGATATAATTTTTCTCTGCCATAATTTACAAGCCAAGTATTATTATATATAGATGAACCAAAATTTTCCATATATTCCTGTAATTCTTTTCCAGTCATAGCTTCGCCATAAACTTTCAATCTTGTAATATGGAAATCCATTTCAGGCAATGTTTGATATATCCATTCTTTTTGTTTCTGTATCAATTTTTCATCAAATACATTGATATAATTTTTTACAAAACGTATCAATCCATTATGATATTCTTTTTTTGCCCATAATTCTTTACTGCTTTTTATTTCTTTTGCTTTTTTAAGCAATATAGGATTTTTGTCTATAGTAAGCTGTTGAAATATACCACAGGCAATTTCTACACTTGCCACATTTAATATACTTTCATACACTTCTTCAGGAGGATTGCTTTTTATTAATTCATTCATTTTTTTAATTCTAGTATATAATTTTTGTTTTGAAAACATATTATACACCATGTCATAATAAATACTATCTTTTTCAACACCAAACAATGTACTTGGGTCTTCAATGATTTCAAAATCTTCAAATGTCACACCATTTGATTGTATCACATTAACATAATCCTCGTATTTTAAATTTTGATAATAGTTAAGTGAAATATCTTTTTCCATTTGGTAAAATTCTTTCACAATATACCTATCATCAACAATCAAAGTCTCCCAATATCTGCGTGTTTCTCTGTCATAGTCCCATCGACGTTTTGCTGTTCTATATCCCTTTTTATAGCAAAGCAATTCTTGTTCTTTTTTATAATAAGTATTTGGAATAGAAGGCAAATGTTTATTGTTACCATGAAATACAGCATAATGTGTATATGTTATATCTGATTTCAACAAATGTCCTTCTTCATAATAAGAGCGTTCAGAACATTTTACTGGTTTGTCAAATTCATGCTTACCATACAACACAAGCAAACAATGATTTTCCTCTTTGTCTTTTCCCCAAAGCATTATTTTGCGAATAGGTTCTGTACATGGTTTATAAAGCCTTTGTTTTTGTTCTTCTGTAATTTTAGACATTAATACAAAATTTTTTTGTGCCATTATATAGAAATCCCTTCCTTTCTATTGATATATTTTCTGTTGTATGATACAGTAACAAATGCAAAAGCAATATGTGAAATGAATTTACAAATTATTACTACAAACATATTGTTTTTTTATTTTATAAATATTTCTATGTCAATTATACAGATTATTGTATTATTTTTCAAGTAATATCATCAAAAATTATAAAAAATATGTAAAAAAAGTTGACATTTAAAATAACCGTGTTATAATATTCTATAATATAAGGTTGAATTTTCTGGACAGTTTACTTTGAGGTTGCCTCAAAGTGGCACAGAAATACACATTACATCATAATGTTTTGCGCAACTCACTCCCAGCAAGGGTACTGTAGCTTTATTACAGTATCCTTCGGATAAAAGCTACAGTACCCCGCTGGGGTTAAAGTGTCAAAACAGTATATTTATTTGTTAGCAGAAAATTCAACCTATTCGTATAAAAAATGATTGTTATTTATGGTTAGGTTTTCTGGACAATTTGCTTTGGAGTTGCTTCAAAGTAGTATCAATATTCATATTACACCACAATGTTTTGCGCCACTCACTCACCAGTGGCACTACCCAGGGTTTAATACAGTATCCTAGCGGATAAACCCCGGGTAGTGCACTGGTGGTTAAAGTGTCAAAACAGTATATCTGCTTGTTAGCAGAAAATCTAACCTTATTATTTTATATTGTCATATTAATGTTGGATTTTCTGGACAATTTGCTTTGGAGTTGCTTCAAAGTGGTACATTATGCACATTACACCATAATGTTCTGCGCCACTCGCCTCCAATTACAATAGTGTAGGTTTATCAAAGTATCCTTCGGGAAAACCCACACTATTGTACGGAGGCTAAAGTGTCAGAACAGTATATCTATTTGTTAGCAGAAAATCTAACCTTATTAT
>CAJUNT010000012.1:7988-71808 GCA_910587735.1 uncultured Clostridia bacterium
GCTAAAGTGTCAGAACAGTATATCTATTTGTTAGCAGAAAATCTAACCTTATTATTTTATATTGTCATATTAATGTTGGATTTTCTGGACAATTTGCTTTGGAGTTGCTTCAAAGTGGTACATTATGCACATTACACCATAATGTTCTGCGCCACTCGCGACCGCATTAACCGATAGAGAGGTTGTAACAGTATCCTACGGAAAACCTCTCTATCGGTTATGCGGTGCTAAAGTGTCAGAACAGTATATCTATTTGTTAGCAGAAAATCCAACTTTTCTATTTTAAACTCTTTTTTCATTCTTTTTTATATCTCATCAAATATTACTCCTGTTTATATTTTATAGGACAATGTACCATATCTCATTATGACACATAGTATTGTAATAACTATTTCACAAGCTATTTTCAGGAGGTATCGTATATGAAAAAATGTAAATCTGCAATAGCACTTTTTTTAACAGGTATACTATCTTTTTCACTTTTTACAGCTTGTTCCAAAAATCAAGAAACCGCATTAGTGCCTGTTCGATTAAATGAAGTTGTACATTCTGTTTTTTATGCTCCCCAATATGTAGCACAAGAATTGGGATTTTTCGAGGAACAAGGGTTAGATGTTAGTGTTTCAATAGGACAGGGTGCTGATAAATCTATGACAGCACTACTTTCCGATTCTGCTGATATTGCACTTCTTGGCACAGAGGCTGGTATTTATGTTTATAATGAAGGAAAAGAGGATTATCCTTTAGCATTTGCACAGCTTACACAGCGTGCTGGTAATTTTATTGTTTCTCGTGAACCAGAACCCAATTTTAAATGGACAGATGTTAAAGGAAAGTCTGTAATAGGGGGTAGAATAGGTGGTATGCCTGAATTGGTATTAGAATATGTATTAAAACAAAATGGTATTACGCCAAATGAAGACATGGAATTAATCAATAACATTTCTTATACATCAACATCAGGTGCATTTGTAGGTAATATTGGTGATTATACTGTGGAATTTGAACCAACTGCAACCGCATTAGAGCAACAAAATAATGGTTATATTGTTGCTTCATTAGGTACAGCAAGTGGTTATGTTCCTTATACTGTATACATGGCAACTAGTGCTTATATAGAACAAAATCCAGATGTTATACAAAAATTCACAAATGCTATACAAAAAGGTCAAACATGGGTAAAAGAGCATAGTTCCGCTGAAATTGCAGAAGTCATACTCCCACAATTCCCAGATTCAGACAAAGAAACACTTACTATTATTATAGACCGTTACAAACAACAAGACACATGGAAAGAAAATACGCTTTTTGATAAAGATGGATTTACATTAATACAAGATATTATGGAACAGGGCGGAGAACTTTCTGGACGTGTACCTTATGAAGATATGATAGTTACTACTTTTTCTGAAAAAGCAATGCCATAAAAAATTAAGGGGAAAAAATTAATTTTCCCCTTTTTTATATTAAATTATTCTGCAATAATATATCCACAATGATTACATCGAAATGTAGTTTTTTCTTTTCCTAATAAACCAACAGCAAAAGTAATTAAACCAATTAATAATATATATGATATCAATTTTATATCATAAAAATTTTGCTTTCTAACTTCAATTTTAGACATATAACTTGAACATTTTGGACATAACATAATAAACCATCTCCTTAATATTTTTAATATGTCTTATTAAAGGACATAAATATTCTGATAATACTATATTATTCTTTTTGTCTTATGTCAAGACAAAAGGAGTGACTTTATGGCAAGAATTATAGAAGGTAAACAAAAAAACATAATCGGAAGTAAATTAAAAGAATTGCGTATCAAAAAGGGACTTACACAGCAACAATTATCAAATAAACTGGAAACAATGGCTATTTATATTTGTCGTGGTTCTATTTCAAGAATAGAGGAAAAACAAAGAACTGTAACAGATATTGAATTATATGGACTTTCTAAAATACTTGATGTCTCCATAGAAAGTTTATTTGAAAAAAGAGATATTTAAAAGGAGCGTAAAAATACGCTCCTTTGTTTTATAACGACTACTATTATAGTGTAATAACTGTACCCATCAATTTTACAAATTCTGCTACAATAGCGGAATCACCAGGCCATGCTGGAGAAGTTACCAGATTACCATCTACAACTGCCTTATCTGCATCTACTGCAACATATGTACCACCTGCTAATGTGATATCAGGACCTACTGCTGGATATGCTGTTGCTTTTTTGCCTTTCAATACACCTGCTGCTGTCAATATTTGTGGACCATGGCAAATTGCTGCAACTGGTTTATTTGCGTCAAAAAATTCTTTTACAATTTCAATTACTCTTGGTGTCAATCTTAAATACTCTGGAGAACGTCCGCCAGTAATAAACAAACCATTATAATCGGCTGTATTCACTTTGTCAAAATCAGCTGTCAATGCAAAGTTGTGACCTCTTTTTTCAGAATAAGTTTGTTCACCTTCAAAGTCATGAATAGCAGTTCTAATAATATCTCCTGCTTTTTTATCTGGGCAAACTACATCTACTTGATAACCGATTGCTTGTAATGCTTGAAATGGTACCATTGTTTCATAATCTTCTGTAAAATCTCCAGCTAACATTAATACTTTTTTAGACATAGTGTCATTCCTCCTTTTAATACATATGAATAAATACATTCATTATATTGATTTCTAATATTAGTATAACTGAATGATACAAATATTGCAAATTTTTTTGTGAAATGGTATGATAAATTTAATAATAAAAGTATACAATATTGATAATTCGTTGTAATCACAAAAAGGAGTGTTTATTTTTATGATGGAAATAGAACAAAAAATAAAAGAAGCTGCAAGCTATATACAGCAAAACTGCACTTATCGCCCCAAAGTTGCTGTAATATTAGGTTCTGGGCTAGGAAGTTATGGAGATAGTCTTACAGACGCAAAACATTTTCATTACCAAGATATACCACATTTCCCTATATCTACAGTAGAAGGACACGCTGGCAAATTCGTTATTACAGAACACGTTCTTTGTATGCAAGGCAGATTTCACTATTATGAAGGATATGATATGGAATCTGTTACATTTCCTATACGTGTTATGAAACAAATAGGTATAGAAAAGTTAATTGTAACAAATGCCGCTGGTGGTGTTAACAAAGCATTTGAATGTGGTGATTTAATGCTTATCACAGACCACATCAATATGCTTGGAAAAAATCCTCTTATAGGAAAAAATATAGATAGTTTTGGATTACGTTTTCCAGATATGTCAGAGGCATATTCAAAAGATATGATTGAAACAGCAAAACAAGTAGCAAAAAAAATCAATCTATCATTAAAAGAAGGTATTTATATGTATTTTTCAGGACCTAGTTTTGAAACACCTGCCGAAGTCAGAGCTGCACGCATATTAGGAGCAGATGCAGTAGGTATGTCTACTGTTCCAGAAGTAATTATAGCAAATCATTGTGGCATAAAAGTATTAGGCATCTCTTGTGTTACAAATATGGCAGCTGGTGTAGTAGAGCAACCTCTTTCACACATTGAAGTAATGGAAACAACAGAAAGAGTAAAAACAAAATTTGTAGAATTGGTAAAAACATTAGTAGAACAATATGCATAATAACAAGGCATTGGAGTAATACTCTAATGCCTTCACTTTTTTATCAATATTATATATTCATTTTGGAAAAAATAAATCAAGTGTTTCTTTTTTTAAACAACCCAATATCATTAAAAAAAGTAAATACAACAGCATCATACAGCAAATACAAAGCAAAAAGAACAGTTTAGAAGGTGTACCAATCTGCACAATATATCGTATGATTAATCCAGATGCTAAACCAGCTAAAAGAGGCTTAAAAAAGCAATTTCCTATATAAATATGTACTTTTGTGCAACTATAAATTTTATATAGAGAAAGTAACATTGTTACTAATAAGCTAAAAAACCACCCTACTAAATATGCATTAACACCATACAAAGGAATAATAAAATAGATAAATGCAATATTGATAATAGAGGAAAGTATATTTGTTTGGAATATAAATGTATGTTCTCCTAATCCATTTAATAATCCATTTATTGTCATTTGCATATACAAAAAAGGGCATATAAAAGCAAGCAAAAAAAGTATATTTCCTAAATCACTATGTCCATATATAATATAACAAACTTCCTTGGGAAAAACAGCAAAAACAATACCTGCACCTATACTCAATATAGAAGAAAACAGTAGTGCAATAGATACTGTTGCTGTAATTTTGTTTTGTTTGTTTACAGCAGATGCTTCTGATATTTCAGGTACAAGAGAAACAGATACAGATGTTAAAAATGCAGACGGTAACAATATTAAAGGCATTGCCATACCTGTCAATTCTCCGTATGTACTCATAGCATCCGCAGAAGATAAACCAAAAACCTGCAATCTTTGAGGAATTAAAATGTTTTCAGCGGTAGACAAAAAAGAACTTACAACACGGCTTGCTGTTAAAGGAATTGCCATACCACAAATCATAAAAAACGTTTTTGAACGAGAAAGAGTAGGTTTTTTAATATATTTCTTTTTTCTTTTAAATGTAATATAATTATAAAATACAAATAAAAATGATATCACTTCACCACAAACAATACCAATTACAGCACAAACACAAGCATAAGAAAGTCCTTTCGGTACAAATAATGATGCAGTAAAATAAATAGCAACAATACGCACAATTTGCTCTAACACTTGAGAAAACGCTGGAACAATCGCATATTGTAAACCTAAAAAATAGCCTCTTATACAAGAACCACTTGACATAAATGGAATTGCTATAGCAAGCACTCTAAAAGCAAATGCTGTACGTGGTTCTTTTAATATTGTTTCTGAAAACCAATCTGCACAAAAAAATAAAAAACCACTGATTATAATACTTGCTGTTATTGTCATAAAAAGAGATTGTTTTAATATACGCCCCATATTGCCTGTTTGATTTTTTGCTTTTTCTTGTGCTGTCAATTTTGATATTGTTGTTGTAAATCCAGATGATGTAATACTCCATGTAAGCATATAAATAGGCATAATCAACTGATAAAGTCCCATACCCTCTGTACCAATTAAATTTACCATATAAACACGATAGAAAAAGCCTATAAACTTTGTAATCAGGCTTGCTGATGTTAATATCAATGTGCCAGCAATCACTGTTTTTTTGCTCATAAAAAAACCTCTTTTTTGCATAGTTTGTTTAACATATGCCAAAATAAAGCAAAATAGAACTAAAATACAATAATAGAGTAAATTCTATTATATTAAAACTGTATTTACATAAATAAAAGTTTTCTATCAAGTATTTTCTATCATTTTATCAATAAAAAAGGAGAACTTTTTTATAATAAAAAGTCCTCCCTATATAATTAAAAATATATCAAATTATTTATTTTCATTTTCTCTCAATTCTTCTTTAGAAACAGCCATATTATGAAGTACTACCAATACAACAACAAGACATACAATAGCGACGCCTAATGTAAGGAAAAGATTTTTTGTAATACCAGCAACAATATATCCTACCATACAGCAAGCACCTACACAAAGCGCATATGGAATTTGTGTAGAAACATGGTCAATATGGCTACAACCTGCACCTGTAGAAGAAAGTATTGTGGTATCTGAAATTGGAGAACAATGGTCACCAAATACAGAACCTGCTAATGTTGCAGAAAGAGAAATAATTGTCAATTCTGGTGCAACTTTAGAACATACTGTTGCAATAATTGGTATCAATATACCAAATGTACCCCATGATGTACCCATAGAGAATGACAAAAATCCTGCTACAACAAATATAATTGCTGGTATCAGCATAGTAGGCATACTAGAATGTTCAACTAAATTTCCTACATATTCTCCTGTGCTTAACAAATCACGGCAAACACCACTAATTGTCCATGCTAATGTTAATATAATAATAGCGCCTACCATAGATTTTACACCTTGCCCTACACCGTCCATAAACTCTCTAAAGTTTAATATTTTTCTTGGTACAAAAAGCAAAAAAGCAACAATCAAAGATGCAAAACTACTTATTGCAAGTGCAGGACCTGCATCTGTATTGCCAAAACCATCCGCAATAGTCATACCACCTTCAAAATAGCCTCCAATATACAACATAGAAAGTATAGAAAATACAATTAATGCTGCAATAGGTATTAATAAGTCAAATACACGACCTTTTGGTGAAATACGAAGCTGATTTAATTCATCTGCACCTGTACTACTGGAAGAACCATCAGAGTCTAATTTTCCATATTTTATAGCATCATGTTCAAATTTTTCCATAGGACCAAAATCTAATTGCAGACAAGATATAATAATAATCATTAATATTGTTAATAATGCATATAAATTATATGGTATAGATTGTATAAATGATTCCATACCATTTAAACCAGTATCTCCCATTTGAGAAATAACAGACGCTGCCCATGAAGAAACAGGAGCAATAATACATACTGGTGCTGCTGTTGCGTCAATCAGATATGCTAATTTTACATGAGAAATACGTTGTTTATCTGTAACAGGTTTCATAACAGTTCCCACTGTCAAACAGTTAAAATAGTCATCAATAAATATCAATGCACCCAATGCACAAGTTGCAAGTGATGCACCTGTACGAGATGTAATTTTACTGCTTGCCCAGTTACCATATGCACGAGAACCACCTGCTTTTGTAATAACAACAACAAGCGCACCCAACATAGCAAGGAAAAGAACAATAGCAGTATTTCCTGCTAATTTATCTGCCATGAGTGCCATTGTTGTATCAAACGTTTTGACAACAACACCTAATCCACTTGCAAAATGACAAGCATAAATAAATGTACCAGAAAGAATACCAATAATTAAAGATGAAATAACTTCTTTTGTTACCAAGGCAAGCCCAATAGCAATAATTGGTGGTAAAACAGATAAGAAGCCTACATTGATTGATTCCAAAATTAATCCCCCTTTTCTATCAAAAATTTATTTTTTGGAACAAAATTTAACATTTATCATCATAACACATATTTTATCAATATTCAATTCTATAAAGCCTGCTTATGGTAGTTTTGTGTAAGTTTTCCTAATTTTATACATAAAAAAAGTAATTATTTTGAATATTTATTCTGTGAAATGATTGACAAATAAAAAATTGTATTGTATAATGGCAAAAAATAAGTAATATACAGTGCAAAAGAGCCAAAAAAGCACTCTTTTGCATTGTTATATTTAAAATTTTATATTGCCAAATGAAGCAGCAGGGAAATTTCTAAATTGTGTAATATCATACATAAATGAAAGCCGATGAAGCAATTTAAAATCGCCACATTTTAAAGAATCTTTCAGGCACACTAACCTGTTGCAGATGGAACTCTGGAGAGCATTCTTTTTATAGAATCACCGTAGGAGTAACGCTTTCAGGTTTACAATACAGAGATATAAAGGCAAGGTCTTTTGACGTGTCTTTATATCTCTTTTTTTGTACCCTATTATTGGCAAAAAATACCGTTTTTACATAGAAAGGGGTTTTGATTTTATCACAATAATATTATTTTATTTATCATTTTGTTAATTAATACAAAAAACAGCAATACTAATAATTATGAAATGAACAAAAAAATATCTCATTATCAAGGAGGTCTTTATATGTCAAATAACAACAATGAAATGAAAAAGACATTAGGTTTATCAACTGCTTTAGCAACAGTAGTAGGCTCTGTAATAGGCTCTGGAGTATTTTTTAAACCTCAGGCAATTTATACTACAACTGGTGGTGCACCTGGATTAGGTATGCTTGCATGGATTATAGGTGGACTTGCCAGCATTGCAGCAGCATTGACATTTGCAGAAGTTGCTATATTGATTCCCAAAACAGGAGGTATGGTTGCCTATTTAGAAGAAGTATTCGGCAAAAAAGTGGGCTATTTAACAGGTTGGATGCAAACAGTACTTTTTTATCCTGCTATGATTGCAGCACTTGCAGTAATATGCGCACAACAATTTGAAATATTTACAGGAAATCCAGCAATTACACCTGCTGTCACCATCGCTATTATTATTATCATTATTATATTAAATGCTCTTGGTTCTGGTGTAGGCGGAGCAGTACAGGTTATCTCAACAGTATGTAAATTGATACCATTAATTGTGCTTATGGTATTTGGTTTTATAAAAGGTTCTGGACAAAATTCTATATTTAGCCCTATGGTAGGAGAAGGCGTGAGCGCTGGAAATGCTTTAAGTTCATTACTTTTAGCTGTATTATTTGCATTTGAAGGTTGGACAAATGTTGGAGCGATTGCTGGAGAAATGAAAAATCCTGCAAAAGATTTACCACTTGCTATTGTTGGTGGTGTTTCTGCTATCATGGCAGTATATTTTGTAATCAATTTAGCATATCTTTGGGTACTTCCTGCAAGTACATTAGCAGGAACTGCAACACCAGCAGCTGATGTTGCAACAGCTATATTTGGTGAAGTAGGAGGAAAAATCATTGCTGTTGGTATTATGATATCTGTTTTTGGTGCTTGTAATGGTTTCGTACTTTCTGGCTCTCGTGTTGCTTATTCTCTTGCAGCAGAGGGTACATTGCCCGCAAGCAATGTATTTTCAAAATTAAATGGTGCAAAAGTTCCTATGAATTCTATTATATTAGTAGGCGCTTTAGGTTGTATTTATTCCTTAACAGGACAGTTTAATTTATTAACAGACCTTGCTGTATTTTCTTGTTGGATATTCTATACATTAACATTTGTTGCTGTTATGAAGTTAAGAAAATCAGAAAAATGGGCAAATGTAGAAAGAATATACAAAGTTCCTCTTTATCCTGTTATACCAATTATTGCTATTGTAAGTGGTGTTTATGTTATATTTAATCAGCTTTTAATTTGTGATAGTATAACATTATCTGAAACATTTGCGACATTAGGTAGTGGACACTTTGTAGATGCTATATCAGGAGATAATCGTTTACGTTCTATTATGAGTATTATCATTACAATGATAGGATTGCCTGTTTATAGTGCTATGTCTAAAAAATTAAATTCATAAATATATCAATACCTTGAGAAATATCTCAAGGTATTTTTTGTGTGTTTAATTACACCCAACCACTTTTTCATTAATGAATACAATTTTTTACTTTATGCTCTTGGATGTGCATCACTATATACTTTTTTTAAACTCTTTTTTTCTTTTTTTATGTATATTTGTGTGGTAGAAATATCAGAATGTCCCAGCATTGTTTGTACTGACTGCAAATCTGCACCATTTTCAAGTAAATGAATAGCGAAAGAATGCCTCAGCATATGAGGGGTAATTGTTTTTTGAATACCTGCTTCTCTTGCATATTCTTTAATAATTTTCCAAAAACCTTGTCTTGACATTTTTTTGCCAAAACAATTCAAAAAAAAGGTATCCTCACTTGTTTCAGATTTTTCTGCCAATTCCTCTCTACTCCAGTTAATATAATATTGAAGTGATTCTTTTGCTCTTTTTCCAAAAGGTATGACTCTTTCATGCTCTCCATTTTTACATTTGATATATTCTAATGTCATGTCAACATCTTCCATTTTTAATAAAAGCAATTCTGAAACACGTATACCAGTAGCATATAATAATTCCAGCATTGCCCTATCACGTATACCCTTTATTGTTGTTTTGTCGGGCTGGTCTAATAATTTTTCTACTTCATCTAAAAGTAAAAAAGGAGGTGCTTTTCTTTTCACTTTAGGTGATTTCACTTTTAATATAGGATTTTGTGAAATTTCTCCTGTTTGCATTAAATATTGAAAAAAATTTCTCAACGATGCCATATTTCTGGATATTGTAGTATCTGTTTTATTTTGCTTTTTCATTTCATATTTATAAGCCATAAGTGCTGTTTTATTTATAGATTGAAAATCAGGTATATTAATTTCTCTTAAAAAAGCAACAAATTTTTTGATATCTGTACCATAAGAAACAATCGTATTTTCCGACACACCTTTTTCCTGTTTTAAATAAGCTATAAATTCTGTTACTTTTTGTTCCATTTTATATATATTCTCCTTTTTGCTGCACATAAAATAATAGTACTTGTTTTTTACAATATGTATTATATCATATTATATATAAAAAGTCTACATAATGTATTATACAGACACACAAATCAATTTTTGTTCGTCGTAGGCGATTTAAAGTTTTTTGTCAAGCTTTTTTTCAAAAAAGCTTGTAGATGCGAACAGTGTTCGCAAATAAAACAATATTCTTCTGTTAAAACTTTGGAGCGTTGCTCCAAACCTCACTCGCTTTCCCCTAAAAGCAAAATAAAAACTTTTATGGAAAACTTCGTTTTCCTGATAACAAACAGAAATAAAAATTATTTTTAAAATTATTCTTTTTAGACACTTCCTATTATATTAATGCACTTATCATATGAAGCAATGCTTGTGATAAATGAATTTCTATCAATGATGCTATGGCGATTGCTACAACAGAACCCCAAAGCAATATAGTATACTCTGTCCAAATTCTTGTTTGTTCTCTTTTCAATGCACCTTTTCCTATTTGTCCTTTTTTTTGTTCCATCAAAAAGCAATAAGCAAACCATGTCATTAAGAAATAAATAGGCAATAATATTATATTTTGAGGTAACATAGAACATATTACAACAAATATTCCTTTTGCGCCATATACTCGAAATACAACAGCAGCAGTATATCCCAAAGATACTCCTCTAAATGCAAGTGTTCCAGCAGAAAGCACTGCACCATAATAAAAACACCCTCCCAACCATATCAATACATCATATTTTAAATATTTTAAAAATACACTCCAAACTGTAGGTGTATATTGTTGTTCTGTTTGAAATAACGTGTTTATACTTCCCTGTAATCCCTCCATTTGTTCCAATGACAATCCATTTGCTAATAATGCTCCTGCTATGGTAGAAAATAAAAATAAAAGGCAAATCATGACAGTCATCATTTGCCTTTTTTGTTCTTTGTTTGCTTTTCTTGGCATATAATTCCTCCTTCAGACAAATTGTTCATTTCTTGTCCTATTTAAAATCATATGCACAATTTTATAATATTATGTTTTTTATATCATTTCTTATGCAATACAATTATTTTTGTTTTAATTTTTGAGCTTGATAAGCATAAAGGAGCAATATTGTTTTTGCATCTTTTATTTCTCCTTTTGAAATCATATCAAGTGCTTGTTCTAATGTATATTTTTCTACTTCTATAAACTCATCTTCATCAAAATTTTGATGTCCTTTTTCCAAATTTTCTGCAATATACAAATACAGCACTTCCATACAAAATCCTGGTGTGGGATACATTTCACATACAAACTGCAATTCTTTTGCTTTATAGCCTGTTTCTTCTTCCAATTCTCTTTTTGCACAATCATATGCTTGCTCTTTTTCTTCCATAATGCCTGCTGGTACTTCCAAAATCATTTTACCAAAAGGATGCCTATATTGACGCACAAGTATAATATTTCCCATATTATCTACTGGCAATATTGCTGTTGCTGCTCCTCTTTCTACCACTTCTCTAAAAGCTGTATTCCCATCAGGCAATGTAATTTCATCTTTTTTAACAGATAAAAACTTTCCTTTATATGCCATTTCACTTTTTATTACTTCATAACTCATTTATGTTCTCTCCCCATTTATTTTAATTCTTTTACAAATTCTTCTATTCTATCCATACCTTTTTTTATCAATTCCATAGAAGTCGCATATGACAAACGAATATAATCTTCCATACCAAAATCTGCACATGGTACCACTGCTACATATTTTTGTTCCAATAATGCCTGTGCAAAATCTGCTGCACATTGTATTTGTTTTCCCTCTGCTTTTTTGCCATATGTTTGTGACACATCTACAAACAAATAAAATGCTCCTTCTGGTTTGAGTGCAGAAAGCATAGCAATATTTTGCTCTCTTTCAAATATATAATCTCTTCTTTTTTTAAATTCTTCTGTCATATCTTCTACACATTTTTGAGAACCTTTTAATGCTGCTACTGTTGCTTTTTGTGCTATAGAATTTGGATTTGATGTCATATGTGACTGCAATGCACTGATACATTTTGCAATTTCTTTTGGTGCTGCTGTAAAGCCAATTCTCCAGCCAGTCATAGCATAGCTTTTTGATACCCCATTTATTACAATTGTTCTATTATAAATTTCTTTTCCTAATGAAGCAATACTAATATGTTTTTTATCTTGTTCATATATCAATTTTTCATATATCTCATCTGAAATGACAAAAATATCTTTCTCTACAGCAAATTCTGCTACTGTTTTTAAGTCCTCTATTGTAGAAACCATTCCTGTTGGATTAGATGGACTTGTAATTACAATCGCTTTTGTTTTTGTTGTATAGGTATCAATCATTTCTTTTTTAGTCATCATAAAATGATTTTCTTTTTTGGTATATACCATTACAGGAACACCTCCTGCAATTTTTACCATTTCAGAATAGCTCAGCCAATATGGTGCAGGTATGATAACTTCATCTCCTTCATTGAGTATTGCCATAAATGTATTCATAAGAGAATGTTTTGCACCATTACTAATAATAATTTGTTCTGGCTGATATATTATGTTATTGTCTTTTTTTAATTTTTCACACACTGCTTGTCTTAATTCCATTGTACCAGATGCTGGAGTATATCTTGTTTCTCCGCTTTTTATGGCTTCTATTGCTGCATCACAAATATGTTGTGGTGTATCAAAATCTGGTTCTCCTACTCCAAATGTAACCACATCAATACCTTCTGATTTTAATTGTGCAGCTTTTGCAGAAATTGCTAATGTAGAAGATGGTTTAATTTCTAATGCTCTTTTTGATAATTCCATATCTTTTCTCCTTTTTATTACTACAATTTTATATCCTATACTAAAATAATATACTACATTTCGAATTACTTTATTGTATATATTAGCACTACAACATATTGCTTGTAAATATGAAATACTATATTTTAACATTTTTTAGAAATAAACCATATGATTATTTCTTATTTATTTGATTGCTTTTTCTATATTCACTAGGGCTCATACCCATTTTCTGATGAAATATTCTCGAAAAATACAACGGGTCATCATAACTTACAGAATGTGCAATCACACGTATAGACATTGTAGTATCTCTTAACAATATACAAGACTGCCTTATTCTATAATCTAGCAAATAACTTTGTACAGAAACATTTGTAAAAGACTTAAATATGCGATGCAAATAAGAACGATTGATATTTAAATGATTTGCAACATCTTCTATTCTAATAGGGTCACAATAATGTTCTTCTATGTATTGTAATGCTTCTTCTACATAATCTGACTTTTTTTCATTTATGCTGTATTGTTTATTAGGAAATTTATTAGCCAAATAAAAAAGATATTCATACAATATACTATTCATAATTAAATCTCTATTTTGAGGCAATTTATCTGCTTCAGACATTTTTTCATGATATTGTATCAGTTGTTTATCTTGTCCATAATGTACTACAAGTTGTTCTAAAAGTGATGTTCTTTTTAAATACCCTTTTATTTTTATTCCCTGCATACCTATCCACGTATAACTCCAAGGATGATATTTGTCCGCTTCATAATAAATCAATTCATCAGGACATATTAAAAAAGCATCTCCCTTTTTCAGTCGAAATAATTTTCCTCTTGTTTTATAAATTCCCTCTCCACTTAACACATAATGTATCAAATAACCATTACGTAATATAGGACCATAGCTATGTCCTGGTTCACAATTTTCATAACCACAAGTATATAT
The DNA here is from genome assembly GCA_910587735.1 of uncultured Clostridia bacterium. Classification (GTDB taxonomy): domain Bacteria; phylum Bacillota; class Clostridia; order Lachnospirales; family Anaerotignaceae; genus Coprocola. The sequence continues at coordinate 21,809 of CAJUNT010000012.1, forward strand.
CATAGCATCTATATTTCTAAAAAAATCATTCGAAAAAATATAATCTATCATATTATTCCTCCTTTTTTGATTATCATAGAAAATATTGTCATAATGTTCAATGTCTAAGTCACATATCTCCATATACATTATATTATAACAGTGTATAATTATAGATACAATAAACAAATGAAAAAACGTTTTTTTACCGTAGCTATGGGAATTTTTAATGTAAAATACTTCTCTAAAAATAACAAAGGGGGATTACAATATGGACGCAAATAAAAGACAAAGATATGAAAAAATATCCATAGAACTTACAAAACTCGTTGGCGGAAAAGATAATATTCAAGGTGTAGCACATTGTGCAACACGTTTAAGGATTGTTTTAAAAGACAATGATTTAGCAGATTTAAAAGCGATAGAAGATGTTGACCTTGCAAAAGGTGTATTTGTGGCAGGTGACCAAGTACAGATAATATTTGGTGCTGGTTTAGTAAATGACGTTTATGAAGTGTTTGCAGAACACAATAATATGAAAAATATGAGCTTAAGCGATTTAAAAACAGTAGCAAACAAAAAAATGAATCCTCTGCAAAGAATTATAAAAGCACTTTCTGATGTATTTGTGGACATTATGCCAGGCATACTTGCTGCAGCACTTTTGACAGGACTTTCTGGCGTATTAGGAAATTTCGATTTTGTAAAAGCAAATGAAACACTTTTTGGTATTAACAAATTAATCAATATTTCATCAGGGGCAATATTTGGTTTTTTACCTTTAGCTGTAGCATACAGTGCTTGTAAGCGTTTTGGTGGTAGACCAATATTAGGTATTGTAATAGGTTGTATTATGTTAAGTGATAGTTTAGCAAACGCTTATGCCGCAGCACAAGGCACAGTGGAGGTTACTGTATTACATATATTTGGATTAGGTGTAAAATTAGTAGGTTTTCAAGGGGGTATTATTGTAGCGTTACTTATGGGATTTGTTACAGCAAAATTAGACCTTTTTTTTGAAAAAAAAGTACCTGAAGTAATCCGTCTTTTAATTTCTCCATTACTTACCACATTAGTAGGTGCATTGCTTTTATTTACAATTATTGGTCCTGTAGGACGTGGTCTTTCTTCTGGTATTACAAATGCTTTAGTATGGATGACTCAAAATTTAGGTGTTGTAGGATATGCCGTATTTTCTGGTTTACAGCAGTTGGTTGTTATCACTGGTCTGCATCACATATTTGGAGCAATAGAAGCACAGCTTTTAGCTGATACAGGAAGAAACTTTATAAACCCTCTTATGTCTGTAGCAATTATTGCTCAAGGCGGTGCGGTACTTGGTTACCTTATTATGCACAGAAATAATGCCAAAACAAAAGAATTATGTATACCAAGTTTTGTATCTGTATTATTTGGTATTACAGAACCAGCATTATTTGGTATTAACTTAAGATACCGTTTTCCAATCATAGGAGGTTGTATAGGTGGTGCTTTAGGCGGTATTATTGTTTATTTGACAAATTTAGCAGCACTTGGTTTTGGTACTACTGTTTTACCTGGTATTGCTTTAGCTGATCCAACAGGTAACGGATATGTAAATTATGTGATTGCACACGCTGTTGCTATTGCAGGTGGATTTATTATGACATTGGTATTAGGCAAGTTTATGGACAAAACACCTGTAACGGAAACAGTCGTTTCTAGCACAGCACAAACAGAACAAACACAGCAAATAGGACCTATTACATTTGACATACCAGACAAAGAAGAATTTTTCGGATATGCCAAAGGACAAATGATTGCTATAGAAGATGTAAAAGATGAAACTTTTGCTAATAAAATATTAGGCGATGGTGTAGCAGTAATACCAGAAGAAGGTAAAGTATATGCTCCAGCAGACGGCAGAATTATAAGTATATTTGATACAAAACATGCTATTTGTTTTTCCAGTAACTGCGGAACAGAAATACTAATTCATATCGGAGTAGATACTGTTAATTTACAAGGAAAATATTTTACCCCTCATGTCAATACAGGAGATATTGTAAAAAAAGGGCAGCTTTTAATTGAATTTGACAAAGAAAGCATACAAAAGGCAGGTTATGATACCGTTATTCCTATGATGTTTACAGACTTTCCTGATGGAAAAACATTGGAAGTTTCTGCACCATGTAATATGACAATAGATACAAACATAGCAAATGTTTATAAAAAAGCATAAATAATATCAGAATTGAGGAATGAGCATGAATAAAAAATTGATTTTTTTAGATATTGATGGTACACTAGTTTCTGAAATGCTCCCACCATCTTACAATGTCATTGAAGCAGTAAAAGGGGCAAGGGCAAACGGTCACAAAGTATTTTTATGCACAGGTAGAAATATGCCTATCATAGGAAAAGATATTATTGATGTAGGTTTTGATGGTATTATTGCCAGTGCAGGAAGTCATATCGAAATAGAAGGAAAAGTTCTTTTTGACCATATCCTTCCAGAAAAAATAATACAAGAATGTTTGTCTGTATTTCATTCACATGGTATATATTGCAGAATTGAAACACCAGAAGGTATTTATACAGACCCTCAAATGGAGCAATTGCTTAAAACAGCAAAGCCAGACAAAAAAAATTCAGAGCTTATTCGTATGCAAAAAGAAATTGAAGCAGGTATCAATATACTTCCTTATCAAAAATATCCTTGTAATGGAGCATACAAAATATGCTTTACCAGTACCAATTTAGAAGCCATAGAAAAAACAAAGCAATATCTTAGTGACAGATTTTGTTATGCAGTATATCCTTATGCAAATACGACATACTGTTTTAATGGTGAAATTATTCCTAAAGGCATTGATAAAGGCAGTGCTATATCATTTGTTTGTCAATATTATGATATAGATATAAAAGATACCATTGCATTTGGTGACAGTATGAACGATTATGAAATGATGAAAGCAGCAGGTATCAGTGTTGCTATGGGAAATGCTTGTGAACAACTCAAAAGCATTGCTGATGTGATATGTGGCAACGTTTGGGAAGATGGTGTTTACTATGAATTTCAAAGAATGGGACTTTGTTGGCAGAAATAAAATAATTTTGTAATATAAATAATAATCTCCTGCCTTTATAGACAGGAGATTTTACTAATAAAATATAATGAGGTATGGTAATATGGCGATTATAATAGACAAAAAACACAACACTTTTACATTGCACACAAAAAATTCCACTTATCAAATGAAAGTGGATAAATATGGCGTTTTACTTCACTGTTATTATGGTGAAAAAACAGACAATACAGACAAATCACTTTTATACTATCAAGCAGACAGAGGTTTCTCAGGCAATATTTATGAAGCTGCAAAATCAGATAGAACATATTCTTTAGACTCTTTTACACAAGAATATAGCGGATTTGGTATAGGGGATTACAGAATTACAGCTTTAAGAGCACAAAATGCAGACGGCAGTCAAGCAACAGAATTACGTTATACAGGCTATGACATACAAAAAGGTAAATATACTATTGATGAATTACCTATGGTATATGCAGACGATACACAATCAGAAACACTTGTGATATACCTTCAAGATGTTTACACTGGTTTAGAGGTTTCTCTTTATTATGGCATACTAGAGCAATTAGACATTATTACTCGTACTGTCAAAATTACAAATAAAGGTAAATCAGATATTACATTGCAAAAAGCTGCTAGTTGTCATATAGACTGGGAATATGGTGATTTTGATTTGATTTCTTTTTATGGCAAACATAGTATGGAACAAAACATACAAAGAACTAAAATTCATCATGGTATACAATCTATAGGAAGCGTTAGAGGTATCAGCAGCCATCAATATAACCCTTTTGTAATGCTATGTGAAAGCAGCACCAATGAAACAATGGGCAGTTGTTATGGTTTTTCATTTGTATACAGTGGGGAATTTTCAATCGAAATAGAAAAAGACCAAATTGATAGAACAAGATTTATTTGTGGTATTCACAGCGACAATTTTAAATGGACATTACATAATAATGATATGCTTTGGCTACCAGAAGTAATTATGACACATAGTCAATATGGTACAGGCAGTGTTAGCAGAAATTTACATAAAGTTATAAGAGAACATATTTGCAGGGGTATATGGAAAAACAAACGCAGACCTATTTTAATAAATAGTTGGGAAGCTACTTATTTTGATTTTACGGGAGAAACACTTATCAATATTGCAAAAGAAGCAGCACAACTAGGTATAGAATTATTTGTTATGGACGATGGCTGGTTTGGAAAAAGACAAGATGACAACACTGGTTTAGGAGATTGGTTTGCTAATGAAAAAAAACTTGGCTGTACATTAAAAGAATTATCTAAACGCATTATTGCACAAGGAATACAATTTGGTATTTGGATTGAGCCAGAAGGCATATCAGAAGACAGTGATTTATACAGAACGCACCCTGAATGGGCTGTACAAATTCCTCAAAGAAAACCTTGTTTAAGCAGAAATCAATTAATATTAGATTTTTCAATAAAAGATGTACAAGACTATATCATACAAACTATATCTGATTTAATTAAAGATGCTTCTATTTCTTATATAAAATGGGATTTTAACAGAGCTATTTGTGATAAATTCAGCAGTTTACTACCTCCAGAAAAACAAGGAGAATTTTCTCATAGATACATATTAGGTTTATACAGAGTATTAGAAGAATTAACAACAAAATTCCCTGAAGTATTGTTTGAAAGCTGTGGCGGAGGTGGTGCAAGATTTGACACAGGAATGCTTTATTATACCCCTCAAATTTGGGGCAGTGATAACACAGATGCTATAGAAAGATTAAGTATACAATATGGTGCTTCTTTTGGCTATCCTATTTCTGCTATGGGTACTCATGTTTCTGCTGTTCCTAATCATCAAACAGGACGTATTACACCGTTTTCCACAAGAGCCTGTATAGCTATGTCTGGTACATTTGGATATGAACTTGACATTGCAAAATTGACAAATGAACAAAAACAGCAAATTAAAAAACAGATTGCTGCATTTCAAAAATATTATGTACTGATACAATATGGTGACTATTACAGAATATCCACTCCATTAGAAGGCACTTGTACTGTATGGGAATTTGTAAATGAAGATGGTACAGAAGCATTAGTAAATGCTGTTTATCATCATGTACAAGCTAACGCCGCTACAGTTAGAGCAAAAGTTTATGGCTTAAATGATACACAATTTTATCAGCTTTCACTAAATGAATATTTTACAGAACAATGCCCTGAAAAACAGCTTCCTTATGGTTTTCGTTCTGGAGAAGTAATTAGTGGTGCTGCATTAAGACAGGTAGGATTTGTAATACCAAGTGCTGTAATTGATTTTCAAGCATGGCAAATTTATATTAAACAATGTGAAATATAATATAAAAAGGCGGAATGATAATATTCCGCCTTTTTATATTATTGCAAATTCTTCTATTTATCATAAATAGACTTTATCACTTTTGTAGGGATTCCTCCTACAATAGTATTTTCTGGAACATCTTTTGTTACAACTGCTCCTGCTGCAACTATAGCATTATCTCCTATTGTCACACCTCCTAAAACAGTTACATTTGCTCCTATCCATACATTTTTACCTATCACAATAGGCTTTCCTGTCATATTTCCTCTTTTTTCTGGCATAAAATCATGGTCAAGTGTCGCCAAAACTACTTTATGCCCTATCAAAGCACCATCATTTATAGTAATACCTCCTTGGTCTTGAAAACAGCAGCAAGAATTAATAAACACATTTTTGCCTATATTGATATTTTTGCCACAGTCTGTATAAAATGGAGGAAACATTCTAAAACTTTTATCTACTTCTTTTCCAGTCAGTTCTGAAAAAATAGCACAGATTTCTTCTGGTGTGTGGTAACAAGTATTTAATTTTGTTGTAATTTGTATAGCCTGCTGACTTAGCTGACACATACATTTATGTACTTCAAGTCCTTCCTGCACTGGTAATCCTGCATTTAAGTAGTCTAAAAATTCATTTGTATTCATAATATCATTGCCCCTTTTTATTTTCTTTATTTATGCCATAATTTTATCATAGCAACACTAAAATAACAAATACTTATAATAAATAGTTTACTATGCTTTATAGTTATATTATTATTATGTTATACTGATAAAAAAGGGAGGTTATTTATGGAAATTAGAGTGTTAAAATATTTTATTACCATAGCAAGAGAACAAAATATATCTGCTGCTGCTGAAAAACTTCATCTTTCTCAACCTACACTTTCCAGACAAATAAAAGATATGGAAGACGAACTTGGAAAACAGCTTTTTATTAGAGGAAACAGAAAAATTACACTCACAGAAGATGGTATGATATTAAGAAAACGTGCAGAAGAAATACTTGATTTAGTCCAAAAAGCAGAAAATGAAATTGCTGTTTCTGACAAATTAATTAGTGGAGAAATTATTATTGGTACAGGAGAAGTTGATGGTGTACGCATTGTTGCAAAAACAGCTAAAAAATTAAGTGAACAATATCCTAATATACAATACAATATTATCAGTGGTGACTCTGTTGACATTATTGAAAAATTAGATAAAGGTTTAATTGATTTTGCTGTTTTAGTTGGTTACGCCATTGACATTTCAAAATATGATTCTGTAAAACTTCCTAATAAAGAAACTTGGGGTGTTCTTATGAAAAATGATTGTGTTTTAGCACAAAAAGAATATGTTACTGCTCAGGATTTATGGGATAAATCACTTATTGTTTCTCGACAGGCTATAAAAGGGAAAATTTTAACAGATTGGCTTGAAAAAGACATATCACAATTAAATATTATCGCTTATTATAATCTTGTTTATAATGCTTCTCTTATGGTAGAGGAAGGTTTAGGATATGCTCTTTGTATTGATAAAATCATAAATATTACAGAAGATAGTAATATTTGTTTTAAACCATTTTATCCTAATTTGGAAGTTGGTATGGACATTGTATGGAAAAAATATCAAGTATTTTCTAGGGCATCACAAAAATTTTTAGAAGCATTAAAACAAATGTTATAAAAATAAATCCCCTCCAATAATATATGCTATGGAGGGGACAGTTTTTATTATCTTTTTCTTTGCATATTATCTTTTTCTTTGCATATAAATTCCTACTATTCTACCTATTACCGCTGCTGCAACAACGACACCTATTCCAAAAAGTCTTATAGCAAGTATTGACTTTAACGGTTCTACAGGCATTACAAATAATTTTCCTTTTTCATTTAGCTGATATTTCATTCCGTATTCAAAAATATGGTCATCTACTACAATGTTATTACCACTATATTGCATATTTTGTTCTGCATTTAACTGCAATATATAATATTGTTTCCATTTATTAAAATACAAACTTTTTATATAAGTTGCTACTACTTGTTCTCCTTTCTCATTTTCAAAAAATATTGTTTTACTATTACTATAATTAAATTTTTCTATTATGCTACCTTCCGTAATACCTTTTTGAGCAATGTCATTTAAAAAATGTGTTTCGATATTTTTTTCTGCTACAGTATGTACTGTCATTCCATTTAAAAAAAACAATATTAACATAACTGCTATTATCAAAAAAAATATTGTAATCATACGACTTATTTTGTTTATCATATTCCACCTCAAATTGAATAAAAAAGCTTGAGGTTTTATTTTTCCTCAAGCTCCAAAATCTTTATTTTGCATATTCTACTGCTCTTGTTTCTCTTATCAAATTTACTTTAATTTGTCCTGGATATTCGAGTTCTTCCTCAATTTTTTTCGCAATATCTCTTGCTAATAATGTCATATCATCATCATTAACATCTTCAGGCAATATCACAATACGTAATTCTCGTCCTGCCTGTATCGCAAAAGATTTTTCAACACCTTTAAAGTTATCTGCAATTTCTTCCAGTTTTTGAAGTCGTTTGATATAAGATTCCAAAGTTTCCCTTCTTGCTCCAGGTCTTGCTGCTGAAATAGCATCTGCTGCCTGTACCAGCACAGCAATAATACTTTCTGGCTCTACATCGCCATGATGTGCCTCTACAGCATTGATAACAGTAGCAGATTCTTTATATTTTTTGCAAAGACCTACACCAATACTTACGTGTGAGCCTTCCATTTCATGGTCAACACTTTTTCCAATATCATGAAGTAATCCAGCACGCTTTGCTATATTTACATCAACGCCCAGCTCTGCTGCCATTAATCCTGTTAAGTGTGCCACTTCCACAGAATGTTTTAATACATTTTGTCCATAGCTTGTACGATATTTTAGCTTACCCAAAAGTCTAATCAATTCTGGGTGAAGTCCATTGACTCCTGTTTCAAATGTTGCAGCCTCTCCTTCATCTCTCACAATTACTTCTACTTCTTTTTTAGCCTTTTCAACCATTTCTTCAATACGTGATGGGTGTACACGTCCATCTACAATCAATTTTTCAAGAGCAATTCTTGCAATTTCTCTGCGTATTGGGTCAAAACCAGATAATATAACAGCCTCTGGAGTATCATCAATAATTAAGTCTATACCCGTTAATGTTTCCAATGCTCTAATATTTCTACCCTCACGACCTATAATTCTGCCTTTCATTTCATCATTAGGCAGTTGCACAACAGAAACTGTTGTTTCTGCCACATGGTCTACTGCGCATTTTTGTATTGCATTTGCTACAATTTCACGAGAACGTCTGTCTGCTTCCAATTTTGCTTTATTTTCCATTTCTTTAATCATTATGGTAGCTTCATGTTTGACCTCATTTTCCACTGTTGCTAAAATATAATGTTTAGCATCTTCTGAAGTTAAGCCTGAAATTCTTTCTAACTCTTGCAATTCTTTTTGCTGTAACTCTTTTACTTCTTCTTTTTGCTTTTCTAATTCTTCCATTTTTTTAGACATTTGTTCTTCTTTTTTTTCATAAGATTCTACTTTTCTATCCAAAGCATCTTCTTTTTGAAGTAAACGTCTTTCACTTCTTTGCAATTCATTTCTTCTGTCACGTGCTTCTTTTTCTACATCATTTTTAATACGAATACTTTCTTCTTTTGCTTCCAATAATATTTCTTTCTTTCTCGCTTCTGCATTTTTTGTGGCTTCGTCTACTATTTTATCTGCACGTTCTTCTGCCACGCCAATTTTTGCCTCTGCGATACGTTTTCTATAATGAAAGCCTATTGCAGCTCCAAGCAGTATTCCTAAAGCAATACCTATTATCATTGCTAACCAGTCGATGAAAAACACCTCCCCTATTTTTATTTTTTAATTCTATCTCTTGAACCTTTTTATCACTAATCATGATAATATTGTTGGCTAACACCACCAAACAGGTCAATTTTTCAACAAGCTCTATATGTCATTACTGTTTTCTATTTTTATGACAAAAATCATAAATGTGTGTAATATGTTTTATCAAAAAAATGTAAGTATTTTTTTAAAGAGCCTTGTTTTTGTGTAAACTACACCTTTTTTATTTTAAAACGTTTCATTAGTTATGTCAAGACAGAATTAGCAATCATACATACCATATGCTTTATTTCCATGATATATCAAATATACCAAATGCCATATTTTCATTTGATACACATATTATTTTTTTATCAAATTGCCTTTCCAGTTCTTTTTGAAATATTCTGTTTTCTCCGCAAAAAGCATTTAATAATTTTTCATTGCCTTCTATCACAATATTTTGATATATAGTATTTTCAAATATAGATGTCACTTTTCTTCTCATCTGTGCAACTAACCAATTTAAAGAAGGTAGTCTGCCTGTACCATCACAGCATTTACATACTGTTGTCATCATTTGCTGTAAAGAAGGTCTTGTCTTTTTTCTTGTCAACTGCATTAGTCCTAATTCCGTCATACCAATTACAGTTGTTTTGATATGGTCTTTTTTAACATATTGCTTCATTGCTTTTGTTAATTCCTGTTTATATTCTTCTTCTGCCATATCAATAAAATCAATAATAATGATACCAGATAAATTTCTTAATCTCATTTGTTTTGCAATTTCTTCTGCAGCCTCTAAATTTGTTTTTAATATTGTTTTTTCTAAATTTTTTTTACCTGTATATTTTCCAGTATTTACATCAATTACTACACACGCTTCTGTTTGCTCTATGACTATAAAACCACCACTTTTTAACCAGACTTTTTTTTCTAATGCTTTTTGAGCCTGTCTTTCCACAAAATATTCTGCAAAAAGAGTATCTTTTTTTTGTGACAATATCACATTTTGATACTCTTTACTAATCTCATCAAATATATATTTGTCATTTACTACAATTTCATCAATATTACTTGTATAGCAATCTCTTAATTGTTTCAAAACAGCATTACCATATTCATATAACAGTGCAGGCGGTTTTAAATAAGCATATTGTTGTTTTATTTTTTCTGCTCTTTTAAAAAGTACATCTATCTCCTGTTGAAATTCGTACTCTGTTTTTTGTTCTCCATTTGTTCTAACAATAATACTATAACCTTTTGGCAATATATTCTGTATACATTTTTCAATACGATTTTTTTGTTGTTTTTGTTCTATTTTTTTTGAAATACCAATTTCTCCTGCACCATCTGGCAAAAGTACAACAAATTTTCCTGCGAATGAAATATCATCTGTTACAACAGCACCTTTTGTTCCAACAGCGTCCTTTTGCACCTGTACTAAAACACTATCCCCCACTTTAGGCTTTTTACTGTTTTCATTAGGTTTATTTGTTTCTGCTCTTTTGTTTCCATAATAATAATAAGCATTTTTTTGCTGTCCAATATTTACAAATGCTGACTGCATACCTGTTAATACAGCCTCTACTCTGCCCACATAAATATTTCCTACAATACTTTTATTTTGTTTGTTTTCTACAATGTATTCTACTAGTTCTCCATTTTCTACAATACCTATATTCACATGATGTACAGAAGAATCAATCAATATTCTATTCATTTTTTCACCTCACAGTATATAGCGAAACTATTCTGAACACAAATATAAAAGTTCTTTGTTAACCTTTTCATGAAAAAATTCGTTTTACTATATTTACTATATATTTAGCAAATTCCTATATTTTCCCCAAGTCCCACAAATCCTTTATTGATATCATTTCTCATCAAATCCACTCTATGATATTTTATATGGTATTTTTCAAAAGGTAATGATAAAAATTCATAAAAACTTTTCATAACCACTTCTGGTTTCAAATTTTGTTTACTTCCTGCAGCTAAATAAAGATATATTTTATTTCCATATTCATCAGAAATATTTTTCATATCAAATATATCTTCTCTAATATCTGTTATTTTTTCATTTCTTTTTGTTTTTTTCATGACTAATATTTCTTTCTGTAATAAATATTGTTCAATTTGATTTTGTAATAATTTTTTATTTAATTTTTCATCTGCAAAAACAATATATTTTGCTGCCTCAATAGCAGCCATAGCACTTTCTGTTTTTTCTGTTATCAATACACTTTTTTCTATATTCACACCACAAGGCAATATTTTATTTAATTCCTGCATAACAATATAAGGTTCTATTTTTTCAGCCATTTCAATATCACCATATTCTCCCTCGCTTGTTGCACCCAATGTCAAAGGACTAGCAAATGATAATAATTGATGGGGGTTAAATCCCTGAGAATATGCCACAGGCAATTTTGCCCTTTTAATTGCTCTTTGGAACAATCTCATAATATCCAAATGCCCTATAAACTTTACTTCTTCTCCTTTTGTAAATTTCACTCTATATATATAATGCTCTTTGGGTTTTGTAAAACCTTTTTGAGTATAATCAATTTGTTGTTTATTCATAGCAAACACCTCCACCAAAACATTTTGCGCCACAGTGTGAACATTGTTGTCTACAATTTGGCGTTACTTGTTCTTTTAATGCTTTTTCTCTTTCATTTATCAAAAATTGTTTTGAAACACCTACGGAAATATGGTCCCAAGGCAATATTTCATCATAACTTCTTTCTCTGTTAGCATAAAAAGTGGGGTCAATGCCTGTATCCTCAAATGCTTGTACCCATTTATCATATTGGAATAAATCTGACCATCCATCAAATTTACAACCTAATTGCCATGCTCTATATAGTACTTTTGCAATTTTTCTGTCGCCTCTTGCAATCACGCCTTCTAATGAGCTTAATTTTGCCTCATGATAATTGTATTTTATTTGTTTTTTTGTAATTTCTTTTTTCACTGTTTTTGCTTTTTGTAAAAATTCCTCAGCTGTATTTTGTGCGTCCCATTGAAATGGTGTAAAAGGTTTTGGAACAAAACAAGAACTGCTTGCTGTTACCTGAACAGGTCTAGGACGTTGCTGTTTAGGCAATTTGTAATATTTTTCTGTTATTTTTTCGCAAAGTGATGCAATTCCTTTTAAATCCTGTTCTGTTTCCGTAGGCAAGCCAATCATAAAATACAGCTTTACTCTTGTCCATCCTCCTGAAAAAGCCAATTCACAACCTTTCAATATTTCTTCCTCTGTCAAATTTTTGTTTATAACATTTCTTAGTCTTTGTGTACCTGCTTCTGGTGCAAATGTCAAAGAACTTTTTCTAACTTCTTGTATTTTTTCCATCAAATCCAATGAAAAAGCATCAATTCTTAATGAAGGCAAAGAAATACTCACTTTTTCTTTTGAAAACTGTTCCAAAAGACCATTCGCTAAATTTGAAAAACAAGTAAAATCACTTGTACTTAATGAAATTAAAGAAATTTCTTCATGCCCAGAGGCATCTATCAATTCCTTTGCTTGTTTTAATAATGTTTGTGTTTTCTTTTCTCTTACAGGACGATATACAAAACCTGCTTGACAAAAACGACAGCCCCTTATACAGCCTCTAAACAACTCCAATGTTACTCTATCATGTACCACATCTATAAGAGGCACTAACTGCTTTTCAGGATAATATACAGTATCCATATCTGTCACAACTGCTTTTTTTAATATCTTTTTTGCATTGCTATGATTTGGTAAAAAAGATGCAATTTCCCCATTTTGTTTATATGTCACATCATAATATTGAGGAACATAAATACTATCAAACTGCAACATTTTTTCTAAAAATTGCTTTTTTGTTCCGCCTTGCTTTTTATTTTGTTTATACAAGTCTAATATTTCATCATACAGTACTTCGCCCTCACCTAAATAAAAAAAGTCTACAAATTCAGCCAAAGGTTCAGGATTATAGGCACAGCTTCCTCCACAAATAATAATAGGGTGTTCTTCTGTCCTATCTTTTGCAAAAAGTGGTATACCAGCCAAATCCAACATATTCAGCACATTTGTATAACTCATTTCATATTGTAGTGTAAATCCTAAAAAATCAAAGTCTTTTACATATTGTTGTGTTTCAATAGAAAAAAGAGGAATATTTTGCTCTCTCATTTTTTGCTCTAAATCTATCCAAGGCGCAAATACTCTCTCACAATAAGTATCTTCTCTCCTATTCAAAAAATAATATAATATTTGTAAACCTAAATGAGACATACCAACCTCATAAACATCAGGAAAACAAAATCCAAATCGAATATCTACTTTTTGGGGATTTTTGATTACCATATTGATTTCATTTCCTGTATATCTTGCAGGTTTTTCTACCTGCAACAATATTTCATCCGATATACAATTTTTCATTACATTTCCTCCTAAAAAATAATAGGATACTGTTTGATAATAATAAATAATAACATAAACAGTATCAACAGCACTTTTATCATAACCCATTTTTTATAAAATTGCACGAAAAATATTTTTAATGCAAAAACAAAAACCTTCCAAACAGCACGTTGCTATCTGAAAGGTTACAATTTTATATACTATTGTTCTTCTTTTTCAGCAGAAAGAGCATACACAAAATTTGCACACTGCAATATTTCATTACTTATTTTTTCTCCTGTTAATATTACATCCATATAAGAAGCTCTTTTGCATAATGCGCACTGGAGTTCTTCTGCCGAAATATATCCTCCTTCCACAGCATCTAATATACTATTTAATATCAGTATATCGCATTCTCCTGTTTCCAGTATTTTTTTTGTAAATGTAAAACTAACTCCAATTTCATTAGAAATTTCTTTTTTTACACATTCATCTGTTTCGTCCACAAAATCTCTTGTTTTTTCAAAACAAAATACTCTAAAATCTGGCTCAAGTTTTTTTAGTGGCTCTATCTCTGTTTTATTATCACAACCCATAAATCGCACCATTATCACAGAATGACCTTGGCTTAATTCATGAATACCTCGTCCAATGGCAAGTGATGTTTTGCCTTTTCCTTTTCCATAATAAACAAATACATTGCCTTTTCTCAATATTCTTCAGCTCCCATATACATAAAATGCAAAAGCAGAATCATTACTGCTTTTTATTATTTTCCTTCTACATGGAAACTACCTGTTTCTGTACCATTTACAACATAATAACAAGTGCCTTCTTCTGGTTTATAATATAAATCCAGTTCTCTTATGTCTTTAATTTTCTTGCCTTCTTCTTTCCAAACTAATTTTGCTTCATCTTCCAAATCTTTCACTGCAACTTTTTTTCCACAAAATTCTATATTAATATTTGCTTTCATTTTAAAACCCCCTATTGTTTAATATCATAATCTTTTTGTTATGATACTAGAATTTTATTAAAATGTCAATGTTTGAAGTCTAAAATGAATGATTTCCCACAGAAAAAGCCTGTTTTTCTTCTTCTCTTTTGTTTGCTCCCACTTCAATTTTAGAAATCGATACTTCATAGGCAATTCTTTCTTCTAATATATCGCCGTTTTTTTTCTGATATTTTCTGCTTTGCATACGTCCCCATATTTTAATATTTTCACCAACAGCCAAATTTGATAAATATCTTGCATTTCTTCCCCATGCAATACAGGGAATATAGTCGGATTTATTATAAGCTCTGTTTACTGCTACCAAAATATCAGAGATTTCTCTGCCAAAAGGCGTTTTTCTATAAACAGGTGGTTTACAAATAAAACCATTTAAAAATATTTGATTAGGATTTTGTTCTGTTTCTTCTTCTAGTAAACTAATTTCTCTTGCAAATATTGTTAATACCAGTTTATTTTTTTTACTGCCATAGTTATTATAACTTCTTAGTTGTCCTATCACTTCTACTCTTGTGCCTAATGTCAATTTTTCTTTTTCAATCAATCGCTCTGAAATGGTGATAGGTAATATATCCTCGTTGTCACTTAATCTTTCTGAAGAAATTTTAAATAAATAAAAGCCTTCTCCATATACCTCATGGCTAAAAACGCATTCTTCCGTTACTTTGCCTGCAATATAAATGCTGTTATTTTCCAACAATCCTTCTGTCTGCATAACCAAATCTCCCCTCATTGTTTATTTGACCGTTTTTTATTTCTATAAAAGTATTCGCTTTTTTTCCATTTTTTTAAACACAAGAAACGGTTCTACATTTTACTTCTGTATAGTATCATATTCTATTTCTATTCTCTTTAGAATCATTTTTATTCCATATATTCCGTTTTTTAACATATTTTTTGTTCTTTTTGTATTTTTAAATATTTCTACATCATGCTGTAATTTGCCGAATATGCTTTTCCATTTAACATACAATAAATTAAATATCACCAAATTCTACATCTGCTGCAATTAATGCTGTAATTGCTGCCAATGCTCCAGAAACACTTTTTTGTCCTTGCTCTAATAAAAGTGAAAATTCCTGTGGTTCAAAAATGTTTCCTGAAACAGTGGGAATCTCTCTTTGTATGCAACACTGAATTTTGCCTTTTTCATATGCCATAGGTTCTAAATAACTAGAAAGCGTTACACTTGCTCTATGATTCAATCCGCAAGTAATCAATTTATTTCCTGTTTTGAGTTTTAATGGAAAAACCCGTCTATCATCTGTATTGACCACTAATATCGTATGTTTTGACAGATAAGCAATATCTTCTTTTGTATTTTCATCATTTTTAGTATTGCCTAAATACAGAAAAATAGAAAATGATAAATTTCTGCTTTTGCAATATTTTATTGTTTTTGCATAAATTGGTACTAAAAAAAGCGAATTTTCAGTATTCTGAGCATTTTGGTATGCTTGTTCAAATTCCTTTTCTTTTTTTGTTCCGCAAAAACAAACATAATTGTCTGCATATTGTTTCACAAAATAGATAATTTGTTCCATCGTTTGTTCTTTTAAATTCTCCCCCAATATACCAATGCACAACATAAATACAGCCTCCCTTGCATTTTTAAGCTATACTTATCATTTGTCCATTGGTGTAAAAATATGCAGTATGAAAAATCTCTCTATTTACAAAAAAAGCCTTACACCAGTACAGCAGTGTAAGACATTCTTTTGTGAAATCAATCATGAGACTTTTGATACTGCTCTACTATACTGGCAGAATATTCAAAATTTTCATTTGTTTTTTACTCTAACTCTACATCAATTTGTTGGCTGTTACGAAAGACAAAAGCAATTTTCACGCAGTCAATGGCAACAACCATTGTATATTCCCTTTTTCGATACACCATAGGCAAGCCGTTTTTTTTCACAATTACAGCGTCTACTCTTTTGTTTTTTCTAATCCAATAAGAAAGAAAATAGAAATCCTCTGTATGACGTATTGTCCACTCATAATCAAGAGGCTTTATAAAAAACTCTCCTTCACATTGAAAAAACTGCAATACTTCATTTTGTGTTTGTATCCATTCTTGTACCACATCTCTGTCTTTTGTCATTTGAATCCTCCAAAATCTACTAAAAACTAGCTAATTATATGGTACAATCTTGTTTTGCTTTTGTCAATACCTAAAAAAATACAACATTTTTTTCGTTTTTTTTGTGCAACAAGTCATAAAATGATGGTAAAAATCATTGTTATAAAAACATATTTTCTATTTTATATTTCTTCTATTTGTTTATAATTTGATTTTATCATAAAATGGAAATTTTTTGTAGTATTTTTTTAAAAATAAATTGATTTCTTTTATTATTTTTCTTTTTTTTACAAAAATATGATTTTTATAAAAATTTTTAATTATTTTTTGAAACAAAATGTGGAATAATATTGTTCAAAAAATAGTAAAATATTGTTTTTTTATAAAAGTCGTTTTATTGTTTTTCCAGTACAGCTTTTAAATATTTTGCAGTATAGGAATGTTCTATGTTACAAATTTCTTCTGGTGTACCTTCTGCAATCACTTCACCACCTTGATTTCCACCCTCTGGTCCTAAATCAATAATATAATCTGCTGTTTTTATTACATCTAAATTATGCTCTATTACAACAACAGTATTTCCTCCTTCTGTTAGTCTTTGTATAATATAAACCAATTTATGCACATCTGCCGTATGCAGTCCAGTAGTAGGTTCATCTAATATATACATTGTTTTTCCTGTACTTTTTCTACTTAATTCTGTTGCTAATTTTACTCTTTGTGCTTCTCCTCCAGAAAGCGTTGTAGAGGATTGTCCAAGTTGTATATAACTTAATCCCACATCATACAGTGTTTGTAATTTATTTTTAATTCTTGGTATATTTTCAAAAAATGTCAATGCTTCTTCTACTGTCATATCCAAAACATCAGAAATCGTTTTTCCTTTGTAATGTACTTCCAACGTTTCTCTGTTATATCTCTTACCATGACATACATCGCATGGTACATATATATCAGGCAAAAAATGCATTTCAATTTTTAATATACCATCTCCTGCACACGCTTCACATCTTCCCCCTTTTACATTAAAACTAAATCTCCCCTTTTGATAGCCTCTTAATTTTGCCTCTGTTGTTTGTGCAAATAAATCTCTTATCATATCAAAAAGTCCTGTATATGTTGCTGGATTACTTCGTGGCGTTCTTCCTATAGGTGACTGGTCAATATTTATCACTTTATCTAATTTTTCTATCCCTATAATATCTTTATGTTCTCCAGCACGCACTTTTGCTCTATTTAATTCTCTTGCCAATCTTTTATACAATATTTCATTTACAAGAGAACTTTTTCCAGAGCCACTAACACCTGTCACACAAGTAAATACTCCTAAAGGAATATTTACATTTACATTTTTTAAATTATTTTGTTTTGCGCCCAATATCTGTATTACAGCATCTTTCTCTGCTTTTTTTCTGACACTAGGTATTTCAATTTTTTTTCTTCCGCTAATATAATCTCCTGTAATAGAATTTTCATATTTTATTAAATCTTGCACACTGCCCGCAAATACAATTTCTCCTCCCGATTTTCCAGCACCTGGACCAACATCTACAATAAAATCTGACGCAAGCATAGTATCCTCATCATGTTCCACAACAATAAGAGAATTGCCTATATCACGTAGTCTTTTTAATGTTTTAAGTAATTTGTCATTATCTCTTTGATGCAGTCCAATACTTGGTTCATCTAATATATATACACAACCTACAAGCCCTGAGCCAATTTGTGTAGCAAGTCGTATTCTTTGAGATTCTCCCCCTGAAAGTGTACCTGCTGCTCTTGATAATGTTAAATATTCCAGTCCTACATCTACCAAAAAGCCAATACGAGCATGAATTTCTTTTAATATCTGTTTTGCAATCATATTTTCTCTTTCTGTTAATGTCAAATCAGCAAAAAACTGTTGTATGTTTTTTACAGACATTGCTGTTACTTCAGAAATATTTTTACCCCCTACCGTAATAGCAAGCACTTCAGGGCGTAGCCTTTCTCCTTTACATACAGGACAAGTAATATTTGTCATATATGCTTCATATTCACTTTGCATTGTTTCTGACGTTTCTTGATATCGCCTCTGCAAATTATTTATAATACCGTCAAAATGATAGTCATATGAGCCTGTTCCTCTCGCATTGCTATATGTCACTCTTATTTTTTCGCCCTTTGTGCCATAAAATAAAATATCTTTTACAGTATCACTCAAATCCTTAAAAGGTGTATCCAATGAAAAATGGTACTTTTCAGCAAGAGCGTCAAATAATACACGTGCCATACCTTCTTTATTAGATATAGACTGATATCCTGGTGCTGTAATTGCACCTTGCAATATACTTAATTCTGCATTTGGTACAATTAAATCAATATCAAATTTCATTTGCATACCAAGTCCCGTACAAACTGGACAAGCGCCTGCTGGATTATTAAATGAAAATAATCTTGGCTCTATTTCAGATAAATTGATGCCACAGTCTGGACAGCTAAAATTTTGGCTGAATATCAATTCTTTTTCTCCTAAATTGACATCTACTATTATCAGTCCATCAGATAATGCAGAAACCGTTTCCAATGATTCTGTCAATCTTTTCTGCATATCTTCTTTTACAACAAGCCTATCCACAATAATTTCAATATTATGCTTTTTATTTTTTTCTAATTTAATATCTTCTGACAATTCATACAATATACCATCTGCGCGTACTCTGACATATCCGCTTTTTTTTGCGTCTTCTAACAGCTTTATGTGTTCACCTTTTCTTCCTCTTACTATGGGTGCAAGTAACTGTAATTTTGAGCGTTCTGGCAATGCCATAATTTGGTCTGCAATTTGGTCTATTGTTTGCTTTTTAATTTCTTTTCCACATTTGGGGCAATGAGGAATACCAATTCTTGCAAAAAGTAATCTCAAATAGTCATAAATTTCTGTTACCGTTCCTACCGTAGAACGAGGATTATGACTTGTTGTTTTTTGGTCAATAGAAATCGCTGGAGAAAGTCCTTCTATATATTCTACATCTGGCTTCTCCATTTGTCCTAAAAATTGTCTTGCATAAGAAGATAATGATTCTACATAGCGTCTTTGTCCTTCTGCATAAATGGTGTCAAACGCTAATGATGATTTTCCTGAACCACTTACTCCTGTAAATACTACAAATTTATCTCTTGGTAATGTCAAATCTATATTTTTTAAATTATGCTCTTTTGCCCCTTTAATCACAATTTCATTTTTAGACATATATAAAACACTCCCTTTTATCAATCATTCATTGCCTTTTTTAATTCTTCTATTTTATCTCTTAATTCTGCTGCTCTTTCAAACTGTAATTCTGTTGCTGCTCTTTTCATTTCTTTTTGTAGTTTTTGTATTTGTGTTTGTAATTCCTTTTGACTCATAGATTCTGGTGCTTTTTCAAATCCAAATTTTTGTTTTTCATCTACTGCTTTTGTTGCCTGTATAATATCATATACCTTTTTTTCTATTGTTTTTGGTATAATGTCATGTTCTTCATTATATTGCTGTTGTATTTCCCTTCTTCTTTGTGTTTCTGCTATTGCATTATGCATACTGTCCGTAATAATATCAGCATATAATATAACTCTGCCTTGTGCATTTCTTGCAGCTCGTCCTATTGTTTGTATTAATGATGTTTCAGAACGTAGAAAGCCCTCTTTGTCTGCATCTAATATTGCTACAAGTGCTACCTCAGGTATATCAAGTCCTTCTCTTAGTAAATTGATTCCTACCAACACATCAAATACATCCATTCTTAAATCTCTTATAATTTTAAGTCTTTCCAATGTATCAATATCAGAATGCAGATATCTAACTCTAATTCCTGCCTCTTTCATATATTCTGTTAAGCGTTCCGCCATTTTTTTGGTTAATGTTGTAATCAATACTTTTTGTTTATTTTCTGTTGTTTTTTGTACTTCCATAATTAAATCATCAATTTGTCCTTCAATTTGCCTTATGTCAACATAGGGGTCTAATAATCCAGTCGGACGAATTAACTGCTCTGCTGTTTGCTGAGAGTGTTGTTTTTCATATACAGAAGGTGTTGCAGAAACAAAAAGTATTTGATTGATTTTATTTTCAAATTCTGTAAACTGTAAAGGTCTGTTATCTAGTGCAGAAGGCAAACGGAAACCATATTCCACTAGTGTTGTTTTTCTGGATTTATCTCCTTCATACATTCCTCTAATTTGTGGTATGGATACATGAGATTCATCTGCAATAATCAAAAAATCCTCTGGAAAGAAATCTATTAATGTATAAGGTGTTGCACCTTTTTCTCTTAAAGATAAATGTCTCGAATAATTTTCAATTCCTGAACAAAATCCCATTTCTCTCATCATTTCAATATCATAATGTGTTCTTTGTTCCAATCGCTGTGCCTCTAATAACTTATATTCAGCATTTAATTCTTTTAATCTTTGTTCTAGTTCTTGCTCTATTCTGGAAATAGCAATTTCCAATTTATCAGGAGGTGTTACATAATGAGATGCTGGAAATATAGCAACATGATTTCTTGTACCCAATATTTTTCCTGTCAATACATCAATTTCTGTAATTCTGTCTATTTCATCTCCAAAAAATTCTACACGAATCGCTTGCTCACTGCTTGCTACTGGAAATATTTCTACAACATCTCCCCTTACACGAAATGTTCCTCTTTCAAAACTGATATCATTTCTATTATATTGTATTTCAATCAATTTTTTTAAAACATCATCTCTATCTTTCTGCATACCTGGACGAAGGGAAAGAAGCATTTCTTTGTAGCTTTCTGGGTCACCTAATCCATAAATACAAGAAACACTTGCTACAATTAATACATCTTTTCTTTCCAATAATGCTGCTGTTGCAGAATGGCGCAGTTTGTCAATTTCATCATTAATAGCAGAATCTTTTTCAATATAGGTATCTGTACTAGGGACATATGCTTCTGGTTGATAATAATCATAGTAGGACACAAAATATTCCACTGCATTATTGGGGAATAATTCTTTAAATTCATTGTATAGCTGTGCTGCTAGTGTTTTATTATGTGCAATCACAAGTGTAGGTTTTTGTAGTTTTTCAATGACATTCGCCATAGTGAATGTTTTTCCAGAGCCTGTTACTCCCAACAATGTTTGATATTTCAAGCCTTTTTGAAATCCTTCTGCTATTTTTTGTATAGCTTGAGGCTGGTCGCCAGTGGGTTTATATTCTGATTGTATTTTAAAATCCATGCTTTTAAAACCTCCTTATTTTAATTTTTTCAGCTTAAAATGAGCTTCTTTAACAAAGTTATTTTTTTACATTATTTTCTTAAAAACACCCTTTTACGAATTTAGGTCACAAAAACCATTTTACAAATTATTTCACACAAAATACACTTATAAAACACTCATTGTTATATTTTACCACAAAAATTTAAAAAGTACAGAACATTCATTCGAATAAATGTTATTTAGAAATATAAATTTCTACTACTAAATCTAATTTAGGTGGTATACTTAAACAAATTTTACAGGAAATAACAATTAAAAAAATAGGGTATACTAAGTAATAAAAAATATAAATAAAAAGGCAGGTTGTTATGATGCAAAAATGGGAATTAGGTGATTATCAATAGGAACAAATCAAACAGTTTTTTCCGTCTAAAACTTCAAAATGTGGAATAGAAAGACGTGAGCCAAGATAATTATTCAATGCAATTATCTGGGTATTAAGAACAGATTCTCTTTGTGTACTTTTCTTGAAAAATATGGTTATTGGCACACAGTTTATAATAATTTCAGAAAATTGTCACAACAAGGCGTTATGGAGAAAATTTTTAATTATTTTTGTGTAAATGCAAAACAATCTTCTCAAATACAAATAGATTCTACTTATGTCAAAGCACATCAGCATAGTTCTGGAGCTAAAAAAAGGGGTCTTGAAGCAAGGAATAGGAAAATCAAGAGGGAAACCAGTAAAATTCATGCAGTAACAGATGAAAACGGAAAAGTAATGTGTATTTTCATAATAGTAGGAAATATATATGATAGCACACAAGCTGAAAAGTTATTACACAATACGATTGATGAAGGAGTATATGTTATTGGAGATAAGGCATTTGATTCAGAACAGATAGTAAAGTATATTGAAAAAAATAGAGGTATCTGTGTAATACCACCACGAAAAAATCGAAAAGAGCAAAGAGAATATAATAAAGATATTTATAAAAGCCGAAATCAAATAGAACGTTTTTTGAACCAATTAAAACAGTTTAGAAGAATTGCAACAAGATATGATAAACTACTATTTTCATTTTTATTATTATAGGAATTATTTGATGTATCCCTGTCTGGTTTGCCAAGGAGGGATTCAACAATCTCTCTTTGTCACCTTTTCAAAGAGTTACACTAATTCCTACATCGACCTTATTGATAACATAACCATCAAAAATAATATCCTTAATTTCTGGTCTGCCTGGAGATGGTTGTACTGGAGTTACTGGTTGTTGTGTTGAAGCTGGGGCATTTGTATTTATACTTGCAGTAAAAGTATTAGCGTCCCAATTTACCTGAGCACCTATGGTTTCAAAGATGGCTCTAAGAGGTAACATTAAAGTTACATCTACAATCTGTACTTTGAGACTATGTTAGTATGTTATAATATTACTTAATATATAAATCAACATATTTTTATAGTAATTTTAATTAAATGCAAAACCAGAGAACAAAAAGATTCTCTGGTTTTAATAAATTTTATTTATTTAGCTATTAATAATAGAATAATAATACTTATCTTAATTTTTCTATTTCTTCTTTTGAAAGCTCTATGTATTTCATAATCATTGTTACTGATAAATTATCTTTTAACATATTTTTTTTGCAATCTGTTTACGCTTTTCAAGGTATTCTTTTTTATCTAAACTGACACTTTCACACCTTTAGGCATGGTGTTCTTAATTACATAAACTTCTAGATCAAACAACATATTTTTAGAAAAAAATCTTTTATTAAATTAAATCACTTTTATTAAAAAAGTTGGACAAAAAACTTTCATGGAAAAACTAACACTTTTTCTTATAAAATCAATATTTTTAGCGAAACGCTAGTTTCGCATTAAAGTTCTTTGATTCTTTCTTGAAAGAAAGAATTAGGAGTTTGAGACCTAGCCATCAAGTTTTTTTGACAAGCTAATTACTACATTTTTTATAAGTTTGCAAACATTTCAGTTTGCTTTTTCAATTCTTCAACAATTTCTTTATTCGTATCCATACGACTTGCTATATCTGTCATATTACCAACCATATTTTTGGTACTATCTGTTACACCTGTAATACCAACAGCACCTTCATCTAAAGCATTTGTAATATTTTCAATAGACAAAGCAATTTCGTTGATAGAATCTTTTAGATGGTCTGCTCTCTGACTAAATTTAGCCATTGCTGTTTCAACATAAGTAGCATCTTCTCTATACTGCTGACCAGAAGCAATAAAATTACGAAATTCTATTAAAATAGACTGGTTTAAATAATCTACTAAAGATTGTACACTTTCCGAAAGATTATAAACAGCATCAGTAACATTTTTATTGATTTCCTGAATATGTGTTGCAGTTTCTCCACAAGAATCTGCCAAAGCACGAATTTCATGTGCCACAACGGCAAAACCTGTTCCAGCCTTTCCTGCTCTTGCGGCTTCAATAGAAGCATTGATAGCAATTAGGTCTGTATTGATAGCAATCTCCAAAATATCTTTTGCCAAAATATTTACTTGACTGACACTATGACTATCCTCAATTGCCTTATTTAAGATTGCTAACATTTCTGTTACTTTTGTATCAATGGTTTCCATATTCATTTTTGCAGCTTGTTCCATTACATTTGCTCTATGTTTCATTTCCACAGAATATTCTGTAATAACAACACATTCCTCCGCTGTAGTATATATTTCTTCTTTAATATTTGTCGCATTACGGTTAATAGAAAATGCACTATCTGCCACTTGATGTATGGTATTTGAAATCTTTTCTGATAAGACAGACAACTGTTTTACACTTTTACTAGAGTTCCATGTTCTTTTTCTTACTTCATCCACCATAGTATCAACCTGTTCTGAACTTTTTTGCAGTGTAGACATCATACTTTTAATTGGTTTCACAACATATGCCATAATCATTTTGATGGCAGCGATTGCCAACAATACACAAGCAATCATTGATATTACACTTATGATAATAGAAATAATATAAACAATAAAAAGCCTTTTCTTTGCTGTTTCCGTTTGTAATGTAACAGAATCATATAATTCTTTAATATTTTGTTCTATTGCACTGCCATAAAAAGCAACATCTCCATTTGCCAATGTATAAGCTTCCTCTGTTTTGTTATCTGCACTAGCACATACTAAAAAAACCAATGTATGTTTCAAAGAATTATAATTCTTTAATAATTCTTGATATATTTCTATTTCTTCCTTTTCCACATAGTTGCGATATGCCTCTAGTGTGCTTTCAATATTTTTCTCCTCTTCTTTGATTTTTGTTACAACATCAATCATGGTATCATAATCTGTAGCAACAATATGAGAAAGCGCCATTTTATGAATGTTCATGGTAGAGCGGCGAATTTCTACTAACTGTGTTTTTCCTTCCATATAATTATCGACAATCGTTGATGCATTAGAATTTACATTATGGATACTAAATATTGCCAAAGCGTTCGAAAGCAATGCTACAATCCCTAGCAGAATAATTGGAAGTATCAGTCTCTGCTGGATACTAAGTTTTCCATTCATGATTATCCCCCTATAATGATTTATCTTTCTGTAATATCTTTTACCATCTTATCTAGTTGCTTTTGTAAATCTTCTCCTGTAGCATTTCCAGAAGCCATATTTTCGCCAAAAATAGTAACTGGGTCCCAAAATTTTCCGCCTACTCTTTGTAGTTGAGAAAACTCTGATTGCTCTAATAATGCTGCAATCGCTGGAGATTGTTGTACCTCTATAGAAGAAGCTGCTTGTTTATTGGATGGTCCTTGTTCTCGTAATTCAAAACGGAGTTTTTGATTTTGTTCATTGGTAATCCATTCTGCTAGTTTGCATGCCCAATCATAATGTTCAGAATAGGCATTTACCCCTATCAATTTGCAGCCAGAAAAAGATGCCATTTGTATTTGATGGTCATTGCAGGTATAGGTTGGCAGTTTTGCTGCTCCAGTATCCTCGCCCCATACCTCTTGTATCGCAACAGCATTCCATACGCCACTGACACCAGCAATGACAGTGCCATCTCTAACACCTTGTAAAAATTCTTCATCTTTTCTATTGGAAAAAGAGGGCTGTTTTGCAATATTTAACATTGCTTGTGCAACATCTACACCACGAATTTCTCCCTCTTGACGGTTCCATGTACAATGATTGGTAATACCATCTTCATTTAATCCAACTTTCATTTCTGTGTTTCCAAAAAAAGAATAGACATACCAGGCAGAAGACCAATCCATAGAAAAAAAACTATCATTTGCAGATGCAATTTCTAAAATACGGTCTAGTGTTTGAATGTCTTCTTCACTGAAATAACGCTTATTATAATATAAAAAATAACCATTATCTGCTGTTAATGGATAAGCATATAAGGTATTTCGAACAGTCGCCGCCTCCACTGCTGTTGACAAATTCATTTGTTTTATGACATCAGCATTTTCTACAGGATTTAAGGCACCTGCTGCCGCCAATGCACTTAATTGGTCATCTGCAAAAGTAAATACATCTGCACTTTCTTCAAGACCGCCTAAAATAACATCTTTACATTCAGTTTCTCCTTGTTCTGCAAATGTAATTTGAAAATTTGCCTGTCCTTGATATTCTTGTTGGAATGTTTGTATCATTTTATTTAAAAGAGCTTCATCTTCTTTTGAACCCCAAAGTAATAGTTGAACTGTTTCCAAATCACTTGAAGAAACCTCTTGCTCTTTCTCCTCTTTTTTACAGCCTGATATCGTTGTTATTAAAATTGCCAACAAAAACAGTACAATTACGATTCTTTTTTTCATCGTATGCCACCTTTCTGAAGTAATTTTTTAGTAATAGATATTAAAAATTCTTTGCAATATTATAGCATTTTTATAATTTATTGACAATATTAATTTTTTTCGTCTAAAAGGAGAAATATGAGAAATATAATGTAAAAAACCCTTGAAATCTTTAGTTTTATGGTGATAAGGAAGTATTCACAACAACTTATCATCAACTCTGACAAACAGGGTGCAAACAAGAACAGAGAACATATCACTTTCATTAGTGGTCGGTTCTCCGCTTTTTGTTATGTAGTAGAACGCCATTTTTGAGGGATGGAATATAAAATTATCGTCTAAGTGTTTTTTTATGTTCTGAAAGTCGCATAAGTCAAGAACTTTTTACCCTCTACTACGTAACATATCTCCCGCAAAAGCAGTAGTTTTATAAACCAGTTGATTAGACGGATTTTGAACATCGTAATAACTCCCAGTGTTGTATTATTCGATATTGGATCTTACGACACCAGGTTATCTGACATTGGAAAATCCAACGCAATTAAATAAAGATATAACTAATTAGAATACAACCGCCTGTAGAAGTTATCCGTACTTTTGTTGTATTTGTTGTTGGACACTTTTCTCTAATATACACATAAATTGGTTCGCCATTTTCATTTGACAAAAAATAAATAATATATTTTCCAACCTGAAATAAACTAGGTACAACAAATCCCTTCATTTTGGGCAAAGCAAAATATCAGATAAGCATTATAATGCAAGAATTTTTCAAACTTATCTATCTCTTCTTTAGAAAAACATTCCTATTTTATCCATTGATATTCTGGAAGAGAACATCAAGCAGTATCAAAACCCATTTCTGTTGTTCTTTCAAAATGAACTTCTATATGAATTTCTTCATCTTTTTATAAAAAATGAGAATGCGTAATTTTTGTTTTATACGACAATAGTATATAAGGATACATCATAATCATGTACAAACCTTTCTTTTATTTCTCTTAGTATATAATAAAATAAAAAAGACTACAATCATATTATACCTTTTAGAACAGACAATCTCTCTAAAAACATCTCATACTTTTGTTCATTGTTCTGAAACCAGCTAGAATTCACCTCTTTTATCTGATTTAATCCTATCTTTTTGACTGCTTCTATTGCTGCTTCTTTTTGTGTCATTAAAACAGGAGTTGTCAGGCAGTTTGCTCCTTCTATAGAATCATAAGTATTAAATGCTTGATTAAAATCCATAAGTGGGTGTAATGAAATTGGAGTATTTGTTTGATTATCTATTAGAAATCCCCAATTTCCCCAATGTCTATCTGTGTTTCCAGTTAGATAATCAAGTATGTTCATCATATAATAAGAATAGGCATCTAACGATAGAATGTAATCTATAGTATTAACGTCATGATTTATGGCATAAATATCAAATGATTCTTTAGAAACAATGGAATATCTTTTACTAGTAAAAAGGTTACTAATGGAAACAAGTTCACCTTTATAACTGCCTTCTTTATAGATGACTTGACTGCAATGAAAACATTGACAAATTTTACTGGCAAGAATTTCATTCTTAACAATAGAAATGTCTCCACCCTTTAAAAGCTGAAATTGGTTATTATTTCTAATCCATGCTTTAGGAAAACAACCATCAGTTGATAAGTCCTTTTCAACACCTTTTGTCAGTTCTTTATTTTCTAATGTAATTTGTTTACCTCGTAATGAAACATCTATCAGTGCATTTTCTAAATGATTATCATACAAATTAACTTCTTGAAATGTGACTGGTTCATCTAACATACGAACCCAATAAACATCTGACAAACATAAGCAATGATAAAACAATGCAATTTTAGCACGATCTTTATCTGTCATGGATTGAGATAAGCCAAGAGTATTTAAAATCATCTTTGCATATTTACGATCTAAAGTTAAAATTCTACTAGCACACCAAAAATTAAAATTTAATACATTATTTATTTGAGTATCAAAATCATTATCTATTTCTTCTAAATACAGATTATAAGGCATGAAATGTTCTAAATAAATACGACAACGACCTTGTGTATCTATCTGAGCCACAATTTTCTCTTCATGCAAAATTTCATATATGATAATAGTAATATTCATCCTTTCTAAAAGTGACATATATATCATTTCCTCCTTAATTATCATTATAATCAGCATTCTCATTAAGTGCAATGACTTATTAAAAAAGCATTATAGAACAGAATTTTGTTATTGCTAGTTGAACTATTTAAAAATTATACTACTATTTACCTTTATTATTACTTATCTGAATATTTTTTATAAAAAATTTCCTGTATACATTATTTAAAAAATTACAAGTGCTAAAATATAGAATTTTATTTTCATCAAAATATAATAAAAACATAAACAAAAATATAATAAAAATTATATAATGCATAGATTTTTACTTGTTTTTCAAAAAAGAAATTGACAAAATTTGTAAAGCTTATGGCATATTGTAAATATACCATAAGCTAATAATTGGGTATAAAGTTGAAATCTACAATTATAAATCAGAAAAATATGTATTAGAGGGTAAACCTAAACAATTAAGTGAAATTTTGGTATTATAATTAAAACTACAGCAAGTTGTACTAATGATAAAAGTGAAAATAGTAGTTTATCATATCTTGCTGCAACTTTTCTAAACTGTTTTAATTGGTTAAAAAAATGTTCTATTTTATTTTGGCTTTTATAAATATCTTTAATTATATTCTCTTTGTTCTTTTCGGTTTTTTCGTAGTAGTATTACACAAATACCTCTATTTTTTTGAATATACTTTACTATCTGTTCTGAATCAAATGCCTTCTCTCTAATAGCATATACTTCTTCGTGAATCGTATAGTGTAATAACTTTTCAGCTTGTGTGCTATCATATATATTTCCTACTGTTATGAAAATACATATTACTTTTCCGTTTTTATATCGTAACAACCTACCTTTTTATATTTTTTATTGCTTAGTATACCCTATTTTTTTAGTTGTTATTTCCTATAAAATTTGTTTAAGTATATCGCCTAATATTGTAAACAACTCAAAATATTATAAGAAAAATATGATACCTAATCTGAAAAATTTTCTTAAAAAAATAAAGTAGGTATGTAAATATACATTATTTACTTAGCCTACTTTATTTAAAATTTTAACACATTACGAATGCAAGTCACAAATATATTTATTATTATCTAGTGCTGTTTTGTCCATCTAGTATATTTATATAGAAAAATTGAGTATTTTCGGACAAAATAATATAAAGAAATCACTCAATTTTTAATGTAATCATAATAGGACACAAAATATTCTACTGCATTATTGGGGAACAATTCTTTAAATTCATTGTATAGCTGTGCTACTAGTGTTTTATTGTGTACAATAACAAGTGTAGGTTTTTGTAGTTTTTCAATGACATTCGCCATAGTAAATGTTTTTCCAGAGCTTGTTACCCTCAACAATGTCTGATATTGCAAGCCTTTTTGAAATCCTTCTGCTATTTTTTGTATAGCTTGAGGCTAGTCGCCTGTTGGTTTATATTTAGATTATATTTCAAACCTCTGTATACTACACATCCAATTATATTCTTTTGTTTATTCAATATCAATTTATTTTATTATATTCCATATTCTTATTTTACAAATTCTCATTTTAACATAATACAATCAAAAAGTATAAATTATAAAACAAATATTCTTTTATAATCAAATAAAAAAGCCCAATATAAAAACTATATTGAGCCTCAATAATTCATTCTTCCATTTTTTCAAGTGCATATTGTGCTGCTGCCTGTTCTGCTTCTTTTTTGCTTTTTCCAGTGCCTTTACCTAATATTTTATTGATATGATGTACCTCTGCCATAAATTGTTTATTATGGTCTGGACCTGTTTCTCCTACAATAATATATTGTACAGGATATTTGCTTGTTCTTTGTATTACTTCCTGTAAATGGGTTTTAAAATCCACAATTTTTAAACTATTTTTTGCATTTTGTATTTCTTGTTTCATAAAGCTGAGAATATATTTCGTAACATTTTCTATACCACCATCAATACAAATTGCTCCTATTACTGCCTCAAAAGTATCTGCTAATATAGAATCTCTGTTTCGTCCCCCTGTTGTTTCTTCTCCTCTTCCTAAAAAAAGATATTCTCCAAAATTTAACTGTCTTGCCAATTTTGCTAAAGAACCTTCACAAACCACACTTGCTCTTAGTTTTGTCAATTCTCCTTCGGGCATTTCAGGAAATAATCTATACATATATTCGCTGACAACCATATCTAGCACTGCGTCCCCTAAAAATTCCAACCGTTCGTTGTTTTCATGATTACTCTTTTTTTGTTCATTTGCATAAGAACTATGCGTAAATGCCAACAATAATGTATTTTTGTTTGAAAATGTATATCCTATTTTGCTTTCAAAATCTTCAAATTGTTGTATATTCATATTATTTCTCCACTGCTGATTTGATGTATTCTATGGCATCTCCAACGGTTTTTAAATTTTCTGCTTCTTCATTATCAAATTCAATTTCAAATTCTTCTTCTAACGCTGAAATAATTTGAAATAAATCCAGAGAATCTGCCCCCAAATCTGCTAATATTGTATCTTCTTCCAGCTCTGATGCAGAAATACCAAGTTGCTCTGCAATAATTTCCATTACTTTGGATTCTTCCATAATCATTACCTCCCAAATGATAATAAACAATTTTTATTTTTTAACATAAGCATTTGCTTATTAAATATGATTGGCAAATAAATATTTTACCAAACAGCAATACTCCATCAAATATGATAAATACTATAAAATATTTGATTTTTTTATTATATTATTTTGTGATAGTATCACAAAAAATACTCATTATTATGCACTGCACAAACAGCAGTAATGTAAATATATCATACACAAATTTTTACATACATCAAAAAACATACCCATATTAATGTATGTATGGTACTATTTTCTATAATATACTCCAAAACACTAAATTTGTCAGCATTAATTTTATTAAAATTAAAATTTTTTAAATAAATTGCTTATACTTTATTACATAAAGCAATACTATCTATATCATCAAAAATGAAAATGATGTGATTATTACACTATTTATACATTTTATATCTTTTCTCCTATTTTATCAACAATATCTTGTTCTGCAAACAGTATACATTGTTTAATTGCATTTTTAATTGCCTTTGCATTAGAACTACCATGCGCTTTTACAACAAGTGATTGCAAGCCCAAAAAAGGTGCGCCTCCTATTTCATCTGCATCAAATCGTTTTTTAATATTATGGAATGGTTTTTTTAATGCTGCTGCGGCAAATTTATAATATCCTGTTGTAATCTCCTCTTTTATAATACCCAAAAGCGCCATGCTCAAACCTTCAGATAGTTTTAATATTGTATTGCCTAAAAATCCATCACACACAATAATATCTGCTTTTCCAAAAGGAATATCTCTAGGCTCAATATTTCCTATAAAATTCAAATCTGTTTTTTCAAGCAATTCATATGCCTCTTTTGTTAGTGCGTCTCCTTTTTCTTTTTCTGCACCAATATTAACAAGCCCTACTGTTGGATTTTGAATATGATACATATTTTCAACATAAACAGATGCCATTTTTGCGAATTGTTCAATATATTTCGCTTTACAATCCACATTTGCACCACTATCTACTAAAAATGTAAAACTTTTTTTATTAGGCAGACAAGTGCCAAGTACAGGACGCTCTACGCCTTTTATACGCCCTACAATAAACAATGCTCCAGTCAGTAATGCTCCTGTACTTCCTGCTGAAACAAAGGCATCTGCTTTTTTCTCTTTTACCAAATTCAATCCTACTACCATAGAAGAATCCTTTTTTCTTCTAATTGCTTGTGTAGGAGATTCTTCTGTTGATATCACTTCTGTTGCTGGTACAATTTCTATATTATTTTTATCATAGCTATATTTTTTTAATTCCTGTTCAATTACCTGTTGTTGCCCTACTAATATGACGTGGGCGTGCTGTTCATTGACACTTTCTACAGCACCCTTTACAATTTCATATGGTGCATTATCTCCACCCATAGCATCTACTGCAATTTTAATTTCTTTTTGCAAAAAAATCATCTCTCTTTATTTATTTTATATAACAGAAAAGACAGCAATACATTGCTGTCTTTTGCTTGTCAAAAAACATTAAAATTTCATTTAAAATTGAAAAAACGAAACGATTAGACTCTGCTCAAACTCGCTCATTTTTTCATAAAATAGCAAAGTTTACAACACTTTTTGACAATCTGTTTTTATTTTTTATCAGTCTACGTTTATAACAACTTTTTTATTGTAAGAACCGCAAGCCTTGCAAGCACGATGAGATACCATCAATTCACCGCATTTACTACATTTTACTAAATTTGGTGTTGCAATTTTCCATGATTGGGCTTTTCTTTTATCTCTTTTAGATTTAGACACACGTCCCTTTGGTACAGCCATTTCTACACCTCCTCATCAACATTAAAAAGAGTACGCAAACTTTCTAATCTTGGGTCAAATTCTGTATCATTACAGTCACAGTCACCCTCATTCAAATTTTTACCGCATTTCGGACACAGTCCTTTACATTCTTCTTTGCAAACGACTTTCATGGGCAAATTTTCCAATATACTCCTTTGTATCACATCGGTTAAATCCATTTCGTCATCACAAAAAGTTTCCGCTTCTTTTTCATTTTCTACACTGCCTGATGGATAAAACATTTCATTGATATTAAATTGAATCGGTACTTTTACTCTTTCTAAACAACGACTACACAAATATACTGCTTCTGTATTACCGTCTGCTTCAAACAGTATTCCCTTTTTGGTATTTGTCAAAACACCTTTTATCACAACAGGCTCTGAAAAACACACAACATCGGGATAACCCATAGTATTTTCTACATTTTCAGAAAAAGACACTTCCATGCTTTCGCCTGTTTTGCCTATTATCTGAGAAATAGTTAGTATCACTTTCATCACCCCATAGTCGTACCTAAAGTATTATACAAAAAGGCATATTATTTGTCAAGCAAGTCTTTTGTATCTCTTGCAATCATAAGTTCCTCATTTGTTGGTATAACAAGCACTCTAATGCGGGAATCTGGAGCAGAAATTTCAATCGCTTTTCCTCTTAAACTGTTGTTATAAGAATCAATATGAACACCTAAAAATGCTAAGTAGTCACAAATTAAACGTCTGATAGAGCCAGAATTTTCTCCTAATCCTGCTGTAAATACAATAGCATCTACACCATTCATAGACGCAGCATATTCACCAATATATTTTGCAACACGATATGCAAATATATCCAATGCAGCTTCTGCTCTTACATTACCCTCATCTCTCGCACCTTCAATATCTCTGAAGTCGCTTGAAACACCAGAAATACCAAGTACACCAGATTTTTTATTTAATATATTGTCCATTTCAGATGGAGTTAAATTTTCTTTTTCCATTAAAAATGTAATAACAGCGGCATCAACGTCGCCTGCACGTGTACCCATAACGAGTCCCTCTAATGGTGTAAAGCCCATAGAAGTATCAATAGATTTACCATTTCTAACAGCACAAATACTACCACCGTTTCCTAAATGGCAAGTAATAATTTTGGATTCTTCCAATGGTCTGTTTATCATTTTTGCTGCTTCTTGTGCTACGAATTTATGGCTTGTACCATGAAAACCATATCTTCTAATTTTATATTTTTCATAATATTCATATGGCAAAGCATAAAGGAATGCTCTTTCTGGCATTGTTTGATGGAATGCTGTGTCAAATACTGCCACTTGTGGTACACCTGGCATAATTTTTTCACAAGCATCAATACCAATTAAATTTGCTGGATTGTGTAAAGGTGCTAATTCACAACATTTTTGTATTGCTTCTTTTACTTCTGGAGTAATAATCACAGAGCTTGCAAAATACTCTCCACCATGTACTACTCTATGACCTACTGCATTGATTTCTTTTGCACTAGATACAACACCATGATTGCTATCTAATAAGGCATCAATTACCATTTTTACTGCTACTGTATGGTCTTCCATATAATCATTAAATATTACATCATCTTTTCCTGTTGGCTGATGTTTTAATTTAGAACCTTCAATACCAATTCTTTCACAAAGACCTTTTGCTAAAACAGATTCTGTATCACTGTCAATCAACTGATATTTCAAAGAGGAACTACCGCAGTTTAACACAAGAATTTTCATTTTTTTCTCTCCTTATCCTTATTAAAAACAACTGCAAAAACGAATATTTTTGCTTTTTTATTTTTTTAGTATTTTTCAGTAAATAAAATTTATTTTTTGCTTGCTTTCATTTCAGAAAGCAAGCAATACTTTTAATTATATTATTGCATTTGTGCCTGTATTGCTGTAATAGCAATTACACCAACAATATCTTCTGCTGAACAGCCTCTTGAAAGGTCATTTACTGGTTTTGCAATACCCTGCAATATTGGACCATATGCTTCTGCTCCTGCTAATCTTTGTACCAATTTATAGCCAATATTTCCGGCATCTAAGTCAGGGAATACTAATACATTTGCTTGTCCTGCAACAGTGCTGTCTGGTGCTTTTTGAGAGCCAATTTCTGGAACGATTGCTGCATCTAACTGCAATTCTCCATCAACTTTTAAATTAGGATATTTTTCTTTTGCAATGCGAACACCTTCCACAACTTTATCTACATCAGCGTGCTTTGCACTGCCTTTAGAAGAATGAGAAAGCATAGCAATTTTTGCTTCTGCATCTACAAATGTTTCAAATGATTTTGCAGAGCTTGCAGCAATACCTGCTAATTCGGCAGATGTTGGATTTTGATTTAAACCACAGTCTGCAAATAAAAATACACCGTCTGCTCCATAAGTTTTATCAGGGCATACCATCATAAAGAATGCAGAAACAAGGTCAGCGCTTGGGTCTGTTTTTAATATTTGAAGTGCAGGACGTAATACATTTGCTGTTGCGTGAATTGCGCCAGATACCATACCATCAGCAACACCTAATTTTACAAGCATAACGCCAAAAAATAGAGGGTCTTCTAACATTTTTCTAGCATCATCTGCTGTAATACCTTTACTTTTTCTAATTTCTACCAATGTATTCACTACTTCATCCATTCTGTCGTAGTTATCTGGGTCAATAAATGTTGCTTTTGATAAATCGCAATCTGGTGCAGCTTCTAATATTTTTTGTTTATTTCCCACTAAAATAATATCAGCTAAGCCTTCTTTCAGTGCTGCATCTGCTGCTTTCAAATTTCTAATTTCATAAGATTCTGGTAATACGATTGCTTTTTTGTCTTTTTTTGCTCTTTCTTTGATTTTTGTTATAAAGTCCACAACTAAAACCTCCTGCTCCATAAAAAAATAGTCATAATTATCGCTTAATAAAATATAGTAAATTTTTTATTATCATTTTCTTACTTTTATCAAGCTGATATACAGTAACAAATTGGTAATTTGCACCTTTACTTACTATTATAAACAATCTGTCTGTTGTATACAATACTTATTTTAAAAAATTTAGCACATTTGT
Organism: uncultured Clostridia bacterium; assembly: GCA_910587735.1. Lineage (GTDB taxonomy): Bacteria > Bacillota > Clostridia > Lachnospirales > Anaerotignaceae > Coprocola. Next base: position 58,132 of record CAJUNT010000012.1, read on the forward strand.
ATAAAAAATTGATTCTCAAAATGATTAGAAATGATATTGATAGAAAAGCTTTTAAAAAGATTTTTTTAGTAACATAAAATCATATATACTTATCAAATTGTTTCACAAATTTACTGCAAATATACAAGTATTTTGCAATGCTTTTTTACATTGCCATACTACCATATATTGCAGTAAATTTATAATATAGAATGGAATTATACTAAAGGAAATTCTATCAAAAAAGTTGTTCCTCTATGCTCTCGACTTTCAATTTCTATACTTCCTCCCAATGCCGCAACACCTGCATTTACAACATCTAAACCTATGCCTCTGCCCGAAAACAAACTAACCATACTTTTTGTTGTAAAACCAGGTTTCAGCAAAAAATTATATACTTCTTGGTCTGTATAGCATTGTCTTTCTTTTTTGAGAACACCTTTCTTTTCTGCAATATTCAATATATTCTCTCTGTCTAGTCCTCTGCCGTCATCATAAAATGCTACAGATACTTTTTGCGCCACTTTTTTTACTTCAATGCGAATTCTTCCAATATCGCTTTTACCTAATTTTTCTCTTTCTTCTTTGCTTTCAATGCCATGGTCCATACTATTTTTTACCATCTGCATCACAGCCATAGAAATTTTTTCATAAATATCTTTAGGGACTTCTGTTTCTTTTCCAATCATTTGCAAATGAACTGTTTTATCCAGTTCTCTGCCCATTATGGTTATCATTCTTTCTGCTTTTTGATAAAGACTATCAAAATTCTGAAAAGGTATAATTTTTCTGCCTTTTCTAGTATACTGCATATTTTCAGCATTGGGGTCCATTTCTTCTCCTTCTATATGCTCTAAAAAATTTTTAATCCTTTTGACAATTGCCCAGCCAAAATCTGTTACATCTTCTCCTGTTTCCATACGTTTTAATTCTCTTTTCACACAACTGGAAACTGTCCTTGTTAATCGCAGTATGGTTTGTAAATCTTTTTGATTTATATTATCTTCTTCTTGCAAATAAGAAAATAAATCTTCTGCACCATGTATCATTTCTGCAATCGTTTGATGTCCCATCATAAATGCTGAACCTTTAAAACTATGCAATATGCGAAATATCTGATTGCTTTCTTCTTTTGTAATCATAATTTCACGCTCTTCCAGACATTTACTGTCTAAAAAAGCATCTATTTTATCAACACTCTTCCAAGCCTCTTCTAAAAAAATATCTTGTAAAAAATCAAAATTTATGTTTTTGGTATCCAAGCTATTCATCCTCTTGACTAAACTCTTTACTAAAAATAAAATAATATCAATCTGTTACTTCATTAGACATTAAGTCACTTACCTATTTTTTAAGCAGACAGTTATACTATTTATTCAGTAAAACAAATCTCACTGAATAACATATCAAATATAGTTTGTTTTAGTAAATATTATACTATAAATTTGCAAATATATTTGACACCACTACCACAAGCGCTAAATGACAAAAAAAGAAATTTTTTGATATTTTCTATTGCAGATTTTTTGTTTATTATAATATATTAAGTATATCTCTAAACTGCAAAGAATACCATAGTAAATTTTAATAAATTGTAATAAATTTGTTATACTTTTACTGTCTAAATACCATGATATTATACAAAACCATATTGCTATAAATAAAGTAATCAATATATCATACTGCAAAACTATATTTTTATATTACTTTTTATAATATTGTTATATTTATTTTATATTTTTACTCCTTTTGTTCATAAATTTGTCAAATGTATTTGTCAATATTATATTAAATATAGTTAAAAAAAAATTTTACAAAAATATACAAATTACAATATAAATTTTAGAAAGGAAAAAGACATACATAAAATATGTGTCTTAAAAATCATTATGAAAATACTTGGCATTATTGCAGAATACAATCCCTTTCACAATGGTCATGCATATCAAATACAAAAAGCAAAACAAATAACAAAAGCAGATGCTGTTATTGTTGTAATGAGTGGAAATTTTGTACAAAGAGGCGAACCTGCTATATTAGACAAATGGACAAGAACTCATATGGCACTTTGTGGCGGTGCAGATATGGTAATAGAATTACCTATACTATATGCTACAGCAAGTGCAGAATATTTTGCCCATGCTGGCATAAAATTACTTCATGATACTGGTATTGTTACAGATATTTGTTTTGGTTCAGAAATAGGCGAAATCGCACCTATTATACAAACAGCAAAATTGCTTTTAAATGAAAGTGATAATTTTAAACGGCTTTTAAAACAATATTTACAACAAGGGCTTTCTTATGCTTCTGCTCGTTATACCGCACTGACTGAATTATATTCTATTACTAAAAATGTACTCTCTGAGCCAAATAATATACTTGCTGTGGAGTATGTTAAAGCACTTCAAAAACTAAATAGTCACATATGTCCTCATACCATAGCAAGAAAAGGCAATCATTACCACGATACATTGCTTTCAGAACAAAAAATGGCTTCTGCATCTGCATTAAGAAATGCGCTTTTACATGGACATATAAAAGAAATATATCCCTATATACCACAACAGTGTCATGATATTTTGTATAAAAGCATATCACAAGGCATTGCTCCTATATTTTTAAATGATTTTACAACAGCACTACAATATTGTATTCGTACGCAAACCCCTCAGAAAATTAAAAATATATTTGAAGTAACAGAAGGTTTAGAAAATCGTATCTATCAATCGTTAAACACACAATATGATATAGAAAATATGATTTCTTTTATTAAAACAAAGCGTTATACACAAACACACATACAAAGAATGTTGTTACACATATTACTCCAAATACAAAAAAAAGATGTACTTTATTTCAATGAAAAGGGATACTCTCCTTATATACGTGTACTTGGTTTTTGCCGTGAAAAACAAAATCTATTTTCTATGTTAAAAAAATATTGTGCATTGCCTTTACTCACCAATTTAAAACACTATAAAAATGTTTTAGACGAAAAAGGACAATATTTATTATCATTAGAAACAAAATCTACTGATATCTATTTTATTGCTTCTCCTAATAAAATATACAGTCGTATCAATCAAGATTTTACAACACCTATGGTTATGATTTCTCATTCTCAAACATAAATTAACTATAGAGAATCAAAAACCTTTATTGATATAACACTATTTTATTACAAAGGAGATAGTAAAATGAAAGCACGCAGTATATTATTAACCATAGCAACACTCTTTTTACTTTATTGTTTATTATGCTTTCCACAAGCGCTTTTACAAAAATCAATACAAAGTGTTGATTTATGGTTTCATAATGTATTACCTTCACTATTTCCATTTTTAACAGCAACAGGTATTTTAATTCGCTTAGGTGTTGCGCATAAAATAGGGCATTTCTTTCAGCCTATTATGAAACCTTTATTTGGTATATCAGGTATTTGTGCCTTTCCTCTCATATTAGGTATGATTTCTGGTTATCCTTCTGGTGCTAAAATTACAGTTACACTTTGTCAAAAAAATGCACTTTCTCAAAAAGATGCACAAAGAATACTTTCTTTTTGCAACAATGCAGGACCTCTTTTTGTTGTTGGCACAGTGGGAACTGCTTTTTTAAATCATCCAGCAATGGGCTACTATATACTTTTTTGTATATTTTCAGGTGCCTTACTTACAGGAATACTATTTCGCTTTTTTTATACAAATCAAAAAAATGATATTATTCCAAAATATCATTATACTATATCCCCTACGACAGAAACTACAGGCAAAATATTAGCAGATTCTGTATCAGATGCCATGGAAACCGTAACACAAATAGGGGGATTTATTATACTTTTTGGTGTCATAATAGAGTCACTTCATCAAACAGGTATCATTACATATATTGCGAAATTACTTTCTGTTATACTGCCACTATCTATTTACGATATAGAGGGTATACTTGGGGGGATATTGGAAATGACAAATGGTGCTGCACTTTTAAGTCAATCCTCATCATCTATACAAATACAATTAACTTGCATTACAGCAATACTTTCATTTGGTGGGCTTTCTATATTAGCACAGACATTAGGCATATTATCACCTATTTCTGTATCCAGTGCAAAATATATATTTTCAAAATGTGTAAATAGTATTCTTTCTGCTTTTATATGCTATTTTTGTTATGCATTATTTGAAAATAAATTAATAAAAGCGGTTTTTGCAAACTCTTTCGCTTCAAAAACCGCCTCATATTATTATATTTTTGTTTTTGGTATTCTTTTTTTATCATTAGCATTATTACTGCTTTCTATAAATTATTTTTATCAAAAATAATAGTTATCTGCCTAAACGTAATTCCTGTATATTTTCAGACAATACAGATAATGTATCACCAAAATACTGGTCTGTCTTCATACTTTCATCATATACCACATTTTTAAGCTCTCGCAGTCTTTCCTGTGCAGAGCTTAACACATCTTCTGCATATTCCATAGCACTGACGCGCAATTCTTTTGATGTTTTTTTAGCATAATCCACAATTTCTGCTGCTTGTTCATGTGCCATTTTTGTTACTTCATTTTCATCTACCATACGCTTTACACGTTCTTCTGCATTTTTTACAATTTCGTCTGCTTCTTTTTGGGCATCAATCAATATTTTATTACGTTCTTCAATGACCCATTTTGATTGTTTTAATTCATTAGGAAGTTTCATACGAATTTCTGTAATAATTTCATACAGTTCTTCCTTATCAACAGATACTCTATTACTAAAGGGTACTGCACGGCTATTATCCAGTGTTTCTTCCAATTCATTCAGCAAATCTAAAACTGTTTCCATATTGCATTCCCTCACTTCTTATATTTTTCTGCCACAAACTCTCTAATCTCCATAGGCACCATAAAATCAATATTACCTCCAAATACTGCAACTTCTTTTACATTTGTAGAACTAAGTGCCAAATGTTCCTCGTCTGCCGCCAAAAAAATCGTTTCGATTGCTCCATACAATTTTCGATTGATTAAATACATTTGAAATTCCGCTGCAAAATCTATACTGTTTCGCAGTCCCCTAATTGCAATATTTGCACCTATTTTTTTTGCAAAATCTACAAAAAGTCCTTGAAACGATGCAATTTCTACATTTTCGATATCTTTTGTAACAAGTTCTAAATGGTATTTTCTTTCTTCTACTGTAAATAATGCTTTTTTATTAGGATTTTCCAATATTGCTACAACCAAATGGTCTGTAATTGCTGCCGCTCTTTTAATAATATCAAGGTGTCCTAATGTTACAGGGTCAAAACTGCCTGCATAAATTGCTTTTATCATATTTCACTTTCCTCCAACGCCAGAAATGTCATTACTGTCGTTTTATAACTTTTTTGTTTTATCACATATAAACCAGAAATATCATTTATATCTATTTCTGCACTTCTTTCCCATATCATATATCCTTTTTTGTTTAGTAAACCATATTCTACAATTTTTTTACATACTGATTCTGCTAATCCAGAAGTATAAGGCGGGTCTAAAAATATAATATCAAATTTTTGATTGTTTTGTTTTAATATATCAAGCGTTTCAAATACATCTTTTTGATATAAAATAGCATATTGCTTTAATTTTGTATGCTCTAAATTTGTTAATATCATATCATAAGCCGATTTTGATTTTTCCACAAAAACACATTCTGATGCGCCTCTGCTGAGTGCCTCAATACCAATCGCACCACTTCCTGAAAATAAATCTAAAAATTTACATTGTGGTAAATCAAATGCAATCATATTAAATAATGTTTCTTTGATACGGTCTGTGGTAGGTCTTGTTTGTAAACCTTCTATTGTTTTTAATTTATGTCCTTTTGCTTTTCCTGCAATGACACGCATATTTTGTCACACCTTTTTACAAAATGTTTGCCTTTTCATCATATAAATAAGCGTTTTTTGTATTTTCTACATCTTTAGAGTATAGCAAAGAATATATAAAAAAACAATAATAAATGTTTTACAAAAAAATATTATATTTCATTTCATACAGTTTTTTTGTTATTTTTATTATTTTATATAGATAACTGTTCATTTTGCCATAAAGCAGTTACTTTTTGTTTCATATCCTCATGTATAGCAAGTTCTAAATGTCTATCCTTTTGTAGCATTTCTTCTGCTGCACTTTGTGCCTCTTTCAATATTGCCATATCTTTATATAAATTACCAATTTTCAATTCAGGTAGTCCATGTTGTTTTGTTCCAAAAAACTCTCCTGGACCTCTTAATTGTAAATCCATTTCAGAAATTACAAAGCCATCAGAAGATTTTTGCATAACATTCATTCTTTGTTTTGCTATTTTATTTTTTCCTTCATTTATCAGTATACAATAAGATTTTTCGCTTCCTCTTCCTACTCTGCCTCGTAATTGGTGCAGTTGAGCTAATCCAAAGCGTTCTGCATTTTCAATTAGCATAATCACAGCATTAGGTACATTAATACCAACTTCTATTACTGTTGTAGAAACGAGTACATCAATTTCACCATTTGAAAAACTTTGCATAATTTCCTGTTTTTGTTTGGATTTCATTTTTCCATGCACACAGACAACTCTATACTCTTTTAATTGATTTTGCTGTAATGATTCTGTATAAGAAAGCACTGATTGCACTTCCATTTTTTCATTTTCTTCTATCATAGGACATATAATATAAGTTTGTAAACCCATATCAGCGTGTTTTTTAATAAAATGATATATCCTCTCTCTGTATGATGGTGTAACAGCAATGGTATCAATTTTTTTTCTGTTAGGTGGAAGTTCATCAATAATAGAAATATCCAAATCTCCATATAATATCAAAGCAAGTGTTCTAGGTATAGGTGTTGCTGTCATAACAAGCACATGAGGATTTTCCCCTTTTTCAGACAATGCGCCTCTTTGTCTTACACCAAAGCGATGCTGTTCATCTGTAATCACAAGAGCCAATTTTGAAAACACAACATCTTTTTGTATGACTGCGTGTGTACCCAATATCATATTTGCTTCTCCTGACGCAATCTGTTGTAATACTTCTTTTTTTTGTTTTGCTGTCAATGAACCAGAAAGAAGTACGGTTTTAATACCTAAATGCTCAAACATTTCACAAAAATACTGATAATGCTGTTCTGCCAAAACTTCTGTTGGTACCATCAATGCAACTTGATAGCCATTTTGTATTGTCCAGTAAGCGATTGTCATAGCAACAGCAGTTTTACCGCTTCCGACATCTCCCTGTACAAGTCGATTCATCACTTTACCTTCTATCATATCTTTTTCAATTTCTAATATGACATTTTTTTGTGCATTTGTCATAGTAAAAGGGAATTTTTTTTCAAACTCCGATATGACATACTGTTTTTGTAGTATAATGCCCTTTTTTCCTTGTTGCAATGTTTGTTTCATTAAAAGCAATCCTAATTGTAATAAAAAAAATTCTTCAAAAACAAGCCGTCTTCTTGCTAAAAAAAAATTTTGCTGTGTTTCAGGAAAATGTATATTTTCTATTGCAAAATTACGTTCACATATCAAATATTGTTTTCTCAGCCAATGAGGCAAACACTCCTTTAATTGTCCCTTTGTTCTGTAAATGACATCTCCTATCATTTTTCTCCATATTTTTTGAGATAAACCATTTACAGAAGGATAAATTGGTACAATTTTATTCATTGCAATATCTGCTTTTTCATATTCTGGAGAAGATACTTCTAATTTGCCATATTTTTTTTGTAGTTTTCCTTTAAACAAATATTCTGTTTTTTCAATAAAAGCCTTTTTCATATATATTTGATTGTACCAAACAGCAAAAACACTCCCTGTTTCATCATACAATTTTACACGAGTAAATGTCATATTTTTGATACGTATAGTTTCTCCTTCTCCTTTTGCGCAAGCAATAAATGTATTTTCTTCATTTAATACTAAATCTTTTATTTTGCAAACATGACTTCTATCATCATATTCTCTAGGAAAATGCGTCAACAAATCCTCCACAGTAAATATACCCATACCATTCAATTTTTTTGCCCTTTGCTGCCCTATATTAGGCAGTTCCAAAATAGGACAACTTAAATCCATATTTTTACACACTCCTAAATTTTATTTTACAATACTATTCAAATTTTAATTCACTTTTCATTTATTATGCTGATTCTTCCATAAAAAAAGCGTCATAAAAAAACGTAATCGTTCTTTCATAACGCTCTTTTATTATTTACTCTGCTGCAATAATATAATAATATAAAGGTTGTCCACCTCTTTGCAGTTCCACATCACAATCTGGGAAATGATTTTCTGCATACATTTTCACTTTTTCTGCTTGTTGCTGTGTAACATCTGCACCATAATAAATACTGATCACTTCTGCATATTCTGTTACAATTTTATTAAGTAATTCCTGCGCACATTCTTCTGGGTTTTCTGATATTACAGAAATTGTATCTTCCTGCATACCAATAATATCCCCTTGTTTTATATTTTTTCCATCAAATACAGTTTCTCTTACCGCATATGTGACATTTGCAGAAACTACATTTTTCATGCTTTCCATCATATCCTGTTTGATTTGTTCTGGTTGTTTTTCTGTTATATTGAGCATTGCTGTAATGCCTTGTGGTATTGTTTTAGAAGGTATTACAAGCACTTTTTTATTTTCTGTTAATTTTGCCGCTTGTTCTCCTGCTAATATAATATTTTTATTATTAGGCAATACAAAAACCGCTTTTGCATTTACTTTTTCAATCGCATTTAATATATCTTCTGTGCTGGGGTTCATTGTCTGTCCCCCTTGTATTACTTCATCTGCACCTAAATTTTGAAATATTTCCGCTAATCCATCTCCTGAAGAAATTGCCACAAAACCTATCTCTTTTATTTCTTGTGTTTTCTGTTCTGTTTGTTCTGTATACTGTTTTTGAGAATTTGTAAAATCAATGCGGTTTGTATGTTGTTGACGCATATTATCAATTTTTAATCCGCTCAATTCTCCTAATGTCAAAGCCTTTTCCAGTGCAAGCCCTGGGTGGTCAGTATGCACGTGTATTTTGATTAAATCGTCATCACTAACACACACAATAGAATCCCCTATTGTAGCAAGATATGTTTTTAAATTTTGCACTATTTTTTCTTCTGCATTTTTTAAAAGTATAAAAAATTCTGTGCAATAGCCAAATGTAATACTTGTATTTTCTACTGAAGCAAGAAAATTTTCATGAGGTGTTTGCACATCTTCTTCTATTTTAATCACATCAATACTATTTCTGCTTTGTAAAGCACCCTCCAGCAAATAAAGCAGTCCTTTTCCTCCAGCGTCCACAACACCTGCTTGTTTTAATACAGCAAGCATTTCTGTTGTTTGCAAAAGCATAGCATTACCATCTTCTATTATTTTTTGTAAAAATACATCAATATCCTCTGTTGTTTCTGCTGCTTTTAATGCGCTTTCTGCACACGCTTTTGCTACAGTTAATATTGTACCCTCTTTGGGCTTCATAACTGCCTTATATGCCGTTTTTACAGCCTGTTGCAATGCTTGTGCGATTTCCTTTGTATTTGCTTCTTCCAGTCCTTGTAATCCCTTTGCAAAGCCTCTCAATATTTGAGAAGTAATCACACCAGAATTTCCTCTTGCGCCACGCAAAGCACCGTTTGAAATTGCCTTTGCTACTTCACTTACAGAAAGAGAATTTACTTTTTCCCCTTCCTTTGCTGCTGCAAGTGCTGTTAATGACATATTTGTACCCGTGTCGCCATCTGGTACGGGAAATACATTGAGTGCATCTACAATATGCTTATTTTCATTTAGACGGTTTGCTCCTGCAATCATCATTTTTTTGAGTATCAAACCATTTAATTTTGTTAATGCCACTTTGCTTTCCTCCTCTATATCAGCTGTCTACACGAACACCGTCTACAAATATATTGATGCCCTCTACTTTTAATCCTGCATATTCTTCTACTTTATATTTTACAGTGCTTATAATATTGTTTGCAATCACAGAAATATTTGTACCATATTCTACAATAATATGAAATTCCAAATTGATTTTATTTTCATTGATTGTCATTTTAATTCCTTTTGTCAAACTTTCTAATTTTAAAAGCTGTACAAGCCCATCTTTTACATTTTTTGCTGCCATACCTACAATACCATAGCAATCCAAAGCAGCATAACCTGCAATTCTTGCAATTACTTCATCATCTATTGTAATCACGCCATATTCATTTTCTAATTTTGCAGTCATAATGTTTCAGCCTCCCGAAAAATATTACCATAATAGTTATGATACAAATATAATTTAGTATACCATTAAATATTATTTTTTTGAATGGAAAATACAAAAAAATTTTAGTAACAGCCTATTTTTTTCATAATGATTGATAAATATTTTATGATATGTTTCATATTTATTTGTCAACTATTCTGTAAAAAAGAATATTTTATGACAAACTTTACCATATTTTATGATATTATAAAAAATATTTTTAAATAACATAATATACTTGTTGCAAAAAATATCGTTTTCTGATAAAATACTTTTGTTGTGTCACATAAGCAGGCAAGGAGGTGCGTAACAATGGCTAAATGTGAGATTTGTGAAAAAGGCCAAATGAAAGGTCATAGAATCAGTATTAACCGTAGTCAGGTTAGTAGACGTGCAAACAGAAAATGGAAACCTAATGTAAAAAAGGTGAAAATCATTGATAACGGAACAGTAAAATCTATATACATCTGCACAAGATGTCTTCGTTCCAATAAAGTAACACGTGCAATATAATAAACATAAATATGAATCATTCTAACTGTTTTTAACAGACGGAATGATTCATTTATTTTTTATCAGCAATCAGAAAATAATAAAAATCCTCCAGTAGCAACCAATATCACTGCTACAATAAATCCCCACCAAGGTATAATTAATACAATTAGCATACCACACCCACCAGAAAATAACGTCAGCCCAAGCAGACGTTTTTGAGGCACACCACCAAATCGTCTGCCCATATATCCACCCCATTTTATATTTTTTAATCACACTATTTATATATTATGCAAAAAATATAAAATATTGCTTTTCCATATATTAATCTTTTGAACGTATTACAAATAAATATCCTGTTTTGATAGAAATTCTACATTGATTTTGCATCATAACATTACTCACGGCAACAATATCATCATCTATTGTTAATGTATGGTCTGTCAAGGGATAGGCAAAGCCTTCCAATGTAATGCCTGTTACTTCCATAGAAAGAGGAATGGTAGAAACCAATTCCCCTTTTTCTCCTTCTAAAACAATATCTTTATCAATCAATTCTACACAATTTTTTTCATCAACAATCATTGCTTTTATACCTTTTTTTAAAAGTTTTAAAAGTAAATGAGCATTTGCCAATGTATGGTCAAAGCGACTTCCTATTCCTCCAAATATGACAATGTTATCTGCGCCTAATTTTACAGCAAAATCCAGTCCTAATTCCATATCTGTTTCATCTTTTTGAGTAGGAAATGTTTTAATGGTAATACCCATATTTTTATAATATTCCAAATCTTCTTTTTGGCAGGAATCAAAATCTCCTAATATATAATCTGGTACAATGCCTAATACTCTTGTGTGCCTAATGCCACTATCACAGCACAATATAACATCTGCATTTTCTATATATTTTTTACAAAAATCATACTGTTTTATTTCTGCTCCTGCAAATAATATTACTTTCATTTTGTTTTCTCCTGCAATATATCCAAAAATTCTCTTGTTCTTTTTTCAATATTCTCAGCACCAAATATAGCAGAGCCAGCCACAATTACATTGACTCCTGTATCCAATATTTCTTTTACATTATTCATATTGACACCACCATCTATTTCAATATCAAATGAAAGATTTTTTTGTTTTCTTATTTCCACTAATTCTTTTACTTTGCTCATTTTTTCAGCCATAAATTTTTGTCCGCCGAATCCAGGCTCTACTGTCATAATCAGCACCATATCCACTTTTTCTAAATACGACACAATTCTGGATACAGGGGTATCTGGTTTAATTGTAATTCCAGTTTTTGCGCCCATACTTTTTATTTTATCCAGTGTACCATCTGGGTCTTCTGTTGCTTCTACATGAAAATTGATAATGTCTGCTCCTGCATTGCGGAATGCTTCCACATAGCGCTCTGGTTCTACAATCATTAAATGCACATCAAACACTAAATTAGAATTTTTTCTAATACTTTGTATCACAGGAATGCCAAATGATATATTAGGTACAAATATGCCGTCCATAACATCTAAATGAATATACTGCGCACCACCTTTTTCTATTTGTTCCAACTGTTGTCCAACTTTTGTAAAATCTGCTGCCAGTAATGAAGGTGATAATATATTTTCCATAATTATTTTTTCCTTTCTTTTTCTAACTCCTCATAAATTGTTACATATCTTTGATATCGTATTTCACTAATTGCCTTGTTTATTTGTTCTTTTATACGACAATCTGGTTCATGTGTATGGCTACAACTTGTATAATAGCATTTATGCAAATATGGTTGAAATTCTCTAAAATAGTATTGTAATGTTTGTTGTGTAATGCCTTCTAAATATAAAGAAGTAAATCCAGGAGAATCCACAATATAACTTTTTTCTCCTATTTGTATGAGTTCTGCATGGCGTGTTGTATGCCTTCCTCTTTGTATTTTAGGGCTAACTTCACCTGTTTCCATATTTGCATGGGGAAATGCTTTATTGATTAAACTAGACTTTCCTACACCAGAAGGACCTGCAAAAACAGATATTTTATTTTGTAGTACTTGTTTTAAATCCTCTATACCAATATCTTTTTCTGCACTTAAACATAATACTGTATACCCTGCTGAACGGTATAATTCTGTTGTTTTTTGATATGACTGCGTTTTATCTTTGTCAATTTTATTGATACAAATTACAATATCTAATTGTTGCTCCTCTGCCAAAAGTAAAAACCTGTCCAGCAAATCTAAATTCAAATTTGGACTTTTTGCTGCAAATACAATAATAGCTTGTTCTACATTTGCCACTCTGGGACGAATCAAAAGTGTTTTTCTTTGCTCAATTACATCTAAACTACCCTCTTTTTCATTTTCATTTAATATAGTTATTTTTACAGTATCTCCCACAACAGGCTTAATGCCTTCTTTTCGGAATATTCCTCTTGCACGACATTCATAAACACCTTTTTCTGTAGCTACATAATAAAAACCACCTATACCTTTTATAATTGTACCTTTTAACATAATTCTCCTTTCTAAAATGAAAAAATGAATATCACTTACTTTTTATATTTTATCACTTTTTTATAAAAAAGACTTGTATGATATTGATATTTAATAAATATATTTTTTAATATATTGGGCTAATACCAAAAAACTGGGGAAACTTTTTACAAGTGAAAAAAGCTTCCCCAATACTCTCGTTTGTTAAAAGCATATTACATGATATGCTTTATTTATATAGTGACATACTCCCCCACCTAAAGAGGTTGGGGCTTCTGATTTAACAGATGTTTCCCACTCAATACATCTAATGATGTAAGTATCAATGGGCTAACCCCGTGTGTCCCACGGTTTTTGTAATATAATATCTAAGATATTACTAACTTCATACCTTGATTTCTAATATTTATACTTGCATTGTAATCACGATTGATAGTAATAC
>CAJUNT010000013.1:0-26815 GCA_910587735.1 uncultured Clostridia bacterium
TAATAGAAATGATGTTGTTGCGTCACGATATTATATAAAGTAAATAGTGTACTTTTACCAAAACTAATATAAAAACGTTATTCACTGCTGATAGAACAAATATTCGGCTAAAAACAATACAACATAGTAATGAATCAGCACAGGGGTTGCTATTTATTGCCAGTTGTACTGTTTTCGCCTCCTATTACCGGATTACCGGCATAAACAAATATAAGTAAGTTAGCATAATCATAATGTCATAATACGTGTTATATTTTATTGCTATTCTGATTATAAAAATATAGTACACATTACGACAATTTATTTATTTCATACTCTTATTTTCAATATAACACTTTATAAAAAATTGTCAATAAATTTAACTCGAATTGCCGTTTGAGTGACTCGAAATTTTATATTTTTTATTTTTCAAACATACGTTTGATATTTTTTGTAAAAATAAAAACTCCACTATCTGTAATATAGCAGAGTTTTTTATATTATTCATATTCAAATAAACATCTTTCGTATGCATTGATAATGCGTGTACTGCCATGTTGTATATGACGTTTACATTGTCTATTATAATTCATATGCATATGTCCATGTACAAAAAATTTGGGCTGATATTGATTGATAATGCTATGAAATACTTGAAATCCCCTATGTGGTAAGTCTTTTCCATCATTTAAGCCATATGCTGGGGAATGTGTCAGCAATATATCAAATCCCTTATTTATCAAAAATTTAAAACGTAATTTTTTTATTCTTTCTGTCATTTCTTTTTCTGTATACTGATTGATGCCATTATTATATCGCATAGAACCGCCTAAGCCTAATATCCTAATACCTTTATGAATATATATTTTATTCTCTATGCAGATACAGCCCTCTGGGGGGTGAGAAAAATATTTATCATCATGATTTCCCATAACATATAACACAGGTACAGATGAAACAGTTGCCAAAAAAGAAAGATAATCAGGGTCTAAATCTCCACTCGATAGTATCAATTCTACACCGTCCAATTTTTCTTTTTGATAATAGTCCCATAAATATTTTGATTCTTCATCAGAAATTGCCATAATTTTCATTTGTTATACCTTTATTCTTTTTTTCTATTCCTTCTACTCCCTGCAATAATATCATAGGTTTTGCTTTTTCTTTTAAATCGTCCATTTTTGGAATAGAACCAATTATATTCTCAGCAAGCCAATTCATATTAATAATTTCTTCTGGTGACATACTTTTATTTTTATTTTTTTGCACAACACCATTTTGAGAATAAAGTATACCCGAAAATGGATTAAAATCACCACTGCATATTGTTTTTCTAAGCAGTGCAATGAGTCGTGCTGTACCAATAGGCAAATGTTTGGAACAAAAAACATCTACAATACCCGCTGACATTCCCCACCAATAATTTAATCCCTTTGTATCATCTGAAGGGTCATCATATTTCCAGCTACCATTCATAATGTTCCTTATCATTTGCTCATAAAATTTCCCCCAATTCCATACAGGCATAGCAACATTTAAAGGAGAGTTTTCTTCCAATCTATACAATCCAAAATGGAAACCAATTTCTCCAGGGCTTAATATATCTTTGCCTGAAATATATTGCACATCATTTTTTAAAAACTTTTCATGTATATTTTTATCTTTTACTTTTGTCCATTCTAAATAAATTTGTGCATTAGCATTTACCATTTTTGCCCCTAATGCAAAAGCATTGATATTTGCTATATTTCCCAACATAGGATAATCTGCAATATAGCCTATTTTGCCGTTGCTTGAAAGTGCGCCCGCAATCGCTCCCATAAGAAATTTAGGTTCGTACATTCTTGCATAATATGTCCTAATATGTCTATGTGCCATGTTTAAAGAACAATTCAATATTTTGACGTCTGTATGCTCTACTGCCGTTTTTAAACTTGCCTTTAAAAGTAATGGCGATGTTGTAAATATTAAATTGTTTCCATCTTCCACTGCTTTATTCAATAATTCTTCTGCATTTTCTTCCGTAGCACATTCATAATAGCTTGTGTTGATTTGTCCCTCAAATGTTTTTTGTAAATATCTTCTACCCAACTCATGGGCATATGTCCAACCAGATTTAATAATGGTACTACCATATATAAATGCTGCTCTTTGTTGAGGCACATTGACAGGTATCAATCTCATAAAAAAATTCTTTTTATTTTCCTGTCTGGGTGTCATTTGTAACTCAAGAGGGTCATCTGTCAATAGTAGTTTAAATTCTTCCCAATATTGATTTACTTTTTGTTGCATTTCTGATTGTTCCATATTGATTAAATCTTTATAATCATATATTTCAATAAAACTTAAAAATGCATCTCCTATTGTAATATTAAAATTTTTACCTGCTTTTAATTTGAATTCTTTTGAAAATCTTGTGTATACAGAATTAAAATTTGTTTTTTCTGTTTCTGTCCATACAGAATCTGGTATCTTTCCTGTGAGTCTTTGTAGTTTTGCAAAACTGCCCTCTTTTGAAAACCATATATAATTGATACCAGACAGTCTGTAAAAATCCATAAATTCATAATAGATTTTATTTTCTTTTTCTTCTGTTCTGGGTGGTATAATACGTATTACATTTCCTTGTATTGTTGCCGCCTCTAAATATTTTAATACACTTACTCTTTTGTTGCCTTCCAGAACATAAAATTTGTTCATATATTCATATGCTTGTATAGGGTCACGTATTCCCTCATCAACATGGGATTGATAAAGACGTATCCATTTGTCTGCAAATTCTGTGTGTTGCTCAATGATAGGATAAAAATTTTTGCTGAAAGCATTTGCTCTGCCTTCAGTTTTTGTTCCTACTATCAATTCTAAAGGAATTTGTACCAAACCTAATGGTATTTCTTTTGGAGTCAATATTTTTTGTTCTTTTAATATGTTATCTAGTATAAGAGGTGTTTTCCCTTCTTTTTTTCCTATGCTGAGCGCTTTCTCATAGTTTGAAATTGCTTCATTGCTGATAGAACCTGACATATTCACACTCCCTTGTAGACTCATAACACTCTGCTCGCCTCATTCAAATTTTGCAGTTGCGAACAATGTTTATGTTATGATTTTAATTACATTTTTTTATAAAAATCATATAGGAATCATAATTACACATTGGTTTTGGAAGAACGATACCCCCATTCATAAGCGCATTACCAGAATACTTTTTACCATTCAAATCATATCTATATTCTTTTGACAAACCTTTCCATTTTATACGCATAGGAGAAGGATTACCATGCAAATCTGTATACACCACACTCAATACAGCATTTGTTTTATCTTCTGAAACATAACTCCACGCTGTAAAATCATGATTAGAAAATGGTGATGATAATCTATAATAATTTCCTTTTTGGAATAACTCATAATGTTCATTATAAATTTTTATTTGTTTTTTGGCACATTCTTTTTCTTGTTCAGACATCTGACTTAAATCCATTTCATAACCAAAAGCACCCTGCATAGCACAAATACCCCTTGTTTTAAAAGGTGTTTCTCTATTATTTTGTTCATTCGGACATTCTGAAACGTGTGCTGCCACAGTAGACATAGGATAGCCAAATGATGTACCATAATGAATTTTTAATCTTTCTATAGCATCTGTATTGTCACTGCACCATATTTGAGGAGTATAGTACAACATACCTGCGTCAAATCTTCCACCGCCTCCACTACAGCCTTCTACCAATATTTTAGGATAATTTTGCACAACATATTCTAATAATTCATACAATCCCAAAACATATTTATGTCTGATTGTTCCTTGTGCCGCTTGAGGGTCTGCAAAAGAATACAGATTATCCAGACTTCTATTCATATCCCATTTAATATATTCTATATTAACAGATTTTAATATGGTATCAATAGAATGAATGATATATTGTTTCACTTCTTGTCTTGATAAATCTAACACAAGTTGATTTCTGCCTCTGTTGGGGTCACGTCCTGGTATCACCATAGCCCAATCTGGATGCATACGATATAGGTCGCTATCTTCTGAAATCATTTCTAATTCTACCCAAATGCCGAATTTTAACCCCATACCATTTATTTTTTGAACCAATTCAGACAAAGAACAACCTAATTTTTGCTCATTTACATACCAATCGCCCAATCCAGAATTATCATCATTTCTCTTTCCAAACCAACCATCATCTAAAACCATCATATCTAGCCCAATATCTGCGGCTTGTTCTGCAATAGAGAGCAATTTTTTGGCATCAAAATCAAAATATGTTGCTTCCCAGTTATTGATTAATGTTGGTCTTTTTTTGTCTTTCCACCAGCTTCTAATTAAATTTTGTTCAAAAGCTTTTTTTAGTCCATTTGATAAATCAGCAAATCCTTCATCTGTATAATACATTACTGCTTCTGGTGTGGCAAATGTTTCCCCCTTTTGAAGTACCCAGCAAAATTCATCGTCGTCTATACCACAAACCACTCTTGTGCCTTCAATTTGTGCCACTTCTGCCTGTATTTGATAACTTCCACTGTATAAAAGAGAAATACCACAACAAATACCATAATCTTCTGTGGTATCACTTTTACAAAGCACAACATATGGGTTATGTTGATGACTTGATGTTCCTCTTTTACTGCTTATTTCTGTAATGCCATGAAGTAATGCTTTTCTTTCTACTTGTCTTTCGCAAGCGTGTTTACCATAAAAATGAACCATTTCCATGTCGCCGTCCATAAAGTCAATGCACATACTCATAGCTCTTTTGATTTCAAGTGTTTTTTCTCCTCTGTTTTCGATTACTGCTGCTCTTGTTATAACATTCTTTTGTTCAAATATTCCATAATATAAATGTACATAAATATCTTCATATAAATCTTTTAATATAATTTCTAATGTTTCCGCTTCTTCTCCAAACATTGCAGGAAGCCCCTCAATGCTATATTTTCCTTTTGATATGTTATAACTTTCAAATCTCAAATCCAAAGAAGGTACACAATTCGTCAAATTTGCTTTCAAGCATTTAATACGATAGTCGCCGTTTCCGTGAACAGGATACTCTAATGGGTAGTAATCCATGGAATATGTTCTTTCATTTCCTGCTCCACTAGGTTGTCCACAAAATCCATGGTCTTCTGGCACCAACAAATAAGAATAATCACTGTCATCTGTTGATACGCCAAAATAGGTATGTAACAAAACATTATACTCGTCCACTTTCATTTGATAAGTAGACTTTTTTGTCTGTAATGTAAAAGTTTTTGTTTGTTTATCGAATTTTAACGCCATAATAAACTTTCCTTTCCATATAATATTTATTTTTTCAACAGATTTTGAACAAATTCCCTGCCAGATATTGCCAGACAGGGAATTTATTAGTATTGTTTATAGTGTATTGTAAATATATTTGTTTATAAAATACAGTTTGCATTAAATTTATTTTACTCATTGTCAACAGAATTTTATAATATATTTATTTTATATAAAATTTACATGAACCATAAATATTCATATGGTCCTAACAGTATATTACCATCACCTAAATTAATTTTCCTTCCTGAAACAGCATCTGTTAATTTTTCATTTAATCCAAACCAGTCAAATCTATGTGTATCTACCCATTGCTCATGCTCTGAAAAATTAGCAAGCACAATCATTTTATCTTCTTTATGAAAAGCAAATACTGCTTTATTGTTTAAATCTACTGGTATGGATGGTATATCAGAGCGAAAATATTCGCAGTTTTTTCTAATATCAATCATTTTTTGAATACCTTTGAAAATTTTGCCTTGTATTGTTGCAATATCGTTACGTTTTTCTGCAGCTTCCCAGTCCATATTACCTCTATGTAACCATCTAGAATCACCTGCAATATCTTTTTGATTTTTATAACTCCAATCATTTAATTGTCCGATTTCGTCACCACTATATAACAAAGGGATACCTGTGTAAGATATGATAATGGCATTTAAAAGCAATATCCTTTTTAATGCAAGTTCTATTTTATAACCATGCTTTTCATTTAATGCCTGCTCTAATCCACACATAGAGGCAAATGTACCACTATTTCTTGCGTCCAATGTTACTGGGTTAAACTCATATAACTCCCCTACTGAAAAACTTCCATAAAATTTACCTTCCATAAACTGTATCATAAATTGTTTGTGTGCCTCTGGGTCAAATCCAATTTCTCTCAATATATCCTGTTCAAATCCCCAACCAATATCATCATGACATCTTGCATAATTTATCCATACTGCATCATCAGGTACATCATATTTTTTAGAAAGAGAACGCTCCATCAGTCTAACATCTCTTGTTGCTATGCTATTCCAAAGCAATACCATCAATGAGGCATTATACATAACATTACATTCTTTTTCTTCTGCTGTACCAAAATATTTCACAATTTCTTTAGGCTCTATAATTGCCTCTCCCAAAAATATCACAGAAGGACACACTTCTTGTATAATATAATACATCATTTTTAAAAGTGTATGAACATTTTTATGATTCATACAATTTGTCCCTAATTCTTTCCACATATAAGGTATGGCATCTAATCTAAATATATCAATACCTTTATTCGCCAATGTCAATAATACTTCTACAATTTTATTAAACACATGAGGGTTCGCATAATTCAAATCCCATTGAAATTCATAAAAACGTGTCATGACATACTTTTTCATATCATCATAATATGTAAAATTTTTAGGTGCAACTTTTGGGAAAATTTCTGTCATGGTTTTTTCATATTCATTGGGTATGGTGTCATCATCGAACATAAAATACATATCATCATAATCATGATTTCCCTTTTTATATTCTTCTGCCCATATGTGTTCTTTTGCTGTATGATTTAATACAAAATCAATACAAGTGCGTATTCCCTTTTGTTTTAACAATTTTACAACTTTTTGAAGTTGTTCCATATTTCCCAAACGAGGCTCTACATTCAAATAATCTGATACTGCATAACCTCCATCGTTATTGCCTTCTCTTGATTGTAGGAGAGGCATAAAATGGACATATGTAATGCCAAGCTCAACAAGATAATCTATTTTATTTTCAATATCATATAAATCTTTACAAAAACGATCTACATATAACATCATACCTACCATTTTTTCAGATAAATACCAGTTGTTTCCTAATTTATCCTGTTTTGTCAGCCATGATGGACGTTTTTCTTTTGCATATTGTATGATATTTAAAAGCTGTTTATAACGTAAATCCGTATTTTCATTTTTTCCATATATTTCATAATAACTTTGCTTTAACTCCATAATAACTGCCTCTCCTATCATTATATTTATCTATTTCATAAACTGGGAAAACTTTTTACAAGTAGAAAAAGTTTTCCCAATATTTCTTTTGTAATTTATTTCATTCTTTTGTAAATTTGTGTTGATATTAACTTATAACTTTTATTTTACTGCACCATTTACAACACCATTTATAATTTGTTTCTGACAAATTACATAGAACAACAATATTGGTATTAAGGCAAGTATATAAGATGCAAATGCTAAATTATAATTTGTACCAAATTGTGTTTGGAAATTCAACTGTGCCAATGGTAATGTATTTTTACCTGTACCAGACATAATAACAAGTGGTGTCATAACATCATTCCATGTACTCATTGCTGTCAATACTGCTACTGTTGCGTGCATTGGTTTCATCATTGGGAATATAATTGTCCAATAAATTTTCCATGTACTTGCGCCGTCTACTCTTGCAGCTTCCTCAATAGCAAGAGGAATATTTGTCAAAAATCCTTTATACAACATAACATTTAAAGGCATATAGAACACAACATACAGAAGTATAACACCAAATCTATTTGCAACGCCCATTTGTGCTGTTTGTTTTACAAGTGGCATCATCAATATTGCAAATGGTACAAACATACCGCTTACAATAAACATATATATAATGTTATAAATTTTATTTTTCTGCATACTTCTTCCTATGGCATATCCAGCCAAGCCATGTATCACAACAGATAACACAACTGTCGCAACTGTAATCAAAAGGCTGTTTCCTAATGAATGCCAAAAGTCAGTTACTCTCATTGCTTCTTGAAAATTGGCAAAACTCCATTGCGCAGGCAGTGAAAGCGCACCAGATATATCATTTGTCATCTCAGAAGGTTGTTTCATAGAAATCATAACAGCCATATATAATGGGAAAAATATTGTCAAGCAACCCAATATCAGTAATATTGTGACTGGCCAGTTTACAGCTCTTGTTTGTTTATTTCCTTTGCTCATCATAACTGTTCCTCCTTCTTATTCATAACTGTCATTTGCACAACAGAAATTACTACAATGACTACGAAAAACAAAAATGCGTTTGCACTTTGGAAACCAAATTGACCACCGCTCATACCATTGTTGTATATCAAATAAGATATAGATTCTGTACTTTGTGATGGACCACCTTTTGTTAATGCCATAATTTGGTCGAATACCATTAAAAAGTTTTTCATAGAAAGCACCATATTGATTCCAAAGAAAGGAATAATTAATGGGAATGTTAAATCTTTAAATTTTCTCCAGCCTGTAACACCGTCAATCGCACCTGCTTCATAAATATCTTCTGGAACAGTCTGTAAACCAGAAATATAAATAATTGTGTTCATAGCGATTGCTTGCCAGCAACCAACAATAACGATAGCAATCCATGCTGTTGATGTATTAGAAAGCATACTGCTACTTAATACACCTATTCCTAATGACTGTCCTATTACTGGAAGTACATATGTAAATATAAAGCTGAATATATAGCCAATTACCAAACCACCAAGTACATTTGGTATAAAATAAATACCTCTTAATACGCTTTTGCCTTTAATTTTGCTGTTTAATCCCATTGCAATGACTAAACTAATCACATTTGTTAATATTGTACCAAGCAAAGCATATTTGAATGTAAACCAGTATGATTTTGCTACACGTGCATCTGTAAATAAATCAGCATAGTTTCTCAAACCTACCCATTCATAAGAGCCATAACCTTTAAAATTGGTAAAGCTATATATAAAACCTTTTATCAATGGCAGTGTATTAAAACAAATAAACAAAGCTACTACTGGAATTGTAATAAGAAGAAACGTACGTTCTCTATCCTTATCGCCTCTCATATTATTCTCCTCCTTCTGTTAACTTTTCAGGGTGTTCAGAATAAAATTTCTGTACTTTTGCAATCAAGTCTCTGTTATATCTTGCCCAATCATTATCAAATTTTGTAAGGAATGTATCTGTAGCATTTTCGCTATTATCTACTAAATAAGTCTGTATCATAGCATCTACAGCCATTTCAGCAGGATAATGGTGGTCTTGATAATCTGCCATTCTATCATTTTCAATATATGGTTTCATGCCGTCCAACATAGATGGCAGTTCAAAATCTCCTTTTTTACATGGTACCGCACTTTGGTCATCTAAATAAGTTTGTATATTTTCATCTTCATATAAGAAGTTAAGTACTTCATATATTGCCTCTTTTTTGTCCTCATTTCCTGCCATAACAGACCACTGTAAGTCATTACCAGAATTCAAAACGTTTTCTTCTTTATTATTGCTTGCTGGGAATACAAATGAATCAATATTGATATCTGGGTTTACTGATTTTATTTGTGGTACTGCATAACTTCCTATTACATACATTACAGATTCTCCTCTTGCAAATGCAGTACAAGCATCATTGTAGCTGTAAGCAACAGGGTCTGGCTGAGCATATTTCAAAAGTGATTTTGTAATTTCTGCTACTGGGCGATAACCTTCTGAGAATGTAGCAAGTCCTGCATTTACCTGTGAACAGATTTCAGCATCAGCAACATCTACTGCAATCGCATTCCAAGGTGCTAAACAAGTCCATGTATCTCTAAATCCAAAATACAATGGTTGCATACCTTTTTGTTGTATATCTTCACAAAGTTTATAAAATTCGTCCAATGTTTCTGGAATTTTCCAGCCATTTTCATCAAAAATATCTTTATTATATAATACACCTGCGGCGTTTGCCATATAAGGCACTGCGTACACACCGTCTAATGGTATAAATTCTAATTGTTTATCAATTTTTAAATAGGATTCTTTAATATCTGATAATCCTTCAAAATCAGAAATGTCCATAAGCATTTCTGCATCTAAGAAATTAGAATAATTAATATCACCACCGATACCAATAATTTCTGGATAGTCTTCTCTAACAAATCTCGTTTTTAATATTGTCATGGCATCATTTGGAGAGTCAATGACAAGTTCAATATCATCATGTGTTGCATTGAATTTTTCCTCTAAAACCTCAAATGCTTTTACTGCCTCTGGTTTATACTGCACAATTTCTATAACTGTTTTACCCGACGCTGTTTCTGTGCTGCAACCTGACAGCAGTGCAGCTGAAATCATTACCCCTGCCATGAATATACTGCTGGCTGTTTTTATTCGTGATTTCATAAAAAACTTCCTCCTCCCTTTTTTACCATAATACTGTTTGGATTATAGTAATTTCACATTGTTGTTTTTGCAAAAGCAGTGTCAAATGATATTTACACTGCACAATATACTAATTTGTTGTTACAAATAATGCGAAACAGAAAAAAGAAACATAAAATACACTTGTATATAAAACAATACGATTATCAGAAAAATACAATATACTATAATCAACGTTTTTCATTTTTACTATGTAAAAATATAAGCAGTACGAAATAATATAAGGGGGAGAATTTCATTATTATGAAAGAAAAAACAGCGTTTTTTCAGTATTTCGCACTGCATATTTCATATTTTTTATTATTATAGCATATCATTATGTGAATATTGAATAGCTATAAAACAGTATTTTTATATCATATTGCTGTTTTTCTATTTTTATGTGCAATTCATATAGCATTTTGATATATTTTGGTATATAATAGTATTAGTTACTAAAGACTTTTTATATTTATCACATTTCTTTACACAAATTATAAAAAATATAACCTACAAAGGAGAAAGCTTATGGATAATATTATTTTTTCAATATTTCCCAATGAAAATTTTATTGACCTTTGCCTTTATCAATTCGGCTGGGAAAAATGTAGACCTGCGCATTCATTTGGTCCTGTTGCACGTAATCACTATCTATTTCACTATGTCATATCTGGAACAGGCACACTTATGGCAGAAGACAGCCACAAAGTCACAAAAACATATCAATTAAAACCACAACAAGGATTTATGATTTTTCCAGGACAAACAACAATGTATGTCGCATCAAAAGACTGTCCTTGGGAATATATTTGGCTGGAATTTGATGGACTTCGTGTAAAAGAGGCTATCGAAGTCGCTGGGCTATCTATTAACAACCCTATTTATCGCTCTCACTTTAATGATATGCAAAATGATATGTTAAATGAAATGAATTACATTGTGCAGCACAAAGAATGTCCTCCTTTTCATTTAATAGGACATTTGTATCTATTTCTGGACTATCTTATTAGGTCTGTTACACATACTTCTTTACAATGTCACAATAAATTGCGTGATTTTTATTTAAAGGAGGCGATTTCTTATATTGAGTTAAATTTTCAAAATGATATTTCTATAGAAGATATTGCCGAAAACTGCGGTTTGAATAGAAGTTATTTTGGTAAGATATTTAAAGATGCCGTTGGACAATCTCCTCAAGAGTTTTTAATCAATTATCGTATGATTAAAGCAACAGAATTGCTTCGCTTGACACAATTATCTATACAGGAAATTGGAAATGCTGTAGGTTATCCTAATGCACTCCATTTTTCAAGAGCATTTAAAAATGTCTATGGTGTTTCGCCTCGTGTTTGGCGTATAGAAAAATGTGCCATAAAATAATATTACATTATAATGTAAATATTTTGTTTTTTCTATTTTTTTATACATATACTTACATTATTTTTCAGAAATGTTATAAAATACCGTTTATAATACTAAAATACTTCGGGGGAACTTTTCACTTGTGAAAAAGTTCCCCCATTATTTATTTTGCAAATCATTTTATACTTATATTAACATCTGCACATATTTTAAGTATATTAAGGTATATAAATTTTTATCGATACTGTGCATGATAATATATCAAAATGCAACATAAATTGCACATAATACTAGAAACATAGCAATATGATATAAAATTGCTTATTTGTTGCTATTTAATAGACGCATAATGATATGTTATGATAATAAAAAGAAAAAAGAACAGGAAATAAAAGATAAATACCATATTGCCTATAAAAATGTTTCAATTTTTACTATAATAAAAGTCCTGATTATGTGATTATGCATGATAATAAAAGGGGGCTAATATAATTTAGGACTGGTGAAATCGATATTATCATTAAAAAAATTTTACTGCAAACTTTATTGCAAATACATGATAAAGGAGACGAAAATATGGCAAGTATATCTTTAAAAAATATCTGTAAAAAATATTCAAATGGTTTTGAAGCTGTAAAAAACTTTAATATGGAAATTGAAGACAAAGAATTCATTATATTTGTTGGTCCATCAGGATGTGGTAAATCCACCACATTACGTATGGTTGCAGGACTTGAAGATATTTCTTCTGGTGAATTGCTTATTGACGGAAAATTAGTAAATGATGTAGAGCCAAAAGACCGTGATATTGCTATGGTTTTCCAAAACTATGCTCTTTATCCTCATATGACTGTTTATGAGAATATGGCTTTTGCATTAAAACTGCGCAAAACTCCTCCAGACGAAATTGACAAAATGGTACATCATGCAGCAAAAATATTAGACCTTGAAAAATTATTAGACCGTAAACCAAAAGCATTATCAGGTGGACAAAGACAGCGTGTTGCTATGGGTCGTGCTATTGTTCGTAATCCAAAAGTATTCTTAATGGATGAACCTCTTTCCAATTTGGACGCAAAGCTTCGTGTACAAATGAGAGCAGAAATTTCAAAATTACATCAAAGTCTTGGCACAACAATTATATATGTTACACATGACCAAACAGAAGCTATGACATTGGGAACGCGTATTGTTGTTATGAAAGATGGTATTGTGCAACAAATTGATACACCTCAAAATCTTTATAACCACCCTGCAAACCTTTTTGTTGCAAGCTTTATTGGTTCTCCACAAATGAACTTTTTAGATGCTGTTTGTAAAGTAAATGGCAATCAGGCATCACTGAAAATAGGAGAATATAGTATATCCATTTCAGAAGAAAAATCAAAAGCATTAATTGATGGTGGATATGCAGGTAAAACAGTTGTTATGGGAATCCGTCCAGAAGATATTTATGACTCTGATGAAATGCTTGAAAAATTCTCAAGCAGTACAATAGAATCTACTATTAATATTTCTGAATTGCTGGGCGCTGAAGTATATTTATATTTTGACATACAAGGAACAAGTATGACAGCAAGAGTTGCTCCTACTACAAAAGCAAAAAATGGCTCTAAAGTACGTTTTGCTTTAGATGTCAATAAAATTCATGTTTTTGATAAATCTACTGAATTGACTATTACAAACTAATATATTATCGTTTTTGGTTAAATTGACAACTTACTTTTATACGATACCATATAAAAAACTTCCCATATTTATGGGAAGTTTTTTCTTTATACAGAAATTTATTTTTTCAACAATTTACAATTTATTGTATACTGTTTTGTAATACCGTCATCATCATAAAGCAGATATTCACTATTTTGATAACCAAATAGTTGCATACTTTGCATATCAATTTTTTCTACACATTCTGCTGTATCAACAACAGGAATACATTTTCCTTCTCTGACAAATAATACCACTTCATTTAATGCCACAGCAATATAATGATATCCCTTTTGATATTGTTCTGTCTGTATACTACCATCCCCTAAAAATTTTACCATCATCATATTTTCAGGCAAATATACACTACGTCCCTTTGCATTTTGTGTATAAACAGGTGCAATCATCACTTCATTTCCTATTATCAACTGGTCTTCTATTTCTTTTGCAATATCATCATGAGCATATACAAATGCAAGCGGTTTAAAATACATATCATCATATAATGCTGCTTTCATATATTCACTATAAATATATGGTATCAATCTATAACGCACATCAATAATTTGTTTCAATTCTTCCACTTTTTCAAATTGATAACATTCCTGTCTCCTTGTGCCATCTGCGGAATGATTTCTCATAATTGGTGTAAATATGCCAAACGCTAACCATCTTAAAAGTAGCTCTCTTGTGGTATCGCCTCCAAATCCTCCCAAGTCCGCACCAATATACAAAAATCCACACATATTCAGCGATGGCATCATTTTTATATTTAATAATATATGTGACCACCATGACATATTATCTCCTGTCCATATTCCTCCATATCTATGCATACCAATATAAGAAGAACGGGAAAATAAAAGATATCTGCGATTGCTGTCTATTTCATTTAATCCCTCTGCTGCTGCTCTTGTCATATTGTAGCCATATAAATTATGTACTTTATCATGACGTATTTTTTGTCCATCTACATTATGATAAAATGAAGCATAATCAGAACTATGATTTGCTAAATACAACATTTCGTCTTTCATAAACCAAACATCATTTTTAGAAGGCTGTTTTTCAACAAATTTTTTCATATGATTTTTTATTCTTTCTATACCTTCAGGTGTGTAAAATATTGCTGGCTCATTCATATCATTCCAAAAGCCTTCAATACCTTTTTCCGTTAATATTCTATATTTTGAACCGAACCATTTTCTTGCCTCTTTATTTAATACATCTGGAAAATGGGTATATCCTGGCCATACTGCTGCAATAAAATCTGTGCCATCTTCTTTTTTACAAAAGTAATTGTTTTCAACGCCTTCTTCATATATCGCATATCCTTTTTCTATTTTTACACCTGCGTCTATAATGGGAATCAATCTGTAATCATATTGCTTCATTTCTTTTACAAATTCATCAAAATCACTAAAATTTTGTTTATTAAATGTAAAATCTTTAAAATCTTCCATATAATCAATATCCATATATATCATATCAATAGGAATATGATGTTTTCTGTATTCCCTTGCGACTTCTCTATAATCTTCTTTTGTTTTATACCCCCATCTACTTTGTGCAAAACCAAATGCAAATTTTGGAGGAATGTAACTTCTTCCTATGAGCTTTCTGAACTGTTTTACAATATCATAAGCACTTTCGCCATATATTACATAGAAATCTAAATCACAGCTTTCACATATAATACTTAGTTTATCACTATGAGTATATCCTATATCAAAGCAAATAGAAGAAGGATAGTCAATAAATATACCGAAATTTTTTTCTCCTGATATTACAATAAAATTGTGTGCACCATAAAATGATGATTTATGTTCTGTATGCTGTGGGTCATCGGTACAGTTACTAATGTAATAATAACCTCTTTTGTTTATGCCTCTATTGCTTTCTCCTAATCCAAAAACCATATCTTTTTCTGACATTTCATATTCAAAACAAAATTTGTTTTCACATGATATATTACCATACTCTGGACTACCTTCTGTTTTTTCTATGTCAATGACTGTTGCTTCTGTATCAAATGGTGTACCATAAATATATTTTTTTATCATGATTATGTTTCTCCCTTCTTTTTGGTAATTATATAATCATTATGGTTTACAGATACCACATGGTGTATAGCCTTGTGCCTCTAACTGCTTCCTTGTACCTACAAATTCCTGTTTACTGTCTTTTTTCATTGTACTAACACTGGAACAATCTAATTCATGAAATTTTTTAGAATTTGTATTTAATATGTATTTTACTGTATCATCATTTACTGAAAAATCATCATCTTCTGCAGTAGCCTGTTTGCTTTCACCTGTTTTATAATCTAAAACAATACCTGGCTGATTATTATAGCAAAATACATTGAATAATATATCTTCTCCATTATCCTCTACTGATTCCGCTTCTATCTGCACACCCTTTGCTAAAAGATTATCTCCCTCAAACACTGGTGTAACACGATACAACACATGGTTATTTGTTTCTTTTACATAGTCAGCAACCATATTTTCAAATGGTAACATACCCACTACATTTAAGTATCTTGTTCCTGTAATTAAATTCTTTTCATTTGCATTTTCTCCTGTCAACTGAAAACCAATTAAATGACATCTGTTATAAAGGTGTTTTCCGTCCACACAATCATATTTTACACTATGCCATGCTGTGGGCTTCACTTGACTGATAGAGCCTCTTTCTTCTGTGGGCATAATGTCTTTTCCGACATTGGCAAATGCAACACCACATCTTCCTAAACTGTCTAAATCGCTATATGTTTCAAAAGACTCTGTTGTAAAATATTCCTCATCAAAATCAGGCTCATTATTATTTAATACAATATAAGGTTCTCCAGCATATTCTGGAATACTTTCTATTGTTATTACAGACGATGATGATGTTTGCTGTGTTGCCTGAGATAAGGCATCTATATCACCACACGCTACTGTAAATATCATTGCAAGTAATGCAATGAATAACGCAATACTTTTTCTTTTTTTAAACATTTGTATAAACCTCCTCTGTAATCATGTCATGTGAATTTCCTTTTATATCAGAAACTTTTTGCAGTTTCCATATATATTTGTTTATGGGGAATTGAAAATAATAATCCGCCGGATAAACTCTATTCCAACGATACAATATAATTTTTTGAATATCATTTCCATATTTTGATATTTCTGTGTTTTCCACAAAACAATAATCCTGCTCCTGTGCAATATCTAAAAAATTAGACTGCACAATTACATTTTGATGTTCTTCTTTTAAAAATTGCTTTGCTGAATATTCATTCATCAATAGTCTTTTTCCTTCTGTTAATTGTAATATGTGATTGTATAAAGCAATATCTCTGCTTTGTCTGCGCTGATGAAATAACATACCATTGTTGTCATCAACACATGCTATTACTATCATGTAATATCCCTCCTGTATTTAATATTTTGTTATTTGTACTATATCATATCATGGAAATATTTACAATTCATTTGTAAAATAAATAAAAATGATGTATGATATTGCAACAGAAATTAACTTTTGTTTGCCGTAGAGAGTGGCTAAACACACATAAAAAAATGTGAGAACGTTGCTTTCTAAATAGTGACATCATTACGTTCATATAATATAAAATTTTTTGACAGGCTTTTTTTAAAAGCTTATATGTGTGAACAGAGTCCATTAATCATTTTAAATAAAAAATATCATAAAATATTAAAATGTTTTTTTAATTATTTTAATTGCTAATATTCTGTTTACAATAAAAAAAGAGCAATATTGATTATATTGCTCTTTTTTACAAATATTTTATCATTTCTATCTATTTCTGTATGATATGAATTGTATATTCTACATCGTCAGATACCTCAAATATATCTTCAATATCTTCACTAATATACATTTCATTACTATCTGTAATCACTATCATACCAAAATTGTCTAATTTTCTCCACAATTCACTACCTTTTTGCAATCCTGCCACCATAACAGAAGTCGAAAGCGCATCTGCCATAGCACCATTATCACAAACAATAGTGACAGAAAGCAATCCATTTTGTGTGGGTTTTCCTGTTTTCGTATCAATAATATGATGGTACTTTTTGCCGTTTTGTTCAAAAAACCTTTGATAAACACCTGATGTAATCACAGAAGTATCTTCTACATTTAATATACCAACATATCCCTCACTATTCATAGGGTCTTGTACTGCTATACGCCATTTTGTGCCGTCTGGTCTTTTTCCAGTTACAGAAACATTTCCTCCTAATGATATCACTGCTGATGAAACACCATTCTTTTTTAATATTTCATTCACTTTATTAGAAGCATATCCCTTTGCAATACCACCCAAATCAATAGACATATTTTCATTTTCTAAATATACAGTACTATTTTGTTTATCAATATGCAGTTTGTTGTTATCTACTAATTGCAATTTTTGTTGTATTTCTTCATCAGAAGGAACTCTTTTGACTTCTTCCGTAAATCCCCATGCCTTTACAACAGGTGCTATTGTAATATCAAAAGCACCTTCTGTAATATTACAATATTCTTTTGCTTTTTCTATTAAATCAAATGTATCTTTTGAAACGGTTACAGTTTGTTTTGCTGCATACTGATTGATGGCAAATATCTCACTTTGTTCTATTGTTGGAGAAAACAGTTTTTCTAAACGATTGATTTCTTTTTCTGCCTCCAAAAGTGCTTTTTCTCCGTTTTCGCCTTGTGCTTTCAAATCTATAAATGTATCCATAGCAAACATTTGTATTTCTGCCATATCATTTTTTATTTGACAGCCACAAAATAATATACAAATGATTATTACTAATATATATTTTCTCATAATTAAACCCTTTCAAAAATATATTTGAAATCATAAATTGATTGCGAACGGAATCATTATATTAAACAATTTTTTTACAAATTATGGAATAAATCTGTCATATCAAATGTAGCAAAATAATCTTTTGGTGTTTCTGCACGTCTGATAAGCTGGCTTGTACCATCTTCTTTCAAAAGTACCTCCGCAGAACGCAATTTACCATTATAATTATACCCCATAGAAAAACCATGCGCTCCTGTATCATGTATTACTAATATATCACCCATATCAATACGAGGAAGCATACGGTCAATGGCAAATTTATCATTATTTTCACAAAGTCCACCTGTTACATCATATTTGTGGTCACACACTGCATATTCTTTTCCCAAAACAGTAATATGATGATATGCTCCATACATTGCTGGACGCATTAAATTTGCTGCACAAGCATCTAAACCTATATATTCTTTATAAGTATGTTTTTCATGTATTGCTGTGGCAACAAGACAGCCATACGGTGCTAACATAAATCGTCCCATTTCTGTGTATATTGCAATATCGCCCATACCCGCAGGCACTAATATTTCTTCATATGCTTTTTTAACGCCTTCGCCTATTGCCATAATGTCATTAGGCTGTTGGTCTGGTGTATAAGGTACACCAACACCGCCTGAAAGATTGATAAAACGAATATCTGCACCTGTTTCCTGTTTTAATTCCACTGCTGTTTTGAATAATATTTTTGCTAATTCTGGATAATACTCATTTGCTACGGTATTGCTTGCTAAAAAGGCGTGTATACCAAAATATTTTGCTCCCTTTTGCATCAATTTTAAATATCCCTCTGTCATTTGTTCTCTTGTAAAGCCATATTTTGATTCTCCTGGTGTATCCATAATATCATTATTGATTTGGAATAATCCCCCTGGATTAAATCGGCATGATATTGTTTCTGGTATGCCTCCTGTTACTTTTTCTAAAAAATCAATATGTGTAATGTCATCTAAATTGATAATTGCACCTAATTTTTTTGCTAAAACAAAATCCTCTGCAGGCGTCACATTAGATGAAAACATAATTTCTGAGCCTGTAATGCCTACTGCCTCAGACATCAATAACTCCGTATAAGAAGAACAATCTGCTCCACAGCCTTCTTCTTTTAATATTTGTAATATTGCTGGTGTTGGTGTTGCTTTTACAGCAAAATATTCTTTAAAACCTTTATTCCAAGAAAATGCCTGTTTCACTTTTCTGGCGTTTTCTCTAATACCTTTTTCGTCATAAAGATGAAATGGTGTAGGGTATTTTTGAATCAATTCCTGTGCTTGTTGTTTTGTAATAAAAGGTACTTTTTTCATTCGTTCCACTTCCTCATTTTTTTATTAAAAATATAATATATCGTGCTTTTATAACACTAAAAAGTACATTACAAATTATATCAAAAGTTTTTTTAGTTTGCAATTAAAAAG
This sequence comes from uncultured Clostridia bacterium, assembly GCA_910587735.1. Taxonomy (GTDB): domain Bacteria; phylum Bacillota; class Clostridia; order Lachnospirales; family Anaerotignaceae; genus Coprocola. Next base: position 19,828 of record CAJUNT010000013.1, read on the forward strand.
TTATTTGCTTTACTTCATGAGTAGTATATAATAAATAATAAAAGTATTTGGTTTATGTGTTTCACACGCATCCATCAACTTTTTTAAAAAAGTTGGACAAATAATTTCAAATTTTGAGAACATAATTTTTGCAGTATTTTATTTTTTGTGAATGCAGTTTAACAAAAAAATGAAAGGGTAAGCAATTATGAAAAAAAATAATTTCAATCAATTTCATATTTTATTATTTTTTTCTGATTTTTTAAAAACAATATTGATACTTTTCATTGCTACCATACTTGCTTTTACATTAGTCAGACTTTCAGCCATAGCAGACAATATCTTCAGTATCTATATACTTGCAGTGGCATTGATTTCTGTTGTAACATCTGGTTATATTTGGGGTATATTTTCCTCCTTTTTGGGTATATTTAGCGTCAATTATTTTTTTACATTTCCTTATAATGCTTTTAATTTTCTACTTGCTGGCTATCCTCCTGCGTTTTTCAGTATGTTGGTGATATCCACCATTATCAGTACATTAACCGTCAAAATCAAAAAACAGGCATTGATATTTTCAGAAAGGGAAAAACAGGCAGAATCATTGCATGACATTACAAAAAGATTGTTAACCGCAACTGGTATGGATAATATTAGAACACTTGCATTAGATTATTTTAGCAATTTTTATCATTGTAGTGTAATTATTTATTTCGGCAACCCTTCCATTGACCAAAATTATGGTATGAAATTGCTTACAGAGCAACACACTAGTATATTTGAAAATCAAACGGAAAAAAATGCTGCACAGCTTTGTTATGATACTTCTGTTGTTGTGGGAGCAGATACATTTTCTCAAACAAATATCAAAGGTACTTATTTACCTATCAGCACAGATGATACTGTTTTTGGTGTGATAGGACTTTTATCAGAAAATGAGGGTTTAAAACAACCTAAAACATTGGATTTTTTAGGTATTATGACATCACAACTCATACTTGCTATTGAAAGACAAAACCTTTTTGAAAAACAACAAAAAATATTAGTGGAAACTGAAAAGGAAAAAATGAGAAGTAATTTATTAAGAGCTGTTTCTCATGACTTAAGAACACCTCTTACTTGTATTGTATTTTCTGCAACAACCGTTTTAGAACAAAATACTGCATTGTCAAAACAACAATTTCAAAAATTGTTAAATGATATCATACAAGATGCACAATGGCTAATACATATGGTAGAAAATTTACTCGCTGTTACACGCATAAATAATGAGCATGCTGTTATCAAAAAACAGCAAGAAGCAGTGGAAGAAATTGTTGCTGCAACAATGGTGAAAATTAAAAAAAGATTTCCAGATGCACAAATTAAAGCAAGCGTTCCCCAAGAATTTATTATGATTCCTATGGACGCAACATTAATTATGCAAGTACTTATCAATTTGCTTGAAAATGCTATTGTACATTCTCATAGTACAGAAGCGATATTATTAGATGTTGTTTATACAGAACAATACGCTATTTTTTCTATAAAAGATAATGGTGTGGGATTAGATGAAAATGAAATCAATCATATTTTTGATGGTGTTTTTATTGAAAAGACAGGAGATTCTACAAGGGGTATTGGTATTGGTCTTTCTATATGTAAATCTATTATATTTGCACACAAGGGAAGTATTTCAGCAGAAAATAATAAAGAAGGCGGTGCAACATTCCGCTTTACATTGCCCAAAAAAGGAGAGGATATAAATCATGGCGAATAAATTTAAAGTTTTAATTATAGAAGATGAAACAGCAATCAGTAATTTTATAGCTACAACATTAAAATCAAATGGTTATATGGTATTGCTTTCCTCAAGCGGTAAAGAGGCACTTTCTATGATTGCTTCTCATTGTCCTGATGTGATATTATTGGATTTGGGACTGCCAGATATAGATGGACTAGAAATATTAAAACAGTTAAGAAAATGGTCAAGTATTCCTGTTATCATTGTTTCGGCACGTGTCAATGAAGAAGAAAAAGTAGAGGCATTGGATGCTGGTGCAGATGATTATATTACAAAACCTTTTGGTACATCTGAATTGTTAGCAAGAATACGCACAGCAATGCGTCATGCATCTCAAAATAATACAATACAAAATGATAAATTTTCAGTAAAAGGTTTATCTATTGATTTTGGTAAAAGACTTGTTATAATAGATGGTAAAGAGATACATTTGACACAAATTGAATTTAAAATTGTTTCACTTCTGGCAAAAAGTCAAGGCAGAGTATTAACATATGACCAAATTATTGCAGAACTTTGGGGTCCTTATGCTGTAAAGGATAATCAAATATTGCGTGTGAATATGGCTAATATTCGCCGAAAATTAGAAAAAAATCCTGCTGAACCTCAGTATATTTTTACTGAAGTGGGTGTCGGCTATCGTATGGTTGATGAATAACGTGTTTCATTATAAAATTGATATATTTAATAAAACGTAGTTTCCTTTTAAAGCTCTTTCCCTTCCTTTCTTTTAAAAAAGGAAGTAGAGTTTGAGATAAAGTCTCAATGTTCTTTAATAAGCTACTTTGAAGGCAACTTTCTCAAATTTTAACATTATTATATTTTATATTTGTGAACTTTTCTCCTAAAAAGTTTGACAAAAAACTTTATTGAAAAAACAAACAGTTTTCATTGTAAAATCAATATTTTTAATGAAATATAGTTTCCTTTTAAAGTTCTTTACTTTTTTCAATAAATAAAGTAAAAGTTTAAAGGTAACTCTCTCAAATTTTTAGTATTATGATATTTTATATTTGCGGACGCTGTCCGCACCTGCAAACTTTTTTGAAAAAAAGTTTGACAAAAAACTTTATATTTTGCGAACACAATTTTTCATTTATTTTTTTAAGGAGGTAATATTTATGGCTTCAATATTTGGCAAAACTTCATCAGGTGAAACAGTACACTGCTACCGACTTTATGGTAAAGAAAATGCATATGTAGAATTTTTAGATTATGGTGCGTCCATTCATGCAATATGCGTACCAGACAAAAATGGTGTATTGTGTGATGTAGCATTAGGCTTTTCAGATATATCATATTATGAAAAACAAGACTGCTATATTGGTGCAACAGTAGGACGTGTATGTAATCGTATTGAAAACTCCACATTTACATTAAATGGAAAAACATATCCTCTTTATGCCAATGATGGCAAAAACCACTTACACGGTGGAAAAATAGGCTTTGACAAAAAAATCTGGCAAGCAGAAGAACATGATGACAGCATTACATTTACATATGTAAGTGTTGATGGTGAAGAAGGCTACCCTGGAACACTTACCGTTTCTGTAACATATACATTTGACAAAAATAACAAATTAACAATATTACATACTGCTACAACGAACAAAGATACACTTTGTGCTTTAACAAACCATTGTTATTTTAATTTGAATGGCGACAGCAGTACCACAATATTAAATCATATTTTGACACTTTATGCAGATAGCTTTACATCAGCAGATGCTGAATCCATTCCTCATGGCGAAATTGTACCCGTTACTGGTACGCCTATGGATTTTACAACTCCTACACAAATTGGTAAAGGCATTGACAGCGATTACGAGCCTATTCGTTTTGGTAAAGGATATGACCATAATTGGATATTAAACAATACTGATATTGTGGCTCGTGCTTATTCCGAAAAAAGTGGCATACAAATGGATATGACTACAACATTACCAGGTGTGCAATTTTATAGTGGTAACTTCTTAGATGGTAGTTTGATAGGTAAAAATAATGTGCCTGTTACAAATCGTTCTGGTTTTTGTTTGGAATCTCAATATTTTCCAAATGCTATCAATGTCGATAATTTTGAAAAACCTTTATTAAAAGCTGGTGATGTTTATAAACATCAAACAACATATCAGTTTTCTATAAAAAAATAATATTTACTATTCACACAAAAGTATTATACAATTTTTTTTTAAAAAAGCTGTATAATACTTTTTATATTCTATATTACTATTATATCGTATTGTATAGAGTGTTTTCTACAATTAAAAAAAATAGTTATTATTGTGTTGTTTTTATTGATTATTTTATCATACTGCAATATAATAACATTAACAATACTATAAAAGAGGTGAATTTATGTTACTTTCTATTTATCAAAATAATCGTCAAATGCCTATGATAGCTTATCAAAAAGAAATACATTTACCCCGCATTTATTCCGCATATTTAGGAGATACATTATTGCATATTGTCAATAAAAAGGAACTCCCCTATTCCTATGAATTTTTTGAACATTCTCAAAACCAGATAGAACAATTACAGCAGTCACTTTTTCAAACAATACAAACGCTTTGTCAAAATTCATATGACCCAAGTCATATAAATGCTTTTCAGTCATACCATAATTTACCTATGCTATATTATCAAAATACAAATAATAAACTATACTTTCACATTTATTATGAATATGAGCCAAGTGTGGGATTTGTACAAATTTATGATGTGAATACATTGCAAGAAGCAATTACAGTAGAGTTAATAGAGTATCAAAAATTTGTAGAATGTGCTATACTGCCTTCACTTAAAATATGTCCGCAATGTCACACTTGTTTTACAAGCAAGAGATTTGATGCACTTTATTGTTCTCAGTATTGTGTTGAAAAAAATTTTAAAAAACAGAAAAAGAAAGATGTGTATTATAAAAAATATAGAAGTTTACAGCAATATTATAATAAACGTATGAATCAGTGGAGTCAAAAAAATCCTGTTTCTGCTGAAATGTACAGAAAACAGTATGCACTTTGGCAGTCACTTTCAAAAAGAGAATATGAAAAATTGGCTGATATGGAAAAGCAAGAATTGCCTGATGTTACTGCTTTTGTTAAAAAATTAAAAGGATATTGGACAATTGCTACAACTAAAACAAAACGTTAATATATCAAATAAAAATAAAGATTTTTTTTGTGGGTTCTATATACATTAACAAATTTTTAAATATGTATTCATAATATTAAAACTAAAAAAGTACCTTATATAAATAAGGTACTTTTTAATTATACATTAATTATTGAGCGTCTACTTTAGCCATATGTTGAATTAAATCAACAACTTTGTTGCTGTAACCCCACTCATTGTCATACCAAGAAACCAATTTTACAAAATTGTCATTCAATGCAATACCTGCTTTTGCATCAAATATAGATGTATGAGAATCGCCTAAGAAATCGCTGGATACAACATCATCTTCTGTGTAATCCAATATACCTTTCATTGGACCTTCAGCAGCTTCTTTTACAGCAGCTTTAATTTCTTCATATGTTGCTGGTTTTTCAAGACGGCAAGTTAAATCTACAACAGAAACATCAATTGTAGGAACACGGAAAGACATACCTGTCAATTTGCCGTTCAATTCTGGTATAACTTTACCAACTGCTTTTGCAGCACCTGTGGAAGATGGAATAATGTTTGCAGATGCAGCACGTCCGCCTCTCCAGTCTTTTTTGGAAGGACCATCAACAGTTTTTTGTGTAGCTGTTGTAGAGTGAACTGTTGTCATAAGACCTTCTACAATGCCAAATTTATCATTGATAACTTTGGACAAAGGAGCAAGACAATTTGTTGTACAAGAAGCGTTTGAAACAACTTTCATATCTTTAGTATATTTATCGTTGTTTACACCCATTACAAACATAGGAGCGTCAGCAGATGGAGCGGAAATAACAACTTTTTTAGCACCACCTGTAAAGTGAGCAGATGCTTTATCAGTTGTTGTAAATACGCCTGTGGATTCTACAACATATTCAGCGCCTGCTGTTGCCCAAGGAATATCTTTAGGATCCATACAGTTGAATACTGTAACTTCTTTACCGTTTACAACCAATTTGTCGCCTTTTACTTCTATTGTGCCTGTAAAACGACCATGAGCAGAGTCATATCTCAGCATATATACCATATAATCTAAATCGATAAATGGGTCATTTACTGCAACAACCTGTAAATCTGTTCTTTCCAAAGATGCACGGAAAACAAGTCTACCGATACGTCCAAAACCATTAATACCTACTTTTACCATTTTTAAATTCCTCCTCTTTTCAAAAAACTGTATTGGTATATTTTGCTATACCTTTTACTTTTTTAGTATACCACAAATCATTTATTTAATAAACTACATTTATTATTTTTTTATTACAATCAAATAGTAGCATATTGTAAACTTTTTTATTTTTTTGTCAAAATGCTTATAATTCAAAATATTTTTTATTATAATTCTGTTATAATTTAACAGTAAATTGCTATTGCTTGTTATTTTTGTTTTTTTATTTCATATAATTTGATAAAAAAATGGACAACTTTTTCTACTAAATTAATGTATGATATTTTATTTATCATAGTAAATAGGGAACTTTTTCATATGCGAAAAGTTCCCTATTATAAAGCAATTCTATTTTTTTATAATCATTCTCTATGACTTTGCAATGATATTATTCTACACCACTGTCACTATCCCCGTTACCAGAGTCACCACCGTCAGAGTCATCTTTACCAGTGCCATCATTTGGTTTTGTACTTTGGCTGATACTTGGTGTATTGTTATTGCTTGCGTCACTGCTTGGTGTGTCGCTTGAAGTGTCAGAGTTATTCGTATCATCATTTGATGTATTTGTGTTGTCTGTGTTACTGTCACTTGTATCACTGTCTGGTGTATTTGTGTTGTCTGTGTTCGTGTCACTTGTGTCACCATCTGGTGTTTCTGTGCTGTCTACGTTAGTGTTGCCTGTGTCACCGTCTGGTGTTTCTGTGCTGTCTACGTTAGTGTCGCCTGTGTCACCGTCTGGTGTTTCTGTACTATCTACATCAGTGTCATTTTTGTCACTGTCTGGTGTCTCTGTACTATCTACATCAGTGTCATTTTTGTCACCGTCTGGTGTCTCTGTACTATCTACATCAGTGTCGCCTGTGTCACCGTCTGGTGTTTCTGTGCTGTCTACGTTAGTGTCGCCTGTGTCA
>CAJUNT010000013.1:26915-71360 GCA_910587735.1 uncultured Clostridia bacterium
CCGTCTGGTGTTTCTGTACCGTCTACATCAGTGTCATTTGTGTCACCATCTGGTGTCTCTGTACTGTCTACATCAGTGTCATTTGTGTCACCATCTGGTGTGTTGTTTGTGTCATCACTTGGGATATCACTGTCAACTGTGCCACCATTTCCGCCAGAACCACCACTGCCTCCTCCGATGGTACTATCCTCATCAGGTGTCATAGTGTCTTCATTTGTCATGCTGTCATCATCCATAATTCCATCGTCCATTATACCATTATCAACAATTTCATCATCCATAATGATAGTATTTGCAGAACTAGGAACAGCAGAAGCACCTACTGTAAATGTCTTTTCAATAGTCTTACCACTCTTTAATGTTAAAGAAACAGTATACTGTTGTCCTGGCTGAAAAGCAAGTTTAAGTGAAGGGTCATTTATTTTTATTGATATTCTATTTGATTTTCCACCAATATCGTTTCCATCTTCATCAACGTATGTTACTGTTAAACTTAGTTTTTGTGCAAAACCTGAATTTGGAAATTGAATTGGATTGTCAGGACTAACATCATTACCTCCAAAATAATCTATTTCTTGATCAAATGTTACATAAACAAATTGACATCCATAGTAATCTTTATATTTTACTTCTACATCTATAATTTTCATTTCATCAGGGTCAGGTGCTTGATAAAAAGGATAGCTTTCAATCGGTTTGCTATAAAAAAATGTATTATCTTCTGTTCCCTCTTTTGTTTTAGTAGCATAACAAAATCTTTGTCCCTCTGTTGCCGAAACACCTTTTAATGAATTGCTACCATATTTCAAAGTTGCCTTTGTACCACTTGCATAAATATTAGCTGGGTCTTTTGCTTCTGTTGTATCAAAAGCATATTCATCTTCATTACAAGCTTTATAATAAATTTCGCCTTCATTATCTGAATTAAAAGCAATATTAACGGTATTTTCATCAACACGTTCTATTTTTAAACCATCAATATAAGGAGGCAATACATTAAAATAAAATTGTTTTTGTGATTTTGAGCCGTCTGCAAATGTTACAGTCATAGTTAATGTATTTTTACCTGTAATTGCACTGTTATTATATACATTATATGTTGTATTATTTACTTTTTCTATTCTATCCACATTCAAATTACTTAAAGCAGGACAAGTTAATTTAAAATTAGCTGTTGTTAATTCTTCTTCTACATCTTTATCAAATGTTACAGTAAACCAATAAATTCCAGTTTCCATAGTGCCTTTAGGATTAAAATGTGGTACAACTTCAGTAACAGTATAAGCTGCTGGTTTTGGTGGTTTTGGTACAACAGCTGGTTTTCTACTAATATCAATTTGTTTTACTGGAGTCATTTTTGTATCTGTATCTACTCCCATATAATACAATGTATAAGGAGTATTTTTTTCCAATCCAGACAATTTTACTTTGTTCCTACCTATTGACATATTTGCTTCTTTGCCTTTTGTAAGCAAATATTCTTCTGTAGGCTCATTGCTCAAAGGTGAAATATTTTTTGCATATAATTCAGTGTCTGGCTGCTCTGTAATGCTTTCATATGCGGATAATACAGGTGCTCCCTGTTTCACAACAGTATAATACAATGTACCTATTGCATCTGAATCATATGAAAAATCTGCTGTTGTGTCACTTACTCTTTTTACTGATGCTCCTGTCAATTCTGGACAATCAGACCTTACAACAAAATCTTTATCATAATATTTTCCATCAATTTTTACTTGTAAATTGTAAACACTATCTTTATAATACGTCGTTGTCAAATCATATACTTTGTTATCTTTTGTTGTTACATTCAATATTCTCATACTAGAGCCACCGCCAGTACAAATAATACTGAAATCACTTTTTGATAAAGCAAATTCTGTACCCTTGTTCAATGTTACCCTAACAAATCCATTTGTAACACATTCTACACTTTTAATACCAGGAGTTTGTTGTGTTTGGTCATTGTCAGAATTGTCAGAAGAACCTCCAGAGCTACTACCTCCGCCAGAACTGCCAGAAGAACCTCCAGAACTGCTGCCACCACCAGCACCACTTGAACCAGAATTACCACCTTTTATTGTTTCTCCTCCTGCATTTGTCTGTGATACTGTTTCAGAAACAGTTACATTTGTGCCAGCAGTTTCTACACTTACATTTTCTGCTTGTACAGTTACATCTTTTACAACGCCTACCCCTTTTATAGTGGTATTTTTTGCATTTTGTAAAACAGTTACATTTTGAACATTACCCTCTACATTCAAATTTGTCTGTGCAGATAATACCATTGTTTGTACATTTCCTCTTGTGGTGACATCTGTTGGGGAAGATACATTCACAGTATCAAAATCGCCTTCTAATATACAAGATGTTGTTACAGTGGTATTTGCTACACTGCTGCCTTGTGTCAATATTCTGACAGGTGCAGATTTCTTTTGCACAGAAATATTGTTTATATTACAATTTTTCAATGTTACTGTGTGAATACCGCCACCTCTTACAATCAATGCACCTTTTACTGTTACATTTTCTAATGTAATGTCACCTTCTCCAACACCTTCAGACAATATTAAATCTTTATCAATTACAGTGTTTTGTAATGTGATATCTGGTGTATTGATAATGACATTTTTACCATTGCTTGATACTTCTGTTTTACTTTCTGTTACCACATCTCCCACAGAAGTGCTTAGTAACGTTGCTACTTCTGCACGTGAAATCAATTCATCAGGGTGAAATGCTTCATCATCAGATGTGATATAACCATATTGCTTCATAGCTACAATATAGCCTTTTGCCCAGTCTGCAATTTGTGCATCATCTTCAAAATCTGTATTTCCTTCTATTGGTGAAATGCCTAATGCTTTTGCAAACATCACAATCGCTTCTTGTTTTGTCATGGTTTGCTTTGGCTGTATCAGAGCGTTTGACTGCAATAATATACCTGCTTTTGCTGCTTTTAATATAGGGTCTGTATAAAATGCTTGGTCTAAATCTGTAAATGTATTTTGTTGTTTTTCTGTATAATACATCATTCTATCCAGTATGACAGCCATTTCACCTCTTGTTATGGTGTCGTCTGGACGAAACATTTCATTATAGCCATTTAATACATTTCTTTCAGTCCATGTCGCAATAGCGTTTTCTGCCCAATGCCCTCCTACATCTTTGTAATTGCCTGCCCATGCAGTTGTGCTTGATGTTACCATAGCACCTGCTAATAGGTAAGCTACCCACCTTTTCATAAAACCACTCCTTTATAAATGTGTAAATTATATATAAATACATTAAAAACATCACTATTTTTACTATTATAAAAACAATGTAAAATTCGCTTATATTTAATGTATTCTTTCAAAATAGTTTTGTCACCGTCAATATCAATTTGCCATACCATTCTATTGTAAAATAAAAATATGGGATATTTGTTTTTATATAGATTGCAGAAATTATCATTCTATTGACTTGTTAGTATAAAAAAGCAGTTTTGTTATACTATTTATAATAATCATATTATCACTATATTAATACTATATCATTGCTCAATATTTATTGCAATATTTTTGTTATATTTTACTATAAATATGTATACTTTATGCAATAAAAAACAACAACCACTATATTATATAGTGGTTGTTGCTATGTGGATATCAGCCATTATTCATTATTGTGTTACTGTAAAATCTATAGTAAATATTAAATTTCCATGTTCAGCAGTAACTTTTGTTGCTGTTTCTGAACTGTCTGTAATCAGTTCCTCTATATCATCAGAAAATACATAACCATATTTTGGTGTTAATGTTATTTCTAGTGTGTATGTTTTTTCCTCAAATATACCGCTGTCCTCTTCATCAGTGTCATATTTCCATACTGCTTCTACATCATAAGTATCTTCTTCAGTAGTTAAATCAGGTATTTCTATGTCATCGCCATATGCTGGTGTTGTTATACCGCTTACGCCAACACTTTCAATCACATCATCTATATCATCACCTGTTATTTTTGCATTTCTAGTAGCAGTAATGTCAAATTTTGTATTTTCATTTGTATCTACATCAATTGGTACTGTTTCATCAATATCAAAAAACTCACTAATAAAATGATCACCATTTATAAGATTCGCTGGTATTACAATTTTTAAAGCTTCTGTTGATGGTTCTGTTGGTGTACCAGTTATATAAATACTAGTACTAATATTATTTGGAGCGTCTTTAATAGTGGCATGTAATCCTTCTGGCAAATTTTTTATCCAATTTGATACATCTTGAGGTACATCAAATTTGTCTGCACGGAACATAGGTCTAAAATCAGGAGAACCGCCCTCACTAGTTCCTAAAATAACTGAAATAGTTGTTTCTGGCATTGGAGTGCCTACTGTAGCCGTTATTGTTTTGTTATCTACTGTTGCAGTTGGTTTTAGTGCTTTTGGTGTGATTTTTAACTCAAATTCATCAAATATGGTTTCATTTTCCTTACTACGCACATAGAATACCATATTACCTCTTTGATTTGGTGAAATAGACAATTTTCCTTTTGCCTCTCCTTTTTCATTTGTTTTAGTGACTGCTTGTCTCTGGTCTTCAGTTTCCTCCTCTTCTTCTCCTATAAATTTTGTTCCAGATTCCAATATAGTTGAACTTGTAGCCTTATTTATACGCCATATAACTTCTCTGTCAGATTCTTCAATGATATTACCATTTGCATCTTTTATGACTGCTGTAAGCTCTACTATTACAGGTTCTGTTGCTGTTCTTAAATTTACCTTTTCTGATATATCTGTTATAAGCTCTATTGATTTTATTTCTGCTGGTTTTGGTTTTACAGTAACCTCTTTTGTTGCCATAATATTAGTGTTATACATAGCTGTTATAGTCAATGTGCCTTTTGGTTCATTTTCATCAACAACTAATTTTCCTGTCTTTGGATGTATAATTGTTCCTGTTTGTTGAGCACCTAACATAGTCCATACAATATTTGATTTTTCTGCTGTCATTTCATTACCATATTGGTCTAATATTTTTGCAGCAAATGTAATACCTGTTGCATCACCCGCTATTGCCGTGATGGTTGTATCTGTTGGAGCAGTAATTTCAATACTGTCTGGCTGAGCTGGTGCATTTACTGTTACAGTTGCTGTATCTTTTTTTCCTTCACAATCAGCTGTTACAGTAATGCTTGCTGTTTGTCCTTTTGTTAAAGTATCATAATCGCCTATTGTCAAAACACCATTTGCTATACTGCTTCCTGCTGTTTTTGCATCAGCATCAATATCAAATGTTATTGTTTTTCCTATAACATTTGTGCCATCTGCTGATTGTGCTTCTGCTGTAAATTGTTGTGTTTTTGTAGCACTTCCAGCTGTCAATACTGCTGTTTTTGGAGAAATTACCACCTTTTCAACTGTTGCTGTTTCTGTTGTAATTTCAACAGTTGCTGTTGCTTCTTTGCCATCTGCTGTTGTTGCCTTAACAGTAAGTGTCATAGCGGTATCAGCACCAGCATTTGTAATTTTTTTACCATCTGTAACATTTGCTATAGTCACTTTACCTGCTTCTCCAGCATAATCATTACCGTCACCGTCTTTTATTTCCCATGTAACAGCTACATCTTCATTATACTGGTCTTTTGCTGTTGCAGTAATTTCTACTTCATTTCCTATGGCAAGAGTAGCACTCGTTTTTGATAATGTAATGCTTTGTGTTTTTGGTGCTTCTACTGTTACAGTAGTAGAAGCTGTAAGTTTTTCATCATCTGCTGATGTTGCAGTAACAGTAATTACTGTGCCATCTGCTGTATCTGCTGGTATTGTCAATGTACCATTAGAAATAGTATATGCTTTATCATCTGCATCTTTTGCACTCCAGTTTATTGTGCCATCAATACCAGTTGCTTCAAACACTGGGCTAGAACCTGGCTTTGCTTTTCCATTTGTGACACCGTTTTTTGCTGTTACAGTTACTTTTGTAACTGGTGTAGATGGTTTACTTGGTGTTGTTGGCTTGTTAGGTGTATCTGGTTTTGTTGGTGTAATTGGTGTTTCTACTTCTTCCTCTTTGTTTATCGTGCCTGGATTGTTTGCAGTGATAGTATCAATATTACCTGTACCAGTAATTGTTGTACCTGTTGCGGAAGAATTAGAATCAATGGTATCTACTGTTGCATTTTGTTTGACATCAATATCTGCTTTTGCATTGTCATTTAATGTGATTTTTTCTACATTTGCACCATTTTCTACTGTAACACCTGCACTTGCAGTATCATTTACAGTAATATTATCTACACTTGCGCCATTTGTTATTGTAACGTTTGTACTACTGTTACCGTTTAATGTAATATCACTTACATCTCCTGACGCAACAATATTTTCAATATCTGCATTTTCTTCTACTGTTACAGAAGAACCGTCTTTTGCTTCTACTTTTCCAACGCTTGTACCTTCAGAAATTACAATAGGTGCTTGTGATTCTACTGTTTCTATATCAAAGCCTACAATTTTTGCTGCAACAACAGCAATAAATTTACTTATTTTTTTAGGAACATATGTTTTGATTACCACTTGTGTATTCACATAATCATTGCTAATTACTCTGATTCTTCCTGTTACGCCTGTTGTACCTTCAAATACAACATCAATATCAAATAAATATGCTGCTGCAACAGCGGTATCTCCTTCTGCATATGCTGCACCCACTGCAACATCGCTTTTTGCATAAATATCTACATCACCGTCAAATTTGATATTTGTTAAATCAATACCTTCATTAGTAATATAAATTTTTGTTGTGCCTGTTACTGTTTCCCCAGAATAATAATCAGCCTGTGCTTGTGAACGTATTACTACATTATTGTATTTGTCGTCAGAGGTACTAGAAGAATTGCTTTTACTTCCTCCTCCGCCACTTCCGCCACTTTTCCAAACCATTTGACCGCTGTTTGCAGTTTTGATTTCTTCCGCATTTTCTGATTGTTCTGATTGTTGTGTTGGTGCAGTAGTTTGTTTCTGTGGTGCGTTTGTTAATACTCTATCTAATGTTGAAACTGCTTCTGCTCTTGTCATTCCTTTGTTTGGATAAAATGTTCCGTCTGGATATCCTGATAAATAGCCGGCACTTACTGCCGCACCTACTGCACCTCTTGCCCAATTTGGAATTTGTGACACATCTGTAAAACGGTCTGCACCATATTCATTTGGTGTCAATCCCTTTGCATTGCATATTAATACTGCGGCTTGCGCTCTTGTGATGGTTTCGTTTGGACGGAATGTACCATCTTCAAAACCTTTTGTAACATTACTGCTAATTGCTTTTGCTATGTCATTATAATACCAATCCTGTTGCTTTACATCACTAAAATGCATTTGTGTGTCAGATGTAAAAGTAGTTGTTGCTGTATTGTTTAATAAACGTATAAACTCCGCTCTTGTAATCGCTTTATCTGGTAAAAATGTACCATCATGGTATCCCCCGACTCTGCCTTCATTTTGCCATTTTGAAATGACTGACTGCGCCCAATGACCACTGATATCATTTACAGAGCCAAATGTTGGCACAATGATACCATTTAATGCCATTGTTGTCGTGAGCAATAACGCTGTCATTTGATTCTTTTTCATAAATACTCTTTCCCCCTTATATCAGTATTGTGATATTATCTATAATCTTATATTTAAATCTTACAGTAAATCAAAATACTGTGCATTGTTTTGGGATAATATGTATTTTTTGTTGTATAGATTGCTTTATAATGTAGTGACATTTTTAATTAAAAATTTTAATAATTTTTAATATCTTTTCTTTCTTTTCAGCATCTAAATTTTTGATAGCTCTCAATATTTCATTATCTAAAGCTAATGAGATGTTTTGATATTGTGCAGATAAAATATAATCTATTGAAGTATTTAAAGCATTTGCAATAGCAAGCAATAAATTCAAACTAACTTTTGTATAATTATTTTCAATATTGGAAATATGGGAAGTGTTACAGCCAACCATTTCAGCAAGTTTATCTTGTGTAAACCCTTTCGATTGACGTATTTTTTTAATATTTTTTCCTAATTCTTTGTAGTCAATTTCTGTTTGCAATCCAAACACCTCCCCATTTATCAACTGATTTTATAAAAAATTTTCTTTTTTATTGTAATATTTCCTATATTGTGTTAAAATAACCTATAAAAGTTAAAATAACTTATATAGGCAATATATTAATTTGAATTTCTATTTATAAAAACAGTTTAAAGATTGGAGCGTGTTTTGATTGGAATTTTCAAAAAGACTAAAGGCTTTAAGAAAAGAAAAAAAATTAACACAAATAAAATTAGCAAGTAAATTGAATTATGGACATACAGCAATAGCAAATTATGAGAGTGGAAGGAATCAACCTAATATAAACGATTTAACCAAACTAGCAAATATACTAAATGTATCTATAGATTATTTAGTTGGAAATTCTGATATACAATATACAAAAGAAGGAGAATGGTATCAAAATGTATATACAAAGTTAAAAAATAATGGTATTTCTATCAATATCTCTGACTATTTTTTAATCAATATGATTCATTTCTATGCAAATGTAATATATTTTTAAAGGGGAACATTTCACAAGTGAAATGTTCCCCTTTATTTATATTATTTTAGTATTCTCTTTCCCTTGTATTCAAATCAATAATAGACATTGTCAAAAGTGCTGCGGATACCGCCAAAGATACTGCACTAAGAACTAATTTTGTTATTTTCACAATTTTCCCTCCTTATTTATTTAAAATAATTTACACCAGAAACAAATATTTTTTGGTCTTTTTCTCCAGAAACATTTTTATAAAGACCATTTCCAATTCTTTCGGAGTGTCCCATTTTGCCAAGCACTCTACCATCTGGGCTTGTAATACCTTCTATGGCACAAATAGAGCCATTCGGATTATAGCGAATATCATATGTTGCATTACCAGAAGGGTCAACATACTGCGTTGCAATCTGTCCCTTTGTGGCAAGCTCATCAATTACAGACTGTGGTGCAACAAATCTACCTTCACCATGTGATACAGGTATGGTATAAATATCATCTGTTTCTGTTCCCCAAAGCCAAGGTGACAAATTGGACGTAATTTTTGTATCTACCAAACAAGAAATATGTCTACCAATTTGATTATATGTTAATGTTGGGCTATTTTCGTCTATATCTCTAATTTCACCATAAGGCACTAATCCCAATTTAATCAGCGCTTGGAATCCATTACAAATGCCCAACATCAAACCATCTCTATTTTGTAATAAATCCATAACAGCGTCTTTTATAACAGGATTTCTAAATGTTGCTGCAATAAATTTTCCAGAACCTTCTGGCTCATCTCCTGCGCTAAATCCTCCTGGCAACATAATCATTTGTGCATTTTTTATCATTTTTTCCATTTTCTGTATTGTCTGCTCCAATGCGGATACAGATAAATTCGCTATAACAAGTGTTTCTACTTCTGCACCTGCTTTTTCAAATGCTCTTTGAGAATCATATTCGCAGTTTGTACCTGGGAAAACAGGTATTAATACACGTGGTTTTGCAATGCCATGAGAATGTGTTGCTTTTTGTTTCACACGATAACTGATAGGAGCAATATTTTGTTTTTCTATTTGTTTTGTTTTTGTTGGGAAAACAGTTTCAAGTGGTTTTTGCCAAGCTGTTACAGCATCTTTAATACTAATTTCCACATCGCCATATGTGATAATAGGTGTTGCTATGGTTTCTCCCAATATTATAGCATCTGCTCCTTTAAAATCAAATACTTTAGAGTTTGTCAATTCTAATACAAAAGAGCCATATTCTGGTTTGAAAAAGTCTTTTTTCTGCAATTCGTCATTCAATTTTACACCTATAAAATTACCAAATGACATTTTGCTGATTGCCTCAGCAATACCACCGCTTCTTACAGTATGTGCAGAAACACAAACGCCCTTTTGAATATAATCATGTACCAACTCAAATATTTTTTTCAAATAATCATAATCTGGTAAATGATTTTCATCTAATTTTGCGGGCAAAAATACCACTTTATTGCCTGCTTTTTTAAATTCTGGTGAAATAATACCATTTATATTTTCATAATCCACAGCAAATGATACCAATGTTGGTGGTACTGTCATATCTTCAAATGTACCAGACATACTATCTTTACCACCTATTGCTGCAACACCCATTTCCATTTGTGTTTTAAACGCTCCTATCAATGCCGCAAAAGGTTTTCCCCATTTTTCTGGGTCTTCTCCTAATCTTTCAAAATACTCTTGGAATGTGAGTTTTGCTTTTTTATAATTTCCACCTGCTGCAACAATTTTAGCAAGAGATTCTACTACTGCAAATACTGCACCATGGAAAGGACTCCATTTTGCAATTTCTGGGTGATAGCCAAAACTCATCATAGTAGCAGTTGTGGTTTCTCCCTTTAACATAGGCACTTTTGCAACCATTGCCTCTGGCTGTGTTAGTTGATTTTTTCCTCCAAAAGGCATAAGCACAGTGCCTGCACCAATGGTAGAGTCAAAGCGTTCCACTAATCCCTTTTGTCCTGCAATATTCAATTTCTGTAAATTTTCAATCCATGCCTGTTTAAAATCTGTTTCAATTACTGTTTCAGAAACAGACATTTTTTTGAAAAATCCATCTTTTGCAGGCATTTTTACAAAAACATTTGTTGTTTGTGTTGCGCCGTTTGTATCCAAAAAGTCACGGGAAATGTTAACTATATCTTTCCCTCTCCAATTCATAATTAAACGTCTATTATCTGTTACTACTGCAACTTCTGTTGCTTCCAAATTTTCAATTAAAGCATACTCTATAAATTTCTGTACATTTTGTCT
The DNA here is from genome assembly GCA_910587735.1 of uncultured Clostridia bacterium. Lineage (GTDB taxonomy): Bacteria > Bacillota > Clostridia > Lachnospirales > Anaerotignaceae > Coprocola. Next base: position 37,766 of record CAJUNT010000013.1, read on the forward strand.
GGAAACAACAACAGCCATTCTTTCTTGTGATTCTGATATAGCAAGTTCTGTACCGTCTAAACCGTCATACTTTTTAGGCACAGCATCCAAATTGATTGTTAAACCTTCTGCAAGTTCTCCAATGGCAACAGAAACACCACCTGCACCAAAATCATTACATCTTTTAATCATTTTGCTGACTTCTGTATTACGGAACAATCTTTGCAATTTTCTTTCTGTTGGAGGATTTCCTTTCTGTACTTCTGCTCCACAATTTTCTATTGATGAAACAGTATGCTGTTTAGAAGAACCTGTTGCACCACCACAGCCATCACGTCCTGTTCTTCCTCCTACCAATATAATGACATCTCCAGATTCTGGTACTTTTCTGATGACATTTTCTTTTTTTGCTGCGCCAATTACTGCGCCAATTTCCATTCTTTTCGCTACAAAACCGGGGTCATATACTTCTACAACTTGTCCTGTTGCTAATCCTATTTGATTGCCATAAGAACTATATCCCTTTGCTGCCTCTGTTACAATTTTAATTTGAGGTAGTTTTCCTGCTATGGTATCGGATACTTTTACAGTTGGGTCGCCTGCTCCTGTTACTCTCATTGCTTGATAAACATAAGAACGTCCAGAAAGTGGGTCACGTATTGCACCACCTAAACAAGTTGCTGCACCGCCAAAAGGCTCTATTTCAGTAGGGTGATTATGTGTTTCGTTTTTAAACATTATCAACCAGTCTTCTATTTGTCCATCTACATCTACAGGCACAACAATAGAGCAAGCGTTAATTTCTTCTGATTCGTCCAAATCATTGAGCAAACCTTTCTTTTTTAACGCTTTCATACCCAAAACAGCAATGTCCATTAAATTGACATCTCTTTGCTGTTCTTTCTGTCCATATACTTCTTTTCTTTCACTTTGATATAATTCATATGCTTTTTGGAAAGGTGCTTTATATTTTCCGTCCTCTATTTCTACATTTTCAATTTTTGTTTGAAATGTAGTATGTCTGCAATGGTCAGACCAATATGTGTCAATTACTTTCATTTCTGTTACAGAAGGATTTCTTTTTTCTGTATCTCTAAAATATTGCTGACAAAATAGAAAATCTTGTTTACTCATTGCGGTAGACAATTCCTGACGCAGTTTTTCTAATTCTTCTGGTGATTTATCAATAAAACCTTCAAAAATTTTGACATCTTCTGGTACTTCTGTTTCTAACTGTAAGCTATCAGGCTTTTCAAGTGATGCTTCTCTGCTGTCTACTGGATTGATGCAGTATTTTTTTATTTTTTCCAATTCTTCTGCTGAAATATTCCCTTGTAATGCAAATACTTTTGCTACTGCAATAGTAGGTTTTTCTGTTTGTGATATCAACTGTACACACTGCATTGCAGAATCTGCCCTTTGGTCATATTGTCCTGGTAAATATTCTGTTGCAAAAATATGCTCTTGTTCTGTATTAGGCATATTTTCCTCATAAACATAGTCGACAGGTGGTTCTGAAAATATTGTGTTTTTTGCACTTTGATAATCTTTTTCGCTGATTCCTTCTACATCATAACGATGCAATATTCTTAATGAACGTAAACCAATAATACCTAAATTTTCTCTTAAATCCTCTAAAAGATGTTGTGCCTCTACATCACAGCCGGCTTTTTTTTCTACATACAAACGTTTTATTTCTCCCATATTGTTATCCCTTTCATACACAATCCATTTATTGTTAACATGACCCAAAAAAATTTTTATTTGCTTTTCTTTCGGTTCTATTGTAATATTGTACCATGTTATGATATATATGTAAAAGGATTTTTCAAAAAATATAAAAATAATATCGAATATATATTTGTGTAGAAATGATAAACAGCATTTTTTATAGTATGTAAAGGAGTGAACAATGATGTTTTTTTTATTTGGTTTTGGTACACAACAAAAAAATCTTTTTTCACAACAAGGTATTTGCAAACACTGCGGGCATATGTGTCGTTTTGAAATATTTATGACATATCAATATTTTAGTTTGTTTTTCATTACTTTATTCAAATGGGGTAAACAATATTATGCAAAAAGCAGTTGCTGTGGCGCAATATACAATATACCAAAAGAATTAGGAGATGACGCATTAAAATCTCAAACACAACATATACCAGAGGAATATATGGAATATATCTCTTATTCTTCAGACAATAATTATTGTGGTCATTGTGGTGCACCTCGTAATGGTAACGAATATTGTACAAAATGTGGAAATAAATTTTAATGCGATATGCGCCAAGTCTATTACAATGATTTGACTTGGCGCATATCATTATGTTTGTTCCATTTTTTGTCTGATTCTCGAAAGTACTTTTTTTTCAATACGAGATACCTGTACTTGTGAAATACCCATTTTTTTCGCAATATCGGATTGTGTTTTATCTTCAAAATATCTTAAAAATATAATTTGTTTTTCTTTTGGCTCAAGCTGATTCAATATTTCTTTCAGTGCAATTTTTTCAATCAATTTATCATCATTGTCATTTTGTTTTTGCTCCAGCTTGTCCAATACATATTGATTGCTGTTGTTATCTCCTTGATAAACGGTTGCATAAATACTTTCTACATCTCTATCCGCGTCCATTGCTGCTGCTAGTTCTTCTACAGATACATCTAATTCTTTTGCTAATTCCCCTATTGTGATTTCTCTACCTGTTTTATGAATGAGCATTTGTCTTGTATATTTTGCTTTTACAGCGAGTTCTTTTAAAGGACGACTCACTTTTATCATGCCATCATCTCTTAAAAATCTTTTAATTTCTCCCATAATCATAGGAACGGCATAAGTAGAAAACTTTAATTCCATTGTAACATCAAACTTTTCAATACATTTCAGTAAACCAATCGCACCAATTTGATACAAATCTTCTAAATCATACCCTCTCCCTTTAAATCTCTTTACAATAGACCATATCAGTCCTGTATTTTCAAAAACAAGTTTTTCTTTTGCTTTCTGCTCTCCAGACTGTGCCTGTCGTATCAATTCGTATACCTCTTGCGTTTCTAAATGATACATGATAACTCACCTCACAAAAAGGTATCTCTGTTTATTATTTTTGTCATAGTGATTTTTGTACCTACACCCACTACACTCTCTACTATCATATCGTCCATAAATGTTTCCATTACTGTAAAACCCATGCCTGAACGCTCTAATTCTGGCTTTGATGTATAAAGTGCCTGCCTTGCCTGTTCAATATCTGCTATACCTTTTCCTTTATCTGTTACAATAATGGTTACTTTGTCATTTATGTACCCGCAATATAATGTTACAACACCTTCTTTATTTTCATATCCGTGTATTATGGCATTTGTAACCGCTTCCGAAACTGCTGTTTTAATATCTGCAATATCTGATATGGTGGGATTTAGCTGTGATACAAATGTCGCTGCAACCACTCTTGCAAATGCCTCATTTTCCGATTTTGCTTGAAATTGTACTGTCATTTCATTTTCATACTGCATTTTCAACACCTCCCATTGCTTTTAATGCCTCTGTTATACTTGTATACTGTGGTATGATTTTTTGCATACCTGCCATTTGAAATATTTTTAATACTCTTTCATTTGCATTTGCAACAGCAGTTTTTCCCCCATAAGCTAATGCATATTTATATCTTCCTATTAGCATACCTATACCAGAACTATCCATAAATGTGACTTGCTCAAAATCAAATATAATATTTTTTGCATCACTTTTTTGAAATTCCTTTTCTATTTTTTGCTTTAACTCCGTCGCACAATGGTGGTCAATTTCTCCTTGTATTTTTATAATTAATGTATATGATTTTTTTTGAAATTCTATTTTCATCGTATTACTTCCTCCTTTGTATACCATTGCTTTCTATCATTTCATGTGTCTGACAGATATCTCCTATTTACTATACACCATTTTTATGATGATTTTCTAAACTTTTCATCGTCAAATTATTCCATATTATTACAACGTTATTATATTTATGATTCATTAATGGAATGAAAAAAAATATTATGATAAGACACGCACATTTTAAAATCTCTCCTCATACTATAAATTAATGACTCCTTTAGGAGGTGTTGCTGTGTTTACAGTATTTCTAAGCACATTTTTCATGTTTTCTTTTATATCAGGAAGTGCTTCTTTTCCTAAACCGTTATCAGCAGAAGAAGAAAAAAAATACATCTCACAATTTGAAACAGGTACAGAGGAGGAAAAACAACAAGCAAAAGATATACTGATAGAAAGGAATTTACGACTTGTGGCACACATTGCTAAAAAATATAATGGATTTCAAAAAGACCAGGAAGATTTTATATCAATAGGTACAATAGGCTTAATTAAAGCAGTTTCTTCTTATCATTCTGAAAAAGGTATCCGTTTAGCAACATATGCCTCAAGATGCATTGAAAATGAAATATTGATGTCGTTAAGAGCATCAAAAAAATATAATCAAGATGTGTCACTGCAAGACCCCATAGGAACAGACAGAGATGGTAATGAAATTGTGATACTGGATATTATCAGTGCTGAAAATGATAATATCGCAGAACAAATTGATTTAAAAATGCAAACAAAACAGCTTTATAAAAATTTAAAATCTGTATTAAAAGATAGAGAAAAACTTGTGATAGAACTTCGATATGGTTTATATGGTGGTGAGGAAGTCACACAGCAGGAAATCGCCAAAATGCTGGGTATTTCCCGCTCCTATGTCTCCCGTATTGAAAAAAAAGCGTTAAAAAAATTATATGCAGAAATGAAATAATGATTGGGCTTATGCCCTTACATAGATAGTATTATAAAAAAGGCAGTAAAAAATACCACATAATTTCACATCATATATTTTGTCGATGCAATACTTTTCAAATTTTGTTTTAATACTGCAATATCATATTCTGAAAAATTACTTAAAACAACCTCATTTACACGTTCAATAATATCCTGCACTGGCTGTTGTAATGCAATTCCTTTCTCTGTTGCTACAATACGTACTTCTCGCCTATCTTCTTTATTTACAAAACGTTCTATCAATCCCTTTTTTTGCATTCTGTCTAAAACTCCCGATATCGTTGACGTTTCCAAACAAAGTATTTCTGAAATTTGTTTCGGTGTTGCATATTCTTTTGCCCATAGACAGCTTAATACACCATATTGTGATGGTGTAATATCATATTCAGATAATTGATTGCTCAAAAACTGAAAAACACTGTGCTGTGCTATTGTCAATAAATAATTAATGCATTGTGTCAGTTCCATAAGCGTGATTTCCTTTTCTATGTATCGCATTGATTGCGTATTTTCATATTTTAATTATAGATATAAAATTCCGTTTTTTATTGTTTCACATTTAAAGTTTTTCCCTGCTTTTGTAAAAGCGTGCCTGAAAATCATACTGTAATATTTATGATTTTGAAACAGCTTTTCTCATCATATCAAACTGTTTTACTGGTTTTGAAAACTGTACTTTTAAAATCTGCTGAGGGTGAGGAGCAGAAAGTATTTTTTCTCCTTGTTCATTCCACATATTTCCCACTTTCATGGAAAAGGACTCTCCTTTTGCAGGCATAACCTCTATTGTTTCTCCTACTGAAAATTTATTTCTTTGTTCCACAACAGCACAATAGTTTTCATCAGAATGTTGTTTTACCATGCCTATAAAATCATATTCCCTAATATAGCTATTGTTTGTATACACTTGTTGATTGCCGTCTGGTTTTCCATAATAAAATGCTGTGGTATAATCTCTATGGCTTGCTTTTGAAACTTCCTCCATATATAAAGCAATATTGTTTTGATATTTTTGAGGAGATTCCATATAGTCATCAATAGCCATACGATATGCCTTGATTACTGTTCCTACATAAAAAGGTGTTTTCATTCTTCCTTCAATTTTTAAACTTACCACACCTACATTGATTAAATCTGGAATATGCTCTAACATACAAAGGTCTTTTGAATTATAGATATATGTGCCTCTTTCATTTTCTTCTATGGGCATATATTCCCCTGGTCTGGTTTCTTCCACTAAATGGTATTTCCATCTGCAAGGGTGTGCGCAAGCACCTTTATTAGCATCTCTGCCACTTAAATAATTACTCAACAAACAACGTCCAGAATAAGAAATACACATAGCACCATGTACAAATGCCTCTATTTCCATATCCTCAGGAATATTTTGTCTAATTTGCTTTATCTCTTTTAATGATAATTCTCTTGCTATCACAATTCTTTTTGCTCCTAAGTGATACCACATTTGAGCACTTTTATAATTTGTGTTATTTGCTTGTGTAGAAACGTGTATTTCTAAATTAGGTACTGCTTCCTTTGCCACTGAAAATACACCTAAATCAGATATCAATAATGCATCTGCCCCTATACTTTCTACTTGTTTAAAATATTCTGCCATACCTTCAAAATCTGCATTATGTGCATAAATATTTGCTGTTACATATACTTTTACACCATGCGCATGAGCAAATGCAATGCCTTCTTTCATTGTTTCGATATCAAAATTTTTTGCTTTTGCTCTTAATCCATATGTTTCACCGCCAATATATACCGCATCTGCACCATAAAGTACAGCTATTTTTAATTTTTCCAAATCGCCTGCTGGCGCTAATAATTCTGGTTTTTGTATCATACTATTTCCCTTTCTTTGAAACAATATTGTTATCATTTATCACTTTTTTTATAGCAAATTGCTACACCGTCCCCCACAGGTAGTATACAAGATTCTAAACAATCATTATGAGAAATTTCCCATAAAAAATTTCTCATCCTTTTGTGTATTGTTCTTTGTCTTCTGGGAACACTGAAACGAGTTTTTGCAATACTGCCTCCCTGCAATACATCATCTACTATCAATATCCCTCCTACTGGCAAAAGCCTAATGCAATGGGGTAAAAAATTGCCATACTGCCCTTTTGCAGCATCTAAAAATATCACATCATACTGTTCTTGTAATGTAGGCAATATATCTGCTGCATCGCCTTCTAATATTGTGATAGTATCTTCTAAATCCATTTTTTTAATATTTTCTCTTGCATCTTTCAGCATAATCTCAAAACGGTCTATTGTTGTAATACTGCCTCCCTGCCCTAAATAACGACTCATAAGCCCCGCAGAAAAACCAACTGCTGTACCGATTTCAAGTATTTTTTTGGGTTTTTTAATAGAAAGCAGTACACTTAACAATCTTGCTGTTTCATGAGGTACAATAGGGACATCGTGTTCTATAGACTGTTTTTGTATTTCACCTAATATACCATCATACATAGGTTGCACTGTTCTTAAATATAAATTCATATCATCATCTGTAACATAATTCATAATATTATCATTCCCTGCTTGCAATATAATTTTCTTTTGCTTTCAAAAATTCATCATATGTTTCTGTAAATATATGGTTGCTACTGCCATAAGATTCTACAACATAATAAATATAATTGTTGTCTTCTGGGTGCAGTGCCGCATCTATTGCCGCCGAACCTGGGTTTGATATTGGTCCAATAGGCAATCCGGTTACTTGATATGTGTTATAAGGGGAATTATATTCTAAATCCGACTCCATAACACGGTCTTTTGTCACACCCTGAGCATATAATACAGTAGCGTCCATTTGCAATTTCATACCCTCTTTTAAACGGTTTCTAATCACACCTGATGCTCTTTTTCTTTCTTCTGGTACTTGTATTTCAGATTCTATAATGGATGCAATGGTTATAATTTCATCTAATGTATGCCCAGATTGCTCCAATTCCTCTTTAATATTTTGTGTGTATTCTATTTCAAACCTTTGTAGCATTTTGTCTATTAACTCATGTGCTGTCACACCATCATAAAGTGTATATGTTGCTGGAAATAAATATCCTTCCAGTTTGTATTTCTTTTCTGGTGAATCGGATACCTCTTTTAAAAATTCGTAATCAAATTCTCCTGTTGTGACTTCTGCAATAAATTCTTCTGCTGTCATAATTTCTTGTTCTTGTAATCTTTGGGCAATTTTTTCTACTGTAAATCCTTCTGGTATCAATAATTGATATGTTTCTTCTGCCTCTCCGCCTTTTTGAAGCAATTCCATAATTTGCTGATGTGTCATACTGGTATTTAATGTATACGTACCCTGTTGAAATGTACCATCATAATCATTCAATTTGCTTTCTAGTTTAAAACGGAATTCACTTTTAATTAAATTATTTTGTTTTAATATTTCTGCAATCTGTGACGTACTTGCTCCTTTTGGTATTGTAACAGTGATATCCTCTCCAACTGCAATACCTACACCTGGATTAGAAGGCATCATTAAACTTCTAAAAAATTGAAATGCTCCTGCACAAAGCCCCAAACAAACAAATATCAATAAAAAAGTAGAAAGTATTTTTTTTCTTCTTTTTTTCTTTTTTTGTTTTCTTTTTCTTTCCATTACTTTTTTACTTTCTTCATAATATTGTCTGTCTGTTTTTTCTGTTCTTTGTACTCTATTAGATTGCCTTTGATTTTGTCTTGATTGTCTTTGAATTCTTTCTGTTCTTTGTGCTCTTTCTGCTCTTTGTGTTCTTTCTGTTCTCTGTGTTCTTTCTGTCCTTTGTGTTCTTTCTGATATTCTTTCTGAACGGGGAGATTTATTTTGTTGCTGTTCTGATAATATTTCACGCAAATATCTTACTTTTTCGCTTTCTTCCTGCCCTAATTGTCCCAACTGTCCTAATTGATAATTTTGTCCCTCTCTGTCCTCCACGCTGACACCTCCAAATTACTTCAAAATACTTACAAAACTAATTTATTATACAATAATTATTACCTAAATGACAATAAAAAGTTACATTTTATAATAATATGAAACAAAATTCCATTTCATATTATAAAAACTTCTTTTTTTCTAATCACTTTTTTAAAAGCCATTTCATAAAAACTTTTTTACAATCAATTTATTACCATATTTATCATATAAATCAGCTAAATGGCAGTACAAATTATAAATATATACTAAAATCTTAAAAAAGTCTTATTTATTCTGCAATATTATTGCACTTTTGGCAATTACTGCTTATAATAATATCTTAGACAATAGTGTTTATACTATAATCAATTACATTTCATATATCAATATTATTTTAGGAGGTCTATGCCACAACATGGATTATCAGCAAGCCTTAACTATTATCAATCAAATTTCTGCATTTCATGTTGCAAAAGCACCTGTATTAGAAAGAATACAAGAGCTTTTAAAACGATTAGGAAATCCTCAAAAACAATTAAAATGTATTCATGTTGCTGGCACAAATGGCAAAGGTTCTGCCTGTGCTATGCTACAAAGCATATTGACACAAAGTGGATACAAAACAGCATTATATACCTCCCCTCATTTAATAAAATACAATGAAAGATTTCAAATTGATGGTGTTTGCATTTCCGATGAATCATTTGCGCAACAAGTAGATATTGTATATCAACATTACACACAAATGATAGACGCTGGTTTTGATGCTCCTACATTATTTGAATTTTTAACAGCGATTTGTTTCCATTATTTTGCACAGCAGTCCGTAGATATACTCATACTTGAGGTAGGTCTAGGAGGCACTTGCGATGCTACAAATATCATTGAAAATCCTCTTATTTGTATGATTATGTCCATTGGTATGGACCATATGGAATATTTAGGTAACACACTTCAAAAAATTACATTGGAAAAAGCAGGAATTATAAAAGAAAATTGTTCTGTGGTATTGTATCCACAAAAGAATTTAGTATATAATAGTATTGTAGATATTTGTAAACAAAAACAATGTTGTATATACGACCTACAACAGATAAAAACTAAAATATTGCTTCAAAATTTAGAAAAAACATTGTTTTCTGTTACAACAAAATATTTTCAATATAATATGGTAGATTTAAGACTATTAGGAGAATATCAAATACAAAATTGTATTACAGTATTGCTTGCCTGTCATGTATTAAATAAAAAAGGATTCCATTTGACAGAACAATCCATATTAAAAGGGATTTTGTATACAGTTTGGCATGGCAGAATGGAAATGATACAAAAAAAACCTATTGTCATATTGGACGGAGCACACAACATAGATGGCATTAGTATGCTTTCTCGCTCTATTAATAAATATTTTAAACATAAAAAAATTACATTATTACTTGGTGTATTAAATGATAAAGAATATCAAAAAATGGCTCAAGTGATACTCCCTATTGTAGACACTGTTGTATTAACAGAGCCTATGAGCCATAGAAAACTAAACATTGATGAATTAGAAAAAACAGTACAACATTTCGATAAAAAAATATTTAAAAATGCTCATGTAATAGAAGCATATAAAACAGCATTACATTTGACATCAAATAGAGATGTACTGATTTGTTGTGGCTCTCTTTACATGATTGGTGAATTAAAAAACAACATCTCTCGCTTGGAGGTTTTATCATGATAGATTTTAAACAGGAACTTTCTAAATATCAACCTATATTAGAATTGGAAAGAATAGAGGACTCTATTCATAATAGTGAAGTACAGGACATTCTTGACATATTACAACATCTCTCGAAAGCCGCAAATTACTCGCAAAATCAACAAAATCAAACAGTATCTAATCGCCCAACACAAAACAGGTAAGGAGAATGTAAAATGAAATGTCCAAATTGCGGCTATATCATACAACAGGGCGTAGTCTGCCCAAATTGCGGTGTAGATGCCTTTATATTTAAAAAAACACGGAATACTTCTATTCGTTTATATAACAAAGGTTTAGAACAAGCAAGAGTTCGTGATTTAACAGGTGCTGTAAAATCACTTGAACAAAGTATACTTTTTGATAAAAATAATTATATTGCACGTAATCTGCTGGGGCTTGTTTATCACGAAAAAGGTCAAATTGCAGATGCATTAAAACAATGGATTGTTAGCGCATCTATTGAACATAAAAATAATCCCGCATCACGTTACATGGAAACATTACAAAAAGACGGCAGAAAAATGGAGAAAAAAAACGATGCAGTGCAGTTTTATAATCAAGCCATTGCTTATTTACAGCAAGGTAGTGATGATTTAGCACTCATACAATTAAAACGAGCATTAGATTATAATAGTAATTTTGTAGAAGCCTGCAATTTAATGACACTGTGTTGTCTGCAAGAAAAAAATTTTGATAGAGCTTCTTATTTTGTGCAAAAAGCACTCAAAATTGACCAATATAACCCATTAGCTTTACGCTATGCAAGAGAATTAAATATTGCTACCGAAGAAAAAAAAGCAGTGAAAAATAATACTGTTGATACCACTACTGTAAAAAGAACAGACGCCGCACCTTCTGTACCCACATATCGCCGTCAAGCTCGTCAAAATAATTTGAAAAATGAAATTATTGCATTTTTTATAGGCGGTGTGAGTATTGCTATCGTACTGCTTTCTCTTGTTATGCCAGCACTCTCAGAAGAAAAAGATAAAATAATAGATGATTTGCGTTCAAAGGTTTCTTCTGCGTCAACAAATATTACACCAGAAGAACTTGTAGAATTGCGTCAAAGAACAGAAGCATTGGAACAGGAAAATGAAAAATATAAATCAGAAGCACTAAAACAGCAAAATGTGACATTATTGCAAGAGGCTACCGCTTTAGCAGAACAAGATAATGTGATAGATGCCGCAAATAAAATTGTTTTGATTGATTCTTCTAGCTTTTCAGAACAGGAAAAGGCAGAACTCAATACACTAAAAATAAATGTCCTTCCTCAAGCAGCATCCAATTTGTATACACAAGGAAGAAATGAATTTTTAAACAAAAATTATGATACGGCAAAAGAACATTTAGAAAATTGTTTAAAATATGCGTCTTCTGAAGATTTCATTGATGATACATTTTATTATTTGGGGCAAATTGCACAGGAAAAAAATGATATGGATACAGCAAAACAGTATTATCAAAGAATATTAAATGAACATCCAGACTCTAATCAGTCCGCAAATGCACAAAATGCATTGGAACAAATTAATACAGTAGCACCAGAACAACAATCTGAACAACAACCTGATGAAAATATACAGTAAAATTCTGTTTGCTGTTAGGAAAACGAAGTTTTCCTTTTAAAGTTTTTGCCTCGCTTTTTTCAAAAAGCGAGTAGGAGTTTGAGAGCAACGCCCACACCTACAAACTTTCCCCCCAGAAAGTTTGACAAAGAACTTTATCTTTTGCATTCGGTATTGTTTTATTATATTACAGAAAAGAGTACAATGACTATGATAAAATGACTGATAATACTCCTTTTTACACCAATAATTGCATTTTATAATATCATGCCTATTATAATAGAAAAACAGGCTAGTTTTTTATGTTTTATACTATTCATAATATATTTATATTGCTGGTATAAAATATTACAAGCTAAATGCGAAAAGCCCACTCATTTAGGGGTGGTATGAAAGCATTTTTTTATTGATATATGTTAATGTTGCTTTTATGAACAAGAAATGGTATAATGAAACCATAAAAATAAAAGGTTTTGATACGAGCCTCATACTATCGCTAATGGATACAAAGGTATCTTTGATAGTGAAAGTCTTAATGAAATAGATTAGTTTTATATGCTTTCGAGTATATTTAGAAGTTTATGTAATTAAGAACCCCATGCCTTTAGGTATGGGAGTGTCAGAAAAATCTACTTTTGATGACCAAAATAGATATTTTTTAAAATTTTCGGCTGTATTTTGGACGATAATACTATTTTGTTTCTATTAAATATCAGTGTATGTTTGTATTATCTGTATATTGTATTCAGATATTTTAAAATACTGCTCAATAATATGTATACAACAGTAAAGGGGAACTTTTCATTTTTAAAATTTAAAAAGTTCCCCCACTCATTTCCTATTTTACAAAATATGGATATATCTATTATTTTTTATTTGATATATAATTGATTTACATAACGTTAATATCATGTATCATTTGCAATATTTGTTTTAATTTCACACTTTCTATTTGCCCAGGAGCAGAACTTTTGTTTACTACTCCAAATGTAACAGCAGAACCGAATATCTCCCCTACCATACGGGATATACTGCCCACTGCCCCCATAGACATTGTTATAAAAGGTCTATCAGCATATTTTGACTGCATTTGTTCTGTAGCTGAAAGAAGTACTAAAACATCTTTTTTGCATTGTGGCATCACTGCAATTTTTGTGATATCTGCTCCCAGTTGTTGCATACGACATAAACGAGAAACAATTTCATTTTCAGGCGGTGTACATTTAAAATCGTGACTGGATAATATTGTTTTTACAGTATACTGTTTTGCTTTTTCTATCAAAGGCATTACAACAGCATCACCGCTATATAATTCTATATCTACAATATCCGTTGTATGCTGTTCTATTACAGCATGAATCAATGCACTATATTGGTCTAATGCAATTTGTTTTTCTCCGCCTTCTTTTAATGTACGAAATGTAAATATTATAGGTGTTTGTTTTGCTATCTTTCTGATATCAGCAAGCACTTCTATCACTTTTTGTATATCAAAACAATTTTCATAATAGTCCACACGCCACTCCAACAAATCTATATGACATGACATTGCTTTTTCTGTTTCATGAAGTATATCATTTTTTGTAACACCTACAATGGGAATACAAATTTTAGGTATTCCCTCTCCTATTGTGATGCCTCTTATTGTAATGCTCTGCATTTGTTTTCTCCTTTATGTTGTTTTTTCTTTTTTAGATGATGATGTTGTTGTTACTTCTCCAGTTTGTTTTGGCATAATAGGAGTATAAGAAACTGTTTTTACATCTGCACTTTGTTTTGGAGCTGTTTCTGTTTTTAATGTTATTTCACCATCTTCTGACACATCAAAACGAAATGTCATTTGTTCTGCTGTTTTTAATACAGTTTGATATGTTTTATCTATATTACTGTTTTTAGTATTTTTGGTATTTTTTTTGCTTTCATGCGCTTTTTCTATATTGTATTCTGATTCCCATTTCATATTTTTATAATCGTCAGTAGCCATAAAAGAGGTATGTTCATCATTAAATGCAAATGTTAAAAATTCTGCCATTTCTTGGTCATGTTCTGCTACTGTCGAACAAAATTGCATTTTTTGTGAAAGTAATCTTTGTACATCATCTTTTGTTTTACAATTTCTCAATGCCTCTTTAAAATTTTTTCTCTCCTGCTGTACTGCTTCTGCTTTTTTATATAAATCTGGGGCGTGTTCTTTTAATAGTCGCATTTCTTTTTCAGAAAGTTTTTTACCTGATTTCAGTTTTGTTCTAATATCAGATATTCTTTTAGAAATTTCTTTTTGTTTCTGCTGTTTTTCAATTTTCGCTTTTTCAGGATTTTGTTTTGCAATATCCCAAATTGTCTGCATTTTTATAGTGTTTAAATAACTGTTTAAATTTGTTATACCTTGTATCATACTATACCACCTTTCCATTGCCCTTTAATTATTTTTTCGGCACAAAAAGCGATTTTCTTAATAGAATTAACTTCTTTTTCTTACAGAAGTATGTCTTTTATACTGCTTCGATTTACAAAGTGCTTTATCTATATGCACATAAAAATATCCTACTGCTATATAACAAGCACTGATTGCCACAATATTTATAAATACTCTTTCCCAACCCAATAAATCTACTGCAATAAAATTGTAAGGATATTTTGTATTCTGATTGGGTATAAAATTCCCTTTAGACGCTATACAAAATAAAAATACCATATAAATAGCAGGTATTGCTGTCCAAAAAACAGGTGATTTCTGAAAAAATGCACCTTTTTTATCCCATAAAAGCCAATCCAGTAAAACCAGCAAAGGCGTATAATAATGAAGTAAAAAACTTCCTAAACCTTCCGCTGTTTTTATAGATTCCATATGAAATTCTTTTCCATTTAATAAAAAATGATATATTACTGCTGTTAACAGTATCATCATTGTAATACCACCCTTTATATTGAGTAATTTTTTATTTTCATTACATTCTGGAAACAATATCATAAATAGAAAAAATACAAATACAAAAAAATTGCTCCAATTTGTATAATACAGCAATGTATACCATTTCATTTTTCCAGTATAAAAGCCTAATTTTATAAAAAGTCCTGTTACACAGCCTGATATTAAAAAAAGTCTGTATATTGTCCTTTTAACACTTTTACATGGCTTGTCCATAAATATTCACTCCTTTTTATGCTGTTTTTTTATACCTTTTATGATACCAAAACAACACATAAAATGCTATAAACTTTATACTACAAAAATATCGTTCAAATGGAGTGTGTTTTGCTTTTATGACAAAAAAGTAAATAATGACACGATGGTCAACGCAAATAGAAAAGTTTTTTGTCAAACTTTTTTAATAAAAGTTTGTGGGTTGCCCTCAAACTCCTGCTCCCTTTTTAAAATAATGAAACAAATAAAGCCATTGGCTTTCACCAATGGCTTTATTATTTTTAAAGTGTACATTATTCATCTACACTTTTTACACGCTCAATATGTATTGCAAAATAACTAATTTCTATATTAGGAAATGGCTTTTTAATACTTTGCTCAAAACTATTACAAATTTGTTTTGCTAATGCAAAAGAATCTGGAAAATTCTCTAGAACATAATCCGTCATATCCAAATGCAATTTTTCATCATTTATCACACGTAATATCATAAATTTCATATGTGTAAGCAATCTTGTATAAGAAATCGTAGCGTCATCCAACATAGCACCTAATTCCTTTTCAATGGTCTGTATACCTTCCTGTATCATACGTGCAACATCCATACTTTGCACCACATTCTCTCTTGTCAAAGCAGTATGAACATGAAGTGTAATATATCCTACTTCATCGTCATTGATTTCCACACCGATTTTTTGATTTATCAAATTCTTTCCTTTTTTTGCTACGTTATATTCTTCTTCAAAAAGTACTTTGATTTCTTTTGCAAAAGGATTTTTCAATTCTATACCCTGCTCCATACGCTTAATAGCAAATGCAATATGGTCAGCCAAAGGTAACAATATATTATTATCCACATTTCCAAATTGTTTTTCGGCTTCTTCTATAATACCACCTGCAATTTCTATAAAAACAGGGGAGATGCTTTTTATAGTATCAATAGACTCCTGTCTCGATTGTTGTTCTGTAAAGCGATATGCTTTTGCATTTTCAATTTCTGATACATTTTGATTTACCTTTTTGCCAAAACCTACCCCTTTACCAAGAAATATCAATTCTTGTTTTGTATCCAAATCGATTACTAATATACTATTATTATTTAAAACTTTTAAAATTTTAAACATACTCCCCCTGCTTCCTTTATCGTCTACTGTATTGTGATAATGTCTTCTTTTGCTTGATATTCTGTTTTATTTGTATCTTTCCAAACAATTTTTTGATTTGGCTCTAAATTTGTAAATACCATAGGGATTGCTGTAGACGCTGCATTTTCTGCAATATAATTCAAATCTACTTCCATGAGTTTATCACCTTTTTGTACACTATCTCCATCTTTTACAAATACAGTAAATCCTTTGCCGTCCAATTTCACAGTATCAATACCTACATGAAGTAATATCTCTGTGCCTTGTTTTGTTTTTAATCCGATTGCGTGTTTTGTAGGGAATACCGTTTCTATTGTCGCATCTGCTGGAGCATAAATTGTATTTCCTTTTGGGAACATGACAATACCGTCACCCATCAATTTTCCTGCAAAAGCCTCATCTGGTGCTTCGCTGATATCTGCTGCACGTCCTTCTACAAAACTGCTGAATACTTCTTCTTTTTTATCTACTGTTTTTTGTTCTGTTTGTTGATTTGTTTGTACTGGTGCTGGTACTGGCACATCTACTGCTATATCGCTTGCTGGGCTTGCTAAATAGTCCTCCAAATTAGATTTAATTACAGTAACTTTTGGACCATAAATTACTTGTACGCCAAGTCCTTTGTGTATTACGCCTGCTGCGCCAGATTGTTTCAAAAGCGCATCTTGTACTTTTGAAGAATCAATAACAGTACATCTTAATCTTGTTGCACAACAATCTACGTCAGAAATATTTTTCTTTCCGCCGAGTCCTTGACAAATCAACTGAGAAACGGCATCTACACCGCCTGCTGTTGCTCCTGCTGTATTTCCTGCTTTTGCTGCATTGACATCAGCTCTTGTATACAATTTTGTTTCTACATCGTCATCTTCTCTACCTGGTGTTTTAAAATTGAATTTTTTAATCAATACTGTAAATACCAAGAAATATACTACAAAATATACAATACCTACAAATACAACCCATATCCAATTTGTTTTCGCATTGCCCTGCATAATACCAAACAATGTTAAGTCAATTAAACCGCCTGAGAATGTCATACCTACGCCGACTTTGAATATATGCATAAACATATAAGCACAGCCTGCAAAGAAACAGTGAATTGCATATAATATAGGTGCAATAAACAAAAATGTAAATTCCAATGGTTCTGTAATACCTGTCAACATAGATGTTAATGCTGCCGAAAGTAACAAACCTCCTGCAACTTGTTTCTTTTCTGGTTTTGCTGTTTTATACATAGCAAGCGCTGCACCAGGTAAACCAAATATCATAAGAGGGAATTTACCAGCCATAAATCTTGTTGCTTCTACATCAAATATCGTTGTATTTGGACTTGCTAATTGTGCAAAGAATATATTTTGTGCGCCTTCAATTAAACTGCCGTCAATGGTTGCTGTACCACCCACTGCTGTTTGCCAGAAAGGTAAATAAAATACATGATGTAAGCCAAATGGTATTAACGCTCTTTCCATAATACCATAAATTAATGTTCCTGCATAGCCTGAACTTCTTACAACATCACCTACGGCATAAATGCCTTGCTGTATTACAGGCCATATGTAGAACATGATAATGCCTACAATTAAATAAACAATAGAACATATAATTGGTACGAATCTGGTGCCACCAAAGAATGATAATACTTGTGGCAATTCAATTTTATAAAAACGGTTATGAAGTGCTGCAACACCCAAACCAACTATAATACCGCCGAATACACCCATTTGTAATGATTCAATACCTACAACAGATGCAACAGAACCATTTGGCAATGTTGCCGCTGCATTTGTTACAGAAAGCATTGCGCCTATTGCAGAGTGCATAATGAAAAATGCGATTGCTGCCGCTAATGCTGCAACTTCTTTTTCTTTTTTTGCCATACCAATAGCAACACCCATAGCAAACAATATTGGTAAATTTGCAAATACAATATCACCACATTTGTTTAACACAGAAAGCAGAGCATATAAAAATGTACCCTCTCCCAATATTCCAGCCAAACCATATGCCTCTATCATGTTCGCATTTGTAAATGAACCACCAATACCTAAAAATAAACCTGCGACTGGCAATATGGCAATAGGCAACATAAATGAACGTCCAACTCTTTGTAATACGCCAAAAATCTTGTCTTTCATAATATTGTCACTCCTTTTTCTTATTGTAAAAATTTTATAAGTGCTTTTGAGAATATAGAACGTCAAAAAATAGTAATATTAATTTTATGCAATAATAAAGTACTGAGGGCTTTATTGATTATTATGATTTTATATTGCATTTTTATATTGTTTTTTCAAAAAACAGTATAAATTGTATGACAATCCGTAACCGCGCGGAATATTTATCAATACTGATTATCATACCATTTTTAATTGTTTTGAATAAACAAATATTTTTTTAAATAATTTCATTACTTTTTGACGTTACAATATATTCCCTTATTATCGTGTCCATTTTTAATATTATTTTTCATTATCAAAACAAAAAATAAATATAAAAAAAGACACTAACTTCCAAAAGGTATAACATACCTTTTGAATAGTTAATGCCTGTTAGAACAGTAACACACTATTTATTATAAAATACCATATTATTGTGATAGTTGTCAATCTCTTTTTTTTATTTTTACAAGCTAAATGCGAAAAGCCCACCCCTAAAGGGGTGGTATGAAAGCATTTTTTTTATTTCAATATTTGATTAGTATATGTTAATATTGCTTTTATGAACAAGAAATGGTATAATAAAACCATGAAAATAAAAGGTTTTGACGCGAGCCTTATACTATCGCTAATGGATACAATGGTATCTTTGATAGTGAAAGTCTTAATGAAGTAGATTAGTTTTATATGCTTTCGAGTATATTTAGAAGTTTATATAATTAAGAACCCCATGTCTTTAGGCGTGGGAGTGTCAGCATATTTTATGATAACGATACATAAAAACATATTTTTATTATAATATGTATACTTTTTTATATTTTTTATTGCTTTTATTTATATGTAATGGCATCATAATATGATGCAAAATAAATGATTATTATATTATGCAATTTAAAACTAATAAACATTTCATGAGGTGAATACTATGAAAAGTATACTAATGAGTGTGATTCTGTCAATTATCATTGCTGTACCAGTTTTTGCAAAACAAAATATCAATGTCATAATAAACGGAGAAAAACAATATACAAAAGAATACAATATCAATTTTAATAAAAATGATATCATTCCATTCTCAGTACGTCACATTGCAGAAAAACTTGGATATCATGTTCATTTTAATAATGACACCAACACACTTTATATTATCGAAAACAGTCGTATATTATATGAAAATGAAACATTAGGAATCGGCTTTATTGCACCTGATGAATGTAAAAATAATTATTATAAAATATTAGAAAATGAATATGACAACTATACAGTAATACAATTTTTAGATGCTGAAATGGATATGCTTATTTTTTCATTTGCCTATATTGATTTAGAATATTGGGATGATGAAATGAAAGAAAGCTTTTCTATCCCCTATTCTGAAATATTTAAAAATAATGATACTCTATTATTATCTGTTTCTGTTTCAGATGTGCAGTATGATACAAATGATACAGAACAAAAAAATCGTTATTTAAAATTGTTGCATTTCAAACAAAAAATATGTGATAACATTTATACGTTTCAGTATTAAATAAAAAAGCAGTTTGATATTTTTTTATATCAATCTGCTTTTTTATTGCACATTTAAAATACAATTTATATTTTATAAAATGCACATGACATACAACATTTGTTGAAAAATATCTACTATCAATATGTGAATTAGAAAATGCTTCTATACAAAATATGATTGATATGGGTGACAATATTTTTATATGTGTACTTTCTCATAGACATAAAGGCAAAATGATGAAATTGGATTTAAACAAAAATACAAATGAAATATTATATCAGTGGGATAGTAATTCATCTGTTTCTTATAGTGATAAATGGACAGATAGTAATATTGTTACATTTTATACAGAAAGTACAGCAGATGGATATTATACACAACATAAAAGAATATTATTTTTCAATATAGACTCTGGGAAATTATTAGATATGAAATACTATGATATATTGCATAAACCTTTGGCATATTATAATACAGTGAATGACAACTATGCTATATTTTATAATGGTGCTTCAAAACAAACAGAAAATAATACTATCATTATTTTTAATGGCAATACTGGTAAATTTTATCATCATAATATTGTTTTTGAAGAGCCATTTGAAAAACAATATATTGAAAGTATAGTATTAAATGAAAGCGGAGAAATGCTGATTACCACTAAACAAAATCTTAGTTCACAAAAGCATTATTTTATAGTAAATGTTTCTGACATTGCACAATAATATACATTTCAAAATATATTGACAAAATATACAAAAAGTGTTATATTTGAATTGGTTCAAATTGAATGAATTCAAACAAAGGAGAGAGCATTTTATGAGAAACAGCAAGAGGGAAAAACAAAAAGAAATTATAGACACAGCATTACAGCTATTTTTAGAAAAAGGATATGAAAAAACTTCTATAAAAGATATTACAGAAAAAATGAACATTGCAACAGGATTATTTCATTACTACTTTAATTCAAAAGAAGATGTTTTGATAAAATGCGCTTATTTAAACAGTCAAATGATTACAGAAGAATTACAGTTAGAAACATTTTTTGAAGGCAAAGGTAATGCAGTAGAAAAAATCAATTTGCTTATGAGTCAAGTATTGCATAATGTATCTGAAAAAAATGATATCATTAAAGACAGTGCAAAAATCAATCAATCTCTTTTGTTGGATAGAATTACATATATCACATTAGAAATTATTATAACTAAATTAGTAGAATTTATAAAAGAAGGCAATGACGAAAAAATATTTGATTGCCCCTACCCCCAACAAACAGCAGAAATATTGGTATATGGCTTTGAAAGAATGTTTCGAAAGCAAAAAGAAAAAGATGAAGGTTTAAAAGATTGTACATTGAGTGAATATTTTATGCAAAATCAATATAAACTTGCAGATATGTTCAAAAAGTTATTGTGTATGAAACAAGAGTACCATTTTCAATTTGATAAATGACAAATATGTCTGCTGATAATATGCAGACATATATTTTAAAATAATATTGAATGAATTCAATCAAAAAAATTTTAAAATACAAAAAATTCATTTGTAATTAGTAAATATAAAATAATGATATTTTTTTAATTTATTGAAACTTGGCAACAAACTCCGCAAACTTTTATTTTTGCAAACGCAATCATAACGAAATTATATATTTAAGGAGGAAATCAAAATGAAAAAAGTAATCACATATATACTGTTAGCCGCATTTTTAACAGGGTGTAGCACAACAAATGCAGAACAAAGTAGCAGAGCGGAATTAAGAACAGTAGCAACACAAACAGTAGAGGCAAACGGCTATGGAAATGTATTGACTGTCAGCGGAAATATTGTTCCTACACAAACAGTAAAAGCATCTTTTAAAATACCTGGCGTATTATATGATGTTGCCGTATCAGAGGGAGAAAGCGTATTTGCAGGGCAGACCATTGCTACATTAGACAAAGTAGATTATAACATACAAGTAAAAGGCGCACAGGCACAAAGGGGCGCAGCACAAGCGCAAACTAGCGCTGCAGTGGCACAAAGAGAAGCCGCAACGGCACAAAAAGATGCCGCAGCGATTGATATTGAAACTGCTCAATTACAACTAGATACAGAAATACCAACAAAAATTGAACAAGCAAAAGCACAATATGATTTAACAAAAACAAGCTATGACAGAGTAAAAACATTATACGAACAAGGTATTGCATCAAAAAGTCAATTTGATGAAATCAGTGCAAAATTGACAGTAGACCAAAATACATATCAGCAAGCATTAGATGCAAAGTCCATAGCAGAAAGCAAAATTAAATCTGCACAATCACAGCTTCATGCGGCAGAGGCACAAATCAGCATGACAAATGCGCAGGTTTCCGCATCAAATGCACAAATTGCAGCATCTGAGGCACAGCTTGACGCAGCAAAAAACAATTTAGATGATACTGTTTTAACAAGTCCTATCAATGGTGTGGTACTTCAAAAAATTTCAGAAAAAGGAGAAACAATCAGTGCAGGTTATCCTATTGTTGCCATAGGAGATATTAGCAGTGTTTATGCCGAAATTGGTGTAACAGATGAGGCTGTAAACCAAATTACAAAAGGACAGCAAGCAGAAATATATATTTATGGATTAAATGAAACCGTAACTGGTGTGGTTGATGAAATCAATTCATTAGCAGATACCACTACAAGAACATTCCCTGTTAAAATTAGAATAGATAACGCAGATGGAAAATTAAAACCTGGTATGGTGTGTCGTGCCGAAATTCCTATGGATAATATCAAATCCATATTTGTGCCTATTGACAGTATCATACATTTTGCGGAAGGTTCTGCGGTATTTGTGTTAAACGAAAATAACACTGTTTCTAAAAAAACTGTGACAACTGGAGAAATTACAGGAGATAAAATACAAATTTATTCTGGGCTACAAAGCGGTGATGTGATTGTGACAAAAGGACAATTTACACTGCATGACGGTGATACAGTACAAATAGAGGAGATGACAGAGTAATGGTAAAATGGAGTGTGGAGCATAAGAGTATTGTTATGCTTCTGACGATTGTGACATTGATTTCAGGATTTTTGCTATATGGCAATATGGAAAGACAAGAAAATCCTAGTATAGCAAGCCCTATTGCTACCATTCGTTGTATTTACGGCGGAGCAAGCCCAGAAGATATCGAAAAATTGATTATCAAACCGATTGAGAATAAAATAGGTGATATATCAGAAATTAAAAAAATGGAAAGTTTCTGTATGGATAGCGTTGGTGTTATCAAAGTAACATTGAAAGATTTAAGTGATAGTGCTATTGCTAAAGTTTGGGACGATATGAAAGAAGATATTGACAGTGTAGAGGCAGAACTTCCTGCTGATGCGCAAAAGCCAGTAGTAGAAACAGATTTTACAAGCAGTTACGGCATATTATTAGGTTTGACATCAAAAGATTATACCTATCAAGATTTAAAAGATGTTGCAAATGAATTGAAAGATGTTTTAAAAGAAGATGCTGGCGTAAAAGCAGTTGATATATTCGGAGAAGTCGGACAACAAGTTGAAATTAGTTTGGATATGGTAAAATTACAGCAATATGGTATTACACCTACAAATATTGCTACATTTCTAAAAGCAAGAAATGTCAATATTCCAGGAGGAAATTTAGAAATTGCAGGCACAAAAATACCTGTACAGATTTCAGGAGAATATGAAACAGTAGACGAAATTAAAAACACCATTGTAGGTGTTTCTCAAGAAAATGGTACACCTGTGTATTTAAAAAATGTTGCTGATGTGGTGCAGAAAGAACAAAAAGCAGAAGCATTTGCTGAAGTTAACAATCAAAAAGCATTGATTATAGGTGTAAAATATGCAGACGCTCAAAATATGCTTACCATACAAAAAAGATTGTATGATAAAATAGAGGAATTTAAACAATATCAGCTTTATACCAATATGGAAATCATTACATTGACAGACCAAGCAGATTTTGTAAAATCTTCTATATCATTGTTTCAAAGTAATTTGATATCTGCTGTTATATTGGTTGCTGTTGTAGTACTTATCACTATGGGTATTAGAAGTGCTGTTGTAGTATCATTACCTATACCTGTCGTTATTGCTATTGTATTTATATATATGGTGCTTACAGAAATACCATTGCATCAAGTTTCTATTGCCTCATTAATTATATCATTAAGCCTTCTTGTAGCAAATGGCATTGTTGCAAATGATAATATCAATGTTTATTTAGAAAAAGGATATAGCAAAAAAGATGCGTGTATACAAGGTATTAAAGAAGTCAATATTGCAATATTAACATCTACATTGACAACGGTCGCATCATTTTTGCCACTTGCTATGATGCAAGGTAGTGCAGGTAAATTTGTAAAATCATTACCTATATTGGTATCTGTGGCATTATTGGGTTCTTATATTACATCATTGACATTAGTTCCCTCAACAGGCTACTGGCTTTTACAGCCAAAAAGCAAACAAAAGAAAATTGCATTGAAAGAAAAATTGAAAACAATATTCCGTGTTGAAAAAATAGGAAAAGGAGTATTATCTGTTTATGAAAAATTGTTAAAATCAGCATTAAAAATACCAAAATTATTGATATGTGTTTTTATTGCCATATTTGTGTTAAGTGGTACATTAGTTCCTTCTATGGGTATACAAATATTTCCTCCCGCAGAACGTGACCAATATGCATTAAATGTTATGGTGCAAGATGGTAGTACAATAGAACATAGTAAGCAGGTAATGGAGGAAATTGGAGCATATTTAGACGCTGATGATTCTGTACAAAATTATTCTTTTATGGTGGGCGACGGCTACCCTAAATATTATGTTACATTTACACCAAATGAATTGGATACGGGAAAAGCACAATTTCTTGTAAATGGTAAGCTTTCCGAAATCAATAGAATAGAAAAAGAATTAAATGAAAATATACCTGGTGTTGTAGTAAACGCCAAAGAATTAGAAATTGGTATACCAGTTACCTACCCTATTGAAATTAGAATCACAGGAGCAGATACAGAAGTATTGAGAAAAATAGGCGATGATGTAAAAAATAGAATTTATCAAGTAGAAGGTGGTAAAAATGCAGAAGATAATTATGGTTATTCTTCCAACAAATTGAAAATAAAAGTAAATGAAGAAAAATCAAATATTGTAGGTATCTCTAATTATGATGTTGCATCTACAGTCAGAATGGCTGTAAATGGTTTGCAGGTGTCAGAACTCAAACAAAAAGATATTGATGAAGACCCCTACCCTATCAATATTAAAATACCTGATAATCATAAAACAAAAAGAGAAGTATTAAACGATATTTATGTTACATCACAAATTACGGGCGAAAATGTACCTTTGCCTCAAATTGCTAATATTGTTACAGAATCTTCTATGAATAAAATTGTAAGACGAGATGAAAAAAGAACATTAACAGTAGGACTTTTTGTAGAAGATGGTTATAATACACAAACTGTTATGAAACAATGTGAACAAGCATTACAAGACTATGAAATACCAGAAGGCTATAGCATTGTTTTTGGCGGTGAAAGCGAAGAAAATAAAGATACAT
Source organism: uncultured Clostridia bacterium (assembly GCA_910587735.1). GTDB lineage: Bacteria > Bacillota > Clostridia > Lachnospirales > Anaerotignaceae > Coprocola. The sequence goes on from CAJUNT010000013.1 coordinate 63,350, forward strand.
TTTCCTCTCTTGTGATACCAACATTGATTGCTATTGTAGCAATTTATTTAATACTTGTGCTGGAATTTGGAGATATCCGTCAGCCACTTATTATTATGGGAACCATACCACTTTCATTTATAGGTATATTGTGGGGATTGAAATTGTTAAATTATCCTATTGGATTTATGGCACTTTTGGGCGCAATTAGTTTAATGGGTGTTGTAGTAAATAATGGTATTGTGCTTTTGGATTATATCAATACATTGATAAAAGAATATGATAACCCAGTTGATGCTATTGTGGAGGCGTGTAAAACAAGATTACGTCCTATTATGATTGGTATGATTACAACAGTAATATCATTGATACCATTGGCACTTACAGGAGGTTTACTTTGGGCACCTCTAGCAACTTCTATTGTTTATGGTATGCTATTGTCTTCTGTATTAACAATGTTTGTTATACCAAGTGCATATTATGTATTGGCTGCTAAAAAAAGAAAATCTAATTAAAAATAGTATAAAATTAGTTTTATAAAATAAAAATGCCCTCTTATATTTAGAGGGTATTTTTTTATTATCTACATTTTATATTTACAAGATATATATATAATATACTTAATTTTTACAGCAATATGACGATAGTATAAGTATGAAATAAGTATACTAATATAAAAAAGTCTGGAGGGAAAATGTATGAATTTAAACAATATACCAGCTATATCATTGTCAAACAACCATGCTTATACATATCGTTTGACACAACTCAATTATGCAGACAGTCAAAAACAATATCAAAGTAAAAATAATAATTTTAGTTACAATCAGGGAAGAATGTCTATAAAATATGATATTCAACAAAATAACGATTTACTTACAAAATCTCTTGTGGCATCAGACAATGACTATACTAAAAAAGATGCAATATTGCACCAATGGAATTTGGAGGGTAGATTTAACATTTATGATGTTATGAATGGTAATGCTACTGTAAAACTACAAGACCCCAACCCCAGCGATGAAGTATTACAGGAATTTGAAAAAAAATTGCAAACAAATGGTATACAAAAAGATATGGATTGGTCTTCACTTTCATTTGATATGAGAGGAATAGGATTCGATTCTAATGCAAATCCAAATAGTATAAAAGAAAATGATTTTACTAGAAAAGTAAATTATATTGCATCTCGTTATGCTGCTGTAGAATATAAAATTAAAAATACAACAAGCGGCGAACAACAAACAGAACAATTAAAAAAATTACAAGAAGTATATCAAAATGCAGTAAATGAAATTGCAGACGGCTATACAAATATTGTATGTTCTTTTTTAGAAAATAATGATGTAGAGGGAGAAAGAGAAAAAATACATCAATCTATATTAAACGGTGTAGAATCAAAAATAAATGAATATCGCAAAAGTATTACAAACAATGATACATTAAAATCATTAGAAGGTACAAAAGATAGCTGGCTTTTAGACGATGATGCCTATGTTGCAGCCGTTTTGCGTGAAACAGATACTACACAACAGCAGCAATATACAGAAAATAATACAGATAATCATGCGGATTATACATTACATGATTTAGAAAATTTGGGACAATATGTTTCATCACTTTATGATATGGAAAACAGTTTTAGCGTATTTCAAATGGACGAATCACGTATTGGTATTGATTTTGCAATGCTTACTATGAAAACAGATGTATTGCAAAATAAAGGTGGTATCAGTAAAAATATGGCTAAAACAATTCAAAAAATAATGGAAGGTTTTAAAGAAAATTTATTAAATCGTATGGATAAACAGTTGAGCGAAAAACGATATGAAGGTAATGTTGCAGATGCACAAATGGGTTTTGCAGCACTCAACAGAAATATCATATGGAATGTATATGACAAAGCAATGCAACAATATCAAAAAAGCGGTAATGTAATACAGGCACTTACAGAAGGTGCAAAATATGGTTCACAAATAGCTAAATCACAATATACAAATGGCACATATCGCTGTAAAAATAGTGCCTCTTATTGGGATTCCTTTTTTGAAAAAAATACAGAAAATGCAAATGCTTATAAAGACAATGATACAACACTACAAAAATATTTAGCTGGCTGGAAAGATTTTGAAAATAGTCTAAACAAATCTGTTCACTTAAATATGAAATTGCAGTCTGTACAGCAATATCATATAGCAAAAAGTAATGTCATTTCAAAAAAAGTTTAAATTATTTTTAATTGTGTTTGTTATTAGGAAAACAAAGTTTTCCATAAAAGTTTTTGCCTCGCTTTTAGGAGAAAGCGAGGTTTGGAGCAATGCTCCAATGTTTTAATAGAAAAATATTGTTTTATTTGCGGACGCTGTTCAGTCTACGCTTCGCTCCGGTCGGTGCTGGACGAATGTCCACTGGACATTCAACACCCTGCAAACTTTTCCCCTAAAAAGTTTGACAAAAAACTTTATATTTTACAAACGCAATGATATCGTTATTTGGAAAGCAATACTCTCAATGTTTTAAATAATTAGCTACTTTTTCATTTTTTACTATTGACAAAATGAATGATTTATCATATGATACATACAATATTATATAAAGTCAATAAAAAGGGAGTAGTTTTAATATAATAGCAACACACCCGACAAATTCATTTGTCTGTTATTATATGCCAATACAAATGGTTACAAGACTTTTTATTATCATTTTTAAGAATCATTTTTAGGATTTTTGGAATGATAATGAAAAGTCTTTTTTTATGAGTATCAATAATCAATTTACAAAAGGAGGAATATTGTTTATGGAAAAATATTATAGTATGCCATTACAAAAAGTACTGGAGAATGTGGAAAGTTCTGAAAAGGGGCTTTCAAATGAACAGGCACAAAACAGGCTACATAAATATGGTAAAAATGCATTGCAGGAGTCTAAAAGAAAAAGCACTTTTATGGTGTTTTTGGAACAGTTTAAAGACTTTCTTGTTATCATATTGATTGTTGCTGGAATACTTTCGTTATTTTTATCAGATGCAGAAAGTGCTGTTGTTATATTTGTAGTCATTACAATCAATGCGATATTAGGAACAATACAACATATCAAAGCAGAGCAGTCACTGGAAAGTTTAAAAGCACTCTCTGCACCCTCTGTAAAAGTATTAAGAGATGGACAAAAAATAACTGTACCATCTCAAGAAATTACTGTGGGAGATGTTGTTTTTTTAGAAGCAGGAGATTTTGTGAGTGCTGATGGTAGAATATTAGAAAATTTTAGCATGAAAGTGAATGAAAGTTCTTTAACAGGAGAATCCATGAGTGTAGAAAAAGAAATTACAGTATTACCTGAAAACGTTCCCATAGGTGACAGAAAAAATATGTTGTTTTCGGGCAGTTTTTTAACATATGGACGTGGGAGTTATGTTGTAACAAATATAGGAATGGATACAGAAATTGGAAAAATTGCACAGCTTTTAAAAAATACAGAACAAAATAAAACACCTTTGCAAAAAAATCTTGACAACTTTGGTAAAAAACTTTCTATTATCATTATAATTGTATGTGCAATATTGTTTTTTGTAAATATTGCAAAAGGCGGAGAAATCATAGATGCTTTTTTATTTGCTGTAGCACTTGCAGTTGCAGCAATACCAGAGGCATTAAGCTCTATTGTAACCATTGTGCTTTCATTGGGAACACAAAAAATGGCAAAAGAAAATGCAATTGTAAGAAAATTACCAGCCGTAGAAGGATTAGGAAGTGTTTCTGTTATTTGTTCTGATAAAACTGGTACATTGACACAAAACAAAATGACAGTACAAAAATATTGTGTCAATAACACTATGACAGATGCACAAAATATGGATATTACAAAATATACGGATAAAAAATTACTTCTTATGAGTGTATTGTGTAATGACGCTGTGATAAGTAACGGGCAGGAATTGGGCGACCCTACAGAAGTGGCATTGATACAATTTGCTCAAAATCATAATATGAATGACAAAGATGTAAAAGAGCAATACAAAAGATTGCTCGAAATTCCTTTTGATTCAGATAGAAAATTGATGTCTACTATTCATAATATAGATGGAAAATATATCATGATAACAAAAGGAGCAGTTGATGTTTTGCTGGATAGAGTGATATCAATAGAACAAAATGGAGAAATATTACCTTTTACACAACAGCAAAAACAAAAAGTAATATATGCAAATAAAACATTTTCTGAAAATGGTTTGAGAGTACTTGCATTTGCATATAAAGAACTGGAACAATTACAAATAGAAAAAGAACAGGAATATACTTTTGTAGGACTCATTGCTATGATAGACCCTCCAAGAGAAGAATCGAAAATGGCAGTAGCAGAATGTATCAAGGCAGGTATTCGTCCTGTTATGATTACAGGTGACCATAAAGTTACGGCGTCTGCTATTGCAAAACAAATAGGCATATTAACAGAAGGCAAAAAAGCCGTTAATGGTGCAGAAATTGATACTATGACAGATAAACAACTGGAAGATTTTGTAGAACAGGTTTCTGTTTATGCAAGAGTTTCTCCAGAACATAAAATTAGAATTGTAAAAGCATGGCAGAAAAAAGGTAATATTGTAGCTATGACAGGTGATGGCGTAAATGATGCACCAGCATTAAAACAGTCTGATATTGGTGTTGCTATGGGTATTACAGGTTCTGAAGTGGCAAAAGATGCTTCTGCTATGGTACTGACAGATGATAATTTCGCTACAATAGTAAAAGCAGTAGAAAACGGCAGAAATCTATATCAAAATATCAAAAACGCTATACAATTTTTACTTTCGGGAAATACAGCGGGTATATTAGCGGTATTATATGCCTCATTTATGGGTCTAGCTGTACCTTTTGCACCAGTACACCTTTTATTTATCAATTTGCTTACAGATAGCTTGCCAGCAATTGCATTAGGCGTAGAGCCTCATAGCAATAAAGTAATGAATGAAAAACCTCGTTCTATACACACACCTATTATGACAAAAGATTTTTTAATAGATGTTGTATTACAAGGAGCGATTATTGCAGTATTCACTATGACATCATATTATATAGGCATGGAACAAGGTGGTAGTGGGCTTGCTAGTACTATGGCATTTGCAACACTTTGTTTATGTCGTTTGTTTCATGGTTTTAGCTGTAAATCAAAAGAAATGGTGTTGTTTACAAAAAGAATGTTTGATAATTGGTATTTGTGGGGAGCGTTTTTGATTGGTTTTGTACTTCTTAATATCGCAATATTGTTTCCACCTTTTAGAGCGTTTTTTGTGGTAGTACCTATCAATGGTATGATGTTGCTTACAATATATGGCTTGTCATTTGCTTCTTTGCTTGTTATACAACTGTTAAAAATGATAAAAGTAAAATGATAAAATCATTGCGTTCGCATAAAGCAAAATTCTTTGTCAAACTTTCTTTTAAGAAAGTTTGCGGTTGTAGGCAGAGCCTACAAATAAAAAAATAACAAAACAACCATTTTTTAAGGGAGAACTTTTTTACTTTTGAAAAGTTCCCCCTTTGTTTTACTTGCTTGTAATCATGAAAAATTTTATACGCATTTAAAACCTTGAGAGCGTTGCTCTCAAACTCTCACTTCTTTCTTGAAAGAAAGAAGCAAAGAACTTTAATAAGGAAAACTTCGTTTTCCTCATACTATTATTCATAAATAATAAAAAGATTCTTTTTTATAATATTACTCTACATCATACATTGTTTGAAAACGTTTTCCCAACAAATTTGCATTTTGGCTCGTTAATGAACCATTTACATTTTGACTTTTTAATGCAGAAATATCTTGATATAATGCACCATTATTTAACATATAATTGTAATTTTGGAACATAGCACTTTGGTTAAACAAAGTATCTTTATCATCATGATTATAATCTGTATTCATAATAGAGCTTAACAATGAGGAAGTCATATCATTTTTTAAAGATTCCACAAAAAGAAGATAATCATCTTGTGTGAATTCTTCAAAATTCAATATAGACTGCTCTATTTGATTTTGCAATGACGTATTATTATTTGTTATTTTATTAGATGCATTAGGTGTGTAACTGCCTGCTGTTAATGTTTCACCAGCATAAGACATTACTTTTTTTACATAATTTTGTGTTTCTTTAAAAGGAGGGATTCCTCCATATTTTTCAACATTGCCACTACCAGCATTATATGCGGCTAAAGCAAGCTTAACATTACCATCATAACGGTCTAACATTTGTTTGATATATTTTGCACCACCCATAATATTCTGTTCTGCATCAAAAGAATCTGTAACACCTAATGATTTTGCAGTAGCAGGCATAAGTTGCATAACACCCTGTGCACCAGCACAAGAAACTGCATTCGCATTAAAATTGGATTCTGCTTTACCGATTGCTTTTAATAAACTCACAGGGACATCATATTTTTGTGCGGCTCTTTGAAATATATCATCTAATGATTGAGAGCCTGTACTTTTCATTGTGTCTGAAAAAGAAGCAGTTGCATTGTTTGTTAAAGATGTTGTTGCATTATTTTTATGTAGTGCATATAAGTCTATGGGATTAATCTGTAACATAATTTTCCTCCAAATATTATTATAAATGTTGTCATAAAATTTTTTTGCTTTTGCAAAATAATACGATTGCATATTATAATCATTAGTATCATTTTACTACTTTTGAAACAATTTTACAATATTAATTGTATGATATTTCAGTACAAAATATAGTAAAATAATAGTATCAGCTTATCCATTAAACTGACAAATATATACAAATAGAAAGGAGAATGATAGGATGTTACATACCATCAGAACATTTGCAGCAAGGTACATTATGATTACAATAGGAATTATATTGGTTTCTATTGGATTGGAAGTATTTTTAATACCCAATCATATTATTGACGGAGGCATTACAGGCATTTCTATTATGTTCAGTTATTTAACAAAAATTCCTTTAAATGTCATTGTAATACTATTAAATTTACCTTTTATGTTCATTTCATTAAAACAAATGGGAAAACGCTTTGCAATCAGTTATTTGTATGCCATGATAGTGCTTTCTATTGGTTTAATGATAGCAGGAAATTTTGAAAGAATTACAAATGATACATTGCTTGCAACATTGTTCGGGGGTGTGTTGTTGGGTATTGGTGTAGGACTTGTCATACGATATGGTGCTTGTATGGACGGTACAGAAATGGCTGCAATATTAATTAGTAAAAAAACAGATATGTCTGTAGGACAATTTGTTTTGATTTGTAATCTTTTTATATTTACAGTAGCTACATTTATATTTGGATTTGACAGAGCAATGTATTCTCTTGTAGCATATTTTGTTGCGTCAAAACTGATTGATACTGTTGTAGAAGGTTCTAATCAGGTAAAAGCTGCCTTGATTGTTACACAGCATCAACAAGAAGTATCACAGGCAATATTGAAAAGTCTGGGCAGAACTGTCACAATAATGGAAGGAGAAGGTATGTTCAGCGGTAAAAAAGGTATATTATATGTTGTGCTGACTCGTGTAGAAGTGACAGAACTCCGTACTGTAATAGAACAGGTGGATATCGAAACACAAAGTCCTTCTTTTGTTACTATTCTTGATGTTTCAGAAGTAATGGGAAATAATTTAATGAAATATGGAAAACAGAAAAATAAAGGACTTTCACGCATATTGTAAATATACATAAATAAACACTAGTTTTATAAGCTAGTGTTTATTATTGTCTTTTTATGCATCACTTTTCCCCTTTCATTCCTATATAAATAATTTTAAATACTTTTATGCATCACTTTTCCAAATAAGTGGTTCTGTTACGTTAAAATGATATAGACAACAGCCCCTTGTTGAAAGTACAATAAAATTAAGCAAAACATATTTTCTCCCAGAAAGGAGCTGTTTCTATGCATAAATATAAAAATTACTTTTAAAGACTTTTCTATTTCTTGTCCTCATTGTTTTTCGCAATCCATTTGGTGGTATGGAAAAGACAAATATGGACATCAAAAATATTGTTGTTGT
>CAJUNT010000014.1 GCA_910587735.1 uncultured Clostridia bacterium
ATAGAAAGTTCTCCTTTTAACTTGGGCCCAACTTGGGCTGAAGTTAAATCTGTTCTTTTTCCTTGACGTTTTAAGGCATCAAATTTTATTTTATATGCAAATGCCTTTTCACTTGGCAATATTTCCTCTCTTTGTATATTACTATCTACTATCAATATAGCAGCCTCATCATCGTCCAATTCTTTTATAATTGCTGGAATTTTTACAATTCCTAATTGTTCACAAGCGAATTTTCTCCTATGCCCTGAAATAATTTCATATTTATCCTCTTTTTGTCTTACAATAATAGGAGTCAAAACACCATACTCCTTTATACTTTCAATCATATCAGTCATTTTTTCATTATTTATCACTTTAAACGGATGTCCCTCAAATTCTACTAGCGTTGATAAAGCTATCTCTATAATTCCATTATTTTCATTGCCAAAAAGGGTATCTAATGAATTTAATTTTATATCTTTTCCAATTCCCATTTTAAATTAACCCTCCTTCACAACTTCATCTACAAAATTTTTGTAGCATTTTGCTACATTACTGTTTTTAGCATATTTATATATACTCTTTCCGCTGACTGTCGTTTCATCTTGTTTTATGCTTCTAGGTATAATATTTTCAAACACCCTTATAGAACTTCCATAATTTTCGTTTAGAGTTTCTATAATATCCTTTGAGTAGTTTGTTCTACTATCCACCATAGTAATTAAAATTCCCTCTATCTCCAATTTAGGATTAAGCTGCCTTTTAACTTTATAAATCGTCTTAATTAACTGTTGTAAGCCTTTTAATGGTAAATAAGAGGCTTGTACAGGTATAATAACAGTATCTGCACAAGTTAACGCATTTATTGTTATCATTCCCAAGTTAGGGGAACAATCTATAATAATATAATCATAATCTGATTTTATTTTCTCAATATATCTTTTTAACATCATTTCCCTACCAATAGTATTTATCAGCTGCACCTCTACATCTGACAATTCTATATTAGCGGGTAAAAAATCAATATTTTCTTCATGATGTAATATTCCTTTTTTATCAACTTCTTTTTCGTCACAAATTTCTCTTATCACATTTGCAACGGTATAGTCGAGGCTGTCAGGTTCTTCTATCCCCAATGAAACAGCTAAATTTCCTTGACTATCCGCATCAATACAAATTACTCTTTTACCTAAATTAGCTAAACCTATTCCAAGGTTTACTGTTGTTGTTGTTTTACCGACTCCACCTTTTTGATTTGCTATTGCGATTACTTTACACATTTTAATCAACTCCCATTTTAAAATTTTTTTATATAATTTTTTTCTTTCAAATTTCTTTCAAAAACACTTTTTACAAGGGGTAAATCCTCTTGCTTGTGCTTGACTTTCTGTAATATATTCTGGATTTATCATATCGCTACAACTCGCATCAAGATGATACTTTATTCCACCATTAGTAGGAATCCATACCATCATTTCTTTTGATGCATCAACAGCTTGTTTATTTTCTTGCTCTGGCACTTTCCAAAATGTTTCATTAGGATATAAGCTATTTAATTTCATGCCTGCTTGTACCAACATAGCTTGTACTATTTCAGAATCTATTGTTTCCATATTAAGATATACCCTTCTCACAGCTGCACCAACTTGTTCTGAAATATTAAATTTACTTAGCTCTATCATCATCAAAGATTTTGGGGGTCTTTCGGTTTTTAAATAAGTATCATCCCAAACAGAATAAACCTCTTCAAAATCTACTGATATATCTTTATAATTTTCCCATCGTGGGTCATAAACATATTGGATTATCTTGCTATAATACATTGTCTTTTCCATCATATCATTGTTTTCAAAATAATTAGGGTAATTATCTTTGATAAATTGAAAAGCATTTTTAAATTTTTCATCTTCTGATATGATATTTTGTGCATCTTGATTAGCTTTTGATAATATATAACCTATCATTTGCTTTGAATTTGGTTCTATATTATCTGGATTTTGTTCTACTAATGCTTTTTCCTTTTCTGACATTTTTTGTATAAATGCCTTTTTATTTTCTATTTCTTTTTGTTCTCTTTCTTTTCTTGTAATTTCCATTTGTTGTCTTTGTTGTTTTGCTTGTTCTAAATTTTGTTGCTTTATTTGTTCTGTACAAAAATCATCTAATTTTATCCCAGCAAAAAATAGAGCAACTACAATTATCAATATAAAACTAAACTTATTTACTTTCTTTTTTTTCTTCTTATTTATTTCTTCTTTCTCCCTTAATTCCATAAATTCTCCCTTACTTACAGTTTATGCATTATATGCTTTTTTACATTTTCTTGCATATTTCATTTTATACTTCAGTTACTCCCCTTTCATTTCTTCTAATTCTATTGAATTTATAATTTCTTTTACTTTTTCTAGCCTTTTCTGTGTAGTTTCCGAATCTATACTATCTGACTGAATATAAACAGGAATAACAGCTTCACTTACAAATTGCCCTAATAATACTACCTTTAGTTGTCTATTATCCAGCGTATATTTATGCTGCTCACTTTTAGGATAATACTTTAAATTTCTAGGACGATAAAAATATTCTATATATCGCCCATAATATATGGTTTTTTCCATCATTTCATTATCATAATAATAATCTGGATATCTTCCTATTATAAAATCAATACATTCTCTTACTGTTGGTCTTTCATCATTATTTGAAACACTAAAATTATCCTTATTAGCTTGGCTTTCAATTTCATATACCATACTTGTTGTATTTGGTAAAATATTTGCTTTTTCTATTTCTTTCTGCTTTTCTTCTTGTCTTTCAATATACTTTTCATACATAGATGGCATCATAATTCCAAGTATTACAAATAAAATAAGAATCCATGTCCAGTTTATTTTTTTACTTTTCTTTTCTTTTTTTTCCTTTAACTCCACTCTATAAAATCTCCTCCTTTAGCCCTTATCTTCCTGATTCTCTAACAATCTTTTCATAAATTCTTCAATTTGCCTTAAAACTTCTGGATTTGTTTCTGCAATAGTATTCACCCAACGAATAATTGTTTCATCATCCACTCTTTGAAGTTTCTCCAAATTAAGATTATAACGCTCTTGAGTAGTTTGTGCTACTTTCATTTCTCCTTCTCCAGTGCGTAACCAATTTTCGTTAACTTTGTATTCTCTACAAATTGAAAGCAAAGTTGCGTTACTTGGTTCTGTATTTCCAACTTCATATGCTGCAATTGTTTGCCTTTTTAATCCAAGCCTATCAGCAAACTGTTGTTGTGTTAATCCCATACTACTTCTAAGTTCTTTTATTCGTCTTTTCAATTCTTTCACTCCTTTCAATATTAATAATACATTAAAAAAGCAATTCAGTCAACAAATAAAGCAAATAAAATATTGACATCAGTTATTTATTTGCTTATAATAGTTATATACTTGCCAAAGGGGGTTATACAAATGAAAACAATTACAGATAAAAAAAATATTGAATTAACAGATGAACCATTAACAAATATCCTTATCATGCTACCAATGTTAAATGATAAGTCAAGAGAAGCTATGTCCTATTTGATGTATGGTTGTTTCATTGGGGAAAAATTAGCAAATGTAAACAAAGAGCAAAAAAATCAAATAAACTAACCCAACCAGTTAAATTAAAACGGCGTCAAGTATGTTTTATAATTTTATAACAGGAAGTTTCTAATATTATACAAATACCTTGCTAACTATTGTCATGTGTTGTATAATTAAAAGCAAAAAAATAAGAGTTCCTAACGCCAATTAGAAACTCTTGTTATAAAGTTAGACATACTACAGTACCACCCAAAGAATTAAAATAACGCCAATTATTTTAATTTAACATAAACCATTATGTAATCGAACACTTATATAATTAACTTATATAATTGAACAACACTTATATAATTGAACTGGAGTTATATAATTGAACTGGAGCTAATTGAATGCTTAAAAATTCAATGAATCTTAATACACCTTAGGAATCTTAATGAACATCAATGAACCTTGATAACTTAATCTTGATAATTTAATCTTGATAATTTAATCTTGATAATTTAATCTTGATAATTTAATAAAGGAACTTTGATAATTTAATTATTAAGAACTTTGAAAATTCAATAAATGAACCTTGAAAATTCAATCATTATAAACTTTGAAAATTCAATTCCATAGGCTTTTAGCAATGCTGGTTTATGGTTTATGTTTTTTGATAATGTAGCCACTTGTAGTTTGATTATATAACAACAAAACTAATTTATCAATAGAAAATAGAAAAAATCAAAAAATACCACGAAAGAAGGAAGTTTTATGAAAAAAAATTTAAAATGTGACTTTATCAATAATTTAAAAAGTAAATCAAAATCAAAAAACACAATAGAATCCTATTCCAGAAATTTAGACGAATTTTTCAAATTTTTAGAACAGAAAGATATAGATATATTAAATTTAAAACATACAGACATAGAAAAATTTTTATTATTTTTACTCAATAAAGGCAACAGTGCAGCTACTAGAAGTCAAAAACTTTCTACTGTAAAAACCTTCTACAATTTTTTACAAATGAATGAATTAGTAGAAAAAAATCCATGTTTATATATAGAAGTTCCAAAGGGAGAAAAAAAATTACCAGTACATTTATCAGCAGAAAATGTAAATAATTTGTTAAAAGAGTCTAAAAAAGTGAAAAAACAAAAACAAGACAATACACAAAGAAATAACCTAATATTGCAGTTACTTGTTAATTGTGGTCTTAGAATTTCCGAGTTAGCCAATATCAAAATTGAAGATATAGATATGCTTAACAACTTAATTATTGTTACAGGAAAAGGTAATAAACAACGTGTTGTTGGCTTTAATGAAACAACAAAAAAAGCAATGACAACTTATCTACAAGAAGACAGAAAAAAAGTTGTAAAAAATAACTGTCCTTATTTAATCATTAATTCAAGGGCAGGAGAACAAATAGGCGTAAGAGCAATACAAAAGCTAATAAAAGAATTATCTAACAATTGTTTAGATGCTAATTTAGCACAAAAAGTAACCCCTCATAAATTTAGGCATACGTGTGCAACAATGTTATACGAAAAAGGTGTCGATATTTTTACATTACAAATGGTATTAGGTCATTCCAACCTAAATACTACAAAAATATATACTCATGTTGCTAATGCATCGGTATTAGCAGCAACACAAAATTTTGCATTTAACTAAAATAAGTAAGAAGTTTCCCATTTTTATAAATGGGAGTACTTCTTGTTTACAATACAAAAAGCAAATATAATTATCATTTACATATTTATTTTTTTATAATATTATGTTTACTATAATTATGTCTACTATAGATGAAAGAAAGAAGGGAATTTTTATCAAAAAAAACATATTTGCTACAATCGGTGTAAATTGCAAAAAAACAACAGAAAACAGGCAATATCATGATTACTATGCTACTGAACCAAAAGCATTAGAATTGTTATTACTAGAAGAAAATTTCTGTTCCACTATTTGGGAATGTGCATGTGGTGAAGGTCATTTATCAAAAGTTTTACAAAAACATGGTTTTAATGTTATCAGCACTGATTTAATTTATCGTGGTTTTGGCACAAAAAAATCAGTAGACTTTTTAGCACAAGAATTTACAAATTTTACCGGCGACATCATTACAAATCCACCCTATAAACTTGCATTGCAGTTTATTGAAAAAGCATTACATATTGTAGCACCAGGGCAAAAAGTTGCAATGTTATTGCGATTACAATTTCTTGAAGGAAAAACAAGGAAAAATTTTTTTCTTCTAAATCCGCCCAAAAAAATATATGTAAGTTCTTCACGTCTACATTGTGCTAAAAATGGAAAATTTGAAAAAAATCCACCTAATGCTATAGCATATGCGTGGTTTGTGTGGGAAAAAGGTTTTCAAGGAAACCCCATTATTAAATGGTTTAATTGATAAATGGGAGATGGTAATGTAATGCAAAAATTAAATGAAAAAGAAATTTTACAAGAATTAGAAGAACACAATCTTTTTCTTCAAAATTTTTGTGGAAAAAGATTAAATTTTATAAATGTAGACTTAACAGGGTTTAATTTTTCTGGATTAAATCTTCAATTTGCAAAATTTATTAATTGTATATTAGATAATTGTAAATTTAAAAATTGTGGCTTATATTCTGCATCATTTACTGGTAGTACTGGTTTTAATATCAATTTTGCAAAATCGCAATGTTGTCAAACTAGTTTTCAACATTGTATTTTCAATAATTGTAATTTTAAAACTGTAAAATTTATCGATATTTGTTATTTTGAAGGTGCAAATTTAACAAATTGTGATTTTGATGATTTAAACAAAATTTTAGAAGTAGAAAGGAGTAATAGCATTGAAAGACCCATTATTTGCAATAGGGACAATTGTATCCCTTATTAACGATGATTTTCAAAAATCATTACAGGAGGTTCTAATAATTGGTAAAAGAGGTTGTGTTGAAGGTGTAGCTTATGACTACATAGGTGTTAATTTATCTACTGGATTTGTACAAGCTGATGAAAAATCTTTATTGTTTTTTAATACTACTGAAATTCAGGAAATAAAACCACCAATTTTTCCAGAAATTCCTCTACCTGAACAGCCAGACGAAGGGAGTAATACATTTTGAATAAAATTATATTGATGGGAAGATTAGTAAAAGATGTTGAAGTACGTTATACCAACTCTTCCGAGCCTTTGACAGTAGCACGTTATACACTAGCAGTAAAAAGAAATTTCAAAACAAATAATCAACCTGATGTAGATTTCTTCAACTGCATTGCATTTGGAAAAATAGGCGATTTTGCTGAAAAATATTTACAGAAGGGATTACTCATTTCTATTGTAGGTAGACTCCAAAACAGAAGTTACACAGACAAGGAAGGTAACAAAAAAAATGTTAGTGAAATTATAGTTGAAGAACATTATTTCACAGGTGATAAAAAAAACAATAATACTGAAAGTAGTACAAACAATTATAACAACGATGATGATATATTTTCATGGTAATTACAGTAACAGAAAATAAAAATAAAAAGCCCATATTTAATATGGGCTGAAAGGGGCATTTACAATGACTAATTTTACATATATTTTTAAAGAAAGTAATGAAAATCAAACCAAAACAGAATTTATTATGATTCCAAAGTTTGTACTTAATTTAAAATTAAGCTGTATGGCTAAATTACTGTATGCTTATTTATTTGATAGAAGTAAACTATCTAAAAAAAATAGATGGTTTGATTCCCAGGGGAAAGTATATATTATTTTCTCTATAAAGTCAATACAGAACGTATTAGAGTGTAGTAAAAACACAGCAACAAAAGTATTAAACGAGTTAAAACAAATTGGTTTAATAGAAAGTAAAAAGGATGAATTTGGAAAGAGTAATAAAATTTTTGTCAAATGTCCTATTTCAGAATCTGAAGATAATGAAAACTCAAATAAAGATGAGTCAGATAAAAAGTCACAAGACCAGGGAAATAATAGGGAAGGTTATCCACAAGAATTACAAAACAAAAAAAGTTATCCACAGAAAAATAAAACTTATCCACAACAAAATAGTACTATGACCCAAATTTTAACCCTAATAACCCAAAATTTGACCACATTATCCCAAATTTTGATATCATTATCCCAAAATTTGACCCCTAATCATACTAACCTTAGTCATACTGATTCTATTAATCAATCATCTATCTATAATCATATTAATAGAGTCGATGATATGGATAAGATTGAACAACAACAACAAAATTATGAAATTTACCAAAAAGAAATACAAAAAAATATTAACTATGATATTTTAAAAGAAAAGTATGATAAAGATATCATAGATGATATTGTTAATATCATGTGTGATGTCATGATAAGCAATAATAAAACAACTAGAGTCAATGGACAAGATATGTCTATTGAATTAGTAAAAAGTGCTTTTATGAAATTAAAGATGCTAAATATAGAATATGTTCTTGAATGTTTAAAAATGACACCAAAAATAAATAATATAAGAGCATATCTTATTACCGCATTATATAACAGTGTTAAAACAAGGCATATTTTTTATACATACGCCCCTGCATCTGAAAATTCTTGTGATAAACAGAAACAACAAAAAGAAAAACCAATTAAACAAAATCGTTTTGTAAATTATGACCAAAGGGAATGGAATTTTAAGGAATTAGAGAAGCAAGAAAGAGAACGGTTACAAAATATTCCTAATTATTTTGACGAATGGTATAAGCAGAAACAACAAAAAGAAAATGATAAAAAAATAATTGCTTAATAAATAGCAAGTGCGTTAAATCGAAAAATTTAGCTATATAAGCAAAAAAATATGCTTTATGATGATTTTAATATATAAAACGATTTTTTTGTGATACAAGCCAAATTATAGCAAATTAGGGAGCAAAATTGATTAAAAGGGTATGAAAAAAATGCTAATAAATTATATTCGCAATGAAAAACAGAAAGGAGGAACAAAATGAGAAATCTGCCATGCAACCAAGATTGCTTTCACTGTCCGTTTAAAGATTGTATTGTTGATGGAATAATTTCTAATACCAAAAATCAACCTAAAGCGCAAAAAAAATATTATGAGAAAAACAAACAAAAAATTGCAGAAAAAGCAAAGCAAAAACGAAGAAAGAAAAATATAAAAACGGATAGTGAGGCGAAAAAATGAATAAACTGACTATTAAAAGAATGACTATGAAAAATTTTAAGTGTTTTCAAGAAAAAACGCTCTTTTTCCCTTCTGACAAAATTACAATTATAGGGGATAACGAAACAGGAAAAACAAGTATTTATGATGCTTTTTGCTGGTGTTTATTTGGAAAAAATAGTTTAGGTGAAAAAACATTTAACTATAAAAATACACTTGCAAAAGATAGTGAAAATACTGAAGTAGAAGTCGTTACACAATTAGGTGAAAGGGAAATTGACTTCAAACGTATCTATGAAGCGAAATTTACACGTTTGAAAGAGTTCAATGGTTATTCTACGCAATGTTTTATCAATGGAATACCTAAAAGTGTAAAAGATTTTGAAAAAGAGGTATATCATATTTTATCTATAGGGATGGATGAATTTAATTTATTGACAAATCCTAAATTTCTAACAGAACAGATAAAGGGAGGAAAAGGAGTATTAGATTGGCAAAAAAGACGTGAATTGCTTTATATTCTGACATCGTTCGAAACTGATAAAGAATTAGTGAAACAAAATCAAAAGTTTGCTCAACTTGAATCAGTACTAAATAAATACAATTCTGTTTCTGAATTTATTCAAGCAATAAAATTTGATATATCAAAAATTAATACAGAAATAGAACTGATGCCTACCCGTATTGACCAACAAATGAAAAATACAGTTGTTATAGATTTTTCTGTTGAAGAACTTCAAAAAGAAAAAACGGAACTACAAAATAAAATATCTGCTACAGAAAATTCTTCTGATGATACATACAAACAATTTACAAAACAGGTTGTAAATTTGTCTCAAGAAATACAAGACAAAAAAGTAGAAATGGAGAAATTAAATTCTCAAATTTCGGAATATGTACAAAAGCAAAAAGCAGAATTTTTAAAACAAAAAAATGAAAAAAAGTCTGAATTACAGCAAAAACGTTTTGAGGTAGAAAAAGAAATAATAGCATTACAAAATAAAATGCAAAGTGATATAAAACAATTGCAAATAAAATATCAGCAAAAACAAAATGAAATAAAAACACTTCAAAATGCTATGGATAAAGTACAAAAAAATCATATAGCATTAGAAAATAAAACACTTTGTCCTGTTTGCTTCAATGCTTTAGATAAAACACTAGTAGACAAAAATGTAAAAATGCAGCTTAACCATTTTCAAAAACAAAAGGACAAGTGTGAAAAAGAACTACAGGAAATGATTCAAGAAATAGAAAAAATAAAAATGAATAGAAGCCATATAGATACTTCAAAATTGAAAGAAATTGATTCTCAAATACAAAGTATAACGTGTCAAGAATTAGATATAAAAGTTGACAATTTTGAACAAAAAACAGCAGTTTTAGAGTCTGAAATTTCAACATTACAAAAAGAACTTAATCAATCACAGATAAAAGCTAACCAATATTTAAAACAATCCAAAAAAGAAATACAGCATTGTCTTGACGGAATAAAAGAGATTGATTCAAAATTGAATATTGTAGAACAAAACAAAAAATCGGAATTGTTATATAACCAGCTGCAACAACAAATGCAAGAGTATCTTTCTAAAAAAGATGAATTACAACAAATGTATGACTTATCAAGTGATTTTATACAATTTAAGTGTCAACAAATCACAGAAAGCATAAACAACTGTTTTGAAGTAGTGAAATGGAATTTGTTCAAATTCAATAAAACTGATGGAGAGTTAAAAGAATATTGCGAACCAGAAGTAAACAGCAGAGAATATAAAGATTTATCAGCAAGTACAAAAGTAATTGCTGGTTTAGATATTATTAAGGCATTCCAGAAACATTTTGATATTAGCTTGCCTATTTTTATTGATAATTCCGAGAGTATCACCTATTTTCCTGAGATGGACGCACAAACAATAAAATTATATGTTCAAGAAGAAAATTGTCCAAAATGTGGCTCAAAAACAAAACGTCGCAATCAAAATTTACTTTTCAAATGTGAGAATTGTGAACATGAATTTAATAAAAAATTAGAAGTCAAAAATGGATAAAGTTAAGAAAAAAGATGTGAATGAAATGAATAATGATAAATACCAAAGGTACAAAAAAATTGATATACAAAACTTATTACCATTAGAATTTATGTATCAAGAAAGAGTTGATTTTATTTATAGTGATGCTTATTATGGTATTTATATGACGGATAAGGATGAATGGTTAATGAAAGTAAAAAATAAATAGAAAAATTGAAAAATAAGGAGAGATGACTATGATAAACAGTAAAAATATTGCAGGCGAATGGGAAAATATATAAAATGAATCATAAAATAACTTCAGCCCAAGTTGGGCCGAAGTAAATTTTAAGAAGGGAGAATAATGAATGAGCGATATTAAAAGTATTGTAAAAGAATGTTTTAATAGACTAAATAGTGACGTTTTGTATGCAGTAATCTGGAAAGAAAAAAATAACTGGTATTATCGTACGTTTTGGACATCAGTATATCATGAAATTTTAGAAATAGATGAAGATTTTTTAATAAAAATTGAAATAATTGATTCTAATGCAATAGTAATAAATGAATACATATTTTTTGAAATGATAAATATAAGTGATTTGAAAAGTGAAAATTTTGATTTGCTAAATTATATAGAAAATGAAATATATAAATATTATTTAGACTCAAACAACCAATATCATATTTCTACTTTTTTAAAATCACATAGTAGTACTTCTCCCCAAAAAGCAGGAGATGCTTTAAAATCTATAATGTTCAAGGCACAAGAAACTATTGTAGAAAAAAATAAAGAAATATTTCAATGTACTCTACAAGCATTAGAAGGTGAAAGACCTATGCTAAGAGATGATATTATAGAAATAATGGAAAATCAACTACAATTACTTTCAGAATTTGAAGGAAATTATACTGTAAAAGAAATATGTAAAATATCAGAACAAATGCTGAACATTTCTAAATTTTTATTAGAAGCAAAATTAGAAGCAAATATATAGCTAACTGTTATTGTATTTAAAGAAGGGAAATTATATGAGCGAAAATAATAAAAGTAATCAAATAATCATTTCTGAAAGATTTGCAGAGATTGTTATAAAAAACCTTAATGAATTAACACATGGAATACAAGTAACAACAGAGCAAAAAAATCTTATTAGAGGCTATTTTTTAGGCATAGATACCGCTTTAAAAGAACACCCAGACAAATTGACGTGGAAAGATGTTAATTTACAAAAATTAGCTCCTTCCCTAGCAAACAAAGCAGCACTTGGATTAGATATGAACATAAAAAATACATTGTTTGCAATCCCTTATAAAAGTAAAGCAACAGGGTTTGTTACTGTAGATTTACAAGTAGGGTATGAAGGAGAAAAACAAATTGCAATAAAATTTTCAAAACACAAAATAAATGACATACGTGTTGAGTTGGTATATAAAAATGATACTTTCAAAGTCATAAAAAAAGATGCTCAACATCCCTATGATGATTATATATTTGAAATAAACAATCCTTTTAACAGAGGAGATATTGTTGGAGCATTTGGTTATATTTCTTATGATGAGCCAAAATATAATAAAATAGCAACTCTTTCCAAATTGGAAATACTGAAAAGAAAAGAATGTAGCAAAAGCGAAAAATTTTGGGGAAAATGGTACGACCAAATGTGCAAAAAAACAATGATAAAAGAAACTTGTCGTCAAATAGAAGTAGATGCAGAAAAAATAAAAGAATATAAATATCTATTAGACTTCAAAGAAAAAGAGGAAGTTGAACAATGCCAAGAAGTAGCAAACAATGAAATACAACAAAATATAGAGGTACAGGAAATAATTGATGTTGATGTAGAAGAATATACAGTTTGCAATCAACAAAATGAAATACCAGAATAGAAAGAAGAATAAAAATGGATATTAATATTATACATACAGGAAGTGACGGAAATTGTACTTATATTTCTGATGGCAGTACAGAAATTCTAATTGATTGTGGTATTAAATTGGAAAAAGTCAATCGTGAAATTGGTTACAGACTTTCAAAAATAAAAGCTGTACTGATTACTCATGAACATACAGACCACACAAAATATATAAAAGATATTGCTGTACTTGCAAAACCTATTTATATGGCAGAACAAACAAAACAAAATATTGAAACTCAGCGCATGAAAAGTCCATTTTTCATTCCATTACAAGATAAAGAGAACAAAAAAATAGGTACATTGTTAATTAAAACAATTCCGTTAATTCATTATAATGTAAATGGAACACCATGTAAAAATTTTGGTTATATTATATTTTCTATACTTACTAACGAAAAAATACTGTGGTGTACTGACACAGAATATATACCATTTTCTGTACCAAAATGTAACTATATTTGTATTGAGTGTAATTATGACAATGATATAACATTTAATAAAGAATTTGATATTGCATCAGTTGATAAAAGGCGTTTTATCAGTCATCAATCTTTGCAAACAGTAAAAAATTGGATACAAAAACAAGACTTATCTGTATGTAGTGCAATTTATTTAATTCATATATCAAATGATAAGTCGAATAAACCAAAAATGAAAAAAGAAATAGAGCAATTAACAGCATTACCCGTATTTTTGTAAAATAAAAGAGCGTCACTCCCCTAATAAAGTAAACGCTCTTATGGATAAAAAGTAACATATGTAGCATTATGATTTCACTTATCATTATATATTTTATCATATAAAAATTATTATGTCAACTAACTATATAATAAATAATTTCTAAAATAATAGTATATAGATGAAAATATAAAATTTCCGCTTAATTCTTTTCGTATGAAATTGATATCTAAATTATATCTTGACTGAAAAGAAAATAATGTTCCTAAGTAACTTTTGGGGGCATATTGACTTCTATAATTATGATTGATGATATCATTATAACCTTGTTCATTTTCTATTAGTAAAAATTTCCTTAATTTATTTCCCCTTAACATTTCACTTTCAAATCTGTCACGGTCAGCTGTAAAATTTCCTGCTAATTCATCAAGGCTTGCTTTTCTTTCAATACAAATAACGTCATCAAAATATAAATCTCTTTCAATATTTAATTCTTGATTTTTTTCTACAAAAAAAGAATAATCTCCTACAAATAATTTTTTCTCTTTGTATTTAATATTTTTGCTTTCAAAAAAATCTAAAATATGCCTATTTTCTTTTTCTCTTGTGTCTACTAATATAACTATTTGCTTTAGTAGTTGTTTTATTTCACTTTCTGTATAATGATATCTCATTTTTTATTATCCTCTTCTACTTCCAATTGTATTCTTTTTATTTGCCTATCAACTTTATATTTCATCATTGATTGTACTTCTTTTTTGCAATCAAATAAATACATTAATTGTTTAATCATAACAAGTACATCAGCCATTTCTTCTATAATATGATTTTTCCAATTTTCATCAGGAGTATGCCCTTGGTGTTCTTTTAAATACCTCTTTATTTTTGACGTTTCTAATATTAACTCTGAACATTCTTCTATTGTTTGGTCTAATTGATTAAATATACCATAGAACTCTGTAATTGCTATAATATTTTTATCTAATTTTTTTACTTTAATCATCGCAAGTGTCTCCTTTCCATTTTGATTGTTTAAAGAAATCATACGCCTTATTTGAAATGCTATATCCCTTAAATAATATATAAGGATTAAAATACATTTTTTCTCTCTTTTTTTCTTTCACAATTTTAATAATTTCTTCAGATTCTAATTTTTTAACTGCTGAATTTACTGATACCATACTAATTTCTAATTCTTTTGCAATAAATTTTCTTGTCATATTATAACGTTTTCCCTTTTTAATAATACAATTTATGTAAGAAGTATGACTAGCTAAAAAAAGAAAAGTTTTTAGTTGTATTGCTGTAAAATCTAATTTTGAAATTGTCCTAATAATATCTAGGTTTAATTTACCATAATTGGAGAAAGAAGTGTTGAAATCAGAATATTTTTTTCGTATTTGTTCTTTATGTTCTTTCTGATATAATACTTCTTTTTTAGGTATCAGCAACACTGTTTCTATTTCAGGAAATTCTTTTAAATTTTCTAATCTTCCAAATATTTCTCCTGTTCCCTCACCCACTATATATCCTTCATTGTCATCTGATAATATTATTTTTGCTCGAAACATTACTATTTTCACCATACAATATATTTACTGCATCTGCATCAAATTTATTGCCCAAGTATTCAGAGTTTATTAATGTATTATCTAAAAAGTGCAAACTAAGTAATTGACGGTTTTCTATATTTCCATTTTCATAAGTTTGAAAATATAAAAGTCCATTTTTAATTGTTAGAATACCTATTCCGAAATCTTGTTCATTATATGCTATTTTGACAATATCATTTTCAAATAAGTCATTTTGACCTTTACTATCTACAATCAATAGTGGTCTGCAAATTGTATCTTTTCTAATTTTTACTGCATAAGGCTCACTTCCATTTGCTGATATATAGTAACCATAATTTTCACTATCTTTTGATTTTGGCAAATAAGCTATTGTTCCAATCAGCCAATTATCCATGATATCTTTTGCTTTGAAAAAGAATTTCATAATTCTATCCATTTTTTTCCTCCTATATGTTTTTCTCAGCCATTCTATTTTTGAATTGATTAATTTCATTAAAAATTTCTTCTAATCCTTTAAAATCTCCTGCATTAATTTTATATTTATCCTCTACTGCTTGTCCTGCTTCTAAAATATCACCCATGTTCAATTCAATCAATTCTTTCACCAGTTCAAAATCTTCCGTAAAAAATCGATTTAATTTTTTTTCATATTCCTCCTTTTTTTCTACTGGAATGTTAAAACTACCGTCCTTATTATATGTAATACCTTGTATATGTGATTTTATTTTTTCTATTTCCTTTAATATAAATTTCATACTATCTTCATATGTCTTACACAATTTATAAGCTTGGTACGCTTTTTTAGTACTTATGAAATTTAGTGTAGATATTTTTTTCATAGTATTTTGTAACTGAATGATACTTTCAATTTTCAAGTTAATCCCTCATTTCTATTTGCTTTTTCATTTTATTTTTAGTACAATAAAAGTGTAAATGTGATGCTTTTGTTTTTAATTAATCTCCTCTTTATTATGATAGTGGCAAAAAAAGCCACTATTTTTGTTTTATTCTATAGCATTTAATTCATCTTGCAAGCGTTGCATAATTCTTCTTGTAATAATATCTCCTTCGGAAACATAACTTAAATAACTTCCATATCCAGATATTCCTTTTATTGCACTAACAATATCATTGTAATCATCAGCAAGAATAGGGTCACCTCTACTTACTCTACTAAAACTATAAGAACGATATCCCTTATATTCTCTTACATCATTTACATTATTTTGTAGTTCCCTCCATAATGATGCTGTAATATAATTTTCAATCAATACACCTTTTGGTAAATCAGTTAAATCATTTCTGGAATCAATCCAATAAAATTTTTCAGGTCTTCCTATTTCTGTCCTAAAGCTTGAGTTTAAATAAATAGGACTTCCAGAAGCAAAATTGACGACTGCCTCCACGGAATATCTAGTATCTGGTTCTAAATCTTCTATATCAACACCATCACTTCGTGAAATATAGGCATCTAAATTTTCATAGCCCATCCATTCATTATTAAAATAATAGTCAACTTGTCTGTCGTTTCTGGAATATGCTGTATCTAATCCTGTTAATCTTACAAAGCAAGAATTACTTGTTATACTTGAAATACTTACACTCGCCATATATTTCACCTCTCTTAACCAAATCTTGCCTCTACTCCTCTTACTTCCCATAAAAAAGTAACTGTTTCATTTGCTTGATTGATATTTACCCAAGGGTCACCATAACATTCAAATTGATATCCAGATACATTATCATATATTGTAAAAAATTCTCTTCCATTACGATACCATCTAACATCTGCACCATTAGAAGATAATGTTAAATAATCATCAGCATTATTTATAGAACGTATACGATAAGGGAATAAATTATCTATCTCTACTCTATCAGCATTTATTTTAACAGTACTACCAGCACTATTAATGGATGCAACAATACTTGCAGCATTAGGCTTTGCACTTGACCCCGTTCCACTTACAACTAATGAAATTTTTGCCTCATTTTTATCAACGGATTGTTCTATGGCAGTAAATTTATTTGTAGTGCTATTTTGATACTGTGTTAAAAGTTTTAATGTAGCGGAATTTTCATTAGAAACCGCTGTAATACTTGCTTGTGTTTGTGTAAACTGATTTGCAACTTCTTTTTTATAATCTGTCAATAATTTTACAGTAGCTTGGTTAGCGTCTGAAACCATTTTAATAGATGCTTCTGTTTGTGTAAATTGGTCAGCAACTTCTTTTTTATATGCAGTAATTAAATCAAGTGTAGCTTTATCTGCATCAGCTAAAAGTTTTATTTGTGCATATGCTTGTGTAAATTGGTCGTCTATTTCTTTTTGATATAGTGCAAGAAGTTCTATTGTTGCATATTTCTCATTTGCCTCTTTTTTAAAGTCCGCCAATGACTTGATTTTTGCCGTTGTAAGTTCTGATTTATTATTGATAATACTGTCAAGCATGGAATTATTATCATCAGACTGTCTTATAATTTCTACAACATTTTTTGTACGACTTCCTAATTCTATTGTTGCGTTTTCCATTGCAAAAACATTATATGTCCATGAGATAATTCTTTGACGTTCAATTTCTCCTTCTGTTACAATAGGGTCTATAATATCTACTATATGATTTAATTCAAATGTTTCGTGTTCATATCCTTCAGTGGTACGTAAATCTACAATATTTGCTGTAATACTTTTGGAAGGTCTTGAAAGTTCTTTTAGTTTTCTTTCGCCCCACAATTTCAATGCTTTTTGACTATATATATTAGCATTTTGTAATATCTTTTCATATAATCTATTTGTATGGCTAAAATTTTCTAAATAAGTTTTATTGTTATTTACTGCTGCAATATTTAGATTATTTTCTCCCATAGGATAAAGTCTTGTAATAATTTCATTGTTAATTACATTTTCGATAGATAACAAATTTTTATCAGGTTTTACTAAAAATCCGTGATATGGTTGCCATTTTTCATCATCTCTTAATGATAATGTTTTATGTACACTATCCCAAACCAATATACCACCATATAATTCTTGTACAGCTTGTATATTTTCCAGTATTGTTTTTTGGTCCGTTTCTATATTAAAACAACCATAATCATTTTCAGCATCAAATCCATCTATTATTACATCACAAATATCTAATGACCAATCTGTATCATACAACAATGCCCATAAACAGTAGCCTGCACTTCCTCGTGGATATAAACATTCGCTGTCTTTATGTTTTTCACCATTGATATAAATAGTGTTTTTTTCAAATTCATCGCCTTCTAAAGGATTTTTAGGTAATATAATAATTGTATGCTCGTCTACTCCTTCACGTTCTGGATTAGCATTATATATTTGTTCATATCGTTTCCCTAATAAATACCATGTTTCTACTAGTTTTACAGAAACAATTACAGAACCGTCTTGATTTCTAGTAATTGTATAAGCACTATCATTTAATGCTGTATATTCTTTTTCATTTACCCTATATATATTTTCAAATCCTTTAATTTCTTTCCATTTTTGAGAATTAACATCAATACTAAATGAAAATGTACTTTCTCCATTTTGTGTTATAGAAACAGTAGGGTCTATCATATAATCTTCATCTGCAATATCATTTTTATCAAAAACAGCTAATAAATTATAGTTTTTGTCAAAAACCTCAATTAATTTGTAATAAAACATTTTGTTTCACCGCCGTTATAAAAATAATTCAGTCCATTTTGCAGTACAATCAATATCTCCTGAAACTGTTAATACATTGCCTCCAATTTCTGCCTTTGGAAATACTTTGTTATATCCGTCCATAGCATTCAATGTTGTATTATTAGAATATATCATTTTACAAATAGATTTATTTGTATCAATAATTAACGTTGAACCACTTTCAACTGTACCTGTATATATCATTCTTTGTCCATTTAGATATAGTGTTGGGTTAGTGCATCTTCCTTTTATTTCAAAAATAATTCCGCATTCTACCATACCACTATTATAAATAAGTCCACTACCTTTTAATTTACTTGTAAACATACTTTTAGCATATGGACTTGCACTTTTAAATGGCAAATCAAATTCAAGCCAATTATGAGCTTGTATTGATATTCCAGCAGTTCCAGAATACTTTACATCAAATGTAATATCGTCTGAACTGATTGTTAATTTTTTTGTACTATTTTTAATACTGTGTAAAATTTCAGATATCATTCTTTTTGCTTCTGCTTTTTCTGATGGTGTCAATCCATCTTCTGTTACTGCAAATATCTCTATTAACCTTGACTCATATTTTGTATTTTGTACAATTTCCCCATCTTTTCCCGCAATATTAATACTGGTATCTGTTGCAGTAGGCATAAATCCAATATTTGTTTTTCCATAATTAACATATAAATTAAAAGGAGAAAAATAGCCTTCTCCATTAATATAAAAATCTGATATAGCCTTTTTAGGTTCTGTATCTAATATTCTTGCAAAATCAAATAAATCAATAATAGTAAATTGTTCAATATATTCTTTACTAAATCCATAATCATTTGCATTTAATAGTGCATTTAATATAATACTATCTTGAATTTTGTTTTTTTCATTTATATTCATTCTTGCTATAGTATGAATATTTTCTCTTATATCTATATTTGAAATATTTTCTAATAGCACATTTAATATTGTTTTCTCATCATTGATTCCTATTTTTTCTAAAAATTTTAATACAATCATACTCTCTATAAAATCTTTTATACTAGAATTTTCATTAATAGAAAAGGAAGACATTAATACAATACTGTCATTTAATGAAAAACTTTCTTTTAACATTAATGAAACATTTGTTAATGATATTTCATCACGAATTCCTATTTCTTCGTTTATATAAAATGTTTTAACGTAAGGTTTAGAATTATAATTTATACCACCTTTATTTCCTAAAAAATTATATTTTTTACCATTATTATATTTTGCCAAATGCTCACCGCCTTTCTTTTATAAAGTTTACATAACAATATTATAATTTTAAAATTACAATTTCGCAACTTATAAAATTTGTATATAAATATAGAAATTACACTGAGTGCAAGCAGGGGAAAGGGATATCCCTTTCCATGCTTGTTGGGGAGTACCCCAAATCCCAAATACAAATTTTTTTGAAATTTGCAAAACATCTTTGATGTGGCTAAAAACAAAAAACGTACATAAAAAAAGAAGGAAAACAACATCAAATTGTTTTCCCATTTTTTATATTTCTTGATTTTTTTCTAAACTTTTTTGTTCGGATTGAAGCAGATTATCCATATTTTATTTTACTGTTTGTTGCACCAGTATTTTTTTTTGCGATTACATATTTTTGATAGAGTTATTGTTTTTTTGCCAATAAATTTTGTTATTTTATTTTTATTTCTGTAGATTCATTTTCTAAATATTCTGTTTCTTCATCTCTTGAAATTTCAGAATCCCAATCTATAATTTCTCGTTGTTTCATATTTTACCATCTCCTTTATCAAATAATAATAAATAAAACAAAAGGCGGAAAAATCCGCCTTTTGTTTTTTGAAAGTTAAAAAGAAGTTATATAAAAAAATTAATTTAAAATGTAATGCTATTATAACACATTTGCTTTTTTATTTCAACTTACAATATTAAATTTATCAGTTAATACAAAAAATCTATATAATGAATATTTAACTTTTTAAAATTCTCAAATTTAACATAATAACTGTATTTTGCAAAACATTACTACTATTATATTCTCTTGCTACACAAACTAATCTTTTTTGACTTGGTACATATTGCATTTGGTAAATAAAATATTTATAAGCACTAAATGCACTATTCAGACCAGTAAAATCAAATGATGTTTTCCAGTCCTGCAAATTAGATGAATAATAAATATCTTGTATTCCACTTGAGCCATAATTTGCATGAGTAACAATTACTGCATCTTCTGTTTCTTCAATAGCAAATTCATGCATTGTTGTATTACTTGGGACGAATGGGTGGTCAAATCTTTCCCATACTAATCCATCAGTAGAACGTAATATTGCTGGTTTGGCAGTTGCGTGTTTATAAGATAGTGTAATAATATAAAAATATCCGTTTGTATTACTAAATTTTAGCTGTGAAATACCACATATATTATTTGGAATAGTAATTTCTGTCCATGAAGTACCATTTGTAGAACGTAATACTTTTCCAGCATTGCCATTTGAAAATACAGCTATAAATACTCCATTTCCATATGCAATTCTAAATGGTGGTGTATTATTGTCTAAATATGTAATTCCCTTCAATGCTATAAAACTTGTTCTATTAGAAGAATAAGCCATAGGAATATTTTGATTGTTTGTTGTTACTACAACAATACTACCATTTGTTGCACTATCTGTTACAGTTCTAGCACCTGTTACATTATATGATGTTGTAGGTGTAGTGGCTGTGGCAGTTAAAGAAGTTGCATATGCAACATAACTACCATTATTCATAGGAGAATAATAAGCATTATTTACCCATAATGTATTTACCCAAATATTACTTGAAAAATAGCTATACATTTTCCAATAATTTAATGTTCCTATATTGTTAATAGAAACATAATATGGGCCTTGGGAACTACTAACATTTCCATAAGATTGGACAAATATATTATCATTTACTTGACACAAATTTGGTGTAAAATTTGCTGCTGTTGTAATTCTTGTGTTATACCAAACAGTTGCAAAAGATAATGTAATTCCTTTTGGTAATTCTGGTATTTTCATGCCTAATAATCCGTATCCATATCTTGATGTAAATGTTTCATGAAATGGAATATCTTCTGGCTTTACATCTCCTAAAAACTTTGCATTGGATGGTGGTACTGCAAAATTTATTTTTTGAAATAGTGTGTATTTTGTTAATATCATAAAATTTTGACCTCTTGCATATCCTGGAAAATTTCCAGGATAGGAGTATAGAGAGTCAATTTTTTCCCATGTTAAACCATCATAACTAAAATGTAATTTGTTAAAAAATAACCCGTTTGAAAAATAACATTGGTCAGAAGTAGTTAATGTTAAAGTATAATGCTCTTTCCATGTTTCTCCATCATCACTGTATAATATATAATTTTTTTTTAATACAGCAACAAAACGTCCATTTCCATATGCTAAATTATATATTTCATTATATGAATTTGTAAGTGTAGGTAGATTGCTTGTTATATCAGTCCAATTAATACCATCTTCACTGTATGCTGCGGCTGTTGCACTTGCTCTTATAATAACATATTTTCCATGTCCATAGTTCATCATTATATTTGAACCAAAATTTGGAAGAGTGCCTTTTTGAAATGTTTTGCCATCCATACTGTAAAAATATGATGCATTACTTGTGTTAAATACAAAAAACATACCATTAAAATAGTATATATGACTACCTTGAATTTCTTGATTTTTAATTTTATGAAATGTAATTCCATCTTTAGAATAATAACACTTACCAGCTTCTGAAGTAATCATACAAAATGTACCATTTCCATAGGTAAATGTATTATAAGTAATATAACTACTTATTGAAACTTCTTCAGGAAAAATGGATGTTGTCCATGTTTCTCCAAAATCTGTTGTCGTGCATATTTTTGCATCTTTTGTTAATGCAACTAATATGCCATTACCATATGAAGCACATATAATATTTGTTTTAATATCATCTATACCATTTAATGAAATTTCATTCCAACGTGTATTAACCATATCTAGAAAAGTTGAAGTAGTACTATATAAAAAACGGCTATTTTTATATAATAAAAAAACATTATCTATTTGATTATAATACTTAAATCCAATACATTCTTCAGAGGTATTTGGAAGTGACTTTTTATACCAATAATTATTTCCACCATATATACAACATTGTTCTCCGTTACTACTTCCAACTGCATAGAATCTGTTAGCGTGGCTACTGTTTATATAAGTAATATTATTACAAGAAAAATGTATACTTCCGCTAGTGTTAAAAGATGTTTTAGTCCAACTAATAGCGTCTGCGCTTTCTAAAAATTCTGTGCTTTCATTTCCAGATAATACTGAAAATTTACCATTTCCATAAGAATAAGCAATACTTTTTAAATGAGTCATATTTACAGTTTTTTGTGTCCATGTCGCACAATTGTTTGTACTATACGCGATGTATCCTGCACTTTCTGAATAAAATATAGCAACATAACAATCAACATAAGCATAATCCTGTATAATATGAGCATATGTAATATCTACCCAATCGCCACCAGATGTTGTTAGTCCTGTTTGATTGCTCTCTGCCCATGTTTCTCCATCTGTGCTATAAAGAAATCGGTTTTCAGCTATAATAACAAATCTATCATTAAGCCATTTAACACTCTTGATAATTCCAGATAAATTTGGTTGATTTGTTATTCTAGAAAATGTAATTCCATCAGTACTTTTATATATATAATTATCATAACGAACGGCAATAAATAATCCCTCACCATTTCCATCTACTGCTATAAACTCAGAAGTTGTTTTTTCTAATACAAAATCATTTGCTAATCTTCCCTTAGTAAAAATATATGTCTTTTCTAACGCTTTAGAGTAAAAAAAACTTTTATTTAATGAACTATCATATATAAAATTAATAGTATCAGGATTTCGTATAAGCTGTTCTTCTATTTTAGGATATAAATCTACAGATGATATAATTTCTGGTTTTATTATTTTTGCTTTTCCAATAATATTGTATCCATTTATACTTGTTGCGCTTGCGCCTTCTAATATATCGTTTTCTGTTGCATTTCCTAAAAATGTTTCTGTTTGTGGTACTTTACTTATTGTTGCATAATTATACTCGCCCAGATTAGCATGATGAATTAAAAACATATCATTTACATAATTTATTGTTCCAAAAGTAATGTTACCATCTATAACACTTGTTTCCCATTCTAAGCCGTTATAGCTGTACCAAAAAGAAAGATTACTATTCTCATCATTCTTTATTGCAACAAACATTCCTCCTCCATATGCCAATGAAATATTTGCATTTACTGGAAACGTTCCAATGTTCCAATTTTCACCATCTTTACTGTATATGAATGAACCATTGTTGTATATGCTTATAAACGAATTATTACCATATACAATTTCACTTCCTGGTGTGGATGCACTAATGTCTGCAATAGTGATGATACCCCATGTACTACTAAAATTTGTTGTGATATAAAATTGTGTATGACTTTTTTTAATAATATATTTTCCATTTCCGTATACCGCATATGTTCCATATGCTGATGTATTTTGTTTCCATTCAACAATAGTATTTCCAACCAATTCTGCATAATAAAATCCAGTATTTGAATCTGTTGTAGTAATGATAAATGTGTCATTTAAGTAATAAACATATTGTATACCTGTATAATCTGTATTACTTTCAACCCAAGTGATAATATCTTGACTATAATATGTTTTTCCCATGTTACCAGTAGCAACAAATATACCATTACCATATGCAATAGACCATACTGTTGCTGAACTTGGCAGTGTGGCATTTGTCCAACTAATACCATCATAACTATACCAATAATGATTTGTTCCGCTTTCAGTTGAACCATTGCCTAAATCCCCTATAATAACATAGATACCATTACCATATGTAATATGACCTATATTAGAGGTAGAAATATCATAACCCGTCATAAATTGTATGCTCAACCATTTACTAAGTTGTGGCTTTATTCTTTCTATATTTCCATTTATTCCATAACCATTTATTATGCTTGTGCTATATCCATCTAATAATTTATCGTTATTACTTGCATTACCTAAATATACTGCATCTTCTGGAGGAACACTTACATCTAATGTATAAACTTTATTCATATTGGTAGCACCATTTGAATTTCTAAAGTTAACAAATTTACCATTCCCAAATACAGTATTCGTTCTAGATACTCCATAATAACATTCAGATGTTTTCCATTTTTCTCCATCATAGCTATATGTATAATACCAAGCATTACTTGTAGTAAAAAACATACCATTTAAGTAGTTAATATAGTTAAACCTTAAAGGAGTATTGTTATTTCCATAGGTAGCAGAATATAATTCTACTTTTTTCCATGTCAATCCATCTTCACTCACAAAACAAACATTTTTCTGTGTTTCAATAGAAATATTTGTTGTAACTTGTACGTTTATAATAAATTTTCCATTTCCATATGCTACATAACATCTGTTAATATATGTACTTTCTATATCAAGTGTTCCTTCATACCATCTTTTGCCGTCATAACTGTATAGATATTGATTTGTTTTTTGTGTTGTAGAAATAAACATACCATTTCCATATACAACATCATTTAATAATTGTTCGCTGATAGAAATAGGAATAACAAACCATTCTTTTGTTGCATTATAGCTGTATGCAATATATCCTTTTGAAGCATTAGAAGCCCCTATTGCAACAAAAATACCATTTCCATATACTATCTTTTTGACTGCCGATACTGTTTCGCTACCTATTTTATTTGCAGTATATTCTGTCCAATGAATGCCATCTTTACTTGTATAAATATAAGGAATAGTATTAACAATATAAAATCTATCTTTAATAAAACATACACAATACCAATATCCAGTATCTGGGAGTATTCCTTCTATCCAATTTTCTCCATCATAACTATATAAATATTTATTTGTTGTTTTTTGGTCACTATCAACATATTCAGGACCTACTGCAATAAAAAGACCATTTCCATGTGCCACGCTATACCAATATAATGGAGTGTTTATTTCTGTTTCTTTATATCTTGATGATAAAATTTTTGGTTTTAGATTATTTCCTCCGCCACTTGGGAAATTTGATATAACTGATATACTCAATGTTTTACCCCCTTTTAAAAAAGGCGTTGTTTACCACAACGCCCCTCTTTTAATCTAATATAAAAAGTGAAAATTTTAATTCAATTTCTGGTTTTTCTCCGTCTGCAATCACATATAATGTTTTTGTTTCTTGATTTATTTTGGTATTTAATAAAGCATTTCTTGCTGTTTCTCTTTGTTCAGCTGTAGCATCATCTGAAAGCCCAATAATAATATTTTCATCGCCAGTAAATCCTAAATCCTCTAATATAATAGGAGTTTCAAACACACCCTCATTATTTTCTGCCCAATTTTCAGATGTGACACTAATAGAATGCATAACTGACTTATTGGCTTTTTTTTCTATTTTTTCTGTCAAATCAGCAGTATTTTCTGTAATATTGGTTTCTAATGCAGTAATTTTACTGCTGTTTTCTGAAATAGCATTAGTATTTTGTTTTATGGTGTTAGTATTTTGTGTAATATTTTCTGCATTAGTTTGTATTTGTTTTTCTGCGTTTTCAATGTTTGTTGCATTCGTATTGATATTGTTTTGTAAGTTTGTAATGGTATTATCAACTTCTGATTTTGTATAATAGTCTGATAAATCTTGTATTTTATAGATATCCTTCCAGCTTCCGTTGTCGCTATCCCATATATAAATACTGTCAATTTCTCCACCTAAAAAAGCATAATCTCCATTTTCTCCTATGGGGACAGCAAGTTCTAAGTCTTCTATTGTGTCATAATAGCCTTTATTATGCACTATATCCCCCTCAATTTTATCAATACGAGTATTTATATCTTTTATCGTTTTGCTTTCCGATAGGAGGCACGTAGCGTCTACAGATACCCTATCATTTTCTGTTAGTCTAAAATCTTCTTGAAAAGATATACTTCCTCCTATGTAATCAATAGTAAAATGTTCTGTAATAACAACATTATTCTTTTTTACTACAACAGGAGGGAATTTTAGCCATAATTTTTTACCAAAGTCAGCTTGATATATTCTGTATTGGTCATCTTTTGATATATCAATTGCAGTTAGTGGTATATCTGTATATGCTACTGTTTTTAAATTTAATATTTCGCTTATTTTATTTAAGGCATCGCTAAACCCTGCCATTAATGGACTTTGTACTTCTGTTGATAATGGGTCTTGTAGTTCCACCATACTCATTTTTAAAACACCTGCCCACAATTTAGATATCTAAATACCTAATTTGAATAATTGTTTAATCCTTTTTCGGTTTCTGATATGTCAATGCTTGTTTACTATCTGAAATACCTTGTGTAGTAGGGTCATTGATATAGCCTACAATAGCAACTACACAACAGCCTAATAAAAATGGATTGTAGAAAACGGATTTTACTTGTTCTATTAGAATAGTCCAACTTGTAAACATCTCAGGAGTAGCCCCCACCGCTGTAAGTATGATTCCTATAAGCGAAAACCGCCTATTCCTGAAAATAAATCAATAAATGTTATTTTATATTGTTTTTTGTTCATAAACATTTCTTCCTTTTTTATTCATAAATGATATCTAAACCATATGCCATTGCTGTTTTATGTTCGATCTTGCAGCCTCTTGTTTTTTCCCAGCCTTTACAAAAATAAACAGCGTCACATTTTGACATTGCTTTAAGAGATTTTGCAAGATAATACAAGGGGATATTATTAAAACCTTTTTCTTTTAAATCCTGTTCACTATAATCAAAATATGTATCTAATACTTCATATCCTTTTTTGCTTAAAGCTGCTACTGCCTTTTCTCTTGTTTTTAAAATTTCTTGTTCTGTTTTACCTCTCATTGCTTGTGATATCATTGCTACCTTTTTCATAATATATTTTCCTCCTATTTTTTCCATCTCAATAAAAGTATTTTTTTGTATCATTTTACATCGATTACGGAATTTCCTTTTTGTAAAATCCATTAAAATCAACATTCTTTCAAAATTGCTTTTGTAAATTCATTATTTTTATCATAATCGAACAGCAATATTTTTCTTGCTGGATTTATATTAGATACCCAAGGACCTAATTTGAGTAATTGTTTAATCCCTTTTAGGCTTTTGATAAGTTAATGCTTGCTTACTGTCTGTAATACCTTGTGTAGTAGGGTCATTGATATAGCCCACAACAGCTACTACCACACACCCCAATGCAAAGGGATTACTGAACAATTCTCTTACTTGTCCTACTAATATCGTCCAACTTGTAAACATTTCTGGTTTTGCGCCAACTGCTGCTAACACTATCGCAACCAGCCCAAACCAAAAATAAGGATTTTTGACTCTAACCTTCCAGTTAATTTTCATATTTCCACCCCATTTATGTTAATGATATTGTTGCTCTTAATGTCCAGTTACCTTTTACTTTTGTTCCTAAACTTTCAACTCTTCTATTTAATGCAACTGCATTTGCTCCTGTACCATTTTGTATTGCAAATTCATTCCATGCGAAATTAGCTTCTGTATCTGTAAATGTAGTTTGATATACAATGCTACGTGCAGTTACTTGTGGATATGTAGCTTCTACTCTTTTATAAAATGCATTTGTATCTTGCAGTCCTGTTTGTGTTGCACTTTCTGGTGTACTGATTCTACCTACTCCTATTACAGCATTTGCGCCACTAAATGGAGTTGCTCCTGCAATACCACCAAATATTTTCCAAAGTTCTTCTACGCCTCTGTCAAGTATAATATTTCCTAAAACAACTTCACTCTCTGCAATTTTTACAATTTCATCTGGTTTATTGATGTCTTTTTTCCATTTTAGGAGTTCCCATTTACAATGCCATTTTCCATTTTCACTAAATCCTGTTATGGGTGATAATAGTTTGAATAGATTTTCTAAGAATGCAGTATCATCTTTTTTGATTTCAATTATCTTTTTTAATATTTTAAATGATAGTGTTTCTTTTTCCACTTTTTCACAACCTTTCTGCATTACAGTTTTTATTATAAAATATATAATATTGTTTTTATATTTACATAATGATATATATATTATATTATGTATATTAAAAAACTTCAAGGCAACATAGAAAATTGATTATTTAATTCATTTATTACACGTTTAGATAATTGTGCTTCATTGATTTGGCTTGCTGCATTATTTACATTTAATAAATTTCCTTGTACAATAACGCTGTTTTGTCTTGTATTTGATGTATTAGTGTTGTATGTAATAGGAGATATATTACTATTTGAGCGTAACAATCCTGAATATATTTCTGGTTTAACTGTTGTTGTACTATAATTTTGACTTGGTATATAGCTTGGCATTCTAACAGGCATAATTTTATTGATTTCTTCTGTTAATGGTATAATAAAACGGTTTTGATATGCATTGTATATATATGCAGCATTTTTATCAGCTATTTCAGCCATAATTTGACTTGCTTTCTCAAATCCTTCAAACATTCCATTTGTCATTGGTTCAATAAATCCTTTTAAATATTCATCATATAATTCAGGACTTTTTGTAGCAGCATAGGCTTTCATATTGATATTTGTTTCGTTAAAATCATTTTCAATGCTTGTTATTTTCTCTTTTAAAGCATCAATTTGTACTTGGCTAATCCTTTCAAGGTCAGCCCCCAATTTCTCATTTACAGCATCAATAGGGTCTGTTAAATTTTTTAGATATATATTGCTGAAATCACCTATAAGAGCGGTATATGTTTCCATTTGAGATTGTATTTGTTGTAATGTAGTTACAGAAAATTCGCCATTTTGAGCCTTAATGTTGCTATAAATTAACTGAACTTGATTCAGTATATTTTGCACTTGTTCATCAATAAATGCTTTGTTTTTTTCAAGCATTTCATCAACTGCTTGCAGTTCTTTATTTTTTAGTTCTTCAACTTCTTCTTTTTGCTTTTTAAATAACTCTTCAAGTTTTTCTTCTTCATCTTCTGCATTCCACTTTTCATTTTTTTCGTCCCATTCTCTGTCAAGGTCTTCTAATTTTTTTCTTGCTTCTCTTTCAGCAAGTCTTGCATCACGTCCGCTTCTCTGATGTGCGCTATATATATCCTCTAATATTTCTCTCCTACGCCTATAATAGTCTTCCTTGTCTGCCTCTCTTTCTCTGTCCTTGTCTCTTTCTTTTAATGCTGCTTTTCTTGCACTTTCTGTTTTTTCTAAATATTCCATTTCAGCATCATATTTTTCATTTATTTCTTTTTTGGATAATTCTGCATCTTCTTCATATTGTGCATACATTTTATCTCTATATTCTTTTAATGCTGAAAACATACCTTCTGTTGAACTTTTAGTCTTATCTGCTAATTCTTCTAGACTTTCTAATCTTTTTCTATCAGCATCTAATTGTAATTCTAACGCCTCTTCTATAAAGTCTTTTAAAGCGTCATATAATCTTTTTTCAATGTCTTTTCTTTCTTCAGCCGATAATTCTGCACGTTGAGCAATTTCTTTGTAAAACTCTGCAATATCCTGTTTTGTTTTTTGTCCCATAGAAACAAGATATTCAAATTCCTCAATTTCTATTTCTAATGCACTTTTTTCACTTCCGCTTTTTCCTGAACCACTTCCTTTTGAGCCACCAGAACCACTACCACCACCAACATAAGATGCACTAGGTACTTTTCCTGCACTTAGCCCCTGAACTTTAGCAGCAGCACTATTGACAGCGTTTAGTCTTTCTGTGGCTTTAGCAAGTTCATTTTGCTGTTTAGCAAGGTCTGCTAGTCCTAATTGTAGACCAAATGATGATGCTGCCATTCCTACCATGTCTCCAGCCATATTCGCTCTTGCTAAAGCAAGTGCTTGAACAGCAATAATCTCTTTTCTAATTGCCTCAATTCTTGCATTAGTTTGATTAATAACAGTTTCTGTTTTTCCTCTTTCGGAATCTATTTGTGTGTTAGCAGCCTCTACACTTTTATTTTTTAATTCTTCCAATACATCTCTTTGTATTCTATATCCTTCTGATGTTACTTCAATTTTGCCTTGTAGTTCTGGATATATTGCAATTAAGGCATTCATTTGTTCTTCTGTCATAGAAAGCCCCTGATTTTCTCTATCAATAGCATCTGTTAATAATCCAATACCTTTTATTGCATTATTTATTTGATTATATACTTCCATTAATGTTTTATCCTCTTCAGATAAAGCCTTTACAGCATTTTCTTTTATTTGTACTAATTCAGATTCCTTTTGTGTATATTTTTCCATTTCCTTTTCTAGTTGGGTAATATCATTTTTAAGTCTTTGTATACTTAAAGTTTCAGCATCTCTTATTGGTTTGTTTTGTTTTTGCTTTTGCAATAACTGATTGTATTTTTCTTCATATTCGTTTCTTTTTTCAAATATTTGATTTTCTAGTTCAACTTTTGCTCTTATACTTGCTTCTAATTCTTCTCTTTGCATTTGTAGACGAATTTCATTTTCTATCGATGCAATTTTATCTTCAATAGCCAATGTGTTAATTTGAATTTTATTTGTTTCAGTATCATACATAATTGCTGATTCTCCTAAAACATCATTGATTTTCTTTTGATAATATTCAATTTGTTCTTTTGATAGCCTAGATTTTCCTTCTGCATCGATGCTATTTTCTAATATCTGTATATATTCTTGTGTTACTGCAATATTATCTCTTTGACTTTGTGCTTGTTGTTCTGCTGCTTCCATTGTTTCCTCAAATTGTGTTGTTGCTCTATTCATATATTCTTCGTGTTCTTTCCATTGAGCAATTGATTTTACTAATACAGCAATCAATGCAGTAATTCCTAATGTTAGTCCTGCATTTACAGCAATCGTTTTCAGTGCTACTGAATTATAAGCAATTTGTGTAGCTGACATACCTTCAGTAGCAGCCTTATTTGTTAATATAGATGCTGTCATTCTTTTTAAGTCGTTTACTAAGCCTTTTATCAATGCACCCTTATCCGCAAAAGCACTATAAATTAAACTACCCACTGTTGCAACAATTGGTATTGTCATTTCTCCTTGATTCATTAAATTAACAAGTTCTGCTGTAATTTCTACAATAATCTTAGCTAAATCCATTAAACCACTTTCCCCTAATGAAACCGCTAATGATTGTAATGACGCTATAAGTTGATTATATTTTGCTGTTAATGTTTCCATATATTTTGCATTTTCTTGCATAGAATAACCATCAGCGTCCTGCAAATTTGTAACAACTTTTTGTACTTCTGCAAAATTCTCCATTAACGCTGTATAATAGTTTTTTCTATAAACACCAGCAGCTTGTGTTTGTTGTTGTCTTGTTTCTGCATCATTTGCTCTATCACTTGCTTTAGTATATGCTTCTAATGCATTTGTATAATCTTCTTCTGCATTTGTTAATATCGCAAGTTCTTCGCTCATAAATCCAGCAGCGGTAAATGTATCCATCATAGATTCTTTTGCAGCATCTCCTGCTTTATTCCATTTTTCGGACATATTTTCTAATATTTCCATCATTGGAAGTAATGTACCTGTTGCTTTATCTGCATAAACTTCAATACCCATTTCTTCAAATGCTTTTAAAGCATTTGGTCTTTGTATATAAGAAAATATAGATTTTAAGGCATTTCCAACTTCTTTTCCAGCTGCACCACTAGAAACTTTCATAGCGGTTAAAAGTCCAATTGTATCTTCAAATGAAACATTAGATACTTTAGCGACAGAAGAGGCTTTTAGCAATCCATCTACTAAATCCTGTGATGTAATGGCAAAACTATCCGCTGTTTTATTAATACGGTCTACTACTCCCTCAAAATCCTTGCTTTCCATGCCCCACTGTTGCATAACTGCAATAAGGGACTGTGTAGCTTGTGTAGAATCTAATTCAGCTGTATTTAATGCTAACATAGCGATTCTAGCATTTTTTATTGCCTCTTCTGCACTATAACTTGATTGAGCAAATCTTAATACAGTATCTTGTATATCGTCAAATGTTCTGCCAAACTCTGTGGCAACATCAAACATACTTCCTATATACTCTTTGACATCTAATGTTGCGTCATTAAATACCCTTGTAATTTCCATTACACCAAATTCTACCTCTTTTATTGTAGAAAGTGTTTCTCTCAATCCTCTCTGTACAGCATAAACACCACCATAAATTCCTGTTAATTGTTGTGCTACAGATAAAAAGTTACTTCTTGAAAAAGAGGAACGTATACCACCAAATAAACCAGCAGATTGTTGTAATGCTGCATTTTGTTGTTGCAGTACTTTTAATTCTTCCTTTTCTGCTTGTGTAACAGCACCTTGTGCTTGTATTTTTTGTTTCATTTTTATCAGTTGATTTTCCAGTTCCTTACTATCAGCTGCTAAAACATTGCTTTTATAATTAAATTTATTTCTTGTTGCTTGTAATTCCTTTTGTTTACTTATCATACTGTCTATTGTTTGTATTGTTTTTTTTGTTTCTGCTTCTTGTTGCTGAAACAATTTTGCATACATTTGTGAGGTTTTTTGTCTTTCAGCATCAATTTTTTGCTGAACTCTTGCTTGAGTATTTAATTCAGATGTTTGTTGTTTTAATGTCGCAAGCTGATTTAATGCACTTTCATCTACTTTGTTGTTTGCTGTAATGATTTCTCTTAATTGCTGTAATTGATTTTGTAATTCGCTACTTTTTGAAACTAATTGCTCATTAGGCTGTCTTGTTGCTGTTTGTAATGCTTGAAATGTTTTTTGCTTTTCAATCATCTTATCTATAACAGAAAGTGTTGTTTCCATTTTTTTCTGTTGAGCATTTGCCGCCTTTTCTTGTTCCCTTTGCATTTTTTGTTGCTCTTTTAACGCTCTTTCTTGTGCTTTCTGTTTTTCTGCATCAGCTTTTTGTTGTGCCTTTTCTTGTGCTTGAATATCATTTATAATTTGCTGTGATGTTTGTTTCCATACATATTTATATTTATCAACGCCATTTTTTAATCTTCCGACATATTCTTCTTGTAATTTGTATGTTTCTATTATTTTCTTACCATCTTTTGTAACAGCTGTTGCTGTTGCTCCTAACAGTGTCCCAGTACTAGGATTTGACTGATATGTTATTTTAGAAATTTTCCCTAATGTAGAAAGCATTTGCTCTAATTCAGTTTTACTTTTTCCTAATTCCTTAAATGACATTCCTAATTTTGTTGTTGATTGTGTAGTATCTGATATAATGCCATCATACACCCTTTTAGTATTTTGAGCATTTCTTTCTGATACTTTAGAAATAACATCTGATAAAGATTGACTTGTTTTTTTAACCATTTCTTCAATTTTAGCAAATTGTGCATCAATATCACTAATGTCAAAATCTAATTTTGTAATATGTTGTGTTTGACTTCCTTGAGTACTTGCCACTAAAATACCACCTTTTTTAAAAATAGGATACTACTTAAGTAGTATCCTCTATATCTGCTAATCCTGCAAAAAAATTCATAAATTGTTGCTTATTTGTAGCATCGTAAATATTATTATCTGCTGTCGTTTTTCCTTTAGAAAGTAATTTTTCTACTTTTCTAGAAGGATATTGAAATTCTTCTTTTTTTGTTGTTATAATTTCTGCTTGTTGCGTTTCTTCATCATTATCATATGGCAATCCTAATTTTTCGCATATTCTTTTGGGCAAGTCTTCTAATAACTTATCTAATATGGGTAATGATAATTTATTTATGTCATCTAAATTCATACCATAATGATATAACAGACTTGTATAGACATCACCAAAATCTAAATTTTGTCTTTTATAGCCGTTGCTAAGAGTGCGTGCATTCCCTCTTTCAACGGCTCTGGAAAACCCGATATTTCAAGAAAGTAAAAATACATTTTCGCAATTTCAGCTTTAGATAATCTGTATTTATTTTCTAAATCATGAAATACAATATTTTTTCCATTTATGCTTACTTTTTTTTCAAGCCATGCAACAATTTTACCGCCAATTACAAACGATGCATATTCTTTACTATGGGTTTTACTTTCTTTTCTATTTTCAATATAAGATTTGATTTTTATGAAGAAATTTTGACTTTTATTTTCTTCTTGTGTGTTTTCTGTTTTTATTTCTGCTTTTTTGTAAAAAATACTATGCCACCATATTAACAATTCAGCATCACTTGGGTCATCTTTACAGCCACTACATACAGGCAATTTATCATTTTCAAACTCTATAAGTTCATATAAATAAATAGGCTTGATTTTAAATTTTAATCCATTGATTTTGTATTCATATTCACCAATAAATGCTTCGTTATCAAATACCTTTTCTTCCATTTAATCACATCCTATTAAGCACTCAATTGAGCAAATGATTTTGCTTGTTTTTTCATATCTTCATCTAGTGCAGCTAAGTCTGATGTTTCCTCATTTAATTGTTCAAATTTTATCATAATAGGATTTTTACCACTTCTAGATTTAGAAATAGAAAATGTAATTGTCCAGCCACCAGTAGGGTTATTTGTTTGTGCAGGTGGTGTAACACTGCCACTTACAGAACAGTTGTCAATGATTGTATTAACCCTTTGATATGTTGTTTCATTCATATCTTTTGTTTCATTTATAATAATAGCTTGGAATGTAGACATTTTGGGTGATTCTGAATATGCTACTGTAGCTATATTTGTTCCATAATAGGTATATGCTAAATATAATGTTTCATCTTTATCGTCAGCTGAAAATTTAATTTCTCCTGTATCAGTATCTATGAAGAAGTGTCCTTTTGTTATTGGTGTAGCAATGCTGTCTACTGCTTCAAACAAGTTTCCATATTGGTCTGTAATTTGTAACTGTTCTACATTATTTGGTATTGGATTTAATATAGAAGAATAAGATACAGTACCTTGCACATTGATTGTTTTGATAGTAGTTTTAATTGGTTTGTTCTCTGCATCCAGCCATTGAAAATAAAATGATATGGAACGTTGAGGCATTTTTTCCCATTCTCCATTTACTTCAGCAGCAAAACCAATATAGTCAATATATTGTCCGTTATATACATCTTGGCTCTCTTTTGTTAAATCAATTGTATTAGCATTCTCAAAATTTGGTGTATGAGAAACTTTTACTTTTACTGCTGAATCAGGTGCAGTAAACTGAATACCCATATATGCCCTTTTTACACCATCAATGGTATGTACTACTTCTGTTAATGTTGGTATTTTAGATAAATCTAAATTTTCGGTTTCTATAGTAGCTGTTTTTAGATTTAATTTGATACCTAACTGAGTATATGC
The DNA here is from genome assembly GCA_910587735.1 of uncultured Clostridia bacterium. GTDB lineage: Bacteria > Bacillota > Clostridia > Lachnospirales > Anaerotignaceae > Coprocola. The sequence goes on from CAJUNT010000014.1 coordinate 35,896, forward strand.
GTTAGCATAATCAAAATTTTCTACTGAAGTGCCATCGTCTTTTACAGCTGGCCCTGGTTCACGTATTGTAATTGTTTGATTAGAAAGAGAGGCTCGACTTGTAAGATTAATATTGCTTCTTGTATTATTATTTTCACTTTTAGAAACAATTAACTCGCCATTATACCACATTTCTTCTCGAACTTGCTCATTTTCTTGATACGTTGCACCTGATAGTAATGCCTCTAGTCTAGGGTCATAAGTAGACAATTGCATCGTTACGGTACCTGCTTGTGTCTGGACGTATGTCTTTGCAGGATAAGTTGAATTACCATCAGGTAAGTCTACTGTATTTAAAGAACTTTCTCTTGTGATAGAATTTACAATTCCAGACCTAGAATTATATGCTTTACTAAAATTTAATTTGTTTCCTGCACCATAAGGTACTAATATAAAATGTCCTGCTTTCGGGAAAACAAGTGTTTTGGATAATGTTTTCTTTGCCATTTTTAAAACCTACCTTTCATGAATTACTTTCAATAACTCTTTTTTTATTAAAAATAGTGCTATATAATACTATTTTCATTCCTATAATATAAAAATTTTCTATACTAGGGGCTAATGCTCTTGGTGGGTCAAACAGCCTAATAGGGCGTTTTCTAATTGTTTTATTTAATATAAGTGCTTGTATTTGTTCTAAACATATGTCTGCAATATAATTTTCAGTTGTTGGAACGCTTACATCTATTTGATAAACTAATCCTGATTCAATTTCACTTACTGTTCTTACTCCAGGAGCATTATATATAAATATTTGTTTATTTCCTGCTTTGATTAAATCTGGAGTGGTCATACTTTTGTAAATGTATTGATTTTGAAATCCTAAGCTTTGTATATAGGGGTCACTTTTAATTGTGTAAGCAATTACTTGTTTATCATCTACAACACTTAGCATTCTTTAACACCACCTAGTTATATATAAAAAATTGATTAATATTTGAAAAAACTTTTTGTCGAAATAAATTTAACTCGTATTCAAAATATCCAGTATTTGACTTTAACCATTCCTCAGCCTGTTGTATTGCCATTGTAGGGGTTTTTGGCTGAAATAATGGACCGATTTGTTCTAAATTCTTTCCTTCCATACTTCCGCTAGAAATTTTTTCTTCACCTAAAATATTAATATATTTTCCTTTTGGTCTTCCGCTTATAGCAATCCCTTTTCTTGCTGGATTCCATAAATCACTGCCTCTATAGTCATCTAAAAATGGATTTGATGTGTCCATTTTACTTCCTGTACCATAACTTTCCATAATTGCCTGTGCATATGCTGTTACTTTAGCACTAATAATATTTTTTCCTATTTCAATACTTTCTTCTCTTTCTATATCGTTTTTTGCTTTATTCAATCGCATTTTTACATCTTTTTCAAATGATTTCATAATTTCATTTGTTGTTTTAATAAGTTCAGACTTGTATAATTGAACAAATCCTGATGAATTAAATTTTAGTGTTGGTCGTTTTCCTTTTGCCATTACCTCAAGTCCTCTGATAATTGTAGATATACTATTCCACTGATTTTCGGTTTTTTTTCATCTTCTATGCACATTAAAGAACTATCTATACTATCTACTTTACATTTTAAATCTCCAAACTTTCCATTTGAAAATCCTTTTCGTACAATTCTATCTCCTACAGATATACCATATTTAGCAGGTATTATCATAGTATATATTGTTTGTTCAAGTGTACCATCATTTGTCTGTTTTAAATTTCTTACAGTAGTATTCCAAAAACAAGGTATATCTTTTTGATATGTCTTAAATGATAAAGTAGTGTTATACTTTTCCTCAACATATATAGGATTTTGTAATGTTACTTTGTCGTTTGTTTCACAACAATATAAATAAGATAAATCATTGCTTGTATATTCATTTCCAATAGAAACTACCATGTATTTTGTGTTGGGTATACTTTCTCTAGTAAAATACATACCACCTTTTATTAGTGATTTATCAGAAAAATTACTAATGCAATATCCTTCAAAAAAATATTGTCTTTGTGCTAAATTGTAGGCTGCTTTTGTAGAATGTTTTAAACTTGCTTTTACCTTTTTTCCCTTACCTTCAAAAAATAAGTATTCTCCTAATTCTTTTGTAATATTTTTAAATGTATCTCCAAATATTTGCATAATATCCCTCTATATCAAATATTACTTAATTTAAAATGCAATGTATTTGTATGGTATTCTTTATCTAAATCTGAAAGCAACTTATCAAGTATATCTTGAATTTGATTTTGTAACTTTTCTGGTTCAAAATACTCTACTTTACCACCTGTAATTTGTTTAACTTTAATACTTTGATTTTTAATACTAGGATATAATAGCAAAGCAGTTTGATACACAATAGCACTTTCAAATTTTTTATATTTTTCCGAATTTTCTGGAAATGTACGCCAATCATTTATAATGCTTTTTATTTTGTCTTCTGCCATTCCATGATATTCATAGAAATCTATTGTCTCATTTGGTAACCCTTCATTTGAAGCATTGATTAAATGACGTACCCTATTATGAAAATCTTTAATTTTTAACATAATAATCACCTTAAAAAGTTTACATAATTTTTTACATAATCTAATTATATAATATATTATGTAAATTTGCAAATAGAAACGGGGTTTATTTAACCCCGTTATATATCAATGTTCCGCTATAAAATTATAATAAATCATGGTTTTATTTTTTACTGCATCAGGGTCGTCAATGAAATCTCTTGCTAGTTCAGCGAATACTTCGGGTTCAGTACAACCATATTTTTTTAATGTTTTTCCATAGTCTGCATACATAGCATTCATAATAGCATAAAAACACCAAAATCTCTCGCTTCCATAAGAAAATCCTAATTTATCAGCAAATGGTTTTACATCATTTGGTTTCCATTTAGCTCCTTGTTCTCCAGTAGCATAATCCATATTATTAGCCCATTCAATTGCCGTTTTTTCATTCATTTTTATATTATTGATATTTGCTTTCATATTCATATCGCCCATAGTAGCATGAATATTATAATTTTTTGTATCACCATAAGGTTGTTCAATATCTATGTAACCCATACCATAATATTGCATACTATTTTGATTGTTTCTTTCATAGTTTTTTTTATTATATATAGGAGCATATTCAGAACCATATCCTTTTCGAGTTGGTACATCTTCATACCCATCATAATATCTATTATCATAATTATCATAATTTGAGCTATAATTTTTATTGTTTCTGAATTGATTATCTTGTGGGTAATCTGAAAAAACATTAGTATGATACATTTCATTCCCCATTCTATAACCTTTTTCAGTATATGGTTCATCATATCTTCTGTTGTTATACTCACGGTTTCTATCTTTACGTCTTTGCATTTCGTTTAATACAAAAGCTTTCATTGCACGAGCCATCATTTGCCACTTCCTTTCTTAATATCTGAAGTTGTTGGAATAGCATTTATATTTCCGTCTACAGATGTTGTTGCAGACGTTGTTGCTACTGGTATTACTGGAAATGTATGTCTTGTCTTACATAGCTTACAATCTTTCGCAGTAACAAAATAAGGTAAATCAGTTGCAGCAAACAATTTTAAAATTTGTCTGCTCCTTATTTGGTCTGCATACAATAAATTGCCACATCTTGTAATGACATTAATTGTTTGTGTACCTAATACAATCGCTACTGTTGTATTTTCATTAATACCTTCTGGTATAGATTGTGCAATACAAATACATACTCTTTCATGATTTCTTAATCTTTGTTCTGGTATAGTGATACTTAAAACTGTACCTGTTAATGTAACTGATGTTGAACGTACAAAGTGACAACAACCACCACATACATATCCCTGATTATTATATAAATAACAAGCCATTATAATTAACTCCTTTCCCTTTCTTCTATTATTTCTAGTTTCTTTTCTATTGCTTCTAAGCGTTCATTTATTTTACTAAAATCATTTTGCAATTCTTTTATGATTTTTTGTGATTGATTGTTTAAATTCGTCAAAATATCTTGATTTGTTAATGAACTATCTTCCATATAGTTAATTACTTGAAGTATTACAGAAAATATTGTTAATGCATCAATATTTGCATTTAATCTATTATTTTGACTAGAATTAAACATTTTTATCACTCCAAAAAATAAAGACGACAAGTATTAAAACTTACCGTCTTTTTATAAAATCACGTCAATATATTGACGGAAAGTACCATGTTAGGGTATATTAATTATGTATTTAATTGCAACCGCAGCCACAACCACAGCCATTATTATAGCTACCACAACCACTATTAAATCCTCGCCAATTCATCATTACGCTTTCATAAGGGGAACACGTAATATAAGCTGGTTTTGGAGTTGGATTTAAATTAGACAATAAATTAGCTGTTTGTGCTTGCTGTGATAACTGCAATTCATATGCACTAGCACGGTCACGCAATTCTTGAATTGTATTTTGTGTCATCATATCAACAATTCTTTGTGTATCAGCGTGACCTGCTTCTATTACATTGCAGGTACTTCTTTCAATTTGAAAAGCAACATCTTTAATATTACTCTTTATATCGCAGCAACAATTCTGCATCTGGAAACCTAAGTTATTGATAGCTTGATTTGTGTTGTTAAATCCATTACATAATGAAGACTGTACACCTGTAAATCCAGCCTGCATTGTATTATTTAAGCTAAATGTAGCATCACAAATACCCTGCTGAATGCCTCTAATTCCATTGTCTAATTGATTAAAATTAAAAGAATCCGCTAAATCACTTGTGGTTGCACAATTTCCTTTGTTTCCACCAAAAAAGCCTCCATTGCCCCAGCCGCCAAACATGAATAACGCAATTAAAACAATCCAAAATACACAACCATCGCCCCACATTCCATTGTTGCGATTGCCATCTTGACCTAATACATAGCCTTCTAGCATTTCACTCATTTAAAATTCCTCCTTTATCATTTATTTTTATATTTATAGCCATTTTGGCACATAAATCATTTTTTAAATACTTCTTGATGATTTTGAAGAAAGTTATCAAACATTTGTAATTCATTTTCTGGAACACCACATTTTTGAAGTTGTTGTTTCATTTGTGCAACATCATTTTTAGATATTCTGCCATTCTTTTGTATTGTTTGTGCTAGATAATTTTGTAAGGCTTCTGGAGATTGACCATTAAATTGGTTCATAAGCTGCATAATGTTTCCCATATTAGGATTTTTAACGCCTAACATATTTAATGCAATATTCTTCACATAAGGTATTTTCATTAAATTTCCTATTGTGTTTCCCAACATATTTATTAAAGGGTTCATTTTTTACCTCCCTTTTCATTTTGTCCTTTTTCTATTTGGGGATTTACTGCTATATCTTGTCCTGATTGAGGTATGTTTTCTTGAGTTGTTTGCATGATAGGTAACTGACTCGCTAATTGAAAAACCATATTCTTAAACTGTTCGTAATCATTTTTTAACATTTCATGATTTTTCAATAAATTATCAAAATCACCTTTTGCTACAAAATCTTCTGATTTTGTATTGATATTGCCTTCAATCACATTATTTTGTGTTGGTTCTGCTGTTTTAAATTCAAATACAGATATAATAGGATAACCTTGATTATCTAATTTTTTAATATAAAATTTAGGCTCTCTGCTGTCCATCAACATATATTGTTTGCCAGCTGGAATTGGGTACATTTTTGCTCCTTCATATCCATCAACAAAAGGAATATCTTGTCCAGGTGACATTTGCTGTGATTGATTCATACTATAATTTTGTTCTGGATACATTCCGCCCATTCTCTGCATTGTTTGAATATATGGATTATATGTAGTTGCTCCATAATTTGATACATATGGATATGTATTATATGCCATAAAAAATCCCCTCCTTTAGGCAAAAAATAAAGACCCTAAATTTATTATAGGGTCTTTGTTTTTTGTGGTAAACGACATAAAAATGACATAAAAGCGACATTTTTATGACATATTTTCTAAAAAAATAATTTTAAAGATTTCTTTTGTACTATCTGTTTGTTTATCTAGTGTAGTAATTATTTTGCTTATTTTATTTAAGATTTCATCAATAATTCGTTGTACTTGTCTATAACTATAATTGATTTCATCTGCTATTTCTTGATAAGAATATTGTTTTCGAATCATTTCAAGTATTATTTTTTCATTTTTATTAAAATTCATAAATGATAAAAATTTGTTGAAAATAACTTCATTAACACATCCTCTTATACAGTTTAGCATTTCCTTCTTCTCTTGTTTATTCAATGTTAAAAACATCTCCTTTACTATTAATATCTTCTATTTTAAAACAAATTTGCTTCCTTTAAAATAATATAAATAGCAAGTACAAAATACATAAAATGTTTTTTAATAAAATCAATTATATCAATATTACTTTTCTCTGATTGAAATTCTAAATCTTTTTCCACTTTGTCAAATCGTTCTTTTGTTTCTTCTTTATTTTCTTGTATTTGTTTACCAAAAGTATCCATAGTCATACTAATTTTCATGAGTGTTTCCTTTAATTCTGAAATTGCAAGAGGTAAGTCCTGCAAATTTTGCAACATTAAAACGTGTTGACTTTGTATTACTTTTAATTCTGTTACTTCTTTTTTCATTTCTTCAAATCCTGCAAAATATGTTTCAGCAATTTTAGTATTTTCCATAGTATCACCGACTTTCTAGTAATCCAATTTATGAAAAAAAGGTGCATTTCTGCACCATTTTTAATCATGTTAAGACAAATTCTTATACAAAACTAGAAGTTGCGGATATTGTTTCAAATCCAAAGGGATACCATCCTTTGTATATTCTTCTCCATTTGAAACCACTGCTTTTTCAGTAGAATACATAACAACACTTTGTCCTGCTATCAAAGGATAACCGCCTTTACATGGGTAATCAATTTTTTCTACTTTTCCATTTTTAGAATATTGTTTTGCATCCTCTTCTTTTTCTACTGCGTGTAAAATACTACCTTTGTCTAAATAAGCATATGACATAAAACTCATCCTTTCTTTATTTTTCAATACCAATTAAAACTGTATCAGGATTAAATAATCCAAAGTTCGCAATTTCTGAAAAAGTACCCAATTGTGTTTGATTTCGTATATTTTTCTCTATTTCACTAATATTACTGCCTTCTGCAATATACTTAACTAATGATTGACTTGTATTTAATGCTATAATTTGCTCTTTTCCATTTGCTTTTGGTATATTATCGTTATAAATAACAGCTACATTTTCAAATATTGATTGTGGAAATTCAAATCCAAACATAGATAAAACACCACTTACCTCATTTGTGTTATATCTCATTTTTATAATTTGCTGATAAAATTTATCTCCTACAATTAAAGTAGTAATTGGAAATCCTGATTTTTTATTTACCTTTATTGCCATTGATAACAAATCATCAGCTGTAATAGTGCCTGCTGTAGATAAAGTCATTGTTTCAACCTTTTTTTCATTTTCTTTATTCCCATCTCCGTTAATTAAAACATCAATAGCATCATAAACTTGACTTTGTGCAACATCAGATGCAATTACATCTAAAAACTTTTTAAATAAATCAATCCTTAAATACATTAGTGATTCATATGTAGCTTCAATTGCCCTGCCCCGCTTTAGTAATTGAATGACTTTTTGACCTATTTTAATCGTTGCAGTTGGAATATCTTGTCCTTCAGCAACACGTTTTCTTGAAATATTATCTTTATTTTTTTCATCATTCCAATTTAATGTTGCTGCCATTGCTCCTAATCCATCAACAGGTACTGTTGTATCTGTAATATATTGTAAGATAGGTTTTTTACTAATACTTTCCCTTAATATAGTATCAATATAAGAAGGCAATAACCATTCTCCTGCGCCATTCGTATTAAATGTTTTCAATGTAGATTTATTACTAATACCATGCTGAGCCATAGATAATTGTATAGGTGTCAATCCTTTTGCACTTGGATTATCGTTGACAAATTTGTTGATTTCCTCTTTATATTCTCTCCCCAAAACTTCATCAACAGTCATATGTTCCTGCAAACTTTTCATATAAATATCTTCAGTCATAATAATTTTTCTAATATTACTTTCCACTTTTTTCACTCCCCTTCTTATCTTAAAAATATTGTTGTCATATTTGTATCTGTATCTAATGCTGTAACTTGTGCATTTGTAGCAGTTGTAGATTTTGCAAATCCTCCAGAGCCATCACAAGCTAAATAATCTCCTACAGCTACGCCTGTACTTTCTAAATCAGTGAAAAAGCCGTTTGTTCCAACACCTACAATCAATTTATCATTAGACATTGTTTGTGGTTCTACTACAGTTACAATTCCAAAAATAGGGTTAGACGCAGTGCCATATCCTACAGTATTAGAATCCGTAATTGTAACTGCTTTTCCTTTTATACTGCATATATCATTTTTTATTGCTTCTGTTGTAGTATCATCTAAATATAATGTTACTCTTGTTAAATTTCCAATACCATTTACACTAATAACACCCATTTTCATTCACTCCTTTAATATTTATAGTCTTCTGGATTAATGTGAAATGTCTTTTCACTTTCAAGTGGTTGAGAAGTTCTACATCCAACATTTAATTCTTTTTCCGCCTCTATTTTCCATTCTTCAGATTGTGAGTTGATTTCATCATATGTAAATCCTTTAAATATTTTTGTCCATCTTTTCTCATCAAAATTGTTTCCTTTTGCTTTTACGCCGTTTTTTATTGCATTTTCTACTGCACTTTGAAGAATTTTTTCATATTCAGAAACTTTCGTTTGTTGTTCTTCATATGATTTCATTTTAGAAACTAATTCCTCTTTACTTATTTCACCAAATATTTTTTTTGCCTCATTTAGTGTCAAAAAGGATTCTTCTGTTTTTATATCAGCTGCCCCTAATATTTTTAGAAACAAATCAGCATTAATTTCCTTACTTTTAGAAATAATTGATTGAAAAATGTTTTCATCAATGCCATATTGTTTCAATTCTTCATTATACTCCATTTCGTTTTCACCCTTTCGCTGTTTTGTTACACCTGCTTCTGGCTGAGCTGGAACCGCTACAAAGCTAACTTCATAGGCATCGTTTATATCTTCTAATTTTACAAACATTTCTTGTTCATCATATACTTTTCCTTTGTAATGATTACATTCTTCTCCATAGTAATCTAATCCACATATACTACAAGTATACTTTCCTACTCCAACACCAACAGATACTTCTTTTAATATTCCTGCATCTACATTCAATATAAAATCCTTTGTAGCATCAGATTTTACAGTATATGCTAATGCAGTTAAATGATAAAATGGTTCACCATCTTTTGTCATTTTTCCTATGACTTGTTCAACATTTGTTTTAAATATTCTAGCTGACTGATTTTTAGCACTCCAAAAATGGTCTAACACAATGGTTTTTCCTACCATTAAAGGAGCAAGTGTATTTAATGACTCTAGTGTAAACTTTTCTATATCTCTATCTATATCATTATTACATAGGGATATTGGAAATATATATACTTCATCTAATGATAAATCTCGCCTTGTATATTTATTAATTAGTGTCAAACTGTCTTCATTTGTTACATTTTCAATTTCTAATTGTTTTTGTATAATCCCATATTTTTTACAGTCATTATAATTCGCCATTTTCTATTTCACCACCATTTGTTGTACCAATAGTTTTACTTTCTTCTTTAAAGTTCTTTTTTATATATTCAAACATTCCATCTGAATTTTGATTATTAGCATTTTCTACCCCCATAGAATTGCTTGCAGCTTCATCTTTTCCGATATATCCATATTCTTCAGCACGTCTATTAATCTCTAATAGCTTCATTTTAGCATCTAGCTTTTCTAGTTCTTTTTGCCAATCAATAGGGTTAAATTCGACTTTAGGAATAATTTGATAACCATTTACCCTAGCCCACATACGGCAAATATCTTCTATAATCCTTTTAGAACCGCGCCTCATACTTTCAATAGTATCTGTTACTATTTTAAATTCAACGCTTGATAAGGCATAAGAACCACTTTTCAATCTATTCATCAATACTTGTAATATTTGAAATGAGTTCATAACTTGCACATCAATTACATCATTCCATGCTCTAATATCAATACCACTGCCATTTACACCTGCACCTACAGTTTCGACCTTTATTGCATCACTTGTAACAAAATCATTGTCTTTTCCTACAAGTCTCATCATCTTAGCAACACTATCAATTTGGGAAGTGATAGCATCTTCTATTGCTTTTGGTGATTTATCTGACAAAGAATTTACTATCCTTTCACTATCTACTGTAGCATGATATCGTGGATAACCAATCCTATGTAATACTGTCCAACTATCACTTAAAAACTGTTGTTGTTGTGTAATAGCTAAAATAGCAGGTTCAAACATAAATGTACCATCAGGATGTCCTATTTTAGGCTGAAATGGTACAAAAAAGAAATTCCCGTCAAATAAATCCTTTTTCTTTCCGTTCTGCTGCTGATATGCAGCATATCTTTTCTTTTCTGGTATCCATTTCCATTCTATTATCGAAATAGGGTCAACCAAATAAATATCATCAATCCCATCATCTAAATTTTCAATAACAACTTCTACACCCATCCCTCCATGTGTAATAGCACTTCCATGTAATTCATCTATAATGCCATCTAGTCCACTAGAATTCGTCTTGCCAATTCTTGAAGCGAACTCTCTAAATTCAGCATCATATTTTTTAATTGGTTGACTTTTTACTCCTTGTCCTGCACGATACCATTGTATGTTAATTCCACTATTTGCAAGTCTCAAATATGTATTAAATGCCATTTTTCCATCTGGTGTTTTATATACAATTGTATCAATTGCTTCAGCAACATTATTTCTAGCCTTTAATTCTTTTAAAACATCTAAAGTTTTTTGATTATAAGTATAAATATTTTCTAACTCACTAGAAATAACAGATATTCTTCCGAGATTTATTGAGGTATCACTCTTTTTATCACTATTATTTTTTTTAAATAATTCCATTCTTTTATCCACCACCATAAATACTACAATATTATCATAGCATTTAGTTACCATAATATCAACTATAAATATTTATGTAAATATTTAATTGTAATCAATAATAGATATATCCAATATTGGAGGTATACTAATATCTATTTTATCAAAATCAAAGTAGCAAAAGTACATTGCCGAAACAAAATCATCATGTGCTTGTTCCTTATTTTTATAGCGACCATTTATGAAACTATAATCATTCATTTCATAAATAAGTGTTTGTGTTGCCTCTTCTCCATCATATAATATTTGACAACAATTGTTTTCTATAGCACGTTCTAAACTATTTATATATTCTGATTTTTTCGTACCATGTTCATCAAGAGGTATTTCAAATACTCCTCTTTTTGTAAGCTGTCCTTCTATTGCTGTATGTCCTGTGATTCCATAAGCGCATTCTGCATGATTATATAATTTAGAATAAAAAGCGATTTCATCCCATTGTTCGTCATATTTTTTTCCATATAAACTAATTATTCTAATTATTTTATTTTCAGTTTTATCTCTTATTACAATAGCAGGAGTATCTCCTGAACCACCTGTGGCAGGGTCATATCCAATACGATATACATTATATGGCTTTACAATCCGCCATTCTTCTATTATTTCTCTTTTTTGTTTTTCTCTTAATTTTAAATCTAATATCTTTACACACTTTGTCTCAAAGTTTTTAAATACTGTACCTTCATCATCTAAAAATTCTCCTAAATAATTTTGTCTATATACATTATTTCCAAGTCTTCGACGCAAATCTTCTGAATAAAGTATTTCACCATATTTTGTTAAAATTTTTGTATTTGCCAATTCTTTATTTACTGGGTTTTCATCCCATGGAAATTGGAAAGACTCCCACATAGAAGAATAATTAGGATGATTTTTCTGTCCCCATGTCCACATAGTATAAAAGTAGTTTTTACCTAAAGGAGAACTATTTATAATTGCTTTTCCCATACCATAGTTATGTCCTTTTCTGTCTTTTTCCCTTCCCCTTCCAGGCGAAGAAAGTCTAGCTTCTAAATTTGCCCAAACTGCTGCAAGGTCTTTGATTCTAGCAGCCTCTGTAATTGCAACAATATCTAAACCTACACCAACCAACGCTTCTGGGTCATATGCAGAACGCACTTCAATTACACCACCACCTATAGTATTCATAACTAACGTGCTATCAGAAATTGCTACAATCCATTCTTTCGGAAAATATTTTTTTAATTCCTTCCAGTTTTGCCTTGCCATTCTTTCAGTTGGTGCTACAATCCATCCATATACAGATGGTACCATATCAGTACGGTCAATATGTCTATTTTCATTTAAACACTCTACAAAATAAATAATAAAAGCCATAATAGTAAATCTATCTTTTCCAAATCTATTTCCACAACATAATAGCAAAAATCTATGTATTTCAAAACTGTCATGCATTTTTTGTTGTGCTTCAAATGGCTCATAATTTAATATTGCCTCTTGGGAACTATTATAATTCTCATTTAATTTTTTTTCTTTTTCCCTTGCCTCTTTTATTCTACATTCCTTACAAGTGCGATAATTAGAATAGATATTTTGTTCTATATAGTAATCCTGCTGAAATTCATTTCCACATTTTTTACAAATAGAATACTCTTCACCCTTTGGAGGTTCAGTCCATTCTTGAGACTTTTGTAATACTTCTACCATTTCTATATTTTCTGGATTTTTTCTTTTTCTTCCTCTTTTTTTGGGTGTTTTTACTTCCAATTAGTCACCAGCTTTCTAATTATTCTCAATCTGCACACCAACTTTAACTCCTTGAAAGCCAATCGCAAGAGCCAATCTTTTTGGTGTTCCCTCTGCATCAATCGTATCACATCTTTTTACAGTATCAAGTGCATTTAGCATTTTAATATAGGTATCAGCTAAAAAGTTCAAATCTTTTGCAGTGCTAATATTATTCCTTACTTTGTTGATTACATTTTCATCTGTTAATATATCTCCAAGTTGAGAAACACCATTAATTACCTTAATAACTTCATCCAACTTCTTATCGTCTGAAATCATTCTAACCGCTTCTTGTTTCTCTTGTAATTTTGCTTTTTGTAATTTTACAAATTCTCTTGGAATACTAATAATTTCATCGTATTCTGTATTGTCTAAGTTTTCTAATGCCATATCATTTTCTATGTTTTTTTTAATCATAGTATCACTTTCTTTTTATTTTTTTTCTGAAATTATATTCCTTTTCCTTTTTTCTATTTAATGATTTATTCCATAAAGGAAGTTTACTTATATATTCTGCTATTTCCTTATTTAATTTTTCAAGTTCTTCAGGGTCTTTGCTTATATTCCATACCATTATGCACATCTCCCATTATATTTATTTATAATATTCTTGCATTTTTTCTAATCGTTTTTGTTCTATCTCTAATTCTGGGTCACTATATTTTAATGGAACTCTTGCATTTTTTTCATCAATAGCATTTATAATATAATCCTTAAACGTTATTTTTGTTGCATTCTCACTATTAAATCTTCTAACGATATTTGCCATTTTTGAATGTACTTCTCCAGGAATAGTAAGTGTAGTTTTGACATTTCGTGGTCTTATTTCATCTAAGTAAATTAAATCACCTTTTACTTCTGTTCTTTTAGGTAACTCCACAGGATATCTTTTTAATATTTCATCCATTGCTAATAATGCAGCTTCTGATATAGTTAAACCATTTTCTTTTGCCCAATCTTTAAAATCAAAATATATTTTATTCTTTGCTCCTTGTAATGCTTTGATTTCTTTGTCATTTGAATCTATTATAATTTTATACTGCCCATAAATCCTAGCACCTGTTGTAGTATTTCGTCTTGTACTTTTTTTAAGTGTTGCTTTTCCATACATAATATAATTTTGTATATAACTTTTTCGTATACAAAATGAATGCCAAAAATGGTCTTCTAAACCTTTTGCTTCAATTTCTCTTTTTCTAGTTTCTCTATGCTTACATTTATACATAGTAATAAGAGGAGCAATATCTATTAAATCCGTGTGTTTTGCAAAATAATTGATATCAGTATCAAAATCAGCTGTATTGATATTCCAAAAAGTACAAACATCATTAGAACCATGCTTTATACACCAACTTTTTGCAGCTTCAAAACTTTTTCTGCGATATTCTTGAACTTTTTCTTTTGCAATGCCTAAAGAAATACACACTTCATCAATGGGATAATAGCCTTCAGGTATTTCTTTATCTGTTGAAGATAAATAATTTTTTATTATTTTATGTCTTCTTATAATCAGCACCTCATTCTATATAAATATAAAAAAAGCACATCTATATGATATGCTTTTCATACTTATTGCAAATATTGTTTATAATGCTCATAGCACAAATGTCTTGCTGCATACATAGTAGATTTACCGCAAATTATACAAACTCCATTTTTTGTTTCATTATCTCCAGGTGCTGCATAACATCTTTTTGTATCATTGATTTCTTCTTCTGTAAGAACATCTTTAATATTATGTACTTCATTTTCTTTTTTTTCTACTTCTGTATCTGTCTCTTTAGAAACAGTTAAATTTTCATCATATTTTTCTTGTTTTGCCATAAAAAACATCCTTTCATATTTTATTATTTATCAAAACAGCCTGCTCTATCTAATATTACTAATGTTCTTAATAAATCATCATTCAATCCTAGTTCGCCTTTTTCATTTCCCTTTAGAAATCCCTTATTAACTATTTTCTGTATAACAGGACGTGCATATTCTGGCATATTTTTGTCTATATAATTATATATCATTTTTGTCCCTTCTTCTTTTTGCTCTAAACTTCTTTTTACATCATTTCTAAAATCATTCATTGTTTTTCCAAAATTACTAAACCAATGCAATACATCGCTATGATTTGTAGCAATACCTCTCTGATATCCTTCAGCGTGGCATATTATACCACTTCGTGGATTTATTTGATATAACCTGCAAATATCCACCGCAAATTTTATAGCCTCTGTATAAATATTTTCAAAATACTGCTTATTTGATAAATCATCTTCACAAAGTTCAACACTAATATAATGTTTGTTTCCAACTCCACCACAGTGCCATGCAACCATATTAAAAGGCAATGTTTGATATGTAGCAATATTGCCATTTTCTAATTTACCTATAAAGGCATGAACACAAACACTTCTACCATCTGGTTTTTTTTGATTCCAATGATTTCCATTTTTATTTTTACCCAACTTGCCATCATCTGGTTGTACATATCTTTTCAAATAAGGATTATTCGACCCTGTGCTGTGTAACATTATCCCATCTATTTTTTCCATATATTCTTGCTTTAAATAACAATCATTTTTTGTTAAAAAGCACTTTTCCAACTTTTGACCACCTTCTTTTTTTCAAAGTCTTTATATTATCTTATCATAAATTATAAATTATGTAAACTATTTAAAAATAAAAAGTAGTATTGTAGACGTAACTGTCATATATAGTAGTGGCAAAGTGGACACACCTGTAATAATAAGAATTGCCTGACTTGTTAGGTTCATCAAACTTCTTAAATAGAGTTGTCACTTTCTTAGAATCCCATTGGATAAATCCAATGGGTAGTTCATCTCAATTTATCTAAATTATTTACTAAATAAACAAAGTCACTTTCAGGAATTCCATTATAAATAAATACCTGAAAGTTCTTATTTATAATATTATATACAAATATAATATATAAATAATTTTTTATATTGAAATCAAAATTTATTTTTCCATGCCTGCTGTATATTTCCGAAAAATCATTATTATATAAATTGTTATCTTCTAGTTCACCCCATACCCATTTATTATTCAATTTTGTAACTTCAAATGAAAAAACTCTATAAAAAAACTTTTTATATCTTTTGATAGTATTATAAAATTTATCTTCATCTTCACACAACCGATAGTTTTTTATATGATACCTCTCATTTAAGAGTATATCTAACAATGTATACCCTTCCTGATGTATTTTAACCAAATCATTAATTAAGTTTCTATAATTAGGAGGGGCTTTCTCCAAGTTCAAATCTATTTTTAATATATTTTCTTTTCTTTTTTGCTGTACATAACTATCCATAAAAATTCTCCTTATATCACCAATTCAAACCGATACTTCTGTTTTGCCTTCGGATACTTTATATTATCCACTTCAGACACAAACATATCATATGGTCTAACATAAACCCTACTGTTGTATAATGCTTGATATACAACAAATAACTCACTTGTTTCAGTATGTTCTGCAATGGCTAACACCCTATACAACTTTCTCTTTCATACTTCACCTTTTATAAACATACAATTATCTGCTAATTCACACATACTCATATCCTTTACATCATCAACAATCTTTCTCATGTTTCATTACTCCTTTATCCACATCAATCCCTGTTATTTCTTTGAATATTTCTTTGTCAAAATTCGGTATTGCCATAACAATATTTTTTTGTTCTTGACTTAATTGATTCCAATTTTGCTGTTGCTGTTCAAAAATTTCTTCTTTTGTTTTTTCTATAGGGGACACTGAAACATATACATCTAATATTGTGCTTGCTTTACTGTTATACCAATCTTCCAATGTCCAATTTGATAATTGATTAAATAGAAACATTTTTGTTTGCTTTGTATTAAAACAACCATTACTATAATCGCTAATATTATAATTTCCATTATTATAGTTTCCGCTGTTGCGACACCCGTTGTTATAGCTTCCGCTGTTATCGTTTCCATTGTTGTGGTGTCCGCTGTTGTAGCACCCGTTATTATCATTTCCGATGTTATTGTTTCCCTTATTATAGTTCCCCTTGTTATAGTTTCCCTCGTTGTAGTTTCCGTTGTTACTGTATCCATCGTTGTGGTGTCCGCTGTTGTAGTTTCCGCTGTTACCGTTTCCACTGTTATAGCTTCCATCGTTATAGCTTCCCTTGTTGCAATTTCCATTATTGTAGATTCCACTGTTATCGTTTCCGATGTTACCTAATCCTGTACAATTTTCCCCTGTATTAACGATAGCTAACACTTCATTCCAATTTATTTCCCTTTCAATTCTTATTTTATTTGTACAACTTTTGTTATTTTCTATAACAATTTCCCCATATGCTGTTATTTCAGCAACCTTATTGTTTTCATCAAAATCATAATACTCATAACAATCAACCAGCTTTTTACAAAAATGAAAGCCTCTTTTGCATACTACTGGCTTTTCAGGAATTTCATAACATTTCCCGACTTGATATTGAAATCCCCTACAAGTCCAATCTGGGTTGAATACTTTATATCCTTTTACTACTTTTTGTTTACTCATTTTTTTCCTCCTTTTCTTTTCTCCAACAGCCCACACTTTTCCGCCCAATATTACCACTTCTTTTCTATATCCCATTATATATTAAATTATCATTTTTTCTTCCAATCCTGCTCTTCTAATATAAATAGCTCCTTTACTTCAACCCCCAAATATTCTGCAATTTTTAGTGCAGCTGTTACAGATGGTTCTGACGCATTTTTTTCCTTCAAGTATATCATTAAAGTAGGATATGGTATTCCAGTTCCCTCTGATATATCTTTCAATTTCTTTTTTTTTCTCAAGGCAATTTCTCTAATTCTATTCTGCATTTTAATCTCCTTTTTATATTATACCATAATTTTTTTATATAATTCCATATATTTTTATATAATTCCATAGTTTTATATACAATACTGTATATTTATATTTTATACTATATATTTTTTAAGTAAAGATTTTAAATTATATCTTGAAAAAAATTAATAAAAAATTTTTTACGCTTTAAAATGTCATTTTTCATTGATATATCAACGAAAACTAGCATTTTTTTTCATTTTCTATCCTGATAATATAGTATATACTGGCTACACTCAGTAAAAACGTTATGCCTTAGAATTTAAAACTATTTACTTTAGACTATACAGCTTACTTTATTTTTTAAAACGTTCTCTTGTTTTGTTATTTTAATTCACATAGATTTTGTAAGAAGATAATAAGTATTTTTTATAAAAAATTATTATTTTATTTGGCTTATAAAATTTCGGGGAATAGTAAAAATTTTTCCGAGGTATCCCTTTGGTGATTTTTTTTAACCTCCCCCCTTTATATTTTTAGGTTATTAAATGAGATAGAAAAAGCAAATGTTATACTTTTTTATTTAATATATCGTATAATTTAGTTCGCATAATAGATATTATACGAACTAAATTATGTTGTATTTGTTTTACTAAAATTAACTTGATATAATACAAATAACTATAATTTTGAAAAACCAAAACTAAAATTTTTTAATAAAAAATTGCTTAAAATTGTTTTGACAATTTTTTTCACACTTTTTTATGCATTTCACTTAATTTTTATATTAAGATATATTACGTGATTGGCATACGGTTTTTTACTACTTCCCTAGTTCAATAAGTATAAAAATAAATTTATAAAAAAGGAGATAATATCATTGAAAAAAAATAAAAAAGTTTCTTTTTCTATTCATGACCAACTATTATTAAAAGAACTTTATCACATTAAAGAAATAAAACAAGAAAAGGTTTTTGTACAAGTAGTATGTAAACTATTGTGGTCTGCTATAAATGCATATAAAAAAAGTCCACAGTATAAAAATGACGTCAATAAATTTAAAATAATGAAAGAGCGTAAGCAAGAACTTGATGATACAGATATTGAAGAACTAGGAGAAAAAGATAAAAAAATAAAAGGTTTAATAACCTTTGTTGAAAGATATGATAAATAAAATATTTATTTAATTAAGATTAAGATAAAATAATTATGTTTTATATACTAATATGCCATATGTTAGATTAGTGTTTATTTTGGATTATATTAGCATATAACAGATTATTTTATATTTTTAATATAATTATACTTTACTGATATAAGGTAAATTATATCTAAAAATAGAGTAGTAATTTTATCATCCAAAATTACAAATGCAAAAGGTGGTTGTTTCTAAAACTGAAATAACCATCTTTTATATAGACTATATGCAATTACATTATACTATGGAACATTTTACCTACTAGGAAATATATACTTATTCCTACCATGATAGCTAATAGATATTCGCTACCTATGGCGTTATATCCTCTTTGGATATATGTTATATTAGAAAAGTATATAATTGTAGCCTTATAATAAATTAACCCTGCTATAATTTGAAGTATTGCTTTTATAAATTGTATCATTTTTTTCATTCCTTTCTTTATCCTACCAATACCTTTTGGCTTTTTTCTGTGAAAATCTTTTGACTACCATATTTTTCCCTGATTTCTTCCATGGATTTAGATTTTTTATTTTTTATCTTTTCTTCTTGATTATGCCAATACCATAACTTTTTTTTGGATGCATATTTACAACCTATTTCCTTTAATTGTGTTCTATTAGGGTATGTATTGCCACCTATCCAAATCCAACAACCACAAATCTCAATTTGTAAATTCTGCATTTTTATCAACTGTCCAATAATTTCAATAAATTCTTCAGGCGTCTCATATGTAGTATTTTCTGTTTGTTCTGTTTCTTGACAGAATTTCAATTTATTAAATAAACTTGTATAAATTTCGTTTATTTTCTTCATAATTTCACTATTACCACTATTATCTGGATGGTGTAATATGCAAAGTTTATGATATTCCTTTCTCAACTGTTCTATTGTTGTGATATTTTCAAAAAATCTCATAATTAAGCCTCCCTCTAAAATCAACATAAATTACATTATCTTTTTGCTGTCCTTTTAGTTCTTGTTGTTCTTCTTGTGCGTCGCTTGCACTAAGCACAATACACATGGAATATTTTCCATTTGGATATAATAATTCTACCGTTCCCCTTTGGTTAGTGTAAATTTTACATCTTTTCAATTCTCCATCGCTATTTTTAATAGTAATGGTTTTTGCTGTTCTTTTAATTACTTCAAATTCATATCTTGAATTTGAGTTTACAATAGAACTACAAACATATTTTTTACCCACTTCAAATTTTAAAATTTTATTCTCATTTATTTCTTTTTTTCTTTCTGATTGTTCTTGATTATTATTTCTTATGATGTTTTTATTCTCTTTTTCTTCTTTTGTTTCTTCTAATTCTTCTATAATCCTTTTATCTTGTTCTACTTGCTCTACATATTTAACCCATATAGCAAAAATAGCTTCTGTATCAATATCTTCTACTTTAAAATGATAAAAATATTGATGTGTTAAATTATCAAATTCTTCTTTCTGTTCCCATTTGATTTCAATATGCAAGCCTTTTCCATTACCATTATCATAAAATTCGCTGTCCAAATAATTAGCCTCAATATTATTTTCTTCAAACCAATTATTAATTTTTTCTTTCAATTTTTCTTTGATTATTTGATATTCTGGTTTGAATAAATCATCAAACCAGCTTTGACACTGAGCTTTATTCATTGGTTTCAGCCAATTTCCAACGCCATTTAATTTAGCATTGATTTCTTTTTCTTTATTTCCTTCTTTTACAATGCTTCTTTCAATCTGTTTTTCTACACATGCAGTTATAATTTGTTTTCTAGTCATATCAATATCCCCTTTTTTTTATTGTTTTCTGTTTCATTTGTTGATTCTATTATATACTGAATCAGTATATAAATCAATATGTAATAATGCACAAATATATACTGAATCAGTATATTGAATTTGTAAAATATATATAGTAGAATCAGTATATATAATA
This sequence comes from uncultured Clostridia bacterium, assembly GCA_910587735.1. GTDB lineage: Bacteria > Bacillota > Clostridia > Lachnospirales > Anaerotignaceae > Coprocola. The sequence goes on from CAJUNT010000014.1 coordinate 56,719, forward strand.
TTGTATAATTAAGACATAAAGAAACTAAAGTAAAGGAGGTTTTCAAATATGGCTAATTCTGCAACAAAAGCAAAAAGTAAATATAATAGTAAAAATTATTATAGATTTCCTATCACATTACCCATTGAAAAAAAAGATAATTTATTAGAGTTTATAAATCAAAATGGTTATAAAAGTTTAAATGAATTTGTAGTTATTGCAATAAACGAAAAACTAGAAAGGGATAATAACAAAGAGGTTAACACATAATGGCTAATACAGAAGCAAATAGAAGCAGTAGAACAAAAAGTAAAATAAAATATAATGCTCGAAATTATGAAAGATTATATATACAAGTAATAAAAAAAGCATAAACACTATTACTAGTATTTATGCCAAAACCATTCGCCACCCTCAGCAGCAATGACCTATATAGGTACATTACTGCAAATTTCGGCAATATGTTAGGTTAGACATATACACGCCGAAATACTTAATAAAATATTAAACATTTATTAAGGAGGTTGACTTAATAAACTTACAAAAAATAGATTAGAGAATTAAAGTTAGGGAAATTATAGCATGTGCATTAAATTAATGCAACGGAGAGGGTAGGATTCGAACCCACGGCTCGTTACAGAGTCACCGGCTTTCAAGACCAGCTCCTTAAACCACTCGGACACCTCTCCAAAAAAATGCTTTTATTCTTTCCCTATAAATAATTTACAAATTTATTCTATCATTCTAATTTTATTATGTCAATCTAATTTTATTATGTCAAATAAAAAGAACAGGGGCAGAAGGACTCGAGCTCTCGACATTTGGTTTTGGAGACCAACGTTCTACTATCTGACACTATACCCCTTTAAAAAAGGTACTAGATAATTATCTAGTACCACGAAAAGATAACATATTTAAAAAATTTCATTTTTAAACTTTGTCCCTTTTCAATCTTGACAATTAATTTTAGCATAAAATTATAAAAATTTCAATTGTTTTCCACTTCCCTGTAGCAGATATGATATTCAATCATTATTTTCTAAAATAAAAAACTCATCTAAGTTTTATACTTAAATGAGTTCTTTTAGAGTTTTTTTAGAGCATTTAGACTAAACTAATTCGATATCGAACTAATTCTAACATAGTTTTATAAATTTTTCAATTATCATTTTTATTTTGTCTTTATTCGACACCACATTCAACTATTGTTATTTTTTGCCCAATCCTCCAAAAGTTTATAAATTACTTCTTCCATTTGTTTTGGTGTGTAACCTTTTGGAAAATATTTTTTAATTATTTTTTTACTAATATTAAATTTTGTGTCATTTGTTTTTTCTGTTAAAAGTGTTTCAATGACTTCTTTATCAAAATTTCCTTCTTTGCTCAATTCCTTTATAGCCATTGACTGTTTCAACGATGGAATTTGATTATATCCTGAAATAATATTATATAAAATCCTTTGTTCATCTTCTTTCAAAAATGACAATTCTACCGCCGTATTAAATGGCAATTTTTTATTATCTACCATATCAAGTAATTCTGTAATCAAATAAGTCAATCTTATGTATCTTTTTATCTGGTTTCTACTTTCTCCCATTTCATCTGCCAATATTTCAATAGAAAGTTCTCCTTTTAACTTGGGCCCAACTTGGGCTGAAGTTAAATCTGTTC